>DATBZA010000176.1:0-10807 GCA_036513415.1 Myxococcales bacterium | reverse complement strand
ACGTCGGTGCAGACGAACACCCAGACATCGAGCCCCGGCCCGTTCCCGTCCAACTACATTCCGTACGGCCTCGCCACCGCGGGGCAGCTGGCCACAATTTCGCGGGCGGGGACCGCGCTCGCCCCCGGGGGCTCCTACAATTGCACCAGCGGCGCGTGCACCGGCATCAACTACAATCTGAACGTGGTCGTTGCGGGCGGGGTCAAGCCTGACGGCACCCTCACGAACAACCTCTTCGCCTACGGGAGCAAAACCATCGGCGCCAACATCTACCTCGGCTGGTGGGACGAGACCGGCGAGGGCACGAACTTGGGGACGCCGAGTCCGCGCCTGCTGGCGCCGAATGCCGGGATGGCCTCGACCGTGTTGTTCAGCATCCCGGTCCCCTCCGGCACCATTCAGAACTTCTTCCAAGGCGCCGTGATGGTCGGCGGACAGGGGATCATTCCCGCTGGCCAGCCTGGAGCAAACAACGACTTGGCGAACGGGGGGGCCGCGTGTCAGTACCTGACGACCTTCACCTTCGGCTCCGCGGCCCCGACCTTCCAGGTGAGCACGTGTACGAATGCGCAGTGGGCCACCGCGGCGGCCGCCGGGCAGATTGGCTACCGGACTGGGCAGGCCCTCACCTCGACCGATGACACCTCCGCCGACGGCGTCAGCGTCTACATGTTTGGCGGAACCCGGGCGAACGGGCCCGCCGGGACTTCAGGACTGCAGAACGACCTTTGGAGGGGGACGATCTCGGTGGTCTGTAACAACACGCCGCCAGCGACGCCGCCGTGCACCAACGCTACAGCGGGAACGGTCGCGCAGACCCAGATCACCTGGAACGTGGTGCCGACCGCCGGCACGAAGCCGACTCCCCGCTCCGGCTCCGCGATCGCGTTCAACGAGTACCGGAAGCTCACCCTGTACGGGGGGAGCGACGCGACCGGTCCGCTGCAGGACGTCTGGGAGCTCGACCTCACCGCGCCGATGCCGGTTGGTGGGTTTCCCTGGCGGAAGCTGACCCTCGACGCCGCTCCGGCGCTCGCCCCGGGAGCGCGCACGCGGGCCGTCATGCTCGGCCAACTCGGCTACCTGAACAACAACGCCACGATGCTCTTCGGCGGCGCCGTGGGCGGAACGCCGACCAGCGACGTGTGGGTGCTGAGCAGGCAGTCAGCGAGCCGCCTCCTGATCGCGGCCCCTTCCGGCATGGGCTCCCCGGACACGGCGATCAACCTGAGCCTCACGCTGCGCACTTTCAATCCGCCGTACTTCGGCGCGCCGGTCTACATCTGGAACGGCGGCAATTCGCGCTGGGATTTCGTTGCGTACCCGCTCGTCGGCTCGTCGTTCGCAACCTTGCTCCGTCCGACCGCTTACCTGCAGCCGAACGGCAGCTTCTACTTCCTGATGAACACCCGAAACCGGAGTACGCCGACCTACAACAGTCTAGCCAACCTGGTGCCGGTGGATGCCCTGGAGGTCACGCTCGACTTCCAGTAGATCACCGGCGTGATGCACCGCTGCGGCATGCTCCCCGACCAATACGCGCCGCTCGGGGTGACGGAGGACGTGGGGCGCAAGGTGCTGGCCGCGGCAGTGCAGCGCGGCGAGCGCGACCTGCGATCGGTTCGCGGTGTCCGGCGCGAGCTGCTCGAGCGCATCGAGGCCGGGAGCACCGCCGAGCCGCTCCAGGTGGCCGCGCGCGAGCCCGCCGCCGACGGATTCGTCAAGTACCTGTTCGAGTTGCGCGACAGCGCGCGCGTCGAGGCCGTGCGCATTCCGGTGCCCTGCGAAGCGCCGGGAGCGGACACCAGCGCCTACGAGAACAAGGAGAAGAAGTACATCGTCTGCGTCTCTTCCCAGGCGGGCTGCGCGCTCGCCTGCGCGTTCTGCGCCACCGGCGAGCTCGGCTTCCAGCGCAACCTCCAGGCCGCGGAGATCGTGGGCCAGGTGCTCGCCATCCGGGGAGAGGCGGATCGCCCCGTGCGGGGCGTCGTGTTCATGGGAATGGGCGAGCCCTTCCTCAACTACGACGAGGTCATCCGCGCTGCCCGCATCCTCTGTCATCCCTCAGGCGCCTGCATCGACGCGCGCTCGATCACCCTCTCCACCGCGGGCATCGTGCCCCAGATCCGCCGCTTCACCGCCGAGGGGCACAAGTTCCGGCTGGCCGTGTCGCTCACGCACGCCGTGGCCCGCAAGCGGCTGCCGCTGATGCCGATCGAGAAGGTGCACCCGAGCTCCGAGCTCGTCGCCGCCCTCCTCGATCATGCCCGAGCGCGCCGGACGCGCGTGCTGGTGGAGTACGTGCTGCTCGGCGGGGTCAACGACTCGCCGGACGACGCGCGCGCCCTGTGCGGGCTCCTCGATCCGAAGCTGGTGAAGATCGACCTGATCGACGTCAACGGCGCAACCGGGGGGTTCCAGCGTGCGACTCGCCAGGCGCGCAGCGCGTTCCTGGACGTGCTGGCGGAAGCCAGGATGCCATTTGCCATCCGCTATTCCGGCGGACAGGACGTCGGCGCGGGTTGCGGCCAGTTGGTCGCCGGGGGAGGCCGGCGAGGCGCTCGCTTGTTATGAACCGGTGGCCGCAAGGGGCGGCGCGAGGTCTACAGGAGCGATGAGGACGGCCTTGCGAGCGCTCGGCATTCTGCTGCTGGCAGCCCCATTTCCGCTGCGCGCGGAGGAGTCCGGCGGCACGCGTGCGAGCGCATCCCACACCGGCTCCGCATCGGTGCGGGTTTCGGGCGATACCGGGATCACGTTCCTGGATTTCTTCTTCAACTCCGTCGCCCTGGGGTTGCACATCGCGGCAGTGGAATCCGCCGTTCCCCCGCCGGCCGGGGGTCCGTACGCCCAGCGCGTTGGTGACGACGCCTATTGGCGGCCCCAGCGGCCCCCGATGCAGGCCCGCGAAGGCCTTCTGCTTTCGTTCGGGCTGGGTGGCGGTTCGGCGTACCTGTCGAACGAGGGACCGGCGCGGACCGGGGCGCTCGATCTCGACTTCCGCCTTGGATACGGCTTCTCCGATCGCTTTCAGCTCTTCATGGACTTCGCCGTGGACGCGGGCCGCTACCCGCAGAGCGCTGACTTCGCCTCCTGGACGTTCACCATTCGCGGGCAGACGGTCTTGATCGGCGACCGCGCGGGAAACGGGCTCAACCTGAACGCGGGAGTCGGCGTGGGCGGCATCGACTACACCTCCGGCTACTGCTGCGGTTACTCGTCCTCCACCGGCCTCGCCCTGGCGGGAGGGCTGTCCTACGACGCTCGCGTCAACCCCTGGTTCGCGCTCAGCCCCGAGCTCTTCGTCAACTGGCACCAGACTCCCAACCGGCCGGGCTTCGCGGCGGACGTAGCCAGCGCGTACGGGCTCCGTCTGAACTTCGTCTGGTATCTGAAATAGCCGGTCAAAACGAAACCGCCCGGGCCTGAACGGCGCCGGGCGGTTCCGTGGTGTGCTGCGGAATTCGTCGTCAGACCTTCCGGACGTTCGCCGCCTGCGGGCCCTTGGGACCCTCGGTGACTTCGTACTCCACCTTCTGACCTTCCGCGAGGCTGCGGAACCCCTCCATCTGGATGGCGGTGTGATGGACGAACACGTCCTTGCCGCCGCCGTCTGGAGTGATGAATCCGTAGCCCTTCGCGTCGTTGAACCACTTCACGGTACCTGTAGCCATTCCGGTTCTGCCTTTCGCAAGCGGCGCCCGTGCGGGCGCCTTGGTGCAACTGCGTTGCTTCCAACTCTCCGAAGACCGGAGATCACTTTTAGGATAGGGACACGCCGCGGCGTGATTCAAGGGGGCGACCTCCCACTCCCCCGTACGCCTGCCCTACCCAGGCGCCCGCCCGCTAAACCTGCTTGATGGCGGGCTTCGCGTCCGCCGTGTCGGCCGCGCCCAGGGCCCACGCGCCGGCAGGGCTGCGCGCCAGCAACGCGACTTCCTCCGGCGACAGCGTGGCCGTGCGCACGACGGAGAGGGTGGGATGCTTCAGGATGAGTTGGAGGGATCCGCCGCGCAGGGCGCGCACGCGCGGACGCTCGCCGCGCTCCCGCAGCAGCTCGAGGTGCTGCTCGAGGTCGCGCAAGTGGCGGTCGATCCGGAGCGCCTGGGCAGCTTCACCGGCGAAGGCGTGGAAGTGCTTGTTGCGCGAGAGCGGGCGCGTCTCCTCGTGGAGGCGGCGCACCAGCCGGTAGAGGAACTCGCGCATGGGAAGAAATTTACCACTCCGGGCGCGCGAAAACAGGCTTGACTTTCACTGCAGAGAACGGGCAGTGCGGGCGATCTGCGCCACCATCGCATCCCCCGCCGCACCCCGGCACACGGCGTCCCAGCAGATGAACTCGATGACGAGCGTGCCCTTGCCGTCCGCGGCCTCGTAGACCCCCTGCTCTCCTCCGTCCTCGGACGCGCGCCGCCGAAGCCAGGTCCGTTCGCCGATGCGGACGGCGTCCTCGCCGGGGCCGATCTGCAGCGGCCGCTCCTCGAACCGAAGATGGGCTTCCACCACCCCGGGCAGCCCCGCAACCCCGGGCTGCACCGGAACCAGCAGCCACGGCACCTGCGCCTCGACGCCGGGTCCGCGCAGCGTCCGCGGCCGCGGTTTGACCGCCCGGGCAACGGCTGCTCCTTCCATCGAGGCGAGCGCCAGAGCCGACACGACCAGGGCGATCCGCGCGGCCCCGTGCCACAGGAGCCGTTCCCCGCGCAACAGCGGCGCCACCAGGCCGAGCAGCACCCCGGAAAGGAGGCCGCCCAGGTGCGCCGCGTTGTCCACCGGGGCCTTGAAGGCGATGGCGAGATTGATCAGGAGGTTGATGGCGATCGCGCGGACGATGCTCCGGCGCACGGGCTCGGGCAAGCCCTTGCGGACGCGCAGGTAGAGCGCGACGGTCGCCCCGAAGAGACCGAAGATTCCGCCGGAGGCGCCGGCTGCCAGGTGCGCGTTGCCGGTGTGGAAACCCCAGATCGCGCTGGCAGCGCCTCCGGCCAGCGCGGTCGCGGAGAAGAGGCCGAGCGTGACGTTCGATCCGTAGGTCAGCTCGAGCTGCGGCGCGAGGATCCAGAGCGCGTAGGCATTCACCAGCAAATGCACCCAGCCGATGTGCAGCAGCGCGTACGAACCGATCCGCCAGAAATCGCCGTCGCGCACCGCGGGCCCGTAGAGGGCGCCCAGGCGAAAGAGGGCAATGGTGCTCTCCACGGCTGGATCGCGCCCCACCAGCGCCTCGGCCAGGAAGGCCAGGGCGATCACCAGGAGCAGCGCCCAGGTCGTCGGCCGCGGCGGCCGGGTGGTGCGTTGCGGCTCCGCCTCGGCCTCCGGCGGCGCCGGCTCCGAAATGCCGCCGAGCGGATCGATCACAGCGCGCTTTCCACCGCGGCGCGCAGCTTCTTTTCCAGTCCGGAGAGCGGGCCGACCGCGCAGGCGACCAGGTTCTCCCGGCGGAAGACGGCATTCGCGACCCGGCGCACGTCGGCAGCGGTGACCCGCTCGACCCGGGACAGCCAGCTCTGGAACGACTCCGCCGGCGGACGCAGCAGCTCGCCGGCGCCGAACCAGCCGATCATCTCGGCGGGGGAGTCGAGCGAGAACTCCAGCCAGATGCGCGACTTGTTCTTCGCGCGGAGGAGCTCGTCGTCGGGAACGTCCGCCTCGCGCAGGTCGGCCAGCACGCGAAGCATCTCGGCGATCGCAGCGGGCGACTTGCGCGGCGCGCAGGCGCAGCCGACCTCGAACACGGAGCAGTCGCTGAAGCCGTCCATGCCCGCGCCGACCGAATACGCCAGCGCCTTGCTCTCCACCAGGTGGAGCTGCAGGCGCGAGGCGAGGCCGTCGTCGAGCAGGCGCTTGATGACGCGCAGGACCGGGAAGTCCGCGTGCTCCTCGGGCGGGGTACGGAATGAGACCTGCACCTCCATCTGGGACTCGGTGTGATCTACCGCGATGAGCTGCGGTCCACGGGGCGCGCCGTTCAGCTCGGTGTCGCCGAGTGCCTCGCCGGGCCGGAGGCTGGCGAAGTGCTTGTGCGCCAGGTCGAGAACGCGATCGTGGCGCAGGGGACCCGCCGCGGCGAGCACGAGGTTGCGCGCTCCGTACGCCCTGGCGTGCTGGGCGCGCAGGTGCTCCTCGGTGAGCGCGCCCACCGTCTCGCGAGTTCCGGCAATCTTGAGCCCGAGCGGGTGTTCGGGGAACAAGGCGCGCTTGGAGAGGTTGTCGATATCGATGTCGCGGCCGTCCGTGTCCACCTCGTCGAGGATCTCCTCCAGGATGACCTCGCGCTCCAGCTCGAGCTCCTTGAACAGCGGCCGCGCCAGCATGTCGCCGAGCACCGCGATCGGCACTTCCAGCCGCTCGGGATGCACCGGCGAGAAATAGTAGCCGTGATCGCGCGTGGTGACGCCGTTCAGCGAGCCGCCGCAGTCCTCGACCAGCGCGTTCATCGCCCGCCCTTCGGGATACGCCTCGCTGCCGCGGAAGAAGAGGTGCTCGAGAAAATGCGACACGCCGTTGCGCGCCGGATCCTCGTGGCGCGAGCCGGCGCGAACGTAGGCCGCGATCATGCCGGTATGCAGATGCGGCAGCTCCACCGTCACCACCCGCAGCCCGTTGGGCAGGACGCTCTTCTGGACGGGGTCTTTCATCGAGGGCGGCGGAGGATATTCGCCAGGTCAAGCGGTTGCAATCGCTTGGGCCTGCGCCTGCTCCAGAAGCGGAGCGGCGGGCAGGCGCAGGGTGAAGACCGCTCCTTCCCCCACCACGCTCTCGCACAGGAGCTGGCCGCCGTGCTCCTGGGCAATCTCCTGGGCCATGGCCAGCCCCAGGCCGGTTCCGCGCGCCTTGGTGGTGAAGAACGGGTCGAAGATCCGCTCCATCCGCTCCGGCGAGATGCCCTGTCCCGTGTCCTGGATCTCGAGTGAGACGAGCCCCTCGTCCGACCGCGTCGCCAGGTGGAGGCTTCCGCCCGACGGCATGGCCTCGCGGGCATTGCGCAGCAGGTTCAGCAGGAGCTGCCGGAGCTGCGCTACGTCGGCGAGCACGCGCGGCAGCCCTGGGGAGAGGGACGCCGTCACCCGCACGCCTCCCGCCTCGAGCTCGGGCCGTACGAAGTCGAGCAGGTCGCGCACGGTGTCGTTGACGTCGGCCCGTTGGACCTGCGGCTTGGGCAGCCGCGCAAACCGCAGGTATTCCTCGGTAATTCCCGTCAGCCGATCGACCTCCCGCACGATGGCGTCACACAGCTCGCGCGCGTCCGGGGCCCTCTCGCCGAGCTCTTCGGCATTGAGGGAAATGGACGAGAGGGGATTGCGGATCTCGTGCGTGATCTGCGCCGCGATCCGACCGATGGCGGCCAGCCGTTCCGAGCGGAGCAGCGCCTCTCCCTGCGCGCGCAGCTCGCGCTCGCGGGCGGCCAGACGCTGGGCCATGGCGTTGAACTCGCGCGCCAGCGTCGCCAGCTCGTCGCCGCCCTGCTCCGGCACGGCCACGGACTCCGGGCTGCCGCGGCCCAGCCGCTGGGCCGCTTCGGTGAGCGTGCGGATCGGCCGCAGGGCGCGCTGCGACAGCCACATCACCAGGAGCCCGACCAGCAGGGCGATGGCGGACAACCCCAGGATGGCCCAGCGCGCGGCCCGCTCCTGCTTCTCCGCCTCGTCCACACCCTGGTTCATCTGGTCCTGCAGGACCTGGCCGAGCGCGCGGACCTCGAGATCGACGCGCCGCTGCGCCGTCCTGAGCCGCACGATGGCGTCCGCCAGCGAGGCTTCCTCCGAGGCCGCTCCTCGCACGGTCGCGAGGCGCGCCGTGAGGGCGGCCGCGGCCTTCTCTTCATCGGTCACGCGCGCCGCCACCGCGGAGAGCCGTGCGGCGATACGGTCGAGGGCATCCCGATCCGTGGCCGTCTGCTGCGCCGCAGCCAGCAACTGTTGCGCATAAGCGAGCCGCTCGCCGACGACCCGGGCGAAGTACGTCCGGTCGAGCTCGATCAGTTTGGCCCGCTCCTTCGGATCCGACTGGTCGAGCACGTTGTCCATGCTCCGCTCGCGCTCCTTCTGGAACGCCTCCAGCGTCGAGACCGCGCGGGTCAGCGGCATGTAGGGTCGTGAAAGAAGCGACAGTCCCCTCCCGATGCGCTGCAGGCGTGCCACGCCGTAGGCGGAGACCGCGGCGCTACAAACCAACACCGCGACGAATCCGAGGAAGACCTTACTAGCGATGGAGAGCCGCATCGATCTACATTGTAGCGCCCATGCGCAGGGTTCTGTCCTTTCTTGCACTCGCGGCCGCCTGCGGCGGCACAGCCCTGCCGGACCGCGTCGCGGTCCTCGGCGTGGATCGGCTGTCCGGCGAGCTGGCTGGGCAGGAAGTGGAGCTGCCGGGAACCGACCTTGCGGCCGTGCGCGGGCCCGCCGCGATGATGATGCTGGGCGCCTCCACCGATTCAGCCCGGGTCCCGGACTGCGCGCTCAGGCGGAGAGTGTCGGGAGCGCTGGTGGCGCGGACCTTGCCCTGCGTGTCGCTTCTCGGACACTACGCGGCGATGGATCGCGCGCGGCAGTTCCTCCTGGCAGCCGGTGCGGAGGCCCTCCTGCCTGCGCCGGTCCTGGTGGATGATTCAGCGGGGCCCGGCCTGCGCTACGACGCGCGCACGGACTCTTTCACGCTCGGTCAGGGCCCCCGGGGCGCGCGCCTCCCTCTGGCGCTCAATCCCGGAGCAGTGACGCGCGAGATGGTGCGCCGGCAGCTTCGCGGCGTGGCAGCCGTCCATCCCGACGAAGCCGAGGGCATCGCGCTGTTCCTCGGCGCCGTGGCCGCGGGCGACCCCGGGTACCTGGCTAGCTCCGAGCCGGGAGGAGACCCGACCGGCGAGCTCGATCTCTCACGGCCCCTCGCTGTCGGGGGTCCTGCCTCCGCGGTCCTCGCCGGTGCTCTTTGGGCGTGGGCTGACGCGAGCGGCGATCTGACCGGCGCCTCGCGCGCCGCGCTCGCCGCCGCACGGGCGCTGGGTGCGGGCGCGGCAGACCCGGCGGCGGTGCTCTCGCTCGTTGCCGCTCAACTCGACGGCGCCGAGCGCGACCAGGCCTGCGCGGTGTTCCGGGCCCGCCTGCACGCGGCCGGCATCGCCGCTTGCCCCTGACCTGACGCGGGAGTCATGTCCGAGAACGCTCCTGCCGAGATGCCCCCGCAGCTGGTGCAGTTCCTGCTCGGCGGAAAGGCCCTGGTGGTCGCCACCGTGAACGAGCAGGGCGCGCCGGTGACCTCGCTGATGACCTGGGCAGTGGCCCGCAACCCCTTGACCGTGGCCCTGGCGGTAGACCTGCGCAACCGGGCGCTGCGGAACATCCGCGTGAACCCGAAGGTGGCGATCGAGGTCCTCGGCGACGACCTCTGCTACGGACTGCGTGGGACCGCGGTGGTGGAGAAGGAGCTGATGGAATCGGCGCCGTTTCCCTGCGCGCTGGTGGCGGTTCGGATCGAGGAGGTCCGCGATCACGCGGTGGCGGGTGTCCGCTTCACGGGCCCGCGCTACACCTTTCACCCGGGAAAAGAGCACCGCAAAGGGCTGGAAGAGGCGGTCTATCAGGAGTTGAAGGGTCCAGCGCCGACCATCTGACCGGGCGGTCGCCCTGCTTTCGCTCGCACCCGCTGCTTTTTTTCGCTAGGCTCTTCCGCCCCTTCCTGGAGCGGAGAATGGTCGGTTTCGCCTTCATCGTCGCCGTCGTCGCGGTCGTGCTGGCGGTCGTGTTCTTTTTCCAGGGCCAGTCCGCCGCCGGCGCTGTCAAGGGGCTCGGCGAGGAGGCGGACGCCGCGCGCAAGGAAACCGAGGCCGCCCGGGCCGAGCTGCGGCGGACGCAGGAGGAGATGAAGGTCCGCTCCAGCCAGCTCACGGAGACGCGGGAGAAGCTGGCCGAGGCGCGGCGCAAGGGCCAGGACGCGCGAGGCGGGAAGACTCAGCCGCGCGGGGCCCGCGAGGCGGAGCTGGAGGAAGACCTCGCCCACGCGCGCAAGCTGACCGAAGACGCGCACGCGGCGGAGGTGCACGCGCGCCGGGAGCTCCAGGCGGCGAAGGCCGCGGAGGCGCAGCTTCGCGCTGAGATCGAGAAGGTGCAGGCGCGGAATCGGGAGCTTCAGGAGCGGCCGGGTCCGGTCGCCCAGGTCGCTCCGCCCGCGCCTGCGCCCGAGCTGCAATCCACACGCGAGCAGCTCGAGGCCGCAAAGAGCGAGCTCGAGCGCCAGGTCGCGGCGGCGGACAAGCACGCGCGGGACGCGAGGCGCCGCGAGCAGGAGCTGCGGGACGAGCTGAGGAAGCACAAGGGCCGCGCGGAGACGAACAACCGTGTCTACCTCGTGACCAAGGGCGAGCTCGAGCTGGTGCGGGAGCGCCTCGCGCAGGCCGAGCGCCGGCTGTGGCAGGCGGGAATTCCGCTCGCTCCGCCCGCGCAGAAGGACCGGCCCAAGGCAACCGGTCCGGCCGCCGCCGAGCGGGGGCACGAAGAGCACGCTGAAGCGGCTCCTGCGGAGCATCCCGCCTCGCCGCTGGAGGCGGCATCGCCGGAAGCAGCGGCCGCGGGCGAGCCCATCGGCGCCGAGGAGGCCGAGGGGGGCGGCACGCCGGTGCCGCCGATCCGGCGCCGCGCGGAAAACGGCGTCGAGAAGAAACCGGATTAGCCCGCAATGCTGCTCAGTTAGTGCAGGACGATGGAAACAGAGCTACGTCGACGCCGACGTTACGCCGACGTCGACGTAACGTCGACGTGGACGTTACGTGGACGTGGTCGTGAGCGTGGACGGCGACGGCGACGGCGACGTGGCC
>DATBZA010000175.1:0-8345 GCA_036513415.1 Myxococcales bacterium | reverse complement strand
GGTGATCGATGCCAGTACAAAACAACGCGGCGACGAGCTTCTCGAACGGATCGTGGGGATGCTCACGAGACTGTGTCGATGATGGCGCCCACGGCCACGTCGCCGTCGCCGTCGCCGTCCACGCTCACGACCACGTCGACGTTACGTCGACGTGACGTCGACGTCGACGTAGCTCTGTTTCCATCGTCCTGCACTAACTGAGCAGCATTGGGGTTAGCCGTGTCTCAGGCTCAAGCGTAGACCCTGAGCGCCGGCGGCGGCCGGGCCTAGAACTCGACCGCCAGCCCGAAGCGCCAGGCGCGGTCGTTCAGGATGAGCGCTCCGCCCCTGTTGAAGTTGTTGAGGAACGTCCACCCGTACTCCGCGAACAGCGACGTGCGCTGGATGCCGGTATCCAGATACGCCTCGCGCGCGAGCTCGACGTCGATCACGTTCAGGCTGAGGGCCAGCCCCAGCGCGGCCGTGTACCCGTTCGTCCAGCCCCTTCCGCGCCCGCCGTTCACCGGGTCGCTCGAGACGTCTCCCTTCCCGTTGTACGACATCCAGAGCGCGCGCATCAGCCCGGCCTGCGCGTAGGGGATGAAAGGAAATCGCGACCATCGGTTCGCGAGCCAGTCGAAGCGGTACGTCGCCATCAGCCCGAAAGGAAACACGTTGAGGACGGTGGTGTCCTGCGAGGGCTGCGGGCTTCCGGGCGGCGAGGAGCGCAGGATCGCTTTCCCGTAATTCTGCCAGAAGCCCACGGTGGCGCCGACCAGCAGCGCCCCGAACGGGTGCGCGACTTCCCAATCGAACTCGAGCTGGTACCGGAGCGGCTTCCGGTTGCCGAAGACGTCGTGATACGGCGTGCCCGTCAGTCCCCGCTCCGAGTCGACCTTGGGGTCGTAGCGGTCGATCTTGAACCCGATCAGGAACTGGGGCTGGCGCTCGGATTCAACGGCATGCGCAGCGGGCGCAAGCACCGCGAGGAGTGCGACAAGCGAAGCGCCATTGCGCGCCTTCGATCGCCGGCGGAGCAAGAGCGCAAGCGCGATCGCGATGCCCGCGATCCAGATGGACGCGCCGCCGCTGGCGCAGCCGCGCGCGCTACCGCCCTGGTCGCGGTAGTGGCTGTAGAAATCCGCCGTGGCCACGGGGATGCCCAGCACTTCAATCGAAGGCTGGGAAACGTTGCCGTAGCTATCTGTTGCAACGATGGTGATGAAGTAGCCTGCATCGTTCTGCAGGGGCTGTCCGTCGTCGGTCGTCGAGACGTCGGCGTGGGCGGAGGTGACCGTGGCCGCGACCCCGCCGTCAACGCCGCCGATCTCCGGCTCGACGTGCACGTCGTACTGGACGATGATCTCGGCCGGGTCCCCCGGCGACCAGTTGAGCTTGAGGTGCCCGTCGCCCGGCGCCACGCCGATGCCGATCGGAGGAAAGGGCGGCGCCAGCGCATATTTCACGTTCACCGACGCGGTCGACACGCTGCCGCCCGAGGTGAGCGAGTACTGCACGCAGAGCATGTTGGTGAGCGGGTTCGCCGACGAGCGGCTGGCGACGTCGGGATCGTCGCAAGGCTGGACGCCGGCATCCGACGAAGAGAGCACCATGGCTTGCGCGGAGACGGTGGTGGACTCGGTTTGCGCGGTCGGCGGGCGATCGAGGAACGTCTGATCGGGCAGGGTAGTGGCGCCGCTGCTGCTGCACGCGCCGCTGCCGTTGCGCGCGCCGATCAAGCGGACCCGGTCGGTTCCGGTAGGCGTGGTTTGCAGGTCCCAACTCGCGACCAGCTGCAGGCTCTTGCAGTCCTTGGCCCCGATCCGCAGCTCCTGGCTAAAGCCGTTGACGGTCAGCGTGACGGCGCTTGCCGCCAGGGGCGTGAGCGCGGCGAGCAGAGCCGATGCGATGCGCATGTCGCGAGCGGTCATAGCAAGGAAGGGGCCAGTCTGGCAGCCGGTGCGCCGCCCGCAGGCCGCGGGTCGGCAGTGACAAATTGTCAGTCCAAGCCTAGGCGCGAGCGGACAGCTTGTCAGCGTGCTCGCGGATCAGCAGCTCGGCGATCTGCACGGCGTTGGTGGCGGCCCCCTTGCGCAGGTTGTCGCTGACGACGAAGAGCGCGAGCCCGTTCGGCGCCGTCAGGTCGGTGCGGATGCGGCCGACCAGCGTCTCGTCCTCGCCCACGCCGAGCAGCGGCATCGGGTAGATATGCTCCTTGAGGTCGTCGACCACTTTCACGCCCGGCGCCTTGCGCAGGATGTCTCGCGCCTGGTCGGGAGTGATCGGCCGTTGGAAGAAGAGGTGCGCCGCCTCGGAGTGGCAGTAGAACACCGGCACGCGCACGCAGGTGGCGGAGACCGCCAGATTGGCGAGCCCCAGGATCTTGCGGCTCTCGTTCACCATCTTCATCTCCTCCTCGGTGTACCCGTTGCCGCTGTCCTTCCCGATCTCCGGCAGCAGGTTGAAGGCGATGCGGTGGGGGAACTTCTCGTTCTTCAGCTCGCCCAGGCTGAAGAGCGCCCGGGCCTGCGTCTCCAGCTCGTCGACTCCCTTCTGGCCCGCGCCCGAGACGGACTGGTAGGTGGAGACGATCACCTTCTCCAGGCCGGCGATGTCGTGCAGCGGCTTCAACACCATCACCAGCTGGATGGTGCTGCAGTTGGGGTTCGCGATGATCCGGCGTCCGCCCGGCTTCAAGGCCAGCTCGACGTCGCGCGGGTTCACCTCGGGGACCACCAGCGGGCAGTCCGGCTCCATGCGGAAGGCGCTGGAGTTGTCGATGACCACCGCACCCGCCCGCGCCGCATGGGGAGCGAACTCGCGCGAGACGGTGGCTCCCGGCGAGAAGAGCGCGATGTCCACGCCGGCGAAGGAGTCCGGCTTGAGCCGCCGCACCACCACCTCGTCGCCCATGAACTCGAGGTGCTGCCCTTCGCTGCGCTCGGAAGCGAGCGGGACCAGCTCGCCGACCGGGAACTCGCGCTGCTCGAGCACCTTGATCATCTCGCGGCCGACGGCGCCCGTCGCGCCCGCGATCGCCACCTTGTACTTCCTCATCTCATCCGCCTCGGGCTGGAAACCCCTGCACGTAGTCGGGTGCAAGGGAGAAGCACGCCGCCGCATCGTACGATGCCCCGCGCAAGCGCGGTAGACAAACGCGTGCCACCGCCGCCGCGCGCGGGGGCCTGCGCACGAGGCGGGCGCCTTCCGGCAGGCGGAGGTCCGCCGCCAGGATCACCTGCACCGGGCCCTCCGGCGCTCCGTCCCGAAACGGCTGGACGAACAGCTCGCCCTTGCGCGCCTCGGTGGCGGCGTAGACGACTCCTGGCTCGTCGAGCGCGATCGCCTGCAGGCTGGAGGCCCCGGCGATGGGGAGCCGCCGGGCATACGCGATCGCTTTCGCCGCGGCGAGGCCGACGCGCAGCCCGGTGAACGAACCCGGCCCGACCCCGACGGCGACCGCGTCGATGCCGTCCAGATCGCCGAGGGCGGCCGGCAGGACGTCGCCCGCCCTGGCGGGCGGGCCGATGACCTGCTCGCGCACGATCCGGCCGTCTTCGAGGAGCGCGCAGGAGGTGGTCGGGGTGGAGGTGTCGAGCGCGAGGATCCTCACTCGAACCACTTCCGCATCGCGTCGTTGCGGAAGGCGTAGAGCATCAGCGTGAGCAGCAGCGCGATCCCCACCACGTTCGCGACTTCGCGGAAGCGGACCGAGAGGGGCCGGCGGCGGATGGCTTCGATGAGCGCGGTGAGCACGTGGAACCCGTCGAGAACGGGGACCGGGATCAGGTTCATCAAGCCCAGCACCACGCTGATCGCGCCCATGGTGAACACGAGCTCGCGCCAGCCGCTCTCCGCGGCCTTGCGGGCGACGTCGGCGATCATCAGCGGGCCCCCGATGGCGCGGCTGGAGATTTGCCCGGTGACGATGCGAGCGATGCCGATGGCCTGCTTGCGCACGAATACGAAGGTATTGGTCACGGCGCGGGCCGCGGCGTCCGGCAGCGAGTACCGCACCCAGATCCGCTCGGGATCGGCGAAACCGTTCAGGTCCGGAGCAGCGCCGAGGTCCGGGACCTCCTGCAGCACGCCAGCCTCGTCGCGTTCCTTGCGCAGGTGAGGCGTCACGGTGAAGGCGAGCTCCTGGCCGTCGCGCCGCACCGTCATCCGCACCGGCTGCAATCCCGCAGCCTTGATGGCGGCCTCGACCTCGTCGCTCCACGACAGCGCCGGTTTGCCGTTCACGGTCAGGACGCGATCCCCGCGCCTGAGGCCCGCTTCTTCGGCGGCGCCGCCGAGCTGCACCGCGAAGATCGTCAGGTCGCTTGCTTCCAGGCCGTAGCCGCCCGGCTTGTCGGGGCTGGGGACCGCGAGCGACACCGGCTTGTACGACCAGAGCGTTCCGCCTGGCGCCTGCACCGGCTCGGGCCGCAGCACGTCCAGCTTCGCCGCGTCCGTCCGCGCGGCGAGCTTTTCCTCGAGATCTTCCCAGTTCGGGACCGGCGCGCCGTCCAGCTTCGCCACCTTGTCGAACGTCTGCAGCCCTGCGCGTCCCGCAGGCGAATCCGGCGATACGACGGTCGCTTCGGCGGCCCTCGGGGCGGGCGAGATGCCGATCCGGCCGTGCTTCACGGTCTCGACCGCGTCGGTCTCTTCATGCACGGCGGGAACGACGCGGAGCGTGAGGCGCTGACCGCCGCGCTCGATCTCCATCGCCAGCGGCTGCCCGGCGTGGGCGCGAACCTTCTCCTGTAGCGCGCTCCAGCCTTCGACCGGCTCGCCGTCGATGGCGAGGATGCGGTCGCCGTAGCGAAGCCCTGCCTGCGCCGCCGGCGATTGCGGCTTGACGTACCCCACCCTGGCGGCGAGGTCCTGGTGCGGCGCCGCGAACACCACGAAGTAGAGGACGATGGCGAGGACGAAGTTGGCTGCCGGGCCGGCGAAGGCGATGAGGCCCTTCTTCCAGGGCGGCTGCTCGAGGAAGCCGCGGCCGCGGTCCTCCGGGGCGACCTCCTCGTACGGATTGTCGCCGGCGAACTTGACGTAACCACCTAGAGGGAGGAGCGAAACCCGGTATTCCGTCTCCCGTCCCTTGAAGCCGAACAGCTTGGGGCCGAACCCGATGGAGAAGCGGATGGCCCTGACGCCCAGCGCCTTCCCTACGAGCAGGTGACCCAGCTCGTGAAAGAACACCACCACGCTGATGACCAGCGCGAAGGAGAGCAGGGTGAAGCCGGCGGACTGGACGAATGCCATGGACCCCGCAGTGTAAATGTGCATCGCGATCTCCGCCAGCCGCGTCAGGCCAGAAGACGTGCACACAAGAGGACAAAGGGTGCGTTGAAGAGGAGTGCGTCGATCCGGTCGAGGAGGCCTCCATGGCCGGGAAGGAGGCGTCCGCTATCCTTGGCTCCAAAGGCGCGCTTGAGCATCGACTCGGAAAGGTCGCCCACCGGCCCCAGGACGGCCGCGCCGGCGCCGATCAGCGCCGCGCCCCAGGCGGGCAGCCCGGGGATCCAGATGAGGGTCACCGCGACCGCTCCCACAATGCTCCCCAGAGCGCCGCCGAGCGCTCCCTCCCAGGTCTTGCTCGGCGAGATGCGCTCGTAGAGCTTCCGCCGGCCGAACGCGCGCCCGACGAAGTAGGCGAACGTGTCGTTGAGCCAGGTGACGGCCAAGGCGAGGACGATCCACCACTCCCCGCGCGGCAGCTGCCGCACGGGGATGAGCGTGGCGAGCAGCAGCCCGGGATAGGCCGCGCCCAGCACCGAAAGGCCTACCCGGCGCGGCGCGTTCGCGATCTCCCGCTCGAACATCAGCGCGTCGGCGAACGCCACCATCACCACCGCGCTGAGCACGGCCGACGCGTCCACCCCACCCAGGGAGACTTCGTGCAGCAGGGGGATGAGGAAGGCACCGCCCATCGAGACGATGGCCGCCCCCGTGAGCTCGGCGCTGGCAAGCTGGTTCAGCTCCAGCGCGGCCGCCGCCGCCACCACCCCGATCAAAACCGCGAAGGGAAAACCTCCGCGCCAGATCAGCCAAAGCACGCCGGGCAGGAGCACCAGCGCGGTGACGATCCGGACGATCAGGTTCCGGTTCCTGTCGGTCATGCCGAGGTGCGGATCTGCGCGCCGGTCTTGCCGAAGCGGCGCTCCCGCTTCTGGAAATCCTCCAGCGCGAGCAGCAGATCCAGCTCGCCGAAGTCGGGCCACAGGGCGTCGGTGAAGTGGATCTCCGAGTAGGCGAGCTGCCAGAGCAGGAAATTGGAGACGCGAAACTCGCCGCTGGTCCGGACCACCAGCTCCAGCGGCGGTAGGCCCTCGGTCCAGAGGCGGTCCTCGATGGCCCGCGCGTCGATGGAGTCCGGGTGGAGCCGGTCGGCGGCGATCCGGCGCGCCATGGCGATGATCTCTTCCCGTCCGCCGTAGCTGAGGGCGAGCGTCAGGGTCATGTCCGTGTGCTGCGCGCTGTCGCGGCGCAGCGCCTCGAGCGGATCGCGGACGCGCGGGGGCAGCCGGTCCAGCTCGCCGATGGCATGCAGCCGGATGCCGTTCTCCATGATCTCGGGGCGCTCGCGATTCAGGTAGTCGCGCAGCAGGTCCATCAGGCCGGACACTTCGTCCGGGGGGCGCAGCCAGTTCTGCGAGGAGAACGCGTACAAGGTGAGCGCGTTGAGGCCGAGCCGCCGGGCCGCCCGCGTCACCTCGCTGACCGAATCGCTGCCTCGGCGATGACCATCCAGGCGGGGGAGCCCCCGCTGCTCCGCCCAGCGGCCATTCCCGTCCATGATGATCCCCACGTGCCGCGGGAGCGGGCGTTGGGCCACCTCCGCCTTGAGCTTGGCGATGTCCCGTTCGATACGAGGCATGACGGCGCGCGCAACATAGCAGGAATGCTGCGCGGCGCGTCGTTCGGGTTAGGTTATCTTCGTGCGAGGTTGGTTTGGCCCATTCCGCATCGAGCGGCAGGTCGGCCGCGGCGGGCTCGGTGCGGTCTACCGCGCGGTGGACTGTCGCACCGGCGAGACGGTCGCGCTGAAGATGCTGCCGCCGGGAACGGATGCGTCCGCGACCCGCAGGCTGCGGCGGGAGTTCGACGCTCTCCGACATCTCCACCATCCGAACATCGTTCGCACCCTCGATCTGGGGGAGGTGGACGGGATCCCCTGGCTCTCGATGGAGTTCGTGGACGGCATGGTCCTGCGCGAGTGGCTGGTGGTCGCGGGAAAGCCGAAGCTCCTCGAGCCGGAGCCCGAGGCGGACGCTCCCGAAGGCGTGGACCTCGACGTGCTCTTCGAGGAGCCGGACTCCGGCGCGCTGCTGGCCGCGGCGCGCGGCCACAAGTCTCGCCTGGAGACCGGTCTGGAGGCGATGCTGACGGACGAGGAGCAGGTCGAGCAGAACAACCCCGATCGCCTGCACGCGCTCTGCGAGGCGCTGGCCCAGGTCTGCGACGGCCTGTCGTTCATCCATGCGCGCGGGCTGCTCCACCGCGACGTCAAGCCCGGGAACATCCTCGTCCGGCAGGACCGGCGGACGACGCTGGTGGATTTCGGGCTGGCGAAGCGGATGACGGATCCGGAGATCACCGACCACGGGCACGTGGTGGGGACCTACCGGTATATGTCGCCGGAGCAGGCCCGGGGCGAGACTCTGGACCGGCGCAGCGACCTCTACGCGCTCGGCGCCACCCTCTACGAGCTGCTCGCGGGCAGGCCCGCGTTTCCGCACCGGAACCAGCTGGAGCTGTTGGAGGCGATCATCCACCAGGAGCCGCCCGACCCCTCGCGCATCAATCCGGGCGCGCCGGCCGCGCTGGGCAGCCTGGCGGAGCGCCTGTTGCAAAAGCGGCCGGAGGATCGGCCGCAAAACGCGGCGGAGGTCGCGCTGCTCCTGCGCGTGATCGGCCGCGGCGTCTGGGGCTTCTCGGAGCCGCTGCTGGTGCCCCGCGCCAGCGCTGAGCGGGGGTAGCTCCCAGCGACAGCGACTCGCTCGTCATCATCCGCCCCAGCGTCAAGCACGCTCTCGCTCCTTCCTGTTTGCGGCGCTCTGACGCCGCCGGCGCGCAGGTGGGGCTGCGGCTGCGGACATGCAAAAAACCGCGCCCCGCCGGCTGCCCGCGCGACACGACCTGGTGGTGCGAGCGAATGTCGCGCGAGAGCGTTTGTGATCTGTGTCCCTCACTCAGTCGATCAATGCGGGGCGCGGAGGGACCAGCGCGCTGGGAGACCGCGCGCAGATAGCCGACGGGGTGCGTGGCCCTCGCGCCGACGCATCAGAAAGCACACGACGCGCAGAATGCGCCGCCCCGTGTCTCTCGCTTCACGTGAAGTACCTCGCCGGCGGGCTCGCTTTCTGCGTGGC
>DATBZA010000174.1:0-39056 GCA_036513415.1 Myxococcales bacterium | reverse complement strand
ACCATCCGCGGAGGTCGGCGCGTCCGCCGCACCCAGCCCGCCGGCGCGAAGCTGCCGGAGCGCGGCCCGCGCCCCGTGCGACAGCGCGAGCGAGGTGGCGAGACTGGTGCAGCCCGCGCAGATCACCCCGCCGGCGTCAGGATCGAATCCGGCACGTCCCGCCGGGACCTCGGCGCCGCAACGCGCACACGCCGCCAGCTCGGGCGCGAAGCCGGCCGCTTCCAGGGACAGGAGCTCCAGCGCTCGGAGCCGCGCGCTCGTGGCGGCGCCAGACTCCAGCCGGGAGAGGAACTCCTCGAGCAGCGCGAACAGTCCGTCGGCGGGCTGCCCTGCCCGGGTCAGGTCGTGGATCAGCTCCGCCGCATAGCCGGCGTGCGCGAGCCGGTGCAGGTCCTCGCGGAGCCGCGCGTGTCCCTCCACCACCCGCGCCTCGCGCAAGGCCCAGAGCTCCTGGCCTTCGCGCTCGGCCAGCAGCGCCTCCACGCGCTGGAACGGCTCCAGCGCCCCGGAGAAGCGCTTGCGCGAGCTGCGGGCCCCGCGCGCGAACGCCGAGATCCGCCCGCGGCCGCGGACCAACAAGTGAACCACGGCGTCCGACTCGCCGTAGGCGATGGCCCGCAGCACGAGAGCATCCACGCGGTGCGCGCGGAGGTCCACTGCTCAGGCGGCCTTCGAGGTCTTGGGCCCACCCTGGGCGATCGCGCGCAGCTCGTCGATCATCGGATGCGACGGCAGGAGGTCCGCGAGCAGGTCTGCGATCTCGTTCAGGTGCGCGAAGTCGTGATCGAGGATCCGCTGCGGCATCACCGCCAGCGTGACCGTCCCGACGCCCTCCTGCCGTCCTGAACGCGTCCACTGCCCGCCGGAGACCGCGCGCAAGCTGCGCAGCGTCTGCTCGCGGGCCCCGGCGAACGCCGCGATGGCAGGCGCGAGATCGGCCATCAGATATTCGCGCTCGCGGGCGAGCCGCTCGCCGTCGAAATCCGGCAGGAACAGATCCTCTTCGGCGATCAGCCGGCGGACGCGTTCGCCGAATCCTTCGCGCTCGAGGTCAGCGATGTGCCAGGCGTGCTCCACCAGCGCGAACAGCCCGCTCCGCACGCGCACCAGCGCGTCCGGCACCTGAGCGGCGACCCGCGCAAGCAGCGCGGGCGTGCGCGAGAGCGTCTCGAAGACTTCCATTCCGCGACTGTAACACCCGGCGCCGGTTCAGGGCGACCCGAGCTCCTTGAGGAACCGGGCGCACTCCGAGGCGATCGGTTTGTCGCGCTCCTGCTTGGCGACCGCGCAGCGCTCGAACTCCGCGCGCGCTTCCTTCGCCCGCTGCTGCCGCGCGAGCACCTTGCCGAGGAGGAGGTGCGCGTCGAAGACGTCGGGGCATTCCTCGGCGTAGCGGGCGAAGGCCTTGCTCGCCTCGTCCAGCTTGCCCTGCTCGGAGTAGATGGTCCCGAGCTGCCGCCACCCCAGGCAGTATTTGGGCGCTACCGTCAGGGCGGCGCGAATCTCGCCGATCCCCTTCTGCGCCTGCCCGGACTTGTAGAGGGCCCAGCCGAGATTCGCCTGCGCCACGGTGCGCGTCTTGTACAGCGGGTCGCGCGCTGCCTTGTCCAGCAGCGGAATCGCCTCCGCGAACTGGTTGCGCGCGATGTACAGCGCGCCCAGGTTGGTCATCGCCTCTGAATAGTCCGGCCGCATCTCCAGCGCGCGCTTGAACTCCCTGGCCCCGTCATCGGGACGTCCCAGCGAATACCAGTAGATGAGGCCCAGGCCGTTGCGCGCTTCCGGCGTCTCCTCGAAATCGAGCGACTGGAGGTATTCCTTCATCGCTCCCTGCGCATCGCCCTGGTACAACATGTTGTCCCCGAGCTGCTGGTGGATCTCGGCCCCCTGCGCGCGCTGCTCCGCCGACAGCCCCGAACAGGAGGCGAGCAGCAGGACGCCGAAGGCCGCGAACAGGCGCGCGACCGCCGCCATCGGATCCCTGGTCTGGGGCCTGTCCTGGGGAACTTCCTCCACGTCGGCCGGGGGCCAGAACGCGGAGGATCGCTCGATCAGCTCGGCCTTGTGCGCATCGTCGAGGTTTGCCCAGCCGGTGGCGTCGAGGATGAACCCCATGCTCTCCGCGAAGGTCAGCGCCTCCTCGAGCGACTGCTGGAGGTCGACTTGCTGCAGCGGCGGGCCTGCGTAGATGACGTTCTCGCCGCTCTCGCCGAGGGTGAGCGCCACCACCACGCGGAAGACCGCTCCCTCGCGGAGCGCGACGACCGCGGCCTGCGCCATCTGCGCCGTGCGTCCGACGGGCTGGACCACCGGCTGGTTCGTCGCCACGTACAGCGCCGCGATGCGGGCCGGATCGGGCGGAAGATGCGTCCGGTTCGGGTCTTCCTGGAGCATCAGCGGCCCTGGATGGTGAACTCTTCGTTCACGTTGTCGGTCTCGGCTGCCGTGCGCTTGGACTCGATCAGCGGGTTGTCGATGGTCACCGTGTTCCCTCCCGCGTCGCCCTCGCCGACCACCAGCTTGAGGAAGCTCGCGGGGGACGCGCTCTTGCGCTCCCCGGGGCGCTTGCTGGCGGCGAAGAGGACTTTGTTGGTCCCCGGGCGGAGGTACTTGGTGACCTCCAGCACGACCTGCGGCTCGCCCGCCTTGATCTTGCGGATGAACCTGGCATTGACGAAGACGTCCACGTCGTACTGCGCGGAGGCGCTGTCCTTCTCCTCGCTGACCAGCCAGTACCGCTTGGTCATCGCGGCCGCCACGGCGGACGGGATCAGCGGGGCGGGAGCGGGCGGCGCCGCGGCCGCCGGCTGCTCCACCTGGTAGCCCGGGCACTCGAGATACACGTCGCCGCGGTCATCGATCCGGACGGCCTTGCACTTCTCGAACTTCTGCCCGCGCAAGCCGTCGATGTTGACGCCGTTCAGGTACACCGAGGCCAGCAAAAGCATCCACATGGCCCGAAGCGTCCCCCGTAACACCGCGTGCGGTCAAGAATGTTTCAGCGAGGCGTAGGCGCTGTGGGCGTGGATCGACTCGAAGCTCTCCGCTTCCACCTCCCAGCGGGTGAAGTTCGGCTCCCGGCGCAGGCGGGTGCCCACCTCCCGGACCAGATCCTCCACGAAGCGGGGGCGGTCCCAGGCGCGCTCGGTGACGTACTTCTCGTCGGGCCGCTTGAGCAGCGCGTACAGGTCACAGCTCGCCGACTGCTCGACGAGCGCGATCAGGTCCTCGATCCAGAAGAACCGGTCGAACCAGACGCGCACCGAAACGACGCTGCGCTGGTTGTGGGCGCCGTGTCGGCTGATCGCCTTGCTGCAAGGACAGAGCGTTGTCACCGGGACGTCCAGCGCGACCCACAGGTCGTAGTCCTCCCGGGTGACGCTGGCGCCGAAGGTGCAGGAGTAGTCCACCAGCCCGGACGCGCCGGTGACCGGCGCCTTCTTCTCGATGAAATAGGGGAACTTCACCTCCACGTGCGCGGCGTCGGCGTCGTGGTCCTTGCGCAGCTCCGCGCAGAGCGTCCGGAACTTGCGGATGTCGATCTCGCGCCGGTGGCGGTTGAGCAGCTCGACGAAGCGGCTCATGTGCGCGCCCTTGCGCTTGTGCGGGACCGAGACGCTCATGTCGATCTCGGCCACGGTGTGCTGCAGGCCGTGCGCCCGATCGAGCACGCAGATGGGATAGCGCAGGCCCTTCACGCCCGCCCGATCGAGCGCGATCCGGCGGGTGTCCCGCTCGCTGTGGACGTCGCGCAACGCCGGCAGGCTGCGCCGCAGGGCCGCTTCCACCTTGGGGGCGCGCCGCGACTTCACAGCTCCAGCTCCCCGCGGAGGACGGTCACCGCGTTGCCGCCGATCCATCCACGAACCTTGCCGGGCCCGGGGTCGGGCCGGACCTCGACTTCCACCCGGCCGGGCCTGCCCATCTCGTCGCCCTGCGTGAAGACCAGCCGGCGGGGCAGCGCTCCGGGGAGGACGGTCTGGATCAGCGCCCCGAGCTGACCGGCCGCGCTCCCCGTCACCGGATCCTCGAGGATCCCGTAGCCGGGAAAGAAGCAACGGACCCCGGCGTCGACCCCCGGCTGCGGATTCAGGGTGTAGACGACGTACCCCGCCACGCCCAGCGGCTTCGCGAGCTGCTCCAACAAGGCGCCGTCCGGCCGACAGCGCGCGAGCGCGTCGCGGTCGCGCAGTGCGAGGTAGAGATTTCCCTCCAGGATGACGCTCTTCTGCGGCGCGATCCGGGGATCGAGCGCTTCCGGCACGGCGCCGAGCGCCGTGATCAGCTCCGCGGGCACCCGCGCGGGCTCGAATCGGCTCTCGGGCGTCTCGATCAGGATGCGCAGCTTCCCCTGCGCGCGCGACAGCTCGACCTTGAGCCGGCCGCTCTTGCAGGTGAAGGCGGTGCGGGTCACCGCGCCGTCCGGGACCCGGATACGCCGGGCCTCCTCGACCAGGACGTGAAACGCCGCCAGCGTCGCGTGCCCGCAGAAGGCAACCTCGGCTTCGGGCGTGAACCAGCGCAGGTGCAGCGCGGCGGTCGGCTCCCGCGCGGGGAGCGGAAACGCGGTCTCGCTGTGCTTCAGCTCGTTGGCGATCCGCTGCATCACCTTGCCGTCCAGCTCAGCGCCGTCGAGGAGCACGCCCGCCGGGTTTCCGGACAGCGGCTGCGCCGCGAACGAGTCGACGACGTAGCAGGGCCTCCGCATCGCCTAGACCCCTCTCCGCTCGCCCCAGATCAGCTTGTGGAGCTGGAGCTGCAAGCGCGCCGGCTTGCCGCTCTCGAGGACCCAGGCGGCCAGGTCCTGGGGCGCGACCTGGCCGTAAGCGGGCGAGAAGAGCACGGGCACCTTGTTCCAGACCTGCAGCTCGTCGAGCTTGCGCAGCGCCCAGTGGAAGTCGTCGCGCGAGCAAACCACCACCTTCACCTCGTCGCCCGGCGCGAGATCGCGGAAGGCGCTGAAGTCTGTGTGGGGCTCCTCGGACCCGGGAGTCTTCAAGTCGACGATCTTGCGCACTCCGCGAGGGATCGCGGCGAGCGGCCGCTGCCCGTGCGTCTCCAGCGAGACCTGGAAGCCGCGGTCGAGCAACTCCTGCGCGAGCTGCGGCAGCTCCTTCTGCAGCGTGGGCTCACCGCCGGTCAGGCAGACGAACCGGGCCGGATACCGGGCGACCTCGGCGAGGATCTCTTGCCGCGTCATCTGCCTCCCGCCGTAGAAGGCGTACTCCGTATCGCAGTACTGGCAGCGGAGATCGCAGCCGGTGAAGCGCACGAAGACGGTCGGCTCGCCCGCCAGCGTCGACTCCCCCTGGATGCTGTAGAAGATCTCAGTCACGCGCACGCGCGGTGTGTACCGTTGACCCGCGCGCGGCGCAAATCACTCCTCGGGCCAGCGGGCGCCCAGCCACTTCTCCCGCGCGGCGACCTGCTCGGGGGTCGCTTTCGGGTCCGGCACGATGGCGACGGTGTCCCGCGGCGCGGCTGCGAGGTGGACCGGCATTTCCAACAGCTCGTCCATCCGGAAGAGCGAGACGCGCACCGTCTGCCCCGGCTGCGCGCGGCCGAGCCGCTGCTTGAGGTCGCCGCGAAACCCGTCCGCGGCGACGATCTCGTCGCCCCCCGCGATCCCGGCGGCCTGGGCCGGCGAGCCCTCCGACACGGAGGCCACCTCGAACCCGAAGCCCTTGTCCTTCAAGGTAGCGCCCAGCCAGCCGCGGGCGCGGCTCTCGGATTGCGCTGGCTCGTCGGGCCGCTGTCCGGCGGTCCCTTTGTCCTCGGCGGACCTGGCGGGCCCGATCGACGCTTTCAACCCCACTCCCGCGAGCGCCTCGTCCAGCTGCAGCTCCTGGGTGGAGTGGACCGCGCGCTGGAACCACTCGTGCAGCGACCGGTCCCCGGCGAGCTCGATGGCGGCCTTCTCCACCCCGTCCTCGGGCAACCCGGGCGGAAGCCCGTGTTTCTGGAAGAGCATCCGGACCAGGTCGTCGAGCGACTTCGTTCCACCGCTGCGCCGGCGCAGCTCGAGATCGAGCAGGAACCCTACGATGCTGCCCTTCAAGTAGTACGAGACCGTCGTATTGGGCGTGCTCTCGTCCGGGCGGTAGTGCTTGATCCAGGCGTCGAACGACGCCTGCGAGAGCGAGGTGCGCAGGCGCCCCGGCGTGCGCAGGAGCTGCGTGATGCGCTCGGCCCAGATCTCCAGGAACCGCTGCGGCGAGACCAGACCCGCACGGCGCAGCGCCAGCACCTCGTACGCCGAGGTGAGGCCCTCCATCGCCCAGAGCAGCCGGGTGTGGTTCTCCTTCGTCCAGTCATAGGGCGTGAACGCCGCGGGGCGCAGCCGCTTCACGTTCCAGAGGTGGAAGAACTCGTGCGCGACCAGCAGCAGGAAGTCCTCGTACGCGCTCTTCTGCACGAAGGAGAAGCGCGGCACGACCAGGGAGCAGCTCCGCCGGTGCTCGAGGCCGCCCCGGCCCTTGTCGTTGAGATGGAGGATGAAGAGGTAGCGGTCGGTATACGGCAGCCCGCCGAAGACGGCCGCCTCGGCATCGACGATCTTCGCCAGGTCGGAAAGCACGCGGCGCGCGTCGAAATCCCCCCGCCCCCAGACCACCAGCTCGTGCTCCACGCCCTGCGCGGTGAAGGTGTGCGCGCTGTGCGAGCTGTCGGGCCCGCACTCGAGCGGACTGTCGGCCAGCTCGTCGTAGTCCTGCGCCTTCCAGGCGCCGTCCTCGAACGGTAAGGCCACCCAGGCCCGCCACTCCGGCGGCAGCTGCAAGCGCACCGAGCAGGCTTCGTTCTCGCGGCCGACCACGAACACGGCCGAGGCGCTGGGGTTGAGGAACGCATGGGTTCCGTCGACGTGATTGGTGCGGACCGTCAGCTCGAAACAGTGCAGACGGTAGGAGACCCGCACCGCCCGCGCGCCCTGGGGCCGGACGCGCCAGGTATGCTTGTCCACCTTTTCCACCGGCAGGTCGCGGCCGTCGCCCTGCGCGCGCAGCCCGTCGACGTGACGCTGGTGCTCGCGGACCAGGTAGCTGCCGGGCGTCCAGACCGGCAGTCGGACGTCGAGGGTCTCCGCTCCGCGCGGCTCGACCTGAAGCTCCACTTCGATCCGGTGGGCTTCGGGCTGTGGAATCCGGAACGTGTACGCGTTCATGGAATGCGCAGTGTAGGCCGGATTCGCCGGAGTGCATGGGCAAACGTCACGAAGGTTAACGCGAGACCAGGCGGGCGATCTGATCCTTGTCGGGAGCGTCCGGCGCAAGATCGAGGTAGCGGGCGTACTCCTCTTTCGCTTCCGCGTTCTTGCCGAGCAAGACGTAGACCATGCCCATGCCGCGGTGGGCCGCCGCCAGCGTCGGGTCGAGCTTCAGGGCGGAGGCGAAGGCGGCCTGGGCGGCGGTGGTGTCGAACGCGCGCAGGGCCTTGTCGCCCTTGGCCACCTCCTCTTCCGCCGCGGCGCGCCCGGGGGAAGCGACCTTCCTCGCGCGGGGCTTGGGTTCCGGGCGCGGCGCGCGGGCGGCTTGCGATGATTCCGCTTCGGCGGCTGGTACAGGCTTGCGTTCCGGGAGAGGCAGCGGGGGGAGCTGGGGCTTGGGGTCGTGGGCGGGGGCAGCCGGGCGCGCAAGGGGAGCCGGAACCGCGGCCGGGATCGGCGCTGGCGGCTGAACGGGTGCCGGGGCGGGCACTGGGGACGCCACCTCGATGCGCGGACCTGGTTGGGGAGCAGCCTGCTTCGGCGGTAGCCGGACGGCCAGCACCAGGAGCGCCGCCGCGAGCGCCCCGCCGGCACCCGACAGCGCGAAACCGGCCGCGCCGCGGCCAGGCTTGGCAAGGGCCGCAAGGGCCTCCGGGCAGGCCGGGTCGAGCTTGAGCGCGGCTCGGAACTGCGCCCGGGCTTCCTTTCGTCGTCCCTGGCGCGCCATCACCATCCCGAGCTGCGCTCTCGGCTGGGCCCACCCGGGGTCGAGCTCGGCCGCGCGCCGGAATGCCGCCTCGGCCCGGGAGAGGCCCGATGCGCCGGAATCGCTCATCGACGACAGCGCCTGGCCCAGCCGGAGCTGGAGCAGCGCGTCGTTCTGCACCACCGGGTCCCGCAGCGCGCGCTCCGCCTCTGCGAATCGGCGGCGCTCCAGGAGCTGGTTCACCTCGCGCAAGAGGGCTGCCGCCGCCGACAGCGGCGGAGGCAACGAGGTTCGGACCTGCTCTTCCAGCAGCGAGAGCCGCGTGCCGAGCTGGGTGAGATGCTCGCCGCGCGACTGGACCGTGGCGCTCAGCTCCGCACGAGCCTCTCTCTCCAGTTGCAGCTCGGTGCGCAGCGGCTCGCTCTCCTGCCGCTCCCGCGGGCGCTCCTCGGCTGGCGGCGGCGCGGTGATCTCCGGCTCGGGCGAGCCCTCGAGAGGGTCCCAGATCTGCGTGAATACCGGTTGGGTCGCAGGTCGATCCTCGTTGCCCTGGGCCGGCGCCGTCGCCTCCGGGGTGGCGGCCTTCTCCAGCTCCAGCTTGGCCAGCTTCTGCGCGGGCGGCAGCGGTGTGCTCGCCGCCACCGCGGCCAGGATCAACTGCTCCTCCTCCTTGGTCGGGCGCCCATGGATGGCCTCGATAGCGCGGGCCATCTCGGTCAGGTTCTTGAACCGCTTCTGCCGCTCGGCCATCGCCTTGCGGATCAGCTTCGCCAGCGGGCCGTGCACCTCCACCCCCGCTCCGAGGCCGGCCTGGGGCGGCGTCAGGGTGACGAGCTCATAGCCGAGCGCTCCCGCTGCGTACACCAAGACCCGCGGATCGTCGGGCAGCACGGCGCCGTTGCGAAGCTCCGGAGCGGCGTAGCCATCCCCAATGGGCGGCTCTCCGGTGAGGAGATCGATTCCGCCGCCGTCGTCGACCAGGAGCTGGTAGGCGCGGACCGCCTGCCCTTTCGCATCGGAGAGGCGGACCGCGGCGAGCAGGAGCGCGCCGGAGACCGCCGGCGGCAGCTCGGTGCCCTTCCTCTGCGCCTTCGACAGGAACGATGCGACCGATGCCGTCAACGAGGCTCCTCGAGTCGCGTCAAGATTAGCTCCAGCTGCCCGGGCCTCGCGAATTCCGAGATGGCGAAAACCAGGCGCTCGCGAGGAACCAGCGCCGGGCCGGTCAAGTAGCGTTGCAACACCGCGGCGCCGCGCGCCCCGCTTGCCGCGGCGTCGGGGGGTACCACCATGGCGAGGCGGAACGCCGGGTCGAGCGCCACCAGCGCCGCAAGGCGCTCCAGGCCAGAAGCTTCCGATTGCGACAGGGGTCTGGACGCGAGCCAGTCCTCGATTGGACGCCCCACCGCATCCTGCGGCACGCGCGCGAGCCGGAGCGCCGCCAGGTCGGGCACGGACACGCTGACGTCGCGGGCGACGTCGGAAGGTCCCGCCGGCAGATCGACGCGACCGGTGAGGGGAGGCGCATCGATCCGCACCTCCACGACTCCGGCGGGGAGCCCCTCCAGGACGAAGAGCCCGCGCGCGTCGGTGTGACCGGAGGCGGTCGCCGCGGCGAGCTGGGCGTCCGGAAGCGGTTGGCCGGCAACGAGCAGCCGGCCGCGCACGACCCGCCGGGCAAGGGCAGAAAAATCCGCCCGCAGCACGTCACCGCGGAACGCCGGCCCGATGTTTCGCGAGAGGGCTCCCGCCGCCGCCCAGCCCTGGGGTAGCCGGACCGTCAGCGTCGCCGCGCCTTCGAAAGCGCGAAAACGGAACGTGCCGTCCGGACCGGTCTGGACCATCTGGGTCCGCTCGCCTTGCGCCAGCATCACCTGCGCGTGCGCCGCTCCGGCCCCGCCGGGTTCGCCGACCTTGCCTTCGACGATCGGGGCGCGAGCTGCCGCCAGCAGCGCGCAGAGAAGAAGGCTCACGGCATCAGTCTGCCCGAGCCAGGATCACATCGCGAGGATCCTGCTCGCCGCCGGCCATCTTCGAAAATCGTCGATATTCCCGCATGACCTTGCGGGGATAAGCGCGCACGGACCGTGGGACTCCAACGCGCTTGTAGTGCCGCATGCGCGTGGGCCCCGCGTTGTAGGCCATCAGGGCCTCGTCGCGGCGAGGGAACCGGCGCTCGAGCCAGCGGAAGTAGCGGACGGCGAGGCGCACGTCGACCACCGGATCCTCGCTCACCGCCGCGCCTTCGCCGATGTCGGGCTCGCGACCCGCGATCCACGCGAAGGTGGAAGGTCTGAGCTGCATCAGCCCGTAAGCGCCCCGCTCGCTGGACACGTGCGTCCGGAAGCCGCTTTCCACCGATACCAGGCCCAGGATGAAGAGGGGATCGTAGCCGGCCCGGGCGGACTCACTGAGGACCGCCTCGGCCAGCTTCGACCTGAGCTCCGGTTCGAGCGACCTTGCGACCCTCCCGAGAAGCGCTTCCAGGTCCGCCTGGCTCATCGCCCGTGGATCCTGCGGCTGGGAGTCGCCGGGGAGGGAGGGCGACAGGCGGAAGAGGGCCACGAAGGTGCCCGCCAGGCCGAGCCCGACGCACACGGAACCAATGGCGATCCTGGCGCCTCTTCCGGTCATGCCCCTCCCGGCCGGGGACCCCCGGCAGACCCGCCAAGACCTTGGAGGCTAACAACCGGCCGCTTCGAGCGGCAAGGAGCCGAGCAGGCGAAGTGTACGTCAGAGTACGGCGACACGGTATGGAAATTGCCCGTATCGCCGCGTCTTGCGGCTCGACCGCGTGCCTTCAGTTCGGCTGCGGAGGAGAAGCCGAATCCGTGGAGCCCGCCTTGGGGGTGCTACGGACGGCGATCTCCTGCAGCTTCTTGCCGAGCTTCTCCAACTCGATCCCCAGCGCGGTGAGCTGCTCGCGCGATCCCCTGGCCGCGGACGCCAGGAGGACCTTGAGCTCTGCCTGGGCGCGATCGCCCAACGTCTCCAGCACCTTGCGCGCCTCCTGCTCGAGCTCGCGCGCTCGTGCAGCGGCCCTGGTCTGCGCCTGCTGGAATGCCTCGTGGAGCTTCGTCTGGAACTCGCTCATCGACCCTCCCGATTCGTGTCGCAATGCGTCATCAAAGCGGCGAGAGCATATAACGCGATGCGTCGGATTGTCAAGATCGCTGCACGCGAGTACAGTCTGGCCTGATGGAGGGCATTCTCACAGGGCCAGCTACCCCCGCGCAGGGAACTACCACGACCACCGCGACCGCGCCGCCCGCGGCGCTTACGGTGGTGCCGCCGGTCGACGCGGCCGGAGCGACACCTCCGGTCCAGAACGTCAACGACGCCCGATTTTTCATCAATCGCGAGCTTTCCTGGCTGTCCTTCAACGAGCGCGTGCTGGAGGAGGGCCTCGATCCCTCTGTGCCGGCGCTGGAGCGGCTGAAGTTCCTCGCCATCACCAGCTCGAACCTGGACGAGTTCTTCATGATCCGGGTCGCGGGGCTCAAGCAGCAGCTCGTCGGCCACGTCGAAGAAAGCGGGCCGGACGCGATGAGCCCGGGCGAGCAGCTCGCCGCGATCGCCACCCGCTCTCACGAGATGGTGACGCGCCAGTACCGGGCGCTCCTCGGCGACGTGGTGCCGAATCTCGACCGGGCTGGAGTGTGCTTGCTCCCGCCGGGCAAGTGCTCGCTGGAGGCAGACCACTTCCTCGCCGAGTACTTCGCGCGCGAAATCTTCCCCGTGCTCACGCCCATCGCCCTGGATCCAGGCCATCCCTTCCCGCACCTGCGCAACAAGTCGCTGAACCTGGCGGTGCGATTCGCGCCCCCGGCGCCGGGAGCGCGTCTGCGCTACGGCGTGGTGCCCGTGCCGAGCGTGTTGCCGCGGCTGGTGGAAGTACCCGACGGCCGCCGCACCTACGTGCTGCTCGAGGACGTGATCGCGCGGCACGTCGCCCAGCTGTTTCCGGGCATGCCCATCGAGGGCTGCTGGGCCTTTCGCGTCACCCGCAACTGGGACCTCTCCATCGACGAGGAAGAGGCCGAGGACCTCCTGGTCACCATCGAACGGGAGGTGCGCAGGCGCGACCGCGGGAGCGCGGTTCGTCTGGAGATCGCCGCGCAGGCAGAAGAGCACCTCTCCGACTACCTGGTCCGCGCGCTGAAGCTGGGCGCCTCCGACGTGTACCAGATCGACGGTCCGCTCAACATTCCGGATCTGCTGCCGCTGCTCGGACGGATCGACCAGAAGGAGCTGCACGACGAGCCGTTCACGCCGGTCAACCCGCCGGCCGTCGGCGACGGCGAGCGCGACTTCTTCCGCCTGATCCGCGAGAAGGACGTCCTCCTCCACCATCCCTATGAGTCGTTCGATCCGGTGGTCAGCTTCATCGAGGCCGCCGCCGACGACCCCGCCGTGCTCGCGATCAAGATGACCCTCTACCGCACCGGGAAGGACTCGCCGGTGATCCGGGCGCTGCAGCGCGCGGCGGAGAACGGAAAGCAGGTCACCGCGCTGGTCGAGCTGAAGGCGCGCATGGATGAGGAGGCGAACATCCTCTGGGCGCGCGCCCTGGAGCAGGCCGGCGTCCACGTCGTTTACGGATTGATCGGGTACAAGACGCACTCCAAGGTCACCCTGATCGTCCGGCGCGAGGCCGGCGGTTTGCGGCGGTACGTGCACCTGGGCACCGGCAACTACAACCTGAGCACCGCGCGCACCTACTCGGACCTGTCGCTGTTCACGGCCCGCGACGACTTCGGGGCCGACGCCACCAGCCTGTTCAACCTGCTCACGGGCTACTCGCGGCCCACGCAGTGGAAGCGGTTCAAGGTGGCGCCGCTGGGTCTGAAGGCGGCGGTGATCGAGATGATCGATCGGGAGGCGGAGCTGGCGCGGCAGACGGGCCGCGGCCGGATCGTCGCCAAGATGAACTCCCTCGTCGACAGCGAGGTGATCAAGGCGCTGTACCGGGCCTCGCAGGCCGGCGTCCAGGTCGATCTGATCGTGCGCGGCATCTGCTGCCTGAGGCCGGGGCTGCCGGGGGTCTCGGAACGGATCCGCGTGGTCAGCGTCGTCGATCGGTTCCTCGAGCACTCCCGGATCTGGTTCTTCGAAGCCGGGGGAAAGCGGGAGATGTGGCTCAGCTCGGCCGACTGGATGCCGCGCAACTTCATCCGCCGGGTGGAGGTAGCGTTCCCGATCGAGGACTCCAGCCTCAAGGACCGGATCAGCGAGGAGATCCTCGGCACGCAGCTGCTCGACAACGTCAAGGCGCGGTTCCTCCATCCGGACGGTCACTACGAGCGGATCCTGCCCGGCTCCCATGGCACGCCGACGACGCCGGTGCGGAGCCAGGAGCGGCTGATGGCGCTGGCGAGGCGTGGAAGCGCGCCCGCGGAGCAACCGCTGGTGGCCGGGCATGAGATGTTTCCTCCCGGGGAGCGGCGGCCGGCGCGGCGGCGCAGGAAGCGCCTGTGATCCTTCCGTTGTTGCTCGTTCTGGCGCTGTCGTTGTCCCCGCCCTGGAAGCATGTGGCCCCCGGCGTCGACGCCGCGGCTGCCTCGGAGCTGGGCGCGGACGCAGCCTGGGCCGCGCGGGTCGTGCTGGTCGATCCCGCCAAGGCACGCTTCCTGGTCCGGTACGACGCGGCCCGGCCGACCCTGGGGGAATGGCGGAGGCGCTACCCGGCCGCTCTGGTCATCGTGAACGGGTCCTTCTATTCGAGGGACGGCGCTGACGTCCGCCCCACCTGCGAACTGGTCGCGGACGGCAAACGGGTGCGGGGCGCGGGTTGCCAGCGGCAGGACGCGCTGTTCTTCGCCTCCATCGCGCGGCCGCCGCCCGACACCGGATCGGCCGGGCTGGTGAGCCGCGAGCCCGAACCAAAGACGCCCCGGTTCATTCCCCCCGGCGACTTCCGCGCCGAGCAGTGGATGGAGGCGATGAAGAGCTTCCCGGCGCTGGTGCGCGGCGGCGCTCCGGCGTGCGCCGGGCCGAACTATTGCGCCGAATCGTCGCGCACGGCCGCCATCGCCCAGCTCAAGGACGGCAAGATCCTCGTCTTCGCCTCGCAGTGGCCCGCGATCCGGCGCGATGTGGCCAGATGGCTCGCTGAGCAGGTCGGGGTCCTGGACGCGCTGAACCTCGACGGGGGCCCTGAAGCGACGCTCGCGGTCAAGGACGAGCCGGCCGAGGATTCCATCGGTGGTCTGGGCGTGGGGCTGCCGATCGTATTGATTGTCACGAGCCGGTAACGAAACCTCTGATTCGTTGCAAAATTGCCTGAGATAGGATACTTGGGCCGTGCGGACGACCGGGTAGGCGAGTGTCCGCCCGCGACCCAGCCGAGTCGGGTGTGTGAACACGAGGTGAAGCCTGTCCCTGCTGGTGACCATCGGAATCGCCGTCCTCCTGATCGTCGCGTATGGAGTCCGCGTGCTGGCCAGAGGCCGGTACGTGCCGGACCGCGTGCGCAAGGAGCCGGGCAGCCTGTTCCTCAGCCGGTTCTTCATCGAGGCGGGCTACTGGTACTTCGAGCCGCTGCAGAAGCTCTGCGTCCGCCTGCACATCACCCCGAACCAGCTGACGGCGGGCTCTCTCGCCTGTAGCGTCGGCGGGGCGGCTGCGTTCGCCACGGGGAGCTTCACGCTGGGCGGCTGGCTGGTGATCGCCTGCGCCGTCCTCGACGCGCTCGATGGAATGGTGGCCCGCACGCGCGGCATCGCTTCGGATTCGGGCGAGCTGATCGACGCGGCCGTCGACCGCTACGCCGAAATCGCCACGTTCGCGGGGATCGCCGCCTACTATCGCAGCTATCCGCTCGGGTTCTGGCTCGCGCTCGCCTCGCTGGCCGGCGCCCTGCTCGTCTCCTATGCCCGCGCGAAGGGCGAGATCTCCGGCATCGACGCCCGGATGGGCTCGATGAACCGGGGCGAGCGCGCCGTCTACATCGGGACGGCGGGTGTGCTCTCGCCTTATCTGGCGAGTTTCGCCGAGCGGGGAAGCGCACACCCCGCCTTCTACCTGATGCTCGCCACCCTGCTGCTGGTCGCGGTGATGGCGAACATCACGGCCCTCCGCCGCTTCGGCTACATCCACAGCGAGCTTCGCAAGCGCGAGGGGGCGTCTCCGACGCCAGCCGCCGGCGAGGAGGAGCTCTCCGGATGGTTTCAGCGCGCGTGGTTTGCCTCGGCGATCGCGACGGCGGTCGACTACGGCACGTTCACGATCCTGGTGGAGGTAGTCGGCATCTACACCGGCAGCTCGCGGGCCCTCGGCGCGGCCATCGGCGCCGTGACGAACTTCACGGTGAACAAGATCTATACCTTCAGGACTCGCGAGAACTCGGTCCTGGTCGAGGTGCCGCGCTACGCGGCGATCTCGCTCACCTCCCTGCTGCTGAACACGGTCGGAGTGATCCTGTTGACCGAGGGGCTGCGCTGGAACCCGCTGGTCGCCGCGGCGGTGGTCGGGCTCGCCGTCTCCCTGGGATGGAACCTGCCGTTGCACCGGATCTTCGTCTTCCGCGAGCAGACCGTGCGGCCCCGGCCCGTGCTGGCGTTGATCGGCGCCGTGGCCTCCGGCCTGGCGGCGGTGGCGGTGCTGTTCGTCTCCTACGGAAATCCCTTCGCCGAGGAGGAAGTGCACGGCTTCTCCAGCACGCTCCCCGATACCGCGAACGTCACGCCCAAGACGTTCCTCCCCAAGCTGCGCCCGGAGGCGTTCTACTCGGAGAACTACTCGTTCCTCTTCAGCGCGCAAGACGGGTCGTTCGCGCGCGTGCAGTTCCTGGTCAGCAACGCGGGCCTCGAAGGCCATGGGAAGGCGGCGGTGCGCGCCGTGGTGGTCGCGCCCGACGGCAAGACCATCGAGGACGGCGAGGCCTTCGAGAGCGGCGAGTGGGGCGTGCAGGCGGAAGGCGCCATCGAGATGGGCGCTTCGCGCCTGAGCCTCGGTCCGGACGCCAGTCACCACGTGCACTTCGCCGGGCGGAAGCTGGTGGTCGACGCGACGGTGTTGCCGGAGACGCAAGCGGTTCGGCCGGGCGGTGGGCGCGTGGTCTTCGATGCGGGCGGCCATGCCGTCTTCGACCAGACCATCTTCGCCCTGCGCAGCAAGTTCGAGGGGACGCTGTGGAGCGCCGGGACCGGGCGCCGCCGCGTCAGCGGCTACTCGTACGCGGACACCTCCTACTCCACCGTACCTGCCTACAAGAGCGCGTCGCTCTGGTACCGGTTGGAGGCCTTCGACGGGGACCAGGCGACCAGCGCGGCACTGGCGGTGCTCTTCCCTCCCGAGGGGTCGCGCCTGCCCCCGCAGGGCTGGCTCTACACCTCGCGAGACGGAAGGACCGAGGTCCGATCCACGGACGTGAAGATCGCCTTCGAGGCTCCTCGTCACGAGCCTGGCGGCCACTTCGAGTACGACGTGCCGCAGCGCATCCTGGTGGAAGCGCGCGGGGTCGGTGGCGAGACCGTCGCGGTCCGCATCGACGCGAGAAAGCTGCTCTACCGGCAAGACGTGCTGGACGAGATGGGGCCTCTCTCGCGCCTGGTGGTGAGCGCCTGGGCTGCGCCGATGGCCTACACCTACGAAAACCGCTACGAGCTGCGCATCGAAAGGCCGGGCGAAGAGCCGGTGGTGCGCTCGGGTCAGGCGCTCTCCGAATTCTCCTACGCCAACAAGCCTTCGAATCTCCCCGCCTTCTGAGCGCATCGGGTCTTTTTTTGCGTTCTGCAGGCGGCTGCGAGATGTGCTAGACGTGCCCGCCCACCGGCGGGACCGGTCTGGAATCGAACAACCTGTTCCGGCTTCTGAAGGCGACGAATGACGCTCAAGGCCCCGCACATCCAGACGGAAATCCCCGGGCCCAGGTCGCGGGAGCTGGTCCAGTACGAGCAGCGCCATCTCGCGCCCGGACTGCAGGGGTTTGCGCTCAGCTCGGGCATCGCGGTGGAGAGCGCCCAGGGATCCGTGATCGAGGACGTTGACGGGAACCGGTACGTGGACCTGATCGGCGGCATCGGGGTGAACAGCCTCGGACACCGGCATCCCGCGTACACCCGCGCGCTCCACGAGCAACTCGACAAGGTGACGGTCGGCTCGTTCACCAGCGCGCCACGGGCGGAGCTGATCAACGAGGTCGCCAAGGTCGCGCCCAAGGGCGTGGACAAGGTTCAGCTCTACTCGAGCGGTGCGGAGGCGGTGGAGAGCGCGTTCCGGCTGGCGATGAACCACACCGGCCACCAGGAGGTGGTCGGTTTTTGGGGAGGATTTCATGGAAAGACCGCGCGCGCCCTGTCGGCGAACGGCGCGGGAAACGCGAAGACCTACGGGCCGATCCCGCCCGGCCACGTCCTGCCGTTCGCGAACTGCTACCGCTGTCCGCTCAAGCTCAAGTATCCCAGCTGCGGCATCGCCTGCGCGGACCTCGCCCGCGATCAGCTCCGCCACCAGACGACGGGCAGCGTCGCCGCGGTGATCATGGAGCCTCTGCAGGGGACGGCGGGCAACGTCATCCCGCCGCCGGAGTTCATGGTCCGCGCGCAGGAGATCGCCACCGAGCATGGCGCCGTCTTCATCTCCGACGAAATGATCACCGGTTTCGGCCGTACCGGCCGGTGGTTCGCGTGCGAGCGGAGCGGCGTGACACCCGACATCATCACCATCGGCAAGGCGTTCGGGGCCGGGTTCCCCGTCAGCGGCGTAGTGGTCAAGGGCGAGATCGCGCAGGCGAGGCCGTGGGCCAATCCGAGCGGTTCGTCGTCGTCGTACGGAGGCAATCCGCTGGCCGCCGCCGCCGCGCTCGCCAGCATCCGCACCCTGCACAAGGAGAACGTCCTGGAGAACGTCCGCGAGGTGGGCAAGGCAATGCTGGATGAGCTGCGCACCTGGCCGGACCGCCTGCGCTGGGTGGGCGACGTTCGCGGCGAGGGCCTCTTCCTGGCCGTCGAGCTGGTCTCGGACCGCCAGACCAAGGAGCCCCTCCCCAAGAAGGTGTGCGGCGAGATCTTCCAGGACGGGCTCCGCCGGGGCTTGTTGGCCATGAGCTACACGCACGCGATCCGGCTCCAGCCGGCGCTGACCATCGATCGGGACACCGCGCTGGCCGGGCTCTCGCTGCTGCGAGAGGCCATCGAGACCGTGGCGCGCCGAATGGGCGTGGCGTAAGGAAAACGGAATGGAGCAGCTCTCCCGGACCGCGCGGTTCTGGCAGTGGTGGGCAGCGTTCTCCCTGCGCCGGCCGCTCTTGGTGACGCTGCTGGGGATCCTGGCGTTCGTCGCCTCCGTCCCCTTCGCGGCCCGGCTCTACGGCGACCTGCGGACCGACCTGCGCGAGCTCCTGCCCCAAGGCGCGCCGGCAGCGGTGGCGCTCGCCGAGTTGGAGAAGCGGATCGGCGGGTTGTCCCACCTCGCCATCGTGGTGCGGACCGACGACCTCAAGGCCGGCGAGCGCTTCGTGGACGCGCTGGCGGCAAAGCTGAAGGAGTTGCCGCCCTCGCTGGTCGCGCAGGTCCACTATCGCGTCGACGCCGAGAAGGAGTTCCAGGACCGGCATGGCGCGCTCTACGCCGACCTGAAGGACCTGATCGCCGCCCGCGACGCGCTGCTCTCGAAGATCGCGAAGGCGAATCCGCTGCTCGTCGATCTGGCGGAGGAGTCGGACCCCCCGCCCGCAGTCATCGATCTCGAGGAGGTGGTCGGCCGCATCAAGGCCGCCTACGCGAAGCTCGACCGGTTCCCGGACGGCTACCTCGCGGGAGAGAACGGACACACGCTGGTGATGCTGCTGTCTCCTCCGGGCGCCGCGGTCAGCCTCGAGGACGACCAGCGCATCTTCAACGCGGTGGACTACAAGGTGAAGGAGCTCAATCCCAAGAGCTTCCATCCGAGCATCGTGATCGGGTACGGCGGGGAGATCCGCGGCGTCATCGAGGCGCAGGAAGCGCTGGTGCGCGACCTGGCGCTCTCCAGCGCGCTGACGCTGAGCGCCGTGAGCCTGGCGCTGATCCTCTACTACCGCACCATGCGCTCGGTGCCCCTGCTGGTGGTCCCGCTGTTCACCGGCGTTGCGCTGACGTTCGCGCTCTCGCGGGGCGTCATCCACTACTTGAACCCGAACACCGCCTTCCTCGGCAGCATCATCGTCGGAAACGGCATCAACGCCGGCATCATCCTGCTCGCCCGCTATCTCGAGGAGCGGCGGCACGGCTTGGAGATCGCCAGGGCCCTTCCCCTCTCCTTGCGCGCGACCTGGATCGCCACCTTCGCGGCCAGCGCCGCGGCGGCGGCGAGCTACGGCTCGCTGGGCGCCGTCCGGTTCCGCGGCTTCAACCAGTTCGCGTTCATGGGCTTCTTCGGAATGATCATCTGCTGGCTCACCACCTACGCGCTGATGCCGGCGCTGATCGGCCTTCAGGAGAAGTACTGGCCTTTCCGCGATCTCTCGATGCCGAAGCGGGGGCGCGTGGTGGGCTGGCTCGCGGGACCCTTCGCGCAGCTGATCGTGAAGCGGCCGCTGATCCCGGTGTTGGTCACCGTGACGCTCGCCGGCGCCTCCGTGTACGCGGGCTACCTCTTCGCGCAGGAGCCCATCCAGTACGACTTCACCAAGCTGGGGAGCCGCTTCAGCGAGCAACGAGGACAGGGATACTGGGACCGGCACGTCGACGCCGTGCTGCAGTCCTACCAGACTCCGACGGTGGTGCTCACCGGGTCGCCGGAACATGCGGAGGCGGTGGCCGACGCCATCGAGCAGGAGAAGGAGCGCGAAGGGACGAACAGCACCATCGAGTCGGTGGTGACGCTGCAGCAGTTCCTGCCCAAGGACCAGCAGCAGAAGCTGGAAGTCCTGCGCGAGATCTTCGCCATCATGGACAAGAGGTCGCCTGCGCAGATCCCGCCCGAGATCCGCCGCATGCGCCAGAAGACGAAGCTGGAGCCGGTCACGCTCTCGGACGTGCCGGAACGGCTCACGCGCGCGTTCGTGGAGAAGGACGGGCACCGCGGCCGCGTGGCGCTGGTGTTCCCTACGCTCGAGACCAACAGCTCCAACGGGCGCGCGCAGATCCAGCACGCGCGGACCGTGCGCGAGGCGGCGCTGAAGGTGGACCCCAACGCGCTGATCGCCGGGCAGATCGTGCTCACCACCGACATCGTGCAAGCGATCACCGAAGACGGGCGCTTCACGGCCCTCCTCAGCTTCTTCGCCGTGACCCTCCTGACCATGGTGGTGATGCGCAGCCTGCGCGACGGGGCCTGGGTGATCGGCTCGCTCGCGCTCGGCGTTCTCTGGGGCGCGGGGGCGATGACGGTGCTCAACCTGAAATTGAACTTCGTCAATTTCGCGGTCCTGCCGATCACCTTCGGCATCGGAGTGGACTACGCGGTGAACCTCTACCAGCGCTACCGGCAGACCTGCAGCGTGGAAGATGCGCTCGCTTCTTCCGGGGGCGCCGTCGCGCTCTGCTCCGTCACCACCATGATCGGCTACGCTACGCTGGTGACGGCCGACAACCAGGCGATCCAGAGCTTCGGGCTGACCGCGGTGATCGGCGAGATCACCTGCCTGTCCGCGGCGCTGGTCGCGCTTCCCGCGGTGATCTCGCTGCGCGACCGGCGCAAGGTCGCCTCGGTGCCGGCGGACGCCGCGCAACAGGGAGCGTAGCGTGGGCCTGGACCTCCGCCCGCGCCCGCTGCAGCTCCGCGCCGCGCACCCGTTCTTCAAGTATTGGATCCCCTCGCTCTGCGCCGGGTACATGGCGCTGGTCTGCGTGCTGGGTGGCCCTGGCCCGGAGCATTTCCTGCTGGTGGGCTTCTCCCTGGTGCTGGCGCTGTGGAACGACCAGAGCCGGCGATTGGCGCTCGTCGGCTTGCCCTACCTGCTCTACGCCCTCGTCTACGACTCGATGCGCTGGTACGCCGACTACATCCGCTCGCCGGTGGTCCATGTGCACGAGCCGTACGACTTCGACCTGCGCTGGTTCGGCATCCATGGGCTGACTCCGAACGAATGGCTGCAGCGGCACACCAGCCCCGTGCTCGATTTCCTCTGCGGGCTCGCCTACACCCCGATGTTCTTCATCGGCGAGTCGATCCTGCTCAGCATCTACTTCGTCGCCAAGGGCCAGCTGCGGCGCGCCGAGCGGTTCACCTGGATCTTCGTGTTCGCGAACTTCGTCGGGTTCTCCTGCTATTACTTCTACCCGGCCGCTCCACCCTGGTACGTGTCCGACCACGGATTCCTCGTCGATCTCACCGTGCACGCGTCGCCGGCGGGAGCGATCCGCTTCGATCACCTGATCGGCATTCCGCTCATGCAGGGCTTCTACGGAAAGAGCGCGGACGTGTTCGGAGCCATCCCCAGCCTGCACATCGTCTACCCGTTCCTGTCGATCGTGTACGGCTGGAAGCTGCGCCGCTTCCGCTGGATCTCGATGCCCTACTTCCTGCTGGTCTGCTTCGCCGCGGTGTACCTGAACCACCATTACCTGCTGGACATTTTCATCGGGCTCGGGATTGCCCTGGCCGTGATGGCGGTGGCCCGCCTCGCCTTCGGGGCCGTCGAGGTCCGCCGCTCCCCGGCGGAGGAAGAAGAGCCCGGGCTCGCGGCCGCTCGGACGTAACCGCCATCCGTGCTAGGAAGGCCGTTCCGACGCCGCCTTGGGGGAGGGGCGCGATGATCCGCATCACACACCTTTCGGGGAGCCAGAAAGGCAAGATCGCCAGCTCCGCCAACCCGACGGTGCGCGTCGGCCGCGCGTCGGATTGCGACGTGCGCTTCGATGCGGCGCGCGATCCGAAGGTCTCCAACCACCACGCCGAGTTCCTCTTCGAGGACGGATGCTGGTTCGTGGTGGACACGGCAAGCACCAACGGAACGCTGGTCGAAGGGCGCCGGATCGCCAAGCACCGTCTCCGCCAGGGCGAGGAAGTGCAGTTCGGCAAGGACGGTCCCCTGCTCAGGGTGGAGTTCGACGCCCAGGACGGGCTAGGTGGTGCGATGAAGACGGAGGCGGTCTCCGTCACCGCGGTCCACGCGGCGGGGGGACACCATCATAGGGTGTCCCCCGCAGTGCCGGCCGCTCCGCGCATCGATGCGACCTCCGAGCTGAGCAAGATCTCCAGCGATCTCCAAGAAAGCGCCGACACCGCCACCGCGAAGCTGGCGGAGATCGCGGCTCGCAAGGTGGCGCAGGAGCGCGCGAAGGCCGGCGGGATGTCCTCCGGCAAGACCATGTTGATCATGGCCAGCACGCTCAAGCAGGTGCAGCGCACCACCCAGGCGGCGACCGCCAGGCGCTGGGTCAAGGTGGTGGCGGCAGTGGCCGGCCTGGCGGCCGTGATCGTGGCCGTGATGGGCATCGTCATCGCGCAGCAGAAGCGCCAGATCGAGGAGCTGGTGAAGCAGAAGGAGCGCATCGACAAGGAGATCGAGGCCGTCGAGCAGCAGATCAGCGAGGAGTCCGAACCCGAGCGGCTGGCCGCCCTGGAAGAGAAGCTGAATACGCTCACCGGCAACGCGCAGAGCACGCTGAGGGCCCTGGGCAAGTCGGACAAGAAGAAGGCGGAGGCGCTGGCGGAGCGCGGCGACGAGCTGGACCGCCAGATCCGCGACATCCTCCGCAAGTTCGACGCCGACACGTACGCGGTGCCGCCCATCTTCAAGGAACGGCTCAGGTTCCATGTGGACGAGCTGGTGAAGGCGCCGAATCTCAAGTTCATCTACGGCCGCAAGCAGCGGTACTGGCCGATGATCACCCGGCAGTTCAGCGCGCTGGGCTTGCCGGAGGAGATGGCGTACGTCGCCTGGGCAGAGACGCAATTCGACCCCAAGGCGAAGAGCGCGGCGGGCGCCGCGGGCATGTGGCAGATGATGGCGTCCACGGCGCAGGGCTACGGGCTGCGCGTCGACCCCAGCGTGGACGAGCGCTACGACCCCGAGAAGGAGACGCGGGCGGCGGCGCGGCACCTGGCGAATCTCCTCGCCGAGTACGGCAGCGACTCCTTCATGCTGGCGATGGCTTCCTACAACCGTGGCGAGTCGGGGGTGCGACGCGTGCTGCGCGAGATCGCGCAGGAGCCCGGCGGGTTCCGCAAGGAGAAGCGCGACTTCTGGCACCTCTACCGGATGAAGAAGCTTCCGGAAGAGACGCGCGAGTACGTTCCCAAGGTGCTGGCGGCAGTGATCGTCTCCCGGGATGCAAAGAAGCTCGGGCTGGAAGACTAGTCCGCCAGCGACAGTAGGACTCGCTCGTCATCCTCCAGCGTCAAGTACTCTCGCGCCCCCTCCCGTTTTGCGGTGTGCTGACGCCGCCGGCCCGCAGGTGGGGCTGCGGCTGCGGACATGCAAAAAACCGCGCGCGTGCCGGCGTGACCCGCAAACAGGTCCCGGCCGAGCGGTTTTTTGAACTTGCCTCGCCCCACCCGCGCGCCGCCGGCTCCCCGCGCGACGCGACCTCGCGGTGCGAGCGAGTGTCGCGCGAGAGCGTTTGTGGCCGTGTTTGCTACTCCCCTCACTCAGTCGATCAACGCGGGGCGCGGTGTGCGCAGTGTCGACTCAGGAGACCGCGCGCAGATAGCCGACGGGGTGCGTGGCCCTCGCGCCGACGCATCAGAAAGCACACGACGCGCAGAATGCGCCGGCCCGTGGCTCTCGCCTCACGTCACGGTGGCCTCGCCGGCGGGCTCGCTTTCTGCGTGGCGGCGCAGGGCCATGCAGCCCGGCGGCGTATCAGCGAACGATACTAGAAGCGCCCAGCCTAGCTACGCGTCCTTGCCGATCGCCTGCGGGAGGGAGAGCCCGTCCCTGCGCAGCAGATCCGCGAGCCCGCGGGTGATGCGCCGGGGGACACCCGGGCCCTCGTAGATCAGCGCGGTATAGATCTGCACCAGCGACGCCCCGGCGCGGATGCGCGCATAGGCGTCTTCGGCGGTGAAAATGCCGCCCACGCCGACGATGGGCACGGAGACGCTGCGGTAGAGCAGGCGGCACACGTGGAGGGCGCGCTCCCGCAGCGGCGCGCCCGAGAGGCCTCCCTGCTCCGCCGCGCGCGGATGCCCGCGCACCGCGGCCCGGTCCAGCGTCGTGTTGGTGGCAATGATCCCGTCGGCTCCCGCCGCCTGGGCGGCGCGGGCCATCTCCACCAGGCGGTCGTCCGGCTCGTCCGGCGAGAGCTTCACCAGCACCGGCACGCGCCGCGGGAGCGCGTCGCGCGCCTTCACCACCTGGGCCACCAGGGCCCCGAGCTCGGATTGAAGCGCGCGCAGGCCCGGCGTGTTCGGGCTGGAAACGTTGATCGAGGCCAGCTGCGCGTGGGGCGCGAGCGCGCGGAACGCCTCGACGTAGTCCTCGGCCGCGCGCTCGTTCGGCGTGGTCTTGTTGCGGCCCACGTTCACGCAGATGGGGCCAGGCAAGGGCGGAAGCCGGCTCAACCTCTCCGCGACGGCCGCTGCCCCAGCGTTGTTGAATCCCATCCGGTTCACGATGGCCCGCTGCGGAACCAGCCGGAACAGCCGGGGCCGGTCGTTTCCGGGCTGGGGGAGCGGGGTCACGGTGCCGATCTCCACCCAGCCGAACCCGAGCCCGAACCATGCCGCCGCGAGCGCCTCCCCCTTGTCCATCCCGGCGGCGAGCCCGAGCGGCGTGGGAAAATCGATGCCCCACAGCGTCTGCCGGAGGATGCGATCCGCCCCGGGTAGCCTCGCTCCCCCCCCGCGGGCGCGCAGCAGGACGCCTGCCAGCCCGTGGGCGGCTTCGGGCGGAAGCAGGAACAACAACGGGCGGATCCAGCGGTACACGGGACGCGCAGGGTAGCATGCGCCCTTGCGCGGTCCGGGCTCGCCGCAGACAATCGGCCCTTCGTGCAACCGGCAACCCCCATTCCCGGAACGCAGGACCTCCTCTTCGAGGCGGCGCGCCGCTTGCGGCGGTGCGAAGCGGCGCTGTGCGAACGCTTCGAGACCGCCGGCTACGCGGAGGTGATTCCGCCGGCGATCGAGGCGGCGGACGTGTTCGGCCCGGAGGCGTTTCGCGCCCTGGACCGGAGCGGAAAGCTGATCGCGCTGCGCGCGGACTTCACCGCGCAGGTCGCGCGGATCGCCGCGACCAGGCTGGCTGGAATGTCGCCGCTGCGGCTCTACTATCGCGGCAGCATCGTGCGCCGCGTGGACCCGGACAGCGGTCCCGTGCACGAGCGCCTGCAGGCCGGATGCGAGCTGGTCGGGGCGGCCGGACCCGAAGCGGATGCTGAAGTCCTTGCCCTGGCGGCGACCGCCTTGCATGCCCTGGGCGTGAAGGGCCGGATTTCGCTCGGAAGCACTGGATATTTCTCCGCCCTGGCGGCGGCGGCGGGAGCCTCGCCGCGGCTCGCGGCCGCCCTCAACGACGCCGTCGATCGCAAGGACCTCCCCACGCTGCGCACCCTCTGCGAGCGCGAGGTGGTGCCGGGAAAGGCGCGAGAGGCGATCCTGATGCTGGCCCAGCCGCCCCGTCTGCAGACCGAGGCCCGCGAGCTGCTGGCCCGGGCGGAGGCGCTCGCGCCCTCCGAGGACGCGCTGCAGGCCCTGCGCCGCGTCTCCGCCGCGCTGGCGGCAGCGAAGAGTCTCGGTGCGGAGCTGGAAGTGGACCTGGGCGAGGTGCGCGGGCTCGGCTACTACACCGGCATCGTCTTCAACCTCTACGCGACGGGCTCGCCGCGCCCGGTGGGCGGTGGGGGCCGTTACGACACTTTGCTGGGGCGGTTCGGGGACCCTCGCCCGGCCGTGGGCTTCTCGCTGGACCTGGACGCGCTGGTGCCGCTGGCATGCTGACCATCGCGCTCCCCAAGGGCCGCCTGCAGAAGCCGACGCTGGAAAAGCTCTCGCGCGCGGGCGTGATTCCGGACGAGGAGCCGGGCGCCTCGCGCAAGCTGATCGTCCCGGCCGGCCCGTCGGTTCGGTTCGTGGTCCTCAAGGACGCCGACGTTCCGCTCTACGTGGAGCGCGGAGCGGCCGACCTCGGCGTCTGCGGGCTCGATCAGGTGCTCGAGTCCGGCGCCGATCTGCTGACGCCGATCGATTTCGGATTCGGCAAGTGCCGGCTGTGCCTCGCGGCCCCGCGCGGGAAAAGCGTCACGGCGGAGCTCGGGCGCTCGCTGCGGGTGGCGACGAAGTTCCCGCGCCTGACCTCGCAGTGGTTCCTCCGGCGCGGCGTGCCAGTGGACCTGGTGCACCTTGCAGGTTCCGTGGAGCTGGCGGCGGTGAGCGGCCTGACCGACGCCATCGTCGACCTGGTCGAGAGCGGGCGCACGCTCGACGAGAACGGGCTTGCGGTGGTCGAGGAGCTCCTTCAAGTCAGCGCGCGCCTGGTGGTGAACCGCGCCGCGTACCGGCTGAAGGTCGAAGAGCTGCTGCCGTTACTGGAGAAGCTGGGATGATCCGCATCTTCGACCTGGCGAACCCGGACTCGCGCGCCCAAGCGCTCTCCTTGCGCGCGGTGAATCGATCTTCGCCGCAAGTCTCGGCGGCCGTCACCGCCATCATCTCCGACGTACGGGAGCGCGGTGACGCGGCGGTGCACGAGCTGACCGAGCGCTTCGACGGAACCAGGCTCCAGTCGATGTTCCTCGACGACGCGCGCTGGGACGCTCTCGCGGTGCAGTGCCCCCCGGCCGTGCGCGAAGCCCTGGCAACCGCCCAGGAGCGGGTGCGCGCCTTCCACGCGCCGCAAGTCCCCGCTTCCTATGCGATCGAGCTGGAGGCTGGCGGTGTGCTGCGCTGCCTCACCCTCCCCCTCCGTCGCGCGGCCTGCTACGTGCCCGGCGGCCGGGCCGCGTATCCCTCCACGGTGATCATGACCGTCACGGTGGCGCGGCTCGCCGGGGTGCCGGAAGTGATCGTCGCCACGCCTCCGCGCCGCGACGGCTCCATTCCGCCCGAAGTCGCCGCCGCGGCGCGGCTCGCGGGCGCCACCCAGATCCTGCTGGCTGGCGGCGCCCAGGCGGTAGCGGCCCTGGCCCTCGGGACCCAGACCATCCCCCGCGTCGACGTGATCGTCGGCCCCGGCAACGCCTACGTGACGGAGGCGAAGAGACAGCTTGCCGGGGAAGTGCGCATCGACGCGCTGGCCGGCCCGAGCGAGGTGGCGATCGTGGCGGACTCCAGCGCCGACCCCCGCCAGGTCGCGGCCGATCTGGTGGCGCAGGGAGAGCACGATCCGCTCGCCCTGGCCGTGCTGATCACCCCCGATGCTTCGCTGGCTCAGCGCACCGTCGAAGCGGTGGAGCGGGAGCTTTCCGCGCACCCCAATCGCATCGCGGCGGAGTCGCTGGCGGCGCGAGGCGCGGCGATCGTCGCTCGCGACCTCGACGAGGCGCTGGCCTTCGCCGACGAGCTGGCCCCGGAGCACCTCGAGCTGCTGCTGCGCGACCCGGAGTCCGCGCTCCCCCGGGTCACCCGCGCCGCCGCCGTCTTCCTCGGCCACCATGCCCCGGTGCCCGTGGGCGACTATCTGGCGGGCCCCAATCACACGCTGCCGACCAGCGGCACGGCGCGCTTCGCCTCCCCGCTGAACGCGTCCGACTTCGTCCGGCGGCAGGACGTGATCGAGTACGGCCCCGGCCAGCTCGCAGCCGACGCGCGCGCGATCGAGACGCTGGCCCACGCCGAAGGTCTGCACGGGCACGCGCGCGCCATCGAGGTGCGCCGCAAATGAGCCGGGCGCCCGAGGAGTTCGTCCGCAGCACCGTCCGGCCGCTGGCCGCTTACGGACCGCCGCGCGATCCGGCTGCCGTTCCTTTGCACCTGAACGAGAGCCCTTCCGACCTGCCGCCCGAGCTGAAACGGGAGCTGTCCGCCCAGCTCCAGGCGATGGACTGGTCGAAGTACCCGATCACCGACGGGGCGCGCCTCGCCGCCGCTCTCGCGCAGGCATACGGAGTCGACCCGCTCGGCGTGCTGGCTGGAAACGGCTCGAACGAGCTGCTCCAACTCCTCCTCTTCGCCTGCGTCGAGCCCGGCGACACGGTGGTGGTGGCGACGCCCTCCTTTGCGCTCTATGGGCTGCAAGCGAGGGCTCTGGGCGCCCGGGTCGTCGAGGTGCCGCTGCGCGCTGGCTCCGGGGAGTTCGGCTTCGGTCTCCAGCAGCTGGTCCGCGCCGCCGAGGCCGCCAAGATCGTCCTGCTCGGATCCCCGAACAACCCCACCGGCACCACCCTCTCCTTCGAGGATGCCGCCTTTCTCGCCCGCTCGGTGCCCTGCCTGCTCGGGATCGACGAAGCGTACCGCGATTTCTGCGGGCAGGATTTCGGCCCGCTCCTCTCCCGGAATCCGCGGCTGGTGCTGTTTCGCACCTTCTCCAAGGCGCTGGCAGGCGCCAGCCTGCGGGCGGGCTGCCTGTTGGGCGCTCCCGCCCTCTGCGCCGAGCTGCGCAAGGTGCAGCTCCCGTACAACCTGAGCGCGCACACCTCGCTGATCGCGCGGGCGCTCCTGGCCCGGCCCGAGCTCGTTGCCGAGCGGACCCGCCTGGTGATCGGCGAGCGCGAACGGGTGGCCCGGGGGTTGCGCGAGCTCGGGCTCACCGTCCATCCGTCGGGCGCGAACTTCCTCCTTTTCGAGCAAACCCGGCGGCCCGCCGGCGATCTCCACGCAGCGCTGTTCCGGCGCGGGGTCTTGATCCGCAACGTCTCCAGCGCGCCCGGCCTTGCCCACGCGCTCCGCGTCAGCATCGGGGCGCCGGCCGCGAACGACTTGTTCCTCGCCGCGATCCGGGCGGAGATGGCGCCGTGAGCTTCTCTCTGCGCGGCGTCCGCGGCGTGATCCTCGACGTCGACGGCGTCCTGGTCGACGCCCGCCCCAGCTACCACGCCGTGGCCGAAGAGGCGGCCCGCAGGGCCATCGCGCCGCTGGTTGGGGAGGAACAGGCGCGGGCGGCGCCCTTCGATCGCGAGCGCGAGGTCCCGGCGTTCAAGGCAGCGGGCGGCTTCAACGACGACTGGGAGATGTCGCGGGCCATCGCACTGCTCCTCTATCTCCGGGCGCGCGGGGAGGCCAAAGCGCTCCCGCAGTTTCTCGCGGAGGCGGACGGCAGGGGAGCGGCCGCGCTGTACGCGAGGCATCCGCTCCCCATCTCCCAGGCGAACATCGCGCGCTTCTGCGGGGCCTTGTACGGGGGCTCGATGTGCCGCGACCTGTTCGGATTCGAGGCCAGGGAGGCGGTCCCCGACGCGCCGGAGCGGGGGATGTGGGAGAACGAGGAGGTGTTGCCGGACCTTCGATTGCTGGCGGCGGTCGCCGCCAACTTCCCGCTCGCTCTCTACACCGGGCGCAATCCCGCAGAGACGCGCCTGGCGCAGCGGCTCTGCAAGCTGAACATCCCCGACGACCTGTGCTGGGTGGCGGACGGCCACCGCCCCCGCAAGCCCGATCCGGCCGGACTGCTCTGGCTCACGCACGCGCTGCTCAGGGGAGCTCCGCGCGGCTCACCCGTGCTGTTCCTGGGCGACACCGCGGACGATCAGGCAGCCTCGCGCGCGGCGCAGGACGCCGGGGCCCCGATCATCTACGCTCACATCGAGGAGCCGGGCGACACCAGCCGCGTGCTGTCGCGCCTGCTCGCCGAAACGGGAGGAGGTGCCCTCGCATGAGCCGCAGCGGAAGGATCTCGCGGAAGACGAAGGAGACGGAGCTGGAAGTGGTGATCGATCTCGACGGCCGGGGAGAGGCCCAGATCTCGACCGGCATCCCCTTCTTCGATCACATGCTGGAGACGCTGGCCAAGCATGGCGCGCTCGACGCGCAGATCCGCTGCCAGGGAGACCTGCACATCGACCAGCACCACACGGTCGAGGACACCGGCATCGCCCTGGGGAGCGCCATCGACCAGGCGCTCGGCGATCGCAAGGGGATCGCGCGCGCGGGCTGCTTCTACTTCCCGCTCGACGAGGCGCTGGCGCGCAGCGTCGTCGATCTCTCCGGCCGCTCCTACCTGCACTGGAACGTGGACGTCGACCAGGGCCCGCGAAGCGCGATGGATCTCTCGGTGCTGGAGGGTTTCTTCAAGGCCGTGGCGGACCATGCCCGCGCCAACGTGCACATCGACCTGATCAGCGGCCGCGACTTCCATCACGGGACCGAGGCGGTGTTCAAGTCGTTCGCGCGCGCGCTGAGGCAGGCGGTCGCGCTCGACGCGCGGCTCGCGGCCAGCGTGCCGAGCACCAAAGGAGTGCTGTGAACGTCGCGGTCGTCGATCTCGGGCTCGGCAACCTGGGCTCGGTGCTTCAGGCGCTCCGGCGCGCCGGAGGACGTCCCGAGCTGGTCACCGATCCGGCCGCGGTCAGCCTGGCGCCGCGGGTGGTACTGCCAGGCGTGGCTGCGTTCGGCCTGGGCATGGACCGCGCCGCGCCCTTCCGGTCGGCCCTGCAGCAGGCGCTTTCGCGGCGCGCGCCGGTGCTCGGCATCTGCCTGGGCATGCAGCTGCTGTTCGAGGAAGGCGAGGAAGACGGACAGAGGGCCGGCCTCGGTTTCCTCCCCGGCCGCGTCACGCATCTTCCCAAGGGCGTGCAGGCGCCGCACATCGGATGGCAGAAGCTGCGGCCGACGGCGGAGAGCGCGCTCCAGCCCGGGGGCTGGGCGTACTTCGCGCACTCGTTCGTTTGCGAGGCGCCGGAGAGCGTCACGCAGGCGGTCGCGGAGCACGGCCCGGTGCGAATCCCGGCGGTCGTCGGGAGGGACACGCTCTTCGGAGTGCAGTACCACCCGGAGAAGAGCGCGGCGGACGGCGAGGCGCTGCTCCGGCGTTTCCTGGCGCTGCCCGAGGGTGGGGCGTGACTCCCCTGCTGCTCTATCCCGCCATCGACCTCCTCGAGGGTCGGGCGGTGCGGCTGCGGAAGGGCGATCGCCTTCAGCCCAAGGTGTACGCTTTGGACCCAGCTGCCCAGGCGCGAGCGTTCGTCGAGCAGGGTGCGCGGGCGCTGCACGTCGTCGACCTGGACGCGGCATTCGGAGGAGAGCGGCAGCTCGAGCTGATCGGGCGCATCGCCAAGGCGGCCGCGCCGGCGATGGTGCAGGTGGGTGGGGGCATCCGGGATACCCGCGCGGCCGAGGAAACGCTGGAGGCGGGTGCAGGACGCGTGATCCTGGGGACCGCCGCGGTGGAGAACCCGGCGCTGGCGGGCATGGCCGTGGCGCGGTTCGGCGCGGAGCGGGTGGCCTGCGGAATCGACGTGAAGGACGGCCGCGCCGCCACCCGAGGCTGGACGGAAGCGCGAGGCCCGGTCCCGGGCGAATTGGCTTCGGAGCTCGCCCGCCAGGGGGTGACCTGGCTGGTGGTCACCGCGGTGTCCCGCGATGGAACCCAGGAGGGCTTCGATCTGTCGCTGCTGCTCGAGGTGGGCCGCGCGGCGCCGGCCTGCCGCGTCATCGCGTCCGGCGGCGCCGGCGAGCTTTCGCACCTGCGCAGTCTCGCGTCTGCCGGCCTGAAAGCCCTGGCGGGAGCGATCGCCGGCACCGCGCTGTACGAGCGCAAGTTCTCGCTCCGCGAAGGGCAGGCGGCCCTGGAGGGATCGTGCTGACCCGGCGCATCATTCCCTGTCTCGACGTCAAGGACGGGCGCGTGGTGAAAGGCGTGCGGTTCCAGCAGCTGCGCGACGCGGGAGACCCGGTGGAGCAGGCGCGCGCCTACGGCGCCTCGGGAGCGGACGAGCTCTGCTTTCTCGACATCAGCGCTTCGCTGGAAGCGCGCGGCACGCTGGTGCGGCTGGTGGAACAAGTGGCGCAGGAGCTCAACATCCCCTTCGCCGTGGGTGGCGGCGTGCGCAGCGTGGGCGAGGCAGAAGCGCTGCTGCGGGCGGGCGCGGACAAGGTGTCGATGAACACCGCGGCCCTTTCGGACCCAGCGCTGATCGGCGCGGTGGCGCGGCTCGCCGGATCCCAGAGCGCCATGATCGCCATCGACGCGAAGGCGCGAGGCAAGGGCTGGGAAGTCCGCTCGCATGGCGGGACGCGCTCGACCGGGCGCGATCTGATCGAGTGGGTCCGTGAAGCGGTGGATCGGGGGGCGGGCGAGGTGCTGCTCACCTCGATGGACCACGACGGGACCCGGACGGGATTCGCGCTGGAGATGCTGCGGGCGGTGACCGCGGCGGTGCCTGTGCCGGTGATCGCGAGCGGGGGTGCCGGCGAATCGGAGCACTTCGCCGATGCGTTCGAAGCCGGCGCCGCCGCCGCGCTGGCCGCCTCGGTCTTTCATTTTGGTGCGCTGGACATTTCCGCCGTCAAGGAGGCCTGCGCCGCGCGTGGGTTCCCGATGCGCCGATGAGCCCCGACGACGTCAAATGGGACGCCCTGGGCCTTGCCCCCGCCATCGTGCAGGACGCCGCTTCCGGCGAGGTCCTCATGCTCGCCTGGATGAACCGCGAGAGCCTGCGCCAGACCCTGGAGACCGGTCTCGCCACCTTCTGGAGCCGGAGCCGCGGCGAGCTGTGGGTCAAGGGCGCCACCAGCGGCAACACCCAGGCCGTCCGCGCCGTGCGGCTGGACTGCGATCAGGACACCATCCTGGTCCGCGTCGACCCGGCAGGACCTGCGTGCCACACCGGAGCACGCTCCTGCTTCCTGGCCAGCGAGCCGCTGCGCGACGGGCCCCCCTCGCCGGGCGAAACACTGGCCGCTCTCGAGCGCGTCCTGCAGTCGCGGAAGGAGACGTCCCCGGAAGGCTCCTACACCGCGAAGCTCTTCGCCGACGAGACCCTCCGGCACAAGAAGGTCGCCGAAGAAGCCGCCGAATTGGTGATCGCGTCCTTGCGCGGCAACCGCCAGGAGATCGCCCACGAAGCCGCCGACCTCCTGTACCACGCGCTGGTCCTCCTCAGGTCGCACGACATGGGCCTCGACGAAGTCGCCCAGGTCCTTCGCACGCGCGAAGGAAAACGCCGAACGTAGATTCTTCCTTTCAAACGCCGAGCACGCCGAGGTTTGAGGTTGGTTGGTTCCGAATGTACCCACCACCCAAAAACCTCGGCGTGCTCGGCGTGCTCGGCGTTTGATCTGAAGCGTCGGCCTTCTTTACCTGAGGCGTTTGAGTTCCTTGACCATGACGATCGCGTCTTCGCCCTCGTCGACGTAGTAGTTGGGGCGGACGCCGACGGCGCGGTAGTCGAATTCGCGATAGAGATCGAGCGCCCCCTGGTTCGAGCGGCGCACCTCCAGCGTCATCAGGGTCGCGCTCGCCTGGTGCGCGCGCTTCTCGGTCTCCAGCATCAGCATCCGCGCGATGCCCTTGCGGCGCTGTTCGGGCGCCACGGCGACATTCAGGATGTGGACCTCGTCGTGTACCAACCAGTAGATGAGGAACCCGACCACGCGCTCGCTGCCCCTCCCGCTCGCGCTGGTCAGCGGCTCGAGCGCGACCAGGATGGTGCTCCAGTCGTGCTCGAGCTCGCGCCGGAACAGCTCCGGAGACCAGGGGTGCCGGAAAGCGGCGCGCTCGATCACCATCACCTCGTCGAGGTCCGCGGGCGTCATGCGCCGGATCTCGAGCTTTGCGCGCGCCCGGACTGCCATCCTACTGTCCCGCGGCCACGGTGCCGGCCCCGTCCAGCGGATCGAGCACGCGGACGGCGGCTCGGCGGCGGAGGTCGGCCAGAAGCTCGCGCAACAGCCGCTGGTACTTCTCCTGCGTCAGCTGCGCGCGCAGCGTGGCGAGGTCCTCCTCCGAGAGCTTCCTCCCCCGCGACGCCTCCTGCAACTCGCTGTCCCGGAGCTGCGCAGCGAGCTTGAGGCGGTTGTCGAGATAGCGGGCGACGCGCAGCTCGCGGGCGAGGATCGCGCCGATCTCCTCGTCGGTGAGCTCGATGGTGCGGGCGAACGCGTCGTAGTCGGCGCGCGAGGGAAAGCGCGCGCGCAGCCGCGCCTTCAGCGCCTCCACCTCTCCGGGCTCGAGATCGAACAGCTTGAGGCGCTGCATCTCGGAGAGCACGATCCGCTCCTCGATGGTCGTCCGCAGCGAGGCCGCCAGGATCCGCCGGTCGAGGGGAGTGTTCGCCGCCGCAGGACCCTGGGATTCGACCAGCCTGACGCGCGTCTCCGCCGCGACCTCCGACAGGGTGATGGAGTGGGCCTCGACCACCGCCACCACCTCGTCGAGGAGCTGGCGCTCCGCGGCGCGGGCCGGGAATGCAACGGCCAGCAGCAGTAGCGGGATCGCTCTCACACCGGAATGGTAACAGATGGGCCCGCGCAAGGGTCAATTTGGGACCTTCGATTGACCACTCCCCTTCCGGTGGTTACGGTCGCGGCCTGATGAAAGACCCGTATTCCGTCCTCGGCGTCTCGAAGACGGCGTCGGCCGATGAGATCAAGAAGGCGTACCGGAAGCTGGCGAAGAAGCTGCACCCGGACGTGAACCCCGGCGACAAGAAGTCGGAAGATCGCTTCAAGGAGGTCTCGGGGGCCTTCGAGGTTCTCGGCGACCCGAAGAAGCGCGCCCTCTACGACGAGTTCGGCGAGATCTCCACGCGCCCCGGCTTCGATGAGCAGAAAGCGCGCGAGTTCCAGCGCCAGGCCCGCGACTTCGGCGGCGGGCGCCCCGGGTTCGAGGGTTTCGAGGGATTCTCCAGCGGAAACCCTGGATTCGACACCTCCGACCTGGGCTCGATGTTCGAGGACCTCCTCGGCCGCCGCCGGAGCTCGCGCTCGCGGCGGGCCGCTGCCGAGCCGACGGCTGGCGACGACGCGGAGGCGTCCATCGAGGTGGACCTGCGCGACGCCGTCCTCGGCGCCGAGCGCGAGATCTCGGTCAGCCGGCCGGCGCGATGCCCGGAATGCAAGGGCAGCGGCGCCCGCCCTGGAAGCCGGCCCCAGACCTGCCCACAATGCGGAGGGTCGGGCGAGATCCGCATGGGCGGCGTGTTCAGCGCCCCCTGCCCGCGCTGCCAGGGAGAAGGAACGATCCGCGATCCCTGCCCGCGCTGCGGCGGCGAAGGGACGATCGCGGAAACGGCCCGCCTCAAGGTCAAGATCCCTCCCGGCGTAGAGACGGGGTCCCGCGTGCGCCTGCCCGGCCAGGGTGGTCCAGGGACGCGCGGCGGAGAACCGGGCGATCTCTACCTGCGCATCATCGTGCGCGAGCATCCGGCGGTGCGCATGCAGGGACGGGACCTCCTGCTCGACCTGCCCATCACGCCCGCCGAAGCCCTCGCGGGCGCCGAGGTGACCGCGCCGACGTTCGAGGGACCGGTGAAGCTGAAGATCCCACCCGGATCCCAGAGCGGGCGCAAGCTGCGACTCCGCGGGCGGGGTCTTCCGGCCTTGAAGGGCGGCACCACCGGCGCTCCGCGCGGCGACTTGTACGTCGTGCTGGAGATCGTCCTTCCCGAGGACTCGCCGCAAGCGCGCGAGGCGACCGCGGCCCTGCAGAAGCTGTACAAAACCGACGTGCGCAAGGACGTCGTGCTGTAGAAGGGCGCCATGGGATTGCTCGACATGCTCGGGATGGGCGGGCCGGAAGCCAAGGTGCGCCGCCTGCAGAAGAAGGCGATGCAGAAGTTCGGTCCGGCCGAGAACCGGCAGGGCGCCATCGAGGAATTGGGCGGGCTGAAGACGGAAGCGGCGATCGATGCGCTCCTGAGCCGCTACACCTTCAGGGTGGATCCCGGGATCACCGACGACGACGAGAAGGCCCGCGTGCTGGCGCTCCTGACGCAGGCGGGGGACGTCGCCCTCGCTCCGGTCAAGCGGTTCATCTCCAGCCGCGACGAGATCTCCTGGCCCTTGCGCGCGCTGGAGGGGCTGCTGCCGGAAGCGGAGGTGGTGAAATTCCTCGTCGAGGTGGCGAGGAAGATCGGTGGCGAGTACAGCCGGGTCCCGGAGAAGAAGGTCCTGCTGCTGCACGCGCTGTCCGCGCACCGGTCTCCGGACATCGCGCCGGCGGTCCTGCCCTTTCTCGACGATATGGACGACGAGGTGCAGATCGCGGCCGCCGAGGTGATCGTGAAGCAGCAGCATCCGGCGGGACGCGAGCCGCTCATCCAGCACTTCCTCAAAGCACACGAGGGGAGCAACGCGCGCGTCCGGGAGGCCCTTTCCGGGCTGCTCGCCGATTCAGGCTGGGACGTGAAAGGCTATACCCCCAAGGTCGAAGCGGCCCTTCCCCAGGGCTACAAGCTGGACTCGCGCGGCAAGGTGCTGCGCAAGTAGCCGCGGCCGCCGGAGGCGGCTTGGCGGCTCTGTTTGAGAGGGTAAGCGCTCGCTTGCCCGGCAGGTGAGCGATCGAGCTGTCGAGGATTCCACACTCTTCTGCGGGTGAGCAGCTTCTTGCCCGCATGCTCTTCCTCCTCCTCGCGTCGATCCTCGGGGTGCGGCTCGCCGGGCACGCGCAGGCGGCCACCGGCCTCCGGTCGGTGCGCGAGCTCTCGCGCAGCGCGACCGACGACTGCTCGGGCTTCGTGCGCACCATCTACGCGCGGGAGGGCGTCAACCTGAGCGCCCTTCCGGCACGGCCTGGAGAGAACGGGGTCTCGTACCTGCACCGCCTTGCGCACGCGCGCCGGGCCCTGCGGCGCCGGCCGAGCCCCGGCGACCTGGTGTTCTTCCGCAACACCTACCGGCGGGGCCTTTCGCACGTCGGCATCGTGGAGTCTGTCCGCGGCAGCGAGGTGAAGTTCGTCCACCGGACCGGAAGCGGCATCGTGCGCTCCAGGCTGGACCTCCAGCGCCCGCACGCGCGCGGCCGCAACGACGTGCTCCGCAGGGCGCCCCGCCGCGCGCTCACCGGGGAGCTCCTGGTGGGCTTCGCAGCGCCGGATCCGCTGCCGCAGTAGCGGTGTGCCGGCCAGGAAGTTTTGGCGCTTGCGCGGAAAGATCCCTGTAAGCGAGGATGCCGCCCATCGATGGCCACCGATTCGGCAGAGCTCGCGCAGATCGCCGCAGAGGCCCAGGGCATCGCAAACAGCGCCGGCCAGCAGCCTGGGACCCATCACCTGCTGCTCGCGACCTTCACGGTCCCGGGACCCGCCGACGTGCTCCTGCGAGAACGCGGCTGCGACGAGGACAAGGTCCTTCAAGAATTGGCTGCGGCCGGCGCGGCGCCGCAGGAGCCGATGGAATCGTTCGGAGAGGCCATGGACCGGGCCCGGCAGTTGGCGAACGACTGCGGCAACCCGCAGGCCTCCGGGCTGCATCTCCTGGTCGCCCTGACCCGCTTGTCACGGAGCTCCGCCGCGCAACTCCTGGAGAAGACGGCGGCACCCGTCGCTTCGCTCCGCACCACCGCCCTGGGGTACCTGACCGGCTCCATCCCCCGGCGGAGGGAAGTGGCCGTTGCCGCCCCCGCCGCGCGGGCGGCGGTGGTCATGAGGGCCGGCCCCCAGACCGCGCCCTCCACGCGCGTCGGCACCGTCCCTCCCACGCTGGAACCCGAGCGCAGACCCGAACCCCGGCCCGGGCCTGAACCGGCGCGCCCGCAAGCGCGCTGGGCGCTCGACCCCCGCGAGTACCCCTGGCTCTCCACCTATGCGCGCAACCTCACGGCGCTCGCGGCGGAAGGAAAGCTGGATGCCGCAGTCGGCCGCGAGCGCGAGACCGACGAGCTCCTCGACATCCTCGGAAAGCGGCGCGCGAACAACCCCGTCCTGGTCGGTGAGCCGGGCGTCGGCAAGACCGCGATCGTCGAGGGCCTCGCCCAGCGGATGCTCGGCAACGATCGCCTGATTCTGGAGCTGGACGTCAGCGGGCTGGTCGCGGGGACGCAGCTGCGCGGGTCTTTCAGCGAGCGTCTCATCGGAATCAAGGACGAGGTCAAGCGCGCCGACGGCCGGGTGGTCGTCTTCATCGACGAGCTGCACATGCTGATCGGCGCGGGCGCGGCTGGCGAGGGACCGCAGGACGGAGCCAACGAGCTCAAGGCGGCGCTCGCCCGCGGCGAGTTCCCCTGCGTGGGCGCGACCACCCACGACGAGTTCGGCAAGCACATCCAGGGCGATCCCGCGCTGGAACGCCGCTTCGTCCCGGTGCTCGTCCGCGAGCCGTCGACAGCCGACACGGCGCGGATCCTCCGCGGCGCGGCGCCGCAGTACGAGGCCCACCATCAAGTGCGCTTCCTCCCCGAAGCCCTGGAGGCCGCCGCGCACCTCTCCGCGCGGTACGTCCGCGACCGCTACCTGCCCGACAAGGCGTTCGCGGCCATCGATCTGGCCGGCTCGCGCGCGCGCCGCGAAGGGCAGGCGGAAGTCTCGCGCGACGACGTGGCCCGAGCGGTCGCGAGGATGGCCGGCTTGCCCGAGGAGCGCCTCCTCCAGCCCGATGGCGAGCGCTTCCTGAACCTCGAGCATCGCCTCACCGGACGGATCGTGGGACACGAGCAGATCATCTCGGCTGTCGCGCGCGCGGTGCGGCGCAACTACGCCGGCTTCGCCGCGCAGCGGCCGCTGGCGTCATTCCTGTTCTGTGGGCCGTCCGGAGTGGGGAAGACGGAGACCGCGCGCGCCCTCGCGGACGAGCTGTTCGACGGCGCGCTGGTCCGCATCGATCTGTCCGAGTATGCGGAGCCGCACACCGCCGCCCGACTGGTCGGCGCACCGCCTGGATACGTCGGGTACGGCGAAGGCGGCCAGCTCACGGAGGCGGTGCGGCGCAGGCCGGCCTGCGTCGTGCTCCTCGACGAGGCAGAGAAGGCGCACCTCGCCGTGCTGCAGCTGCTGCTCCAGGTCCTCGAGGAAGGTCAGCTCACCGATGGCCGCGGGCGCCGGATCGATTTCTCCGGCGCAGTGGTGATCCTTACCAGCAACCTCGGCGCCGGCGCGCTCACCGGTGAGGCGGCCCGCCCGATGGGCTTCGCGCAGCCGGTCGACCCTTCGCTGGAGAAGACCCACCCTCCTCAGCCCGATCCGCATCCCCGCGCGGCCAAGGCCCTGGAGCAGGCGCGCGGCACTTTCCCGCCCGAGCTGTGGGGCCGGCTCGACGAGAAGCTGGTCTTCGCGCCGCTGGCCCGGGGCGAAGTGGCTCGCATCGCCGAGCTGCTGCTCGCCGACAGCTCCCGCCGCCTCTGGCACGAGCGCCGTATCGCCTTCCGTAGCGGGCCGGGGCTGGTCGAGCACCTGATCGCGTCGGGCGGGTACCAGGCCGCGCTCGGGGCCCGGCCGATGCGGCAGGTGATCCAGCGGATCGTCGAAT
>DATBZA010000173.1:0-42473 GCA_036513415.1 Myxococcales bacterium | reverse complement strand
TACGAGCTGCAGCGCATCGCCGGGCAGCTCGATACGACCGTGGCTCGCGTGGCGCTGGCCTGGGTGCAGGGCCGACCCGGGGTGGCGTCGACCATCCTCGGCGCGCGCACGCTGGCGCAACTGAACGACAACCTCAAGGCGCTCGACCTTGCTCTCAGCGACGAACAGTCGGCCGCGCTCGACAAGCTGACCACGCCCACGCTCAACTTCCCGGCCGGGTTCCTGCCGATGTTCCGCATGCTTCATGCTGGCGGCACTACCATCAACGGTGAGAAGTCGTCGCTGCTATCGGAGTTCGGCGGCCCCACCAAACCGGACGACCACTACTAGCCTTCCAGCGCTGTTCGACATCGCCGAGCAGCACTCGGTGGGCTGGACATCCGCGGCGGCGGGATGTCGACGCGCAGGTACTTGCGAACTTGCGGCCCGAGCCGATCGACGCGCTGCGCAGCTGCAGGGCCGGACCACGCCGCCGCCGCCGCGCAGACAAGCGACAGGACTTGTGCGTTCATATGGAGCCCGCACGGTCGAACACCGCGACGGCCCCGGCATTCCCCTGCGGGCCCTCAGACCTCTTCCCAGCGGCCGCTCTTCTCCGAGCGGAAGAGTGCGTCGATCACCCGCATGTTGGCCACCGCGTCCTCCACGCCGTAGGGCAGGTCGATCTCCCCGCGGATGGCCCGGGAGAAGGCCTCGCCCTGGAGCGTGTACTGGTCGCACGCCGAGAGCGTCTCGGTGGCGATCGAGGCGCCGTCGAGCGAGGTCCCGTCGTCGAGCAGGATGCGCGTGGCGCCTCCCTGCGGGGCGTTGAAGGGGATCTGGATCTCGATCCGGCCGCGGGTTCCGCAGATCTGCACGCGCTGGTAGGGCACGCACTGAGTGGACACGGTGAAGCCGAGCTGGCGTCCCTCGCCGAAGTCCACCAGGGCGCTGGTCATCCGGTCGGTGCCGAAGGCCGGGTCGCGATCGACGAGCGCGACCGCGCGCCGAGGCTCGCACTCGAAGAGGAACCGCGAGCCGACGATGGGGTAGCAGCCGAGGTCATAGAGGCCTCCGCCGCCGAGGGCCGCCTGGTTCCGGATGTTGCCGGGGTCCGAGTTGAAGAACGAGAAGAAGACCTGGACGGCGCGCAGCGTCCCGACCCGCCCCTGGCGGATCAGCTCGCGGGCCCGCAGCCACTGCGGGTGGAAGCGGACCATGAAGGCCTCCATCACCTTCACGCCCGCGGGCACCGCCTGGAGCCGGCGCGCTTCGTCGGCGGAGAGCGCGATGGGCTTCTCGCAGAGCACGTGCTTCCCGGCCCGGGCGGCCGCGAGCGTCAGGGCGACGTGGAGGTGGTTGGGGAGCGGGTTGTAGACCGCCTCGATCGCCGGGTCGGCGAGCAGCGCCTCGTAGGACCCGTAGGCCACCGGGATACCGAGCGCGTCGGCCGCCTTTCGCGCCGACGGCTCCGAGCGGGAAGCGATGGCCCTGAGATCGCAGCAGGCACTCCTCTGCATGGCCGGAATCACCTTCTCCACCCCGATCCGCGCCGTGCTGAGCACGCCCCAGACGACCTTCTTCATGTGGCACCCCCGGATGACGTTCACCCAATCTTAGCCGCCGGCCAAGTCCGCGGGAAATGCACGATCGAGATAACGCACCCGCGCGCGACCATCACAGTCATCGTCCGCGATCCCGTTGACGTTCCATCGATGGGGAGTACATTGCCCGGTGCGCACGCGCTGGCTCGCCTGCCTCCTCTTGTCGCTCGCCAGTGTAGGGCGCGGCGCACCCTGGGACGACTGCGCCAGGTGGAACGAAACGCAGGCGCCACGCACGTGCATTTCGACCACGCCGGCGGCATCGCCGAGCTGCAGCGGCGGAGCGGCGCCCGCGCGGCGGCGAGCAAGCCGAGCGCGATCGTGCTGCGCCGTGGGAAGTCGGGGCCCGACGATCCGCAGTGCGGCGCCATCCCGCCCTTTGCGCCGGTCGCGCGCATCGATGAATTCGAAGCTGGAGGATTTCGAGAAGAGCTTTACCGCGCTGCCGTGCGACATCCTGCTCAGCACCCACCCGGACGCCTCGAACTTCTGGACACGGCTGGCGAGGCGCGATTCCGGCGATAGCTACGCACTGGTCGACCGCCAAACCTGCGCGAAGTACGTCGAGGCTTCCCGAGCCGCGCTCCACAGCCGCATCGCCAAAGAGAACGGCCGCTAGAGCGCGGGCGAGGAGCGTCGCGTGGGGACCGCCGCGCCGCGAACCCGCTCAAGCATCGCTTTGGTCCCGTCGGCGGCACGTCTCCTATTCCGCGACGAATCGTGACGAGCGGACTGCTCTCACGCGGGCACGTGACACGGAATTATTCGCGGTTTTCGGAAGTCCCATGCGCACGACATGGAAGGAGTTCCTTCGTCTCCGACTAACGACTGCTGGTGGCGCATTGATCGTCTGAGGACGCAGTGGCGAACGCTCGGCGGTTGAAATCAGTGGCGGCGCACAGCGTAGTGATTTTCCAGGGAGGAGAGAGGATGGGGCGATGCAAATCATCGTGAAAAGAAGATTCCCGTGGTTCCCGGTGATGCTGGCGACAGGATGGGTCTTGATGATGAGCTTGGCGGTCCGTGACCTGGCGTGGTTTGCCGCTGCAAGTGCGTCATTCGACGGCCGCTCCACGGTGGCTTCGGCACCGAAGGCGGTTCCATCCCCCACAGCGGCCAAAATGCCAATGGGCGTAACCCCGTGCGCCGCTGCGATCGCTCCTGCCGCGCGCATGGTTCGCTGAGAATCGCGCACATGGCCAAGGCGGCCTCGCACTCCGAAACGACTTCCAGCTCGAGCCACTTGCGGGTCAGCGCCCCTAGGGATCGGACCAGTCCCAGCGGAGCGGGGCCCACTCGTCAGTCGCGTCCTGGTAGCGGTCGATCACTGTGAACCTCGTTGTCATGGTCGCTCCAGATTGGACCCAGCAACCGTGGGCATCGGTACAGCTACGTGCACGCCGGGCCGCCCGGGCCCCGGCCGACCCAGGCGCGACGTACCTGCAGCGTGGCAGAGCGCCGCGGGTGTGTTACATCCCGCCGCGCACGGCAAGGATGGCGAGCGAGTGCGGGCGCGCCAAGACGGACCGGGTGGATGCGGGCCCGATCCGGAGTTCGATTGGGGATGTGACATGGCCAGTGAGAAGGAGCCGGAACGCGGCGGGCAAGACGTGCCGGGGAACGCGCGTCCGGGACCGGGGACCGCCCCTTCCAGCACCGCGCTACCGTCGAGAATGCAGCAGCTGTTTCCGGTCCTTTCCCCGGCTGAGATCGACCGGGTCCGGCGCTTCGGCGACGTGCGCCGGTTCCGTCCCGGAGAAATCCTGTATCAGGTGGGGAAGCCCGGGCCGGGGATGTACGTGATCCTCTCCGGCCGGGTGGCGGTCGTCGGCCGCGATGGGCTGGGCCAGGCGGTCCCGGTGTCCGTGTTCGCGCAGCTGATCGGGGCCACGGTCGAGGAGATGGCGGAGGCGGTCCCGGGCGAGGTCCTGGCCGAGATCGGCCACCTCTCCGGAAAGCCGAGTGTGGTGACCGCCCAGGCGGTCGGGGAGGTGGAGGCGATCGTCGTCCCGCCCGAGGCGCTCCGTACGCTGCTCATCGTCGAAGCCGAGTTGGGGGAGCGCATCCTGCGTGCGCTCATCCTCCGCCGCGTGGCCCTGATTGAAATGGGCTTCGGAGGCCCGGTGCTCCTCGGGCCCCGCAAGTCTCCGGAGGTGACCCGGCTGGCCACCTTCCTCGAGCGCAACGGGACTCCCTTCCGGGTGATCGATTCCGATGAGGACGCGGAGGCCTCGTCGTTGCTCGCGCGCTTCGCTCCGGAACCGGGCGAGCTTCCGATCGTCGTCATTTCGGACGGCACGGTGCTCAAGAACCCGACGAAGCACGACCTGGCGCGGGCCCTCGGGCTGGTGGCAACAACCCTGCGCAGCGAGCCTTACGACGTGGCCATCGTCGGCGCCGGTCCAGCTGGCTTGGCTACCGCCGTCTACGGAGCATCGGAGGGCCTCTCGATCCTCGTCCTGGAAGCGCACACCTTTGGCGGACAGGCCGGCGCCAGTTCGCGCATCGAGAACTATCTGGGTTTTCCCACCGGTATCTCGGGGCAGGCCCTGATGGCTCGCGCTTTCACCCAGGCGGAGAAGTTCGGGGCGGAATTCAGCCTCTCCACCGAGGTAAAGCAACTGGACTGCACTTCCGAGAACTCGGGCCCTGATCCAGTGCTCATCCTCGACCTTGCCGACGGCCGGCGGGTCCGGGCGCGGGCGGTGGTGGTGGCCACCGGCGCGCGCTATCGCCGGCCGGAGATCGCGAACCTGGCGCAGTTCGAGGGCCGCGGAGTCTCGTACTGGGCCTCGCCGGTCGAGGCCCGGCTGTGCCGCGACGAGGAGGTGGCCCTGCTGGGCGGGGGAAACTCGGCGGGGCAGGCAGCGGTTTTCCTCTCCAGCCATGCGCGCCAGGTGCGGATGCTGGTGCGCGGGCCCAGCCTCTCGAAAACCATGTCGCGCTATCTGATCGAGCGTATCGAGGCCTCTTCGAATATCGCGGTGCTCTGCGAGACCGAGATCGTCGGGCTCTTGGGCACGGCCGACCAGGGCCTGCAGGGCTTGCGGTGGCGCAACCGCCGCACCAGAACCGAGGAGGAGCACGCCATCGCCCACTTCTTCCTCTTCACTGGCGCCGACCCGGCCGCCAGCTGGCTTGCCGGCTGCGGCGTCCCCCTGGACGACAAAGGCTTCATCCGAACCGGCGCCAACGTGGGTTCGACGGGGCGTGTCCTGCTGCCGATGGAGACCGGGGTCGAAGGGATCTTCGCCGTGGGCGACGTCCGTTCCGGTTCGGTGAAGCGGGTGGGGGCGGCCATCGGGGAAGGGGCGGCGGTGGTCGCCCAGCTGCACACTTTCCTCTCCCGGCGCGATTCCACGGCTGACAGCGCGAGGCGGGCGGAGGCGGCCCGGTCTGCCGCCCGCTCGGCCTAAGGAGCGCCGTGACGAACTCGAGCAACGCCGCCCACGGCGGCTTGCACGGGCGCGAGAGGATGGCGCCTCCTGTTTCGTGAGGTGCGCTACACCCCCGCCGCGCAGGGCCCGAAGTCTTGCGAGCCGCCGAACACGATCAGAACGGGTTGAGCTCCGTGAACTCCACGGTCATGAGGCCCTTCTTCGAGAACGTGAGGCCGGCGCGCTTGCGCGCCTCGTCGATACTTCCAACCTGCCAGACGACAAACACTCCCTTTCCGTCGGCTCGCAGGTACTGGCTCACGATGAGTCCCTTGTCGCGATTGGCGTGAATCTGCGCGATCTCCTGGTCGAGGTAGGGGCCGAGCTTCGAGGGGTCGGTGAACGTTCCCGTAGCAAGTACGAACATGATCAATTCCTTTCCTATGGTCGGAGATCCTATTCTTCATGAGAACGCTTTTCTAGGACCTTGTTTGGGACGAGATGACAGCGTTAGGCGCTAACGTCGGCGGGTTTGGGCGTCCGGCACATGGTGCGACTCGACGGCGCGTCGAATACCGCTCCGTCGCCGACGCGTACAGGTAGGCTCCCGTCGGAGGAGGCACGAACCCGTGAGCACGGTAGCCGGCAGCCTGCAGCTCCTCTCGGCAGCGAGCATCGGCGTCTACGCGGGCGCCATGCTCACGGGGGGACGGTTGAGGACGCGGCTCAGATCGTGCAAGCTCCCCACAGGTCGTCAGCAGGCGCACTCACCGCGCCCGGCTGATGCTCCGCGGGTTCCTCGAACGGTTGTGCAGTGTATGACGAGAACGGAGGGGCAAATGGATGTCATCTCGAAGTGGGCGCAGTTCGTCGGGCGCGTCGCGCTCGGAACGATCTTCCTCGTCAGCGGACTCGGAAAGCTTGCGGGCTGGCGCGGAATCGTCGCGTACGCGGGCAGCAAGGGCGTTCCGGAGATCCTGCTCGCGATCGCCACTGCCCTCGAGTTGTTCGGGGCCGTCTCCGTCGTGGTCGGGTTCAGGGCCCGCTGGGGTGCGCTCGCGCTGCTCATCTTCCTCGTGCCGGTGACGCTGGTGTTCCACAACTTCTGGGCAGTTCCTGCTGCGCAACAGCAAGGGGAGATGGCCAACTTCCTCAAGAACCTCGCCATCGCCGGGGGGCTACTGATCGTTTTTGGAAGAGGAGCAGGCGCCTTCAGCATCGACAACAGCCGAGCAGCCGCACGCGACGAACCGGTCGCGGCCACGCGGGCCGCACAATAAGGGGTCAGCAGCGGGGCTTCGTTCTCATTGGACTCGACTCCCGCGGTTCACAAACGAGATCGCCAGGATGGCCAGCCCCATCGACAACAGGATCGAGCCGGTGAGCTTTTCTCCAGCCAATGCCCATCCCAGCAGCACCGCCACGATCGGGTTGACGTACGTGTGGGTTGCGACCAGGGTCGGTGGGTAGTGCTTCAGCAGCCATGCATAGGCGCTGAACGCCGTCAGTGACCCGAAGAAGATGAGAAAGAGGAGACCGACGAGGGATTCCGGCAACACGTGGCTGAATTGAAGCGCGTGATGCTCGCCTCGCAGGATGCCGCCGGCCAGCAGCATCAAGGAGCCGCACAGTAGCGGCAAGGCCGCATTCAGGGTGGAGCCGGTCGCCGGCTGGACCTTGCGGGAGTAGACGATGCCAACCGACCACGCGATAGCGCTGACGAGGACGGCGAGGAGCCCGGTCAGCACCTCCGGGGCGGCGGATACATCCGGCCGGAAGAGCAGGGCGACGCTGGCAGCGCCCAGCGCCAGTCCGGCCCAGGTAATGCCTCGCGGCCTCGGACCGAGCTTCAGCAGCGGCAGCAGGAGAGCCACGATCGCGGGCTCGATGGCGATCACCAGCGCCGCCACTCCGGAGGGCACGGTCAGCTCCGCCCAATGCAGCAGTCCGTGGCTGACGAAAAAGAAGAGAAAGCCGAGGATGATCCCGGCGCGCCATCCCTGGCGAGTCGGCCGCTCTCCTTTCCACAGTGCCCAGGCGAGGAGGATGGACCCCGCAACCAAATGCCGGGTCGCGGCGGTGAACAGCGGCGGGATCGATTCGACCGCGTAGCGGAGGGCGAGGAAAGTCGAGCCCCAGATCACGTAGATGGCAAGGAAGGCGAGGATCGCCTCGATCCGGCCGGGCCGCGCGGCTGGAAGGGCAGAAGTGCCGGACATGGACGAGTTACGCGACGCGGTCATCGGCCGCCGGCGACGTCGATGAACGTGCCCGTGGTGTAGGAAGCCTCGTCCGAGAGCAGCCACAGAATGGCGCGTGCGACCTCGATTGCATGGCCGGCCCGCCCCATCGGCTGCTGTGGGCCCAGTCGCGCAACGCGCCCCGGTTCACCGCCACTCGCGTGAATCTCGGTGTCGATGATCCCTGCTCGCACACCGTTGACGCGAATCCCTTCGTCGGCGACCTCCCTGGAAAGCCCGGCGGTCAGGGCGTCCAGCGCCGCTTTCGACGCGGCGTAATCGACGTACTCACCCGGTCCACCGAGGACGGCCGCGCGCGAGGAGACGTTGACGATCGCTCCCCCGCGGCCACCGTGGCGCGCCGACATCCGGCGGACTGCCTCGCGCGCGCACATGAACGCGCCGGTCACGTTCGTCGCGAATACGCGGCTGAGGCGTGCCGCGTCGATGTGCTCGACGCGCGCCTGCCGGTCGAGGATGCCTGCGTTGTTCACCAGCCCCGCAATGGTCCCGAGCATCGCATCGACGGTCTCGAACAAACGGACGACATCGGGCTCGCTGGCGACGTCGGCCTGGACGGCGATCGCTCTCTGCCCCAGCGCCCGCACCTCGGCGACCACCGCGCCAGCAGCGGCTTCGTTCGCGCGGAAGTTCACGCAAACGTCATGGCCGCGCTCCGCCGCCAGACGTGCGGTCGCCGCGCCGATCCCACGGCCCGCACCGGTGATGACCACGACGGACATCGCGTCTCGAGGTGTAGCGCAGGGGCGAGCCGGCGTTATCGCCCTTTGACCTGCTGCACCGCTTCCAGCGTCTTCGCGACATTGTCAGCGGGACTCAGGTTGCTGATGGTGGCAGCGACCGACCCATTTGGCGTCACGACGAACGTGGTGCGCTCGGCGAAGCCATGGTCGATCTCGTCGCCGCGCGTGTTCTTCGCGCCCGGCTTGGCTTCGCGCACCTGGAGGTCATAGCTCTTCGCGATCTTGCCGTCTGCGTCGGAGGCCACCGGAATCTTGCCGGCACAGTACTGCGGATCAGCAGAGAACTGGTTCAGCGTCGCAATCTTGTCGAGTGACACCCCGATGATGCTGGCACCCGCAGCGGTAAACTTGTCGCTGTTTTCGGAGAACGCGTGCGCCTGGAGGTTGCAGCCGCCGGTGAAAGCCGCCGGATAGAAGTAGACGACGACCGGGCCCTTCTTCAGAGCATCCTTCAGCGCGAAGTTGAACTCCTTGCCCGCAAGCGATGCAGGTGCCGAGAAGTCAGGCGCCTTGTCACCTTGCTTCAGCGCCGCAAAGGCTGGCTGAGCGAGCGCACCGGACAGAACCAACCCTGCGAGGACGACTTTCATGACTGCTCTCCCTTCATTGCGTCGGCGGAAAGTGGATCGGCGCTCTGCATAGCAGGGGAGGTTTCGGGGCGCCACAGCGATCCTTCCGTCGCCGGTTCTATCAGATACGCTCGGCTCCCATGCGCGAGCTGCAGCGATTCCAGGTGGCGCTACTCGTCGGACGCTGATTTGTCCCGGTCGAGGCGCGGCGACGTCAACGGCGGGAGTCACCTCGCGTTCGCGGCGCGGAGCAAGAACTCGTCGAGCAGCGGCGCCACCACCCCCGCGCGGTCGGTCATCGCGAGATGGTCCGTCGCGGGAAGCACCGCGAGCCGCGCGTCGGGGAGCAGGCGCTGCATCTGCACGGCATGGTCGACACGCACGATGTCGCGATCGCCCACTATCAGAAGTGTGGGCCGCCGGATGGTCTGGAGCTGCGCAGGCGTCCAACCCTTGAAATCGCGCATTCGCTGCACGCTCTTGGCGAAGAAGGAGGGCAACTGCTCGGGATGCGGCGCGGTCGCGAGGTACGCCTTCCTCAACTCGAGCGGCATGTCGTCGAGCTTCGCGTGATCGAACCCCTGCCAGAATCCTGGGTCGGTGCCGTCCCGGCTGAAGAAGACCGACTGGAGGATGAGCGACCGAACCACCTCGGAATGCCTGAGCGCGATCTCCAGCGCGATATGACCACCGTTGCTGTAGCCGAGGAAGTCGGCCTTCGCGACGTGCAGGTGCCGGAGTAGCGCGACGGCGTCCTCGGCGGATTGGTCGAAGGAGAAGGGGCGGTCCACGTCCGCGGTGTGGCCGTGTCCCTGCTGCTCGAACGCGATCACCTGTCGCGCCTTCGAGACGAGGGGGATGAGCTTGCCGAACGAGGTCTCGATGGTGGAGCCGCCGCCGTGGAGCAACACGAGCGGAACACCGTCCTTCGCCCGATTGCCGTGGATCTCGTAATAGAGCTTGAGCCCGTTGACGGGCGCGTAACCGCGCTCGACGGCGCCGGCGGGCGCCGCGAGCGTGAGACTCATCCAGCCGAGCGTCACGGCCATCAGGGTGTGCATGCGCTCACGCGTCCTCGCGCGACGGCTTCCAGTACCGGTAGCCGTTGCTGCGGAACGGCACTTGGAGCTCGGCGCAGATCTCCGCCAGGACGTCGGGAGTGTAGAAGTAGTTCCTCACGCGCGTGAGCCGATCGCCGTCCGCCTCGACACGGGTGATGGCGCGCACCGCGTCGCCGTCGCTGTGCGCATACCAGTGGACCAGGAGCCACTCGCCGCGGTGCGGCCGTGGCTCCACTCGCGGGACCTGCGGGAGCACGTTGCGGAAGAACGCAGGATCGAGACCGTCGAGCCGCGCCGGATCCGCGAGCCGCCGAATGCCGAAGAGCATGCCCTGGAAGACGCCGCGCCGCGCCGCCTCCGGCCCGTACTCCGTATGAACCCGCACGACCTCGATTTCGGCCGTGTCGAGCAGGAGCGAGGTGAGCCGCTCGAGATCGCCGGCGTTGAACGCGGCGCAGAAGGCATCGAGTACTTGTGGTCTGGGCGGTGCTTCACCCTGGTCCGCCGGCTCGATGAGCTTGCCCCGCCCGCGATGCAGCGCGGACTTGACAGTGCCCGGCGTCGTGGAGAGCGCCTCGGCGATCTCCTCCAGCGTGAAGTTGAACGCCTCTTTGAGCACCACGGCCGCGCGCTCTTGCGGCGAGAGGCGCGACAGGAGCGTACCTGCCGCTTCACGGACCGCGCGCGGCTCACTGCTGGATGCGCGCTCCGGATCCGTTTCGGGCTCCGGCTTCTCGGCACGGACGCGGTCGATCCAGAGGTTCGACGCGACCCGGAAGAGCCACGCGCGCGGATTCTGGGGCGGCTCGTTCATCCATCCCAGCTTCGCGAACGCGCGGAGGAGCGCGTCCTGGACGAGATCGTCGGCGTCCCACGGGCTGCGGGTCAGGTGCCGGCAGTAGCGGTAGAGCTCGGGCCGAAGGGGTTCGTAGACATCGAGAAAGCGGTGCCAAGACGCCTCTACGTCGTGGCGAATCGCGTCGGTTACCTTAGGGTCGAGCTTGTCCATGCACGAGGGACGGATGAGAGAGGCAGAAAGGTAGCAGGGCCGAGGGGCCCATGGTCGTTTTGACCGGCTGGCCGGATGAACCCAGTTGGTCCGAATTGCGTATGGTGTCCCCGGATCTCACGTATGGTGTCCCCGGATCTCACCCGGATCTCACGGATCTCAAAGCCGGTCACGGTGAAACCGCATCGCGATGCATCAGCAGCGCGGGGCCGTCCGGGGTGACGATCTCGCGCACGCGCCGGAAACCGGCCTTCTCGTAGCAGCGGATCGCGCGCCCATTCGCCGGCGATGGGTCGACCTGCACCCGCGTGACTCGCGGATCGGCGAACAACTCTGCGACGAACGCGCGCACCATCTGCGTCCCCAGGCCCTGTCCGAGCTGCGCCGCGTCGGCGAGAAACTGATCGATGCCGTGCACGCCGGGGTCGCTTACATCCAGCCACCACCCGTCGCAGTGACACGCCGTGGCCTGGTACGACTGCAGGTAGCCGATCGCTTCGCCTTCGAGCACCGCGAGAGACTGTCGCAGGCCGGGCTCGAGCGCGATCGGTCCGTCCCACCATTCCGCGACGTGCGGCCGCGCCAGCCAGATCGCGGTCAGCGGCAGATCGGCTGCGGTCAGCGGCCTGAACTCCATCGCGCAACTATAAATCAGGGAGCAGCGTCAGGGCCGAATGCCTCGCGTCGGGCGGCCGCGATCTCGTCCTGCACCGCCTCTCGCCCGCGGAAGGCGGGTCGACGAGCAAGGCGTAGGTTGCAGATCCCTGTCAGTCCGAGGCGCGCAGGTGTAAGGGTTGCCTGCCCCTTGTGCCGGTGAGGAGCCGTGGAACCCATCTGGAAGAAGCATTGGCCCGCGACTGTCGACGAGAAGTCGATCCGGCTCCCCGAAGAACTCCTGCCCGCCACGCTCGCCCGGCAGGCGAAGCGCGTCCCCGATCGCCCCGCCATCCACTTCTACGGGCGCGCGATCACCTTCGCTGAGCTGGATTCGGCGGTGGGCCGCTTCGCCGGATTTCTGAAAGCCCGCGGCATCTCGCCGGGCGACCGCGTCGCGATCTTCCTGGAGAACTCGCCCCAGTTCGCCATCGCGTACTATGGCACCCTGCGCGCAGGCGGCATCGCGGTCTGCCTGAACCCGATGCACAAGGCCGTCGAGCTGTCGCATGAGTTCGAGGATTCCAGCGCGCGTGCTCTCGTCACCTCCCATCCTGCCTGGGAAGTGGTGGAGCCCATCCGCGCGCAGACGAAGCTGGAGACCGTGGTGCTGACGGCCTACGGTGACTTCCTGCCCGAGAACCCAGCGCTGCCGCCCCCGCCTTCATTCCTGGAGAGCAAGGGCGGCCAGCGGCCGGCGGGCACCGACGCGTTGCTCGACGTGCTGCGCACCGCTCCCGAGCTGAAGACGCAAGTCCCGCGCGCGCTGACCGACACCGCTTTACTACAGTACACCTCCGGCACCACCGGCACCGCCAAGGCGGCCGAGATCACCCACGGGAATCTGATAGCGAACTGCGAGCTGCAGCGCGTCTACATCGGCGCGGGCGACAACGACGTGGCGCTGGGGGTCCTGCCCTGGTTCCACATCACCGGCATGGAATGCCAGATGAACATGATGGCCTACATGGGCGCGACGCTCGTGGCCATCGGCCACTTCGACCTCGTCACGGTGCTGCGCGCCATCGAGGTGTACCGGTGCACGCTGACCACGTTTATCACTACCGTGAACGTGGCCATCGTCAATTTCCCCAGGACGAAGGAGTTCGATCTCTCATCGCTGCGGCACTGCTTCTCCGGAGGTGCTCCGGTGCCGCCTGCAATCGCGCGCCGTTGGGAGGAGATCACCGGCCACAAGCTGATTGAAGGCTACGGGCTGAGCGAGACCACCGCGCCCACGCACATCAACCCGCCGCACCGGCCGAAGTACGGGACGGTCGGCGTGCCTCTGCCGCTGACCGAAGCGCGCATCGTCGACGCGAACGACGGCGCCACCGAGTTGGGCATCGGCCAGTCGGGCGAGATCGCCGTGCGCGGACCACAAATAATGAAAGGGTACTGGCGCAACCCCGGCGCCACCCGGCGCGCGTTCCGCGACGGCTGGTTCCTGACGGGGGACATCGGCCGGGTCGACGAAGACGGCTACTTCAGCATCGAGGAGCGGAAGAAGGACATGCTCAAGGTGTCCGGCTTCGCCGTGTTTCCCGCCGAGGTGGAGGCGATCATGTACCGCCACCCGGCGATTGCAGAAGTGGGGGTCGTAGGCGTGGCCGATCCGTACCGCGGCGAAGATCCGCTGGCGTTCGTGGTGCTCAAGCCCGACGCCAAGGCCAGCGTCAGCGAGGAGCAGATCGCCGAGTGGTGTCGGACCCACATGGCGGCCTACAAGGCGCCACGGCAGATCCGCTTCCTCGAGGCGTTGCCCAAGACCGCCACCGGGAAGGTGCTCAAGCGCATCCTGCGCGATCAGGCGGCGGCGCTGAAAGGAAAGTGAGCCGTGAGACTTCGAGATCGGCTCGGCGTTCGTGCTCACCTACTGCACGTCGCTGCACGCGCTCAAGGACTGCGGCCATCTCCAGCCCGGGGAAACGCTGGTGGTGCTCGGCGCCGCCGGCGGAGTCGGGACCTCGGCCATCGAGGTGGGGAGGGCGATGGGGGCGAAGGTCATCGCGGCGGCCTCCAGCGAGGAGAAGCTCGCGTTTTGCCAGAAGCTCGGCGCTGACGACACCATCGACTACGAGAAAGCCGATCTGCGCCAGCGCATCCTCGACCTGACCGGCGGGAAGGGAGCGGACGTCGTCTACGATCCGGTGGGCGGCGCACAGACCGACGCGGCATTGCGCGCGACGGCGTGGCGCGGGCGCCTCTTGGTGATCGGATTACAGATGGCGAAGGCGCACGGCGTCGAGGGCTGCGCACCCCCTTTGACTTTCCGCCTTCGCTGAACCAATCATTCCGGTCCCACTCGCTGTCGGAGGTCTCCCCATGGCACCTCGACGCGGAGCTACACGCCGCCGGTTCCTCCAAACCAGCGCCCTCGCCGTCGCCGGCCTCGGGTTGCCCCGGGTGCTCGCTGCCGCGGCCGTGGATCTGAAGCTCAAGAAACCGATCAAGATCGGCTGCCAGTCGATCCTCTCCGGCCCGCTCGGAGGATACGGTGAGTTCATGCGCAAGGGCGCCGTCCTGGCGATGGACGAGATCAACGCCCAGGGCGGAATCGGCGGCAGTCCCATCGAGCTGAACTTCCGCGACGAGGAGCTGAAGGTCGACGTGGGCGTGAAGAACGCGCGCTACTTCGTCGAGGACTGGGGCGCCGATTTCCTGATCGGGATCGACTCCAGCGCCGTCGCGCTCGCGGTGGGCGAGATCATGCCATCGCTGAACCGCGTGTTGATCGTCACCCATGGCGCGACCGAGAAGTTCAACGAGGACCTGGTGTTCAAGCGGCACGTGAGCCAGTGCTTCCGCGTCTGCGTCCCTGTCTACCAGGACGGAATCGCTTCCGCGCTGGTCGCGAAGGACCTGCCGGTGAAGCGCTGGGCCACCATTTCGCCCGACTACGAGTACGGGCACACCTCGTGGAAGATGTTCCGAGCGTACCTGAAGCGCTTCAAGCCGGACGTCGAGTTCGTGGGCGAGAGCTTCGCCAAGTTCGGCACCGTCGACTTCTCCAGCCACATCAGCAAGGTGATGGGCCTCAACCCCGAGGGCATCTTCTCGACCGAATGGGGCGGAGAGGCCGTCACCATGGTGAAGCAGGCCAAGCTCTTCAAGGTCTTCGAGGAGACCAAGGCGTTCATGATCGGGATGGGCTCGGCCATGGACGTGCTCCAGGGGCTCGGCGCAGACTATCCCGACGGCGTGTGGGCTTCGGGCCGATACTACTTCGGCTATCCGGATTCGCCGGAGAACAAGCGCTTCAACGACGCGTTCAAGAAGCGCTGGAACACGTATCCGAGCTACCCCTCCGAGACCGCGTACACGGCGCTGTTCGCTCTGAAGAAAGCGGTGGAGAAGGCGCGCTCGATCGAGACCGAGAAGGTGATCGCGGCGCTCGAAGGCCTCGAGCTGGATCGCCCCGCCGGCAAGTGCGTCATCCGCAAGGAGGACCACCAGGCCGTGTACGCAGTGCCCTGGGGCCAGATCAAGCACGACCCGAAATTCCCGATGCCCACGCTGGCGAACCTCAAGGTGTTCACCACCGACGAGTACTACCGAAAGCCGCCGTTCGCGCCGGTCGAGGGCTAGGTGCTCTTCCAGGGGCTGGTGGGCCTCAGCGAAGCCATGTACTTGTGGCTCGTCGCGGCGGGCCTCTCGCTGATCTTCGGCGTGATGCGGGTGCTCAACTTCGCGCACGGCAGCTTGTACATGCTGGGCGCCTACTTCGCCTGGGTCGCCTTCCGGATCAGCGGCAGCTTCTGGGTCGCGCTCGTCGTCGGTCCGCTGCTGGTGGCCGCGGCGGGCTGGGTCCTGGAATTCGGCTTCCTGCGCCGGGTGTACTCCGCGCCGGAGGCCTTCCAGCTCCTGCTCACCTTCGCCTTCGTGCTGATTCTCGACGACGCGGTGAAGCTCGCCTTCGGCCCGGTGTACCAGTCGCCTCCCACGCCCGCGGCGCTCTCCGGGGCGGTGCGGATCGGGCGCTCGATCCTGCCCACCTACCACCTCTTCATCCTCGCGGTGGGCGGCCTGGTCGGGCTCGGGCTGTGGTTCCTGCTGGAGAAGACCAGCTTCGGCCTGATCGTCCGCGCGACCGCCGCCGACCGCGAGATGGCTCGCGCGCTGGGCGTCCGCTCCTCGCGGCTGTTCACCGGCGTCTTCGTCCTTGGCGCCTGGCTCGCGGGGCTGGGCGGCGCGCTCTCGATGCCGGTGCGCGCCATCTCGCCGGGCATGGGCGAGTTCATCATCATCGAGGCCTTCGTGGTGGTGGTGCTGGGTGGCCTTGGGTCCTTGCGCGGAGCGTTTCTCGGGGCGGTGCTGATCGGCCTCCTTCACGCCTACGGCCTGCTCTTCATGCCGGTGTTCGAGCTGGCGCTGGCGTACATGGCGATGGCCGCGGTTCTCATCGTTCGTCCCTGGGGGCTCTTCGGAGTACGCGAGGCCTGAATGCGCGCGCGCCTCGCCGCCTACGTCCTCCTCGCCGCGCTGGTGCTGCTCCTGCCTGCGGTCGCGGGACCCTTCCTGCGCTACCTCGTGCTGAACATGCTGCTGCTCGCTCTGCTCGCGCTCTCCTTCAACCTGCTCTTCGGCATGACCGGCCTGCTCTCGTTCGGCCAGGGCGCGTTCTACGCGGGCGGGGCGTACACCGCGGCGCTGCTCTTGCGGGCCGGAGCGCCGCTCTTGTGGTCGATCCTGCTCGGCGCGATCGCGGCCGCCGTCCTGGCTGCGGTGCTGGGCGCGTTTTGCGTCCGGAACACGCGCATCTACTTCTCCATGCTGACGCTCGCCTTCGGCATGCTGGTCTACGCGGTGGTGTGGAAGTGGACGTCCGTGACCGGCGGCGACGACGGCCTGATCGGCATCCCCCGCGGGCGCATCGGGCTGCCCGGCCCCCTCGACGTGAGGCTCGATGCGCCGGTGCCTTACTACCTCTTCGCTGCCGTCCTGGTGCTGCTGTCGATGGCGGTGCTGCACCGGCTGTCCGCCTCTCCGCTCGGCCTGTCCCTGCGGGCCATCCGCGAGAACGCCGAGCGCGCGGAGTCCAGCGGCATTCCGGTGCGGCGCACCATCTACATCGCGTTCGTGACGGCCGGGCTCTTCGCGGGGCTCTCGGGCGCGCTGCTCGCGCCTCTCGAGCAGACGGTGTCGCCCTCCACCGCTCACTGGACCAAGTCCGCGGAGCCGGTGATGGCAACCTTGATCGGCGGGCCGCTCTCCTTCCTCGGCCCCATCGTCGGCGCGGTGGTGTACCTCGGCCTCAAGGAGATCATCGTCCGGTTCACCGAGTACTGGCTCCTGGTCTTCGGGCTGGTGCTGCTCGGCACGGTGCTCGCCTTTCGCGGCGGCCTTCTGGGCGCCGCCGGCGAGTGGCTCGCGCGCAGGCGTCGGGCATGACCGCGCTGCTCGAAGTCAGCGGACTGGCGAAGTCCTTCGACGACTTCACCGCAGTCGCGGACGTCGATCTATCGCTGGCGGAGGGCGGCATCACCGCCGTGATCGGACCCAACGGCGCCGGCAAGACCACCTTCATCAACCTGCTCGCCGGCAAGCTGCTGCCGAATCGCGGCCGCATCCTCTTCGCGGGCGCGGACGTCACGCGACTTCCGGCCAGCGCCCGCGTCCGAGCCGGGATCGCGCGCACCTTCCAGGTCACCAACGTGTTCCCGCGCCTGACCGTCGAGCAGAACGTAGCGGTGCCGGTGCTCGCCCGAGCCGGACAGTCGCTGAAGCCCTGGCGCAGGCTGGAAGCAGCGGAGGGTATCCATGCGGAGGTGCGGCGCTTGCTCGAGGCCGTCGGGCTGGCCGGCCGCGCTGCCGATGACGCCGCGGTGCTCTCGCACGGCGACCGCCGCCTGCTGGAGATCGCGCTGGCGCTAGCTTGCGAGCCGCGCCTGCTCCTGCTCGACGAGCCCACGGCCGGGATGGGCGCCGGCGAGCGCGATCGCATTCTCACGCAGGTCCGCGCTCTCGCGGCCCGGAAGTCGCTCACCATCCTGCTCGTGGAGCACGACATGGAGGTGGTGTTCGGGCTGGCCGACCGGATCGTCGTCCTGCACCAGGGCAAGGCGATCGCTGACGACGTGCCGCAGCGGATTCGCGAGGATCCGCGCGTGCGGGAGATCTACCTGGGCGACGCCAGCGTCGCCCCTTTGCCGGCCCGCGAGGGGACCGGGGGCGGCGCTCCCCTGCTGCGGGTCGAGCGCCTCGACGCCGGCTACGGCCTCGCCCACGTCCTGCACGGCGTGAGCTTCACGGTCGCCCGAGGCGAGATCGTGGCGCTTCTCGGCCGCAACGGCATGGGGAAGACGACGACGCTCCGCAGCGTGGCGGGGCTGAACACGCCCTGGCGCGGGAGCGCCATCTTCCTGGCGGAGAAATCCATCGCGGGCGAGCCGCCCGAGCGCGTCGCCGAGCTGGGCGCGAGCTACGTCCCCGACGACCGGCGCATCTTCGCGGACCTGACCGCGGCGGAGAACTTGCGCGTGGCCGAGCTGGCGCTGCGGCGGGAGAAGTCGCGCTGGACGCGCGCGCGCATCGAGTCCGTGTTTCCGCCCCTGGCGAAGCTCTGGGACCGCCAGGGGCGCCATCTCTCCGGCGGCGAGCAGAAGATGCTGGCCATCGCGCGCGCGTTGACCACCGATCCCGCGCTGCTGCTGCTCGACGAGCCGTCCGAGGGGCTGGGCCCGCAGATCGTCCGCATCCTGGCGGGCGCGCTGGCGCAGATTCGCGGCGAGGGCGTGACGGTGCTGCTCGCGGACCAGAACCTCATGTTCGCCCGCGCGGTGGCCGATCGCGCCCTGGTGATGGAGCGAGGGCGCCTGGTCCACGCGGCATCGCGCGCGGAACTTGCCGGCAACGACCCCGCGATCCACCGCTATCTCGCGGTCTGACTGCTCGCGAGGCGCGCATCTCTCTCGAGCGGATGCGACCGCGACGAGGACGCCCGACCGCTGCGAATGGGGTCTCACCCCTGCACGGCGCGGTGTAACAGACCTGCACCGTGCTCTGCTGCGCTGCTCGCGGTGAAGCGGGAAGAGGACGCAGGGACAGGACCGCGCTTATCCGTCCTTCGCCCCTCCATGCTAGGCTCTCCGGGCGAGCCTGGAGGACGTGGGTGCCGCTCGTGCGGGAGTTGCAACGTCGTCGCGTCTTCCGCGCACTCGCCGGATACGCGGTTGCAGCATTTGCCGTCCTGCAGATCATCGAGCCGGTCATGCACGGGCTGCATTGGCCCGACGCAGTGCTCTCGTACGTGGTGGTCGCTCTCGCGGTCGGCTTCCCGGCCGTCGTCGCGTTGGCGTGGGTCTTCGACCTGCGCGGAGGACGGATCGAGAGGACACCGGAGACCGCCGGCCTCACGGGTGCCCGGCTCATCGTGCTCGTCATCGCCGTCGGAGCGTTCGCCGCCACGCCGGGACTCGTCTACTACTTCGTCTTCCGTGACCGTCGAGCCTCAGTTTCTACGGCTCCTTTGTCGGCGCCTTCCATCGCCGCGCTTCCGCTGGTCAACCTGACCCGCGATCCGGACCAGGAATACTTCGCGGACGGGCTCGCCGAAGAGCTTCTCAACCTGCTCGCCAGGGTTCCGGGACTCCACGTCGCCGGCCGGACCTCCTCCTTCGCGTTCAAGGGAAAGAACGAGGATGTCCGAACCATCGGCCAGAAGCTCAACGTCGCAACCGTACTGGAAGGCAGCGTCCAGAAGGCTGGCGATCGCGTCCGCATCCAAGTCCAGCTGATCAACGCCGCCGACGGATACCATCTTTGGTCGGAGACCTACGACCGCAAGCTGACCGACGTGTTCGCCGTGCAGGACGAGATCGCGCAGTCGGTCGTGCAGGCGCTGAAGCTCAAGCTGCTCCCGGCCCAGGCTTCGGCGTCGGCGCAACGTCGCACGGACAACGTGGAGGTCTACACGCAATACCTGCTGGGCCGGCAGTTCTCCAACAGATTGACGCTCGATGGCTTCCGGCGCGCCGCCGACGCGTATCGAAAGGCGCTCGCCGGCGAGCCGGGTTTCGCTCCCGCCTGGGCGGGGCTCGCGCAGGCCACGTACTGGATCGCGGACTGGAGCGAGAACGGCACAGAAATCGCCGAAAGCAGACAGCACGCGCTCGATGCCGCGGAAAAGGCCGTTGCGCTCGGTCCCAACCTCGCGGACGGCTATGCCGCACGAGGTGTCCTGCGCAGCGCAATGCGCCACGATTGGGAAGGCGGGAAGGCGGACTTCGAACGAGCGCTGTCGCTGAGCCCGGAGAACCCGGACGTGCAGCGCGATTTCGCATTGTTCGTGCTGCGGCCCGTCGGCCGCCTCGAGGACGCGATCGTTGCCGCCCGCAGGTCGGCTGCGCTGGATCCCCTGAACGGGCGCGCCTGGGGAACGCTCGGGTCGCTCCTGGTCGCTGCCGGACGCCTGCAGGAGGCGCATGATGCCCTGAACCGTTCTCTCGAAGTGAATCCCGATCAGGCGTTCACGCCGTACTGGCTCGGCGTCGCGCTGCTGCTCGAGGGACAGCCTGTGGCGGCGTTGGCGGAGATCCAGCGTTCGACCTCGGGCGTGCGCCGGCTAACGGGTGTGGCGCTCGCCCAGCATGATCTCGGCGATGCGCGGGCATCGCAGCGCGCGCTCGACGAAGTCGTCGCGCGGTACGCGGAGAGCGGGCCGTATCGGATCGCCGTCATTTATGCATGGCGCGGCGAGACGGATCGAGCTTTCGCATGGCTCGATCGGGCGTGCGCGCAGCGGGACCTCGGCATCATGCTGCTCAAGACTGACCCGCTTCTGCGCGGGCTTCGCGGCGATCCGCGGTACATGGCGCTGCTCAAGAAGCTGAACCTGCCCGTGGACTGAGCCCTCGGCCCCCGTGCACAGCGGGCTTGGCTGCAGCGTGCAACAACGCGGTAGAACGCGTTCCGGAATTCAGATCACTTCGAAGAGCCCGGCTGCGCCCATTCCGCCGCCGACGCACATGGTGGCGACCACGTACTTCACGCGGCGCCGCCGCCCTTCGATGAGGGCGTGTCCCGTGAGCCGCGCGCCCGACATGCCGTAGGGATGGCCGATGGCGATGGCGCCTCCATCGACGTTGAGCCGGTCGTCGGGGATGCCGAGGCGGTCGCGGCAGTAGAGGACCTGCACCGCGAATGCTTCGTTCAGCTCCCAGAGGCCGATGTCGTCGACCTTCAGGCCGGCCCGCTCCAGCAGGCGCGGGACGGCGAAGACGGGCCCGATGCCCATCTCGTCCGGCTCGCAGCCCGCCACGGCGAAGCCACGAAAGATCCCTAGCGGCCGCAGCCCACGCTTTTCTGCCAGCTTCGCGTCCATCACCACGCAGGCGGAGGCGCCGTCGGAGAACTGGCTGGCGTTGCCCGCCGCGACCACACCGCCCGGGATGGCCGGCTTGATCTTCGAGATCGCCTCGAAGGTCGTGTCGGGACGGATCCCTTCGTCGGCGGAGATCGTCACCTCGCGCGTGGAGAGCCTGCCCGAGTCCTTGTCGGCCACGCCCATCACGGTGGTGAAGGGGACGATCTCATCGGCGAACCTGCCCGCCGCCTGTGCAGCTGCGGCCCGCTGCTGGCTGCGCGCGCCGTACTCGTCCTGCCTCTCGCGCGGGATCCGGTACCGCGTCGCCACGTTCTCGGCGGTCTCCAGCATGCTCATGTAGATGGCCGGCTTGTGCTCGACCAGCCAGGGGTCCTGGAACATGTGTTGGTTCAGCTCCTGCTGGACGCAGGAGATCGACTCGATGCCACCCGCCACCATCACCGGTACGCGATCGACGATCACCCGCTGAGCGGCGATGGCGATCGCCTGCAGCCCGGAAGAGCAGAAGCGGTTCACGGTGGTGCCCGCCGTCGTCACCGGGAGGCCGGCGCGCAGCGCGATCTGCCGGGCGACGTTGCCGCCCGTGGTCCCCTCGGGTAGCGCGCAGCCCATGATCACGTCTTCGACCTCGGCGGGATCGAGCCTGGCCCGCTCGACCGCCGCCTTGACGACGTGGGCCCCGAGCGTCGCGCCGTGCGTCATGTTCAGAGCTCCGCGCCAGGATTTCCCCAGGCCGGTGCGGGCGGTCGAGACGATCGCGGCGTCGGTCATGGCGCGCTCCCAGAGGCGAACGCTTTTCCTTCGGCACCAAGCTTCGAGAGGAGCGGCGCAGGCTCCCACACGCCGGGATCACCGTGCGGATTCTTCGCCATTCGCCGCATGGAGCGCACCACGTTGTAGAGGCCGAGCGAGTCGGCGTAGTGCATGGGGCCGCCGCGATACGGTGGAAAGCCGTAGCCGGTGAGGTACACCACGTCGATGTCGGAGGCGCGCAGGGCGATGCCCTCCTCGAGGATCTTCGCTCCCTCGTTGACCAGCGCGAGGATGCAGCGCTCGACGATCTCCTCGGCGGAGATCTTGCGGCGCGCGACGCCCAGCTCGCGCGAGGCGGAGACGATCAGTTCGTCCACCACCGGGTCGGGGATGGCGTCGCGCCGTCCCGCCTCGTAGCGGTACCAGCCGGCGGAGGTCTTCTGGCCGAAACGGCCCATCTCGCACAGCCGGTCAGCGATCATCTGCCGCCGCGAGCTGGGGTTCTCGGCGTAGCGGCGCTTGCGGATGAACCAGCTCACGTCGCCTCCCGCGAGGTCCGCCATGCGGAAGGGGCCCATGGCCATGCCGAACTTCTCCAGGGCCGCGTCGACCTGCGGCGGCAGCGCTCCTTCCTCGATGAGGAGCAGCGCCTGCTCGATGTAGCGCGCCAGCATGCGGTTGCCGATGAAGCCGTCGCACACGCCGGAGACCACGCCGGTCTTCCCGAGCTTCTTCGCCAGGCCGAGGACGGTGGCGAGGACGTCCTTGCCGGTGGCCCGGCCGCGCACGATCTCCAGCAGCTTCATCACGTTCGCCGGGCTGAAGAAGTGCGTGCCGATCACGTCGGCGGGCCGCCGGGTGAAGGCGGCGATCCGGTTCAGGTCGAGCGTGGAGGTGTTGCTGGCGAGGATGGCGCCCTTCTTCATCACCTCGTCGAGCTGCCGGAAGACCCCTTCCTTCACCGCCAGGTCCTCGAAGACCGCCTCGATCACGATGTCCGCCTCCCCCACTTCCGCATAGGCAAGGGTGGGCTGGATCAGCCCCATCCGCTCCTCTACGTGCGCGGTGGTGAGCTTCCCTTTCTTCGCGCTGCCCTCGTAGTTCTTGCGGATGGTGGCGAGCCCCTTGTCGAGCGCTTCCCGCTTCACCTCCAGCACCCGAACCGGGATGCCGGCGTTGGCGAAGCACATGGTAATGCCGCCGCCCATGGTGCCGGCGCCGATCACCGCTGCGGAACGGATGGCGCGGGTGGGCGTGTCCTCGGGCACGTCGGGAATCTTCGCGGCGGCGCGCTCGGCGAGGAACGCGTGCCTGAGCGCCTTCGACTCCGGCGAGCTCACCAGCTCGATGAAGAGCTGCCGCTCGATCGCAGCTCCCTCCGCGAACGGCTTGATCGACGCGGCCACCGCCTCGACGCACTTGAGCGGCGCCGGATAGCCCTTCGCGACCGCGGCGACGCTGTTGCGCGCGAACTGAACGAACGCCTCGGGATCGGGGTGTGCGACGCGGCGCTCGCGAAGGACGGGGAGCGGCCGCTGCGCGGCCACGCGGCTGGCGAAGGCGACGGCGCCGGCGAGCAGGTCGCCCTCGATCACCTCGTCGAAGAGGCCCGTCTTCGCCAGCTTCTCCGCCGGCATCGAGGAGCCGGAGACGATCAGGTTGAGCGCCGCCTCCAAACCGACGGCCCGGGGAAGCAGCTGCGTGCCGCCGGCGCCGGGAAGAAGGCCGAGCTTCACCTCCGGCAATGAGATCTGCGCGCCGGGCGCGGCCACCCGGTAATGGCAGCCGAGCGCCAGCTCGAGGCCGCCGCCCATCGCCACCCCGTGCATGGCGGCGATCACAGGTTTTTCGTTGCGCTCGATCTCGCGGATGACGGTGGGCAGGTTGGGCTCCTGCAGCGACTTCGGCGTGCCCAGCTCATTGATGTCGGCCCCGGCCGAGAAGGACTTGCCCGCGCCTGCAAGCACCACGGCCGAGACCGCCGGATCGGCGTTCGCGCGGTCCAGCCCCGCGAGGACTCCCGCGCGCACCGCGTGCGCGAGGCCGTTGACCGGCGGGTTGTCGAGCCGGATCACCGCCACCGCGCCCTGGGTCGTGTAGCCGGCTCCGCTCATGTGCCCTCCGCCTCCGCGCTCGCCGCCACGAACTGCTCCAGATGGTGCGCAGTATCGCCTAGCGCCATCTCCAGCGCCGTCAGGCGGCGGAAGAGATGGCTCACGACGATCTCGTCGGTGACTCCCATGCCGCCGTGGAGCTGCACCGCCTGCTGGCCGACGAAGCGGCAGGCGTTGCCCACCACCACCTTGGCTGCCGCCAGCGCGCGACGACGCTCGCGGCCGTGCGGTTCGGCGGCGCGCATCGCGGCGAGATAGCTCATCGAGCGCGCCTGCTCGACGTGGATGAGCATCTCCGCCATGCGATGCTGCAGTGCCTGAAATCTCGAAATGGGAACGCCGAACTGCTGACGCGTCTTCGTGTATTCCACGGTCGCGTCGAGAATGGCCTGCAGCGCGCCCACCGCCTCGGCGCACCTGGCGGCGAGGCCCTGATCGAAAGCCGCCAGAAGGCAGGCGAAGGCGACGCCTTCCGCGCCGATGAGCGCGCCGGCCGCGCCGGTTAGCTCCACGTCGGCAGCGCACACGCCGTCCAGCGTGCGGTACGGCGAGAGCGACACGCCCGGCCCATCGCGCGCCACCGCGAACAGCGAGACGCCATCGGGCTCGTCCGGAACGCCGGAGGTGCGCGCCGAAACCAACAAGAGATCAGCGGCGGGCGCGTGCAGCACCACCGACTTCTGCCCCTTCACCGTCCACCCGCCGGCGCCGCTGCGCCGCGCCGCGGTGGCGATGACTTTTAGATCATGGCGGGACCCGGGCTCGAAGTGCGCCGGCACCGCAATCCGCTCGCCTGCAGCCATGGCGGGGAGCATCTCCTGGCGCTGCTGCGCCGAGCCCAGCTCGCGGATCAGGACGGTGGCGATGATGGCGGAGGAGATCCAGGGCTCGAGCAGCATCGCCTTTCCCGTCGCCGTGGCGGTGAGCAGCGTCTCCACCACCGCCGGCGCCATGCCGCCCTGCTCCTCGGGGACTTCCAGCGAGAGCAGGCCCAGCTCGGCAAGCTTCGCCCAGATCTCGCGACTCCATCCTTCGTGCGAATCGAGAATCTTGCGCCGGACCTCGAAGCCGTACTGTTCGCCCAGGAACCTCTGCACCATGTCGCCGAGCTGCTGCTGCTCGGGAGTGGGAGTGAACCGCATGGAAAGCTCCTACAGCCCGAGGATCGTCTGCGCGATGATGTTCTTCTGGATCTCGTTCGAACCGCCGTAGATCGAGGCCTTGCGAAGATTCAGGTAGGTGGCGGCGAGCGGAGCCGCATACTCCGGCACGGTCGAGGGGACGCCGGATCTCTCGCTGATGGCGCCGCGGCGCAGCGGCAGCGCCCAGGGACCGGCGGCGTGCATCATCAGCTCCGAGAGCGCCTGCTGGATCTCGGTGCCCCTGATCTTGAGCAGCGACGCCTCCGGCCCCGGCGCGCGGCGCTCCGCCTCGGCGGCGAGCACGCGCAGATTCGTGATCTCCAGCGCCATCAGCTCGACCTCCACCTGCGCCACCCGGGCGGCGAAACCGGGATCGGCGAGCAGCGGCTTGCCGTCCTTCCGCTCCTCGGAGGCAATGCGCTTGAGCCGCGCCAGCTCGCGCTTGGAGGCGCCGACGGCGGCGATGTTGGTGCGCTCGTGACCGAGGAGGAACTTGGCGTAGGTCCAGCCGCCGTTCTCGTCGCCCACCAGGTTCTCGACCGGGACCTCGACCTCCTCGAACCAGACCTCGTTCACCTCCTGGCTGCCGTCGAGCAGCGTGATCGGCCGCACGGTCACGCCCGGGCTCTTCATGTCGATGAGCAGGAAGGAGATGCCCGCCTGCTTCTTCACCGCCGGGTCCGTGCGCACGAGGCAGAAGATCCAGTTGGCGTGCTGCGCCAGGGAGATCCAGGTCTTCTGCCCGTTGACGACGTAATGGTCCCCCTTGCGCTCAGCGCGCGTCTTCAGCGAAGCGAGGTCGCTGCCGGCGCCGGGCTCTGAGTAACCCTGCGCCCACCAGTGCTCGCCGGAGAGGATGCGGGGCAAGAATCGCTTTTGCTGGGCTGCGTTGCCGAAGCGCATGATCACCGGGCCCACCATCTTGAGACCGAAGGGCAGCAGCCGGGGGGTGCCCACCGCCGCGCTCTCCTCCTCGAAGATGTACTGCCGGACGGGATCCCAGCCGGTGCCGCCGAACTCCTTCGGCCAGTTGGGGCCGCCCCAACCTTGCCGGTGCAGGATCTGCTGCCAGCGCAGCGTGTCGTCGCGCGACACCTCCAGGCCCCCGAGCACCTTGCCGCGCGTGTCGGCCGAGACGTTCGCCGCGATGAAAGCGCGGACCTCGTCGCGGAAGGCCAGCTCCTCGGCGCTGAAGCTCAGATCCATGGAAGCCGGGTCCTCCTTGCGTCTCTTGTTTCGCTATGCGAAACTATGTTTCGTGCCACGCATCCGGGGTAGCACGGCCAAAATCGACCTGGCAAGCGCGCCCGACCGCAAGTTCATCACCGCGCTGGGACGCGGGCTCGATGTCCTGCGCTGCTTCGGCCCCCGCGACCGCTGGCTCGCCAATCAGGATATCGCTGCCCGCACCGGACTGGCCAAGCCGACGGTCTCGCGGCTCGTCTACACCCTCACGCAGCTCGGCTTCCTGCGCTACGCGCACTCGCCGCGAAGGTACGCGCTCGGCAGCGCGGCGGTGAGCCTCGGCTACTCGGCGCTGACGCAGATCGACATCCGGCGCGCCGCACGTCCGCTCCTCCACGCGCTCTCGCAGCAGACCAACGCTTCCGTGCACCTGGCCATCAACGACGCGCTGCACATGCAGGTGATCGACACGTACTGGCACTCCAGCGCGTTCGTGATCGACATCGGCTCGCGGGTGCCGGTGGTCACCACCTCGCTTGGCCGCGCTTACGTCTGCTCGTTGCCGGAGGAAGAGCGGAAGGCCATTCTCGAGCAGATCCGCGCGCGGCGTCCGGCGGACTGGCCGCTCAACCACAAGCGCTTCGAAGCGGCGTTCCGGGACTACGAGCAGTTCGGCTTCTGTCTCGCTCTCGGCGACTGGCGCCGCGACGTCAATGCGGTGGCCGCGCCGTTCGACCCTCGGGACGGAACGAAGCCGGTGGTGGTGGGGTGCAGCGGGGCTGCTTTCCAACTCGGCCCCGATCTGCTCAAGCGCGACATCGGCCCGCGCCTCCTGGCGCTGGTGGGGAACCTGCGCGCCAGCCTGCAGCCGGACTGACCTCCTTGTGCGAAATGCGATGCCGCGAGCGTTCAGCGCGGCGTGACCGCCACTTCGGGTTTGAAGGTGTACGGGTCGCTCGGGTCCCGCTGAGCGAGCAAATCTTGAAAGCGCAGCTCGACCGACGCCAGCATCTTCGGATGGGTGATCACGTAGAAGCGGTCGTCGCGCACGGCATCGAAGGTCATCCGCGCCACCTCGGCGGCGCCCAGCCGGCCCGAGGCGATCGCCTTTTCCGAGCGCTCGCGGGCGGCGATCTGGGAGGGCGTGGGCGGCGCGTGGTCCGTCAGCTCCGCCGGGCGGTTGCGGTCCGAGTTGCGGATGTTGGTCGGGACGTAGGCGGGGCAGAGCACGGAGACGCCCATCTTCGCCTTCGCGAGCCGCAGGTCGTGGAACAGCGTCTCGCTCAGGGTCACCACCGCGTGCTTGCTGACGTTGTAGACGGACATCAGCGGGGCGGAGACGAGGCCGGCTGCGGAAGCGGTGTTGACCACGTGGCAATCGCAATCCTGCTTCAGCATCAGCGGGACGAAGCTGCGGATGCCGTTGACGACGCCCATCAGATTCACGCCCAGGAGCCACTGCCAGTCCTTCAGGCTTGACTCCCACACGTACCCGCCCCCGCCGGCCACGCCGGCGTTGTTGAAGAGCAGGTGCACGGCCCGGAACTTCCCGGTCGCGCGCGCAGCGAGCTGCTCCAGGTCGTCCGGCTTCGAGACATCGACGCGCATTCCCAGCGCTTCCGCTCCGGCCACGCGCGCCTCCGCGACCGCCTCGTCGAGCGCGTCCTGCTGCACGTCCGCGAGCACCAGCCTCATCCCCTCGCGCGCACCCATGCGCGCGAGCTCGCGACCGAAGCCGCTGCCCGCGCCGGTGATGACGGCGACCTTGCCGGCCAGATCCTTCATCGATGTGTCTCCTCGGCAGTCGGCCGAGCCGTTTCGCTCTGCGGAACCGCTCCCCAGGGCAGGTTGCGAATGTAGCGCCACGTTGAGTAGATGAAACGAGCCCCGTGAGCGGGAGGGGAACTTCCGCCGCATCCACCAGCAGAGGAGGAGTTCATGGGAACCGTCCCGATAGGAAGGAAGCGTTTCATCCACCATGCCGCGGCCGCCGTCTTCATCTGCGGCTTCGCCGGCGCCGCCTCGGCGCAGCAAACCCCTGGCGGAGGTCAGACGGAGAAGCCGCCCGAGACGGCTCCGGCCCAGCCGGCGCCGAGCTCATCACCCGTCCCGACCTTCGCGATCCTCGGTCCGTCGCGTGAGATCAAGCTCGCCGAGTACACCTGGTTCCGCTTCGGAGCCCAGGTCCAGGCCTGGTACAGGGTTGCGCAGGACCGGATCATTCAGCCGGACGGATCCGACGGCTCATATGCCATGGACTTCTACTGCCGCCGCTGCCGCTTCTTCACGACCGGATCGGTGTTCAAGGACATCTACTTCAACGTCCTGTTCGAGGCTTCGAACCTCGGAAGGGCCGATCTCACGCAAACCAGCACCAAGTCGTTCGTGTCGCCCCAGATCCTCGACGCCTATGGCCAGGTCAAGTTCGCCGACTTCTTCTGGCTGAGCGGCGGCAGCATCCTGATGCCGTTGACCCGCAACGGCCTGCAGCCGACGACCACCTACGTGAGCATCGACAACGCCAACGTCGACACCACGCCGGTCCTGCAGGGCAACAGCAACGTCCTCCGCGACCTCGGCTTCCAGGCCAACGGCTTCTTCGTAGAGAATCACGTCGAATACCGCGTGGGCGTCTTCCAGGGCAGCCGACAAGCCAGCATTGCCACCCAGACCGCCAGCCACAACGCGCCCCGTTTCGTCGCGATGGTGTCGGCCAATCTTTGGGACACGGAAACGGGGTACGTCAACGGCGGTCATTACTTCGGCGCCAAGAGGGTCCTCGGCGTGATGGGCAACTTCGACTACCAGAAGTTCCGCAAGAATGCCCCTCCAGCCGCCGGGGCCGACAAGAACGCGTACTTCGGCGTCAGCGGCGCCGTCTTCCTCAACTATCCGCTGAGCGGCACGCCAAGTCGCCAGGGCGGTGACGAGGTCGTCGGCCTGCTGCAGTTCGGGTACTACGACGGCGGCCTCAGGCTGAGCCCTACCGGCACGACCACGGACGCGGGGACCTACGCCGCCGTCCTCAAGCAGACCAACTACCTCGCGGAGGCGGGGTACTACAATCACACTGTAAAGGCCTCCGTCTTCGGCAAGTTCGAGAAGCGGAAGATCAGCGACGACTATCCCCTCGCGTTTAGACAGGCTCCCCCGGCAGGGGTGTCCCCCAGCCAGACGTGGATCGCGTTCGGCTTGAAGTACTACGTGGCGCCCTTCAACTTCATGAACTTCGCCCTCCAGTACGAGCGGATCAACTGGGACGATGCGCCCGGCACGCAGCAGGGCGGCACCAACAACCTCACGTTCCAGATGCAGACGCTGCTCTACTGAGCCGGGACGGAACGACCGGGTCGCGATGGCGGCGTCGCGGGCGCGATGGTCTGCGCCCGCGGCGTGGTCGCTCGGAGGCAACATGGGTTCCCGGATCGTCAGCCGCCGCGACCTCGAGTTCCAGCTCTTCGAGGTGCTCGACGTCGAGTCGCTGCTGAAGCGGCCTCGTTTCGCGCAGCACTCGCGCGAAACGATGCTCGCGGCGGTGGATACCGCGCTCGCGATCGCGGAGGAGAAGTTCGCTCCGCACAACCGGAAAGCGGACGAGCACGAGCCGACCTTCCACGGCGGGCGCGTGCACCTCATTCCCGAGGTGAAGGAGGCGCTCGAGGCATACATCGCCGCCGGCTTCCTCGCCGCGGGGGAGGATTTCGACAAGGGCGGGATGCAGCTTCCGACCACGGTGCGCGGCGCCTGCCAGGCGATCTTCGCGGCCGCCAACGTGAGCACTACCGCGTACGTCTCGCTCACCGTCGGCAACGCCGCGTTGCTCACCGCGTTCGCTTCCTCCGAGCAGAAGGAGCGGTACCTGAAGCACCTGCTCTCGGGGCGCTTCTTCGGCACCATGGCGCTGACGGAGCCGCAGGCGGGATCGTCGCTCTCGGACATCCTCACCACCGCCACCCCGAATCCCGACGGCAGCTACTCGCTGCGCGGCACGAAGATTTTCATCTCGGCTGGCGACCACGACCTGGCGGAGAACATCGTCCACCTCGTCCTGGCGAAGATTCCCGGATCGCCTCCCGGCGTGAAAGGGATCTCGCTCTTCATCGTCCCCAAGTACCGCGTCAACGCCGACGGCACGCTCGGCCCCGCCAACGACGTGACGCTGGCGGGCCTGTTCCACAAGATGGGCTACCGCGGCACCGTCTCGACGCAGCTCAGCTTTGGCGAGAAAGGGGAGTGCCGTGCCGAGCTGGTGGGCCAGCCCAACCAGGGCCTCACGTACATGTTCCACATGATGAACGGGGCGCGCATCGGCGTGGGATTGGGAGCGGTGATGATCGGGTACACGAGCTATCTGCACGCGCTCGACTACGCGCGGGAGCGCCCCCAGGGGAGACCTCTCTCCGCGAAGGACCCCCTCAGACCACAAGTACCCATCGTGCAGCACGCCGACGTGCGCCGCATGCTGCTGGCCTGCAAATCGTACGTGGAGGGCGGTCTCGCGCTCTGCCTGTACGCGGCGCGCCTCGATGACGAGCTGGACACGGCCACCTCGCCGGATGCGCGGCGCGAGGCGGAGCTCCTGCTCTCACTTCTGACACCGTTGGTGAAGGCGTGGCCTTCGCAGTACTGCCTGCTGGCGAGCGACCTCGCCATCCAGGTTTACGGCGGGTACGGGTACACGCGCGAATATCCGGTGGAGCAGTTCTACCGTGACAACCGGCTGAACCCGATCCACGAAGGCACCAACGGCATCCAGGCGCTCGACCTGCTCGGCCGCAAGGCGCTGGGCGGCGGAGGAAAGGCGCTGGAGCTGCTCGTGCGCGCGATCTGGCCGGACATCGAGGCCGCCGGGCGGGAGGAGACGCTGCGCGCGTTCGGCGCCGAGCTGGGGCAGGCCACGGAGCGGCTGATTGCGACCACGCGGCGGCTCGGGGAAGCGGCGATGCGCGACGTGGAGCGCGGGCTCGCGAATGCGAGCGTGTATCTAGAAGCGATGGGGCACGTGATGGTGGCGTGGATGTGGCTGCGCCAGGCGGTCGCCGCGACGCGCGCGCTCGGGAGCGCCGGCGGCGCGGACGCTGACTTCTACCGGGGCAAGCTTGCCGCCTGCCGCTACTTCTTCCGCTGGGAGCTGCCGCGCATCGGGCCGCAGCTCGCGCTGCTCGATTCGCTCGATTCCACCTGCCTGGAGACGCAGCCGGCCTGGCTATGAGAGGACCGCGGGTGGAGCGCGCGCTGACGATGGGCCGCATCGACCGGCTTGGGGAGCAGCGATGAGCGAACGGGCGGACATTCCCCTGGGCTTCAAGGAGCTCCGGCGCGCCAACAGCCGCTTCCTCTCCTCGCTGGGGCCACTCTACGCCAAGGACGAAGGCAGTGGCGTCGTCATCGGGCTGCGCATCGAGGAGAGGCACCTCAATACCCGCGGCGTCGCGCACGGCGGCATGCTGGTCACGCTGGCCGACAGCGCGCTGGGCATCGTGATCGCGATGTTGCGCACGCCGCCGCACCCGATGGTGACCGTGAACCTCACGGCCGACTTCGCCGACGTCGCTCGCGAGGGAGACTGGGTGGAGGCGCGGGTCGACCTGCAGAAGATGGGAAAGCGGCTCGCCTTTGCGACTTGTCACCTGTGGGTCGGCGACCGGCGCATCCTGCGCGCCAGCGGCATCTTCGCGCACCTGCCGCCCGCGGGTGGCGAAGGTCCCTTTGAAGGCTGAGCGGATTCGCCGCCCTCATGGCGGAGAAGAGAGGCTGACATGAGCGTCAAGGAGCTGTTCGATCTCTCCGGCAAGACGGCGTTGATCACCGGAGGTTCTCGCGGCCTGGGATTGCAGATCGCGGAGGCGTTCGGCGAGCTGGGCGTGAAGGTGGCCATCACCGCCCGCAAGCAGGGCGAGCTGGCCGAGGCAGCCGCGCGGCTCTCGAAGCAGGGCGTCGAGACGCTGACCATCGCCGGCGATCTGTCGAAGTTCGAAACCATTCCCGCAATGGTGGACAAGGCGGTGGAGCGCTACGGCACAATCGACATCCTGGTCAACAACGCCGGAACGACCTGGGGCGCGCCCGCCGAGGAGCATCCCCCCGAGGCCTGGCACAAGGTGATGAACCTGAACGTGAGCGCGATGTTCTTCCTCACACAGGAGGTTGGCCGCCGCTGCATGATTCCGCGCCGGAAGGGGAAGATCATCAACATGTCCTCGGTCGCCGGCCTGCGCGCTCATGGCAGTGGGATGGCGACCATCGCCTACAACACCAGCAAGGCGGCGGTGCTCCAGTTCACGCGCGCGTTGGCGGCGGAGTGGGGGAAGTACGACATCAACGTGAACGCACTCTGCCCCGGGTTCTTCCCCTCCAAGATGTCCCGCGGGCTGCTGGAGGTGATCGGCGACGACGTGATCGCTCATACGCCGCTGGGCCGTCTGGGCGGCGACGAGGACCTGAAGGGCATCGCAGTGTTCTTCGCCTCGGAGGCTTCGCGCCACGTCACCGGGCAGTACATCGCGATAGACGGGGGAGCGTCGCTGTAGCGGACGCCCCCGCCGACGTCAAACCGCGGGATCATGGTTTCACCTGATCTCCGGTGTTAGCCTTGCTCGAACGATGGAAGGCCCCGTCATGGAAGCGAATGACAACCGGACCGGGGGGCTCCTCGTCTGGCAATGGTCGCTCTATCGCGACGGCCACCGCGATCGGCGCGGGCCGGACCGGAGATGACGTGATCGACGTCGAGCGCTATCTCGATCGCATCGGTCATCGCGGTCCCATTGCGCCAGAGATCGAGACCCTGCGGCAGATCCACCGGGCGCATCTGATGACGGTTCCGTTCGAGAACTTGTCCGTGCGCCGGGGGGAAGCCATCGTCCTCGAGGAGTCCAGGCTCTTCGAAAAGATCGTCCTCCGGAGGCGGGGCGGCTTCTGCTACGAGCTGAACGGCCTCTTCGCCGCCCTGCTCGGGACGCTGGGATTCCGTGTGGCGCGGCTCGCCGGACGCGTCGGAGCCGATGGGATTCCCTTCGACCACATGGCGCTGCGGGTCGAGCTGGACGAGCCGTGGCTCGCCGACGTCGGATTCGGCGATTCCTTCCTGCTGCCACTGCGGCTGGAGGGGCGCGAACCGCAGCAGGGAGGCTGCGGCCGCCGCTACCGGCTCGACGCTGCGGACGGCGGACTTCTGCTCCTGCGCGAGGAACCGGAGGGATGGCAGAGGCAGTACCTGTTCACGCTCGAAACCTGGCCGCTCTCCGCCTTCGAAGACGGCTGTCACCATCACCGGACCTCGTCGGAATCCCCGTTCACGCGGAAGACCGTGGTCTCGCGTGCCACGGAGACGGGCCGCATCACGCTTTCGGAGCGGGGGCTGATCGTCACCTCGTCGGGCATGCGCACGGAGACCGTTCTCGGCGACGACGCCGCCATCTCGCGCGTCCTGGCGGAGCAGTTCGGGATCGAGGATCAGAGGGTAGGGGATTGAAGGTGGCATTCCAGGGCGTGCGGGGCGCCTACAGCGAGGCGGCACTGCTCCGCCATTTCGGTGCCTCCGTCGAGGCGGTGGGGTTCCCCTTCAGCGAGCAGGTCTTCGACGCCGTCGAGGACGGCCGCGCCGGCGCGGGCTTCGTCCCCGTCGAGAACAGCATCGCCGGTCCGGTCGGCATCAATACCGATCTCCTGTTGGAAAGAAGGGTGTTCGCAACTGCCGAGTCCTACCTCTCCATCGACCATTGCCTGCTCGCCCGTCCGGGGGAGCGTCTCGAGGATGTGAAGACGGTCTACTCCCACCCGATCGCACTCGCCCAGTGCCGCGACTTCATCAGCCGCCGTGGCCTGCGCGCTGTCCCCGAGTACGACACCGCAGGCGCTGCTGAGATCGTGGCGGCGCGCAAGCTCGGCGGGGAGGCTGCGATCGCTTCGAGGCGGTGCGCCGACGTCTACGGCCTGGCGGTGCTGGCAGAGGACATCCAGAGCGTGCAGAACAACATCACCCGATTCCTCGCCTTCCACCGGGAGGATGACGGGGCCGTGCGTCCGAGGGGAGAGAAGACGAGCCTGGCCTTCTCCGTCCACCATCATCCCGGCGCGCTGCTCGACTGCCTGAAGCGTTTCGCCGACCACCAGATCAACCTGACCCGCCTCGAGTCGAGGCCGATTCCCGCCAATCCATTCGAGTACGTTTTCTTCGTCGATTTTCTGGGCGGGCTGGACGACGAGGCGGTGAGATCCGCGCTCGAGGAGCTGCGAGCGGCGGCGCGTCACGTCAAGGTGATCGGCAGCTATCCGCTGGCGGAGCGCCCGAGAGCGGGGACGATCTGACTGCTCGACCTGAATGCCTGCGACGCGAAAAGCGGCGACTGGATGCGCGACGCGGCCTCGGCGAGCGTACCCCCTGGCCCGACGAGGATTGGGAATTCGGAGTCAAGCTTGGGGTTCCCATCGACGCGCGGGAAGTACACGCCGGAAACGGTCCTCCAGCTCGAGCGGGGCCTGGCGAACGACGTCCCTGCGCGGTCGTTCCTGCATTGACCTGACCGCGTCTCTGGTAGATCGCCCGGATGGGCACCGGTGTCTCACCTCCTACGCTCGAAGCGTCGCTACCGCGGCCGGGCGAGGCATTGCCCGACGATGCCGTGCTCTCCCGGTTCACGGACTGGGTCGCCGCGCAGGGGCTCACGCTGTACGCCCACCAGGAGGAAGCGCTCCTCGAGCTGCTCGCGGGCAGGCACCTGGTCCTGTCGACGCCGACCGGCTCCGGCAAGTCGCTGGTGGCCACCTTCCTCCACTACCAGGCCATGTGCCGCGGGCAGATCTCCATCTACACCTGTCCGATCAAGGCGTTGGTCAACGAGAAGTTCTTCGGACTCTGCGACGCCTTCGGGGCTCGCAACGTGGGGATGATCACGGGCGACGCGGCCATCAATCGCGAGGCCCCGGTGCTCGTCTGCACTGCCGAGGTGCTCTCGAATCTGGTGATGCGGGATCCAAAACTGTGCGCCGATTGCGTGGTGATGGACGAGTTCCACTACTACGCCGACCGCGACCGCGGCGCCGCCTGGCAGGTGCCGCTGCTTTTGCTGCAGAAGACGCAGTTCCTGCTCATGAGCGCGACGCTGGGCGACACGGCTGCGATCGAGAAGAACCTCGCCGAAGTCACCCGTCGCGAGGTGGCCCGCGTCACCTCGGCGCAGCGGCCGGTGCCGCTGGAGCCGAGCTACGCAGAGACTCCGCTGCACGAGACCCTCGAGAAGCTCGTCACCCAGGCCCGCGCGCCCGTCTACCTGGTCAACTTCTCGCAGCGCGCCGCCGCCGAGCGCGCGCAGGACCTCATGTCGGCGGACTTCTCCTCGAAAGAGGAGAAGCTGCGCCTCAAGGAAGTCTTGCGCGAGCTCGGCGCCCGCTTCGACACGCCCTATGGCAAGGAGCTGCAGCGCTTCCTCCAGCACGGCATCGGCCTGCACCATGCCGGCCTCTTGCCGCGCTACCGGCTCCTGGTCGAGAAGCTCGCGCAGCAAGGCCTGCTCAAGGTGGTGAGCGGGACCGACACGCTGGGCGTGGGGGTGAACATCCCCATCCGCACCGTGCTCTTCACGCAGCTGTGCAAGTTCGACGGGGAGAAGACGGCCCAGCTCACCGTGCGCGACTTCCTTCAAGTTGCCGGCCGCGCCGGACGGAAGGGATTCGACGAGCGCGGGTACGTCGTGGCGCAGGCGCCCGAGCACGTGATCGAAAATCTAAAATTGGAGCAAAAGAAGCAGGCGGGCAAGAAGGTGGTGAAGAAGAACCCGCCCGCGAAGGGCTACGTCCACTGGGACCGCGCGACGTTCGACCGGCTCTGCAGCCGGCCACCCGAACCGCTGGAGTCGCGCTTCCAGGTGACGCACGGGATGCTCCTGTACCTGTTGCAGGCCGAGGCACAGATCTCCGCAAGCGACACGGCAGGGCCGCAGGGCTACGCGCGCCTGGTGCTGATGGTGCGCCGCTCGCATGGCAACGAAGGGAGCAAACGCATCCACCTGCGCACGGCCGCGGCTTCCTGCCGCCGCCTGCGCGCCGCCGGCCTCGTCCAGCACGTGCGCGGGAACCAATACCTCGCGCCGCATCTCCAGGTGGCCGGACACCTCCAGTCCGACTTCTCCATCCACCACACTCTCGCGCTCTGGTTGCTGGACACGCTTCCGCGACTGGATCCCGCGGGCGAATCATTTGCGCTGGACGTGCTCACGGTCGTCGAGTCGATCCTGGAAAACCCGATGCCGGTCCTCTGGGCGCAACTCGACCGGGCCAAGGGCGAGAAGGTGGCCGAGCTCAAGGCCCAGGGCCTCGACTACGCGGAGCGAATGGAGCAGCTGGAGAAGGTGGAGTGGCCCAAGCCGCTGCGCGAATTCGTCTACGAAACCTTCAACGCGTTCGCCGAAAAGCATCCCTGGGTCGGTGCCGAGGACGTCCGACCCAAGAGCGTGGCGCGCGAGCTGTTCGAACGCGGTAGCTCGTTCGACGACTATGTCCGCGATTACGGGTTGCAGCGCAGCGAGGGCGTGCTGCTGCGCTATCTCAACGACGCCTACAAGACGCTTCTGCAGACGGTTCCGGAGGATCTGCGGGACGAAGGATTGGACGACGTGCTCGCCTTCCTCCGCGCCACCGTCCGCGGCGCCGACTCCAGCCTGCTCGACGAATGGGAAGCTCTGCTCGATCCCACCGCCTCGACGGAGGAGAAGGCGCGCCGGCTCGCCGCCGCCCAGGCGCACCGCCAAGCGCTGGCGGCGCGGCCGCGCGACACCGACGCGCTCTTGCGCGAACCGCGCGCGCTCAAGGCGCGCGTGCGCACCGAGCTGCATCGGCTTCTGCTCGCCCTTGCGCGGCGTGATTTCGCGACCGCCGCGTCAGGGCTTTGGGCGCCCTCGCCAGACGCAGCGTGGAGCGCGGCGGAGCTGGAGGCCGAGATCGCGCCGTGCCTCGCAGCGCTGGGCGCCCTCGATACGACGCCGCGCGCGCGCCGGCCCGATCGAAGCGTGCTGCTTCCAGAGGGGCCGAAGCGGTTCCGGGCGCAACAGAAGCTGCTCGCGCCTGCACGCGGCGGGAGCGCGATCGAGTCGATGGCGCAGGCGGCAGGCGCGACCGTGGAGGAGACGGAGAGTGACGAGTGGATGCTCGACTGCATCGTCGATCTCACGGAGCCGAGGGCGGAGGACGAGCCACTGCTGGAATTGGTCCGGATCGGGAGGTGATGCTCCAGCTTTTCGCAGGGCGAAATGAGCACGCGGCGCGTCATCCTCTCCCCGCGGGACGATGCTGGCGTCATCCCCACCGACCGGAGTAGAGGACGCGGGCTCAGCCCGAGCACAGGGACAGGGGATCAACGTGACGATGCGCTTCAGTGTGATCGTTCAGTCTGGTCTCATCGCTGTCGCTACGATCTCCGTCGTCGCAGGCTGTGGCGGAGGCGCTCCGGAACTGGAGGTCTCGTCTCAGGCCGAGCGCGAGGGCGTGGGCGATTCGCACCAGGATCGGCCCTCGTTCAACTTCGAGATCAAGACCCTGTCGAACCGCGCCGACTTGATCAGTGACGGCGATGCGCTGGTGGAAGTGCGAGTGCCCAGGAACGTGCCCATGCACAAGGTGACGCTGACGCTCAACGGCACCGACGTCGGCGCCGCGTTCAAAGCCGATGCAAAAGCGCGCACCTTGCGCGGCGTGCTGCGTGGCCTGGCACCCGGGCACAACCGTTTCGTCGCCCAGGTCAACGGCCACGACCGCGGCCACGACGACGACCAGGACCAGGACCGCCGCAACGACCAGGACCGCCGCAACGACCAGGACGAGGGCCGGCCCTGGGCGAGCCTGAGGATTACCAACCACCCACGCGGCGGACCGGTGATCCTCGGCTCGCAGACGACGCCATGGATCTGCGCGACGCCCACGCCCATCGCTCAATCCGGCAACACGCCGGCGTCGAACGCGAGCGGTCTCACGACCACGGCCGTCGATGCGCAGTGCAACATCGCCACCGAGTACAAGCTCTTCTACCGGACGACCACCGCGGGTTGCTCGACTGCGCTGCCGGACCCCAGCCCGCCGGCGGCCCCGCCGACGAACAACTGCTTCAAGCCGTACACGGTGGGCACCACACCGGCCGATCTCGCCATGACCACGTCCGCCGCCGGGCTCCCGGTGCCGTACATCGTCCGCGTCGAGCGCGGCACCATGAATCGCGGTATCTACGACATCGCGGTGCTGTTCGACCCGACCCAGGCGTGGACGGCGCTGGCGCCGCAGGCGCAATGGAACCGCAAGGTGGTCTACACGTTCGGCGCTTCGACCGGGCAGCCACGCCTCCAGTTCCGCACCGAGCAGAACTGGGCCGACGACGCGGCGCTGTCGCGCGGCTTCATGGTCGCCGACAACAGCCTCACCGACTCGTTCTACAACTCGAACCGGATCCTGGTGAACGAAACGTTGATGATGATGAAGGAGCACATCGTCGACACGTATGGCGAGATCGCGTACACGCTCGGCAACGGCTGCTCCGGCGGCTCGATCCAGCAGAACACGGTTGCCTCGACCTTCCCCGGCCTGCTCGATGGCATCCAGCCGAGCTGCGACTATCCTGATTCGATCACCACCGGCCTCGAAGTGATCGATTGCGTGCTGCTGGTGAACTTCTACGCTGGGGCGGACTGGACCTTGCTGATGAGCGGCCTGACGCAGGCGCAGATCAACGCGAAGAAGACCGCGATCAACGGCCACCTCAATCAAGTGGGCTGCCAGTCGTGGAACAACGCGTTCGGCCACAACAACAAGCCGGGCAACTACGTGCCGATCCTGGTCGTGAATCCGACGACGGGCGCGGTGGCGCCGGCCGGCGCGCCGCGCAACAACTGCCTGTTGCCCGCGGCACTGGTCTACGACCCGGCGACCAATCCGACCGGCACGCGCTGCGGCGATCCGGACCTCGCCGCCGCCGTCTGGGGCACGACGCCCGGCATTCCTCCTGGCAGCAGACGTGCTTTGCAGACCGGCGACAACGTCGGCATCCAGTATGGTCTGAAGGCGGTGCTCGACGGCGCGATCACGCCCGAGGAGTTCGTCACGCTCAACGAGAAGATCGGTGGTACCGACGCCGACTCCGACCGCAGGGCAGCTCGCAGCGTGGCCGACCTGCCGGCGCTCGACATCGCCTACAAGGCCGGCATCGTGGCGAGCGGAAAGAACCTGGGCAAGCTGCCCATCATCGATTCGCGTGGCTTCGACGAATCGGGCATCCACTACATCTGGCGCAGCTTCTCCGAGCGGGCCCGCATCGACGCCGCGAACGGCGGCAATCACGGAAACCAGGTGATGTGGCGCTACGGGACCGGGCTGCTGCCCGCTACCGCGGCGCAGGTCTCGGCGGTCACGCTGCAGTCGTTCCTGACCATGGACGATTGGCTGTCGAGCCTGACGATCAGCGCTCCGAAGGCGACGCTGAACTCCGTACGCACCCAGGCGGAGGTGATCGCCGCGAAACCCACGAAAGCGGTCGACCTCTGCTACCTGACCGGCGATATCAACTTCATGACCCCCGTCACCGACATGGCCCTCTGCGATGCGGACCCGAGGCTTGCGAAGCACTCTTCGCCGCGCCAGGTCGCCGGCGGGCCGTTGGCGGAGAACATCTTGAAGTGCCAGCTCAAGCCGCTGGACGTCGCCAGTTACGCGCCCGTGATATTCACCGCCGCGCAACTCGCAAGGTTAGGCACGGCCTTCCCCGACGGCGTGTGCGATTGGAGCAAGCCAGGAGTGGGCCAGCAGGACGCGATCTCGCCGCTCACCTTCGTGGCCGGTCCAGGCGGACGGCCACTGCCGCCCGCGCCGGTGTCGCACGGACCCTGAACGATTCAGGGCCCGAAAGGATAGGGCGACCAATCCTCGTCAGTGCGCTTCAAAGAGAACGAGCCGCTCACCGGGCCACTCACCGAACCCGCCATGGTGTCTCCGGCTGCGGCGCCGTCGAAGACGCCTTCGCCGGGGAGCTCGAAATGGACATTGCTGCCGCTGACGCGCACGCTTTCGAGCGTCATGGAGTTGTCGCGGGTGCTGAGCCGGCCGTCCCAGACGCTGCTCTCCTCCGCCAGCTCGACGGATACCGGCTCGCGGATTCCATCGTGCTGGAGGAATCCCTGCCAGCGGCCCTGCAGCGCCCCTTCGCCCAGCGGGCGCGGCGACACGCCGGCGCAGGCAGCCAGAACGACAACGAACCCGATCGACAATACGGTCCTCATCTCAAACCCCTCACTTCGGCGCCCCATCGCGGCGCAAGCTAATCGCAGCGCTCGCGGAACGGGGTTCCGCGGACCACTGCAAAGTCGGACTGTTGGATAGCCGAGACAGCCGCGAGATTCGCCCGAAGGCTACGCGGCGCCATGCACAGCGGATTTCGACGTGCGGAACGGGGCTCGCCGGGGGGCTCGACTGAGCGCAGGCGCGCTGTCAAGATGCCGCCTCGCCGCATCGTTCCCAACCGGGGAGATCCCATGATTCGTCCGCTCATCATTGCCGCGGCCGGCATCCTCGCCGTCGCTCCCGCCGCCTTCGCAGAGGACAGCATCAAGATCGCCGTCGTCGGACCGATGGCGTTTGCCCAGGGAGAGAACGCCTGGGCGGGCGCCGAGATGGCCCGCGACGAGATCAACAAGGCGGGCGGTATTTCCGTCAGCGGCAAGAAGCTGAAGATCGAGCTGGTCCGCATCGACAGCAACGAGATCCAGTCGGTGCCCGACGCGACCAACGCCATGGAGCGCGCCATCACCCGCGAGAAGGCCGACTTCGTCATCGGCGGCTTCCGCTCCGAGGCCGTCCTCGCCATGCAGGAAGTGGCGATGGACTACAAGAAGATCTTCCTCGGCTGCGGCGCGGCGGACGCCAAGCTGGGCGCCAACGTGGAGAAGAACTACGACCGGTACAAGTACTGGTTCCGCGTCGCGCCGCTCAACGCGCCCGGTCTGGGCAAGACGCTGTTCGCCGTGCTGGGTAGCATCGCAGGCCAGGTCCGCGCTGATCTGAAGAAAGAGACGCCCAAGGTCGCGATCCTGGCCGAGAAGGTGATCTGGACGGAAGCGATCGTCAAGGCGGCGCAGGACAACCTGCCCAAGATGAAGATGGAGGTGGTGGGCCTCTGGCAGCCATCGCCCGTGGCCACCGACGTCACGGCCGAGCTGGCGGCCATCGACCGCGCCGGGGCGGACCTGGTCTTCACTGCCTTGTCCGGGCCGGTCGGCATCGTCGTCGGCCGGCAGATGGGGGAGAAGAAGATGCGCGCCGTCGCCTTCGGCATCAACGTCGAGGCGCAGAAGGACGGGTTCTGGCAGGCCACCGCCGGCAAGGGCAACTACGTCGCCACCCTCGACACCTACGCCGAGGTGGAGATGACGCCGAAGATGATCCCCTTCGTCAAGGCGTTCAAGGAGCGCTTCAACAAGTCGCCCACCTACAACGCCGGCACCTACGACGCGATCGACCTGCTCAGGATCGCCATCGAGAAGGCCGGCACCACCAACGCCGACAAGCTCGTGCCTGTCCTCGAGCAGACGCAGAACGTGGGCACGGGCGCCATCCTCGAGTTCGACAAGTCCCACGATCCGATCTGGGGCCTCGGCAAGTACACGGGCATCGCCGTGCAGTGGCAGAACGGGAAGAAGATCCCTTTCTGGCCGCCGCAAGTGAAGGGAATGCAGAAGTTCGGACTTCCTGGCGAGAGCTGATCGCCGGATGTTCCAGGACATCCTCGTCACCGGCCTGGTCAATGGCAGCGCCTACGCGCTCCTCGCCATCGGCTTCTCGCTGATCTTCGGCGTGGCGCGCATCGTCAACATCGCCCACACCGCCTTCTACATGCTGGCGGCGTATTGCCTGTATGCGCTCCTGGTGCGGTTTGGCGTCGGGGTCCCGCTCTCCGGCGTGATGGCTGTGGTCCTTGTGACGCTCCTGTCCGTCGTCTGCTATCGCCTGGTGATCGAGCCGGTGCGCCAGCACGAGGCGGCGGTGCTCATCGCCACCATCGCGCTGGCGCTGATCTTCCAGGAGACGATGCTGCGGATCTTCGGAGGCAGCTACCTGGGCATCCCCTCGGCCATCGAGGGCGTCGCGAACGTCTTCGGGATGGGGATCCCGTGGCAGCGGCTGCTCATCCTCATCGTCGCCGGGGCCATGCTGTCAGCGACCTGGTTCCTCCTCTACCGCACGCGCCTGGGTCTCGCCATCCGCGCCACCGCCAACGACCTCGAGGTGGCAAATCTGATGGGCATGAACGTTCATCGCGTGGCGATGGCCACCGTGGCCATTTCCGTCGCCCTCGCCGCCATCGCGGGGGTGTCGGTGGCGCCGGTGTTCGTCGTCGATCCGTTCATGTGGCTTTCGCCGCTCGTCACCGTGCTCTCCATCGTGGTGCTGGGCGGCCTCGGCAGCATCCACGGGAGCGTCATCGGCGCCCTGGTGATCGGTTACGTGGAGGCGATCACGGTCTTCGCGCTGCCGCAGGGCGCCTTCCTGAAGGGCGCGGTGGCGCTGTCGATCATGGTCATCGTGCTCCTCGTCCGCCCCGAGGGGCTCTTCGGCGTCGCTTTCGAGGAGGAACGCTGATCTCGCCGGCCTTCCTCGCCAGCCGCGCCTGGGCACAGCTGCGCGGCGAAGTGCTGGAGCTGCCCTCTCGCACGCTGGCGGCGGCG
>DATBZA010000172.1:0-3959 GCA_036513415.1 Myxococcales bacterium | reverse complement strand
TGGAGCGAGTCATAAGGCGGGTCGGTGACGACCAGGTCCACGGACTCCGGCGCGAGGCTGCGCAGCAGCTCGAACGCATCGGAAACGACGACACGCCCGGGTTCGGGCGGCGGCGGCGCGGCGAAGGAAAGCTCGAGCAGGTTGGATTCGCTCATGCGCGCAATCTGCCCGAGCCCTCTGACATTCCGTTCAGTATCGCGTAACCATCGGCAAAAGTCGCGCGTAGAATTCATCCATGACGGCGATGCTCGCGGCGGCGGTGCTGGTGGAGTTGTTCACTTCGGAGGGGTGCTCGAGCTGCCCGCCGGCGGATGCGGTCCTGGCCAGGCTGCATCGGGAGCAACCGGTTCCGGGCGTGCAGCTCGTGGTGCTCTCCGAGCACGTGGACTACTGGAACGATCTGGGCTGGAAGGACCCGTTCTCCGATGCGCGATTCAGCGACCGGCAGGGCAGCTACGGCAGCCGGATCTACACGCCGCAGGTGGTGGTGGACGGCCGCATCGACGTGCTCGGGTCCGACGAAGCCGGGATCGTCCGCGCCGCCAAGGCTGCTGCGCGCGACCCGCACGGGACCGTCCGGCTGGAGCGGTCCGCGGGCGGTGTCCGGATCTCCGTCAGTGGACTGTCGGAACATCGGCACAACGATGTCGTTCTCGCCGTGGTGGAAGACGGTTTGGTCAGCAAGGTCGAGCGGGGCGAGAACGCTGGCCGCACGCTCGCCCACGCGGCGGTGGTCCGCTCCTTGCTCCAGGTCGGTTCGGTGCCGGCCGGCGCATCGCAGTGGAGCATCGAAGTGCCTGTTTCGCTGGAGCAATCGTGGAAGCAGCCGCGCCTGATCGCCTTCGTCCAGGACGCCGCCTCGCGGCGGGTGCTGGCCTCGGGCGCGCTACAGGAACAGCGCGACGGCGCTCCCGCCGAGCGCAATCAGGGCGGCGCCGACGATGAGGCTCATGGTGCGAAGGACGCTCATGCCCGGTAACAAGAGCAAACGCAGTGCCAGTTTCACGTGGTCTCTCATTTTTCGAAGTTTCGGCGAGTTACGCTCGAGCAGGTCCGGACCGGCCGCCAAGTGTGTCCGGAAAATGTGACAGGGTTGTCGGGGCCCCAACGGAAAAAGCTCTCTACCCCTTCACGCAGAGGACCTGGCGCAGTTCGGCGACGACCTCCACCAGATCCTTCTGGTTCTCCATCACCTGCTCGATCGCTTTGTAGGCGCCGGGGATCTCGTCGAGCACGCCCGGATCCTTGCGGCACTCGACGCCCTTGGTCTGCGCTTCCAGGTCCTTGACCGAGAAGCGCCGCCTGGCCTCGCCCCGACTCATCCTCCTGCCGGCTCCGTGCGAAGCGCTCTCGAAGCTCTGCGCGTTCCCCAGGCCGCGGACGACGTAGCTCCGCGTTCCCATGCTGCCGGGAATGACGCCCAGGTCCCCCTTGCCGGCGCGGATCGCTCCCTTGCGGGTGACGAGGACCTCCTCGCCGAAATGCGTCTCCTCAGCGACATAATTGTGGTGGCAGAGTACGGGCTCCGCGAGTTGCACGTCGGGGCGGAACTGCCGGATCACCGACCCGTACAAATCGAGCATCGCTTCCCGGTTCTTCATCGCGTACCGCTGCGCCCAGAAGAGGTCGCGCCGGTACTCGTCCATCTCCCGCGTGCCGGCGAGAAAGACGGCCAGGTCCCGATCGGGCAGGTCCCGGTTGTGCGCCAGCTTCTTCGCCCGCTGGATGTGGATCTCCGCCAGCGTCTTTCCGATGTTCCGGCTGCCGGAGTGGAGCATCATCCAGACGCGCTGGTCCGTGTCCAGACACAGCTCGATGAAGTGGTTGCCGCCGCCCAGCGTGCCGAGTTGCCTGCGCGCCTTCGACAGCAGATCTTTCACCGCGGGAGTGAGGTCCTTGAACTCCTCCCACAGCGCCTTGTCCTGCGGCCTGTCCACGGCATTGCGATGCTCGTGGAACCCCACCGGAATCGCGCGCTCCAGGGCGCCACGCCAGGCGCGGAGGTCATCGGGGAGATCGCCGGCGCTCAGGCTGGTCCGCACCGCGCCGACTCCGCAACCAATGTCCACACCCACAGCCGCCGGGCTCACGGCGCCCTTCATCGCTATCACGCTGCCGACGGTCGCGCCCTTGCCGAAGTGGACGTCCGGCATCGCCGCCACATGGTGGAAGACCCAGGGCAGCGAGGAGATGTTCTTCAGCTGCTCGAGCGCGACGCCCTCGATCTCGTCCGGGCTGGTCCACGCCAGGATGTCCGCCTTGCGGCCGCGGATCCGCTGCATGGCACTGGAACGCATATCACAACCGGAACTGCCGAATGACCTCGCTCAGGCGTAGTCCCTGAGGTGTAGCGGCGCCGGGGCTAAGGTAACGCCGCGGCGATGCGGGTGGCGTAGCTCTCCCGCTCGGCGTCCGAGTCGTACTTCGTCCGCGGCCAGAGGAACCCGCGCAGGCCGTCGCCCTTCCTGCGTGGGACCACGTGCGTGTGCAGGTGCGGCACGCTCTGCGAGATCTTGTTGTTCAAGCAGACGAACGTTCCGTCCGCCTCGAGACCCGCTTCGACCGCCCGCGACACGCGCTGCACCGCGGTCCAGAACGGACCCATCTCTGCCGCCGGAAGCGCGTGGAAGTCGTCGTAGTGGGTGGTCGGCACCACCAGCACATGGCCCTTGAACACGGGCCGGGAATCCAGGAAGGCGAAGACGCCCTCCTGCCGAAGCACGACCGATGCCGGGATTTCACCACGGACGATGCCGCAGAAGATGCAGGGCCGGGCCATTCCGGTACCATGGCACAGGCGAGCAAGCGCCTTTCTGGCTGCATCGCAAGCCGTCGGGAACACGGCAGTTTTCGCTGACGTTTCCATCCGGCGGCCCCGGCTGTGTCCAGAGGGGGAGACAGAGCGGGCCGTTGCCCGCCAAGGAGATGAAGGACATGCGCAATCTACTCGCCCTCCCTCTCGTGGCCGCGGTCGCCTGTGCTGGCGGCGCTTTCAAGGATCAGGCCCGCGCCGCGATGCCGACCAGCGACACGGTGTCGATGGGTTCCCCCAACAGCAGCGCCCAGGCGGCCGCCGCATCGAGCGGCACGGTGGTCACGCAAAATTCAACTGCCGGGGACGCGTCGGCGTTTGCTCGGATGACGGCGACCGTGGCGGTCGTCTTCAACGTGCCCACTGCGGCTTTCCTCGGCCTCCTCCGGCACGTGGTGGAGGACAACGACCCGACGAGCTGTGACGCGACCAGCTGCACCTGGGGTCCCGGTTCCGGACCGCTCGATCTCGTGTCCTACAAGCTGGTCGTCTCGCACGACGCGGACGGCGTCAGCTTCGACTGGGCCCTCTCCGGAGCGATCAAGCCGGGCATTGACTTCGTGACGTTCGCGAGCGGCGTGGCCACGCCCGGCCCCCAGCAGCACCACGGGTCTGGTAGCTTCACGCTGGACTTCGACCAGGCGGGGTTGCTCGGGATCGCCGGCGACGCGACCGGCAAGATGGAGGTCACCTCCTACTCCAACGTGGGACCGGCGCACCTGGACGTCACCTTTACCGGCGCCAAGGACGGCGACCCGACCCACGTGAACCAGAAGAACAACATCCTCTATAGCTACGCCAACGACACCACGGGCGGCGGCGACCTGGACTTCGCGGTGCACAACACCACCAGCGGCGACCGCTTCTCCGTCCACTCCCGCTGGAAGAACGACGGCCGCGGGCGCGCCGACGTGGCGGGCCTGGGGAGCGGCTACAACGTCTCGCTCTCGGAGTGCTGGGGCGCGGCGCCCTTCAACGTGGTGTACTTCAGCTCCAACGTGAAGGTGGTGGTGGCGCCCTGGGGCGGGCCGGACTCCGGCTCCGAGGCGCAGTGCGCGTACGCTCCGGCGGCCTTCTCCTCCAAGTCGGCCCCGTGAGCGTGCGAGGACTCCGCGTAGTGGTGGGCGGCCGGGCCGGCGAACTCGCC
>DATBZA010000171.1:0-72150 GCA_036513415.1 Myxococcales bacterium | reverse complement strand
GATCCCGGGTCAATCGATGCATTCGCCGGACGCTTCGTCGCATCGGGCCGGCCTCTGCACATGCTGGTGAACAACGCGGGCATCATGGGGCCGCCGCTCGTGCGCGACAGGCGCGGGTTCGAATCGCAGCTGGCGACGAATCATCTCGGCCATTTCCAGCTCGCGGCGCGGCTCTGGCCGGCGCTGCGCCGCGCGAACGGCGCGCGGGTGGTGTCGCTGTCGTCGCGCGGGCACAGCCGCGCGGGGATCGACTTCGAGGATCCGCACTTCGAGCGCCGCGCCTACGACAAGTGGAAGGCCTACGGACAATCGAAGACCGCCAACGCGCTCTTCGCCCTCGCGCTCGATGCGCGCGGCGAGGTCCATCGCGTCCGCTCATTCGCGGTCCACCCCGGAGCGGTGGTGACCGAGCTGATGCGGTTCCTGCCGCAGGGCGAGATCGACGGGCTCCTCACTCGCCTCGCCGGGACGACCTTCAAGACGCCGGCGCAGGGAGCGGCGACCAGCGTGTGGTGCGCGGCCAGCACCCAGCTCGAGGGGATGGGCGGCGTGTACTGCGAGGACGTCGACATCGCCGTACCGGTCGACGCCGAGGCCACCACCCTGACGGGCGTTCGGCCGTGGGCGATCGATCCGGCGGCGGCCGAACGTCTGTGGACGCTGAGCGAAGGGTGGACTGGCTTGCGGTTCAACCCCTGACTTGAGCGCTCAGCACGCAGAAGCGAACCGACGCGCCAGCGCGGCAGTTCGCCCCTTCGCGCAGAGTCCGTAGCGCCGTTACTTCTTGGCAGTGCCGGTCGCCGCCTTCCCCATCCATTCCGGTGCCACGACAGCGCCGGGCCCGAAGTGGTTACGCGGCCGTCCGCGGACCACTCGAGCTTGGGCTTGGCCGTCCGAGTTGCGCGATCGATCCGACTTTGCCGATACATGCGGGAGCGCGAGTGACGCCTGGGCCTTATTCCTTCGGGTCCCGCGCAGCTCCTGCCTGCAGATACGCAACCGGGTCCACCGAGAAAGGGAAGGATCATGTCGCCCGTAACCAATTCGAAGGCTCCAATCGTCTTCGTTCATGGCCTCTGGCTCCACGGCGAGTCCTGGGGCAGCTGGGTGCAGTTTTTCCGCGACAACGGTTACGAGGCCACGGCTGCGAGCTGGCCAGGCGACTCGCAGACCACCGAGGAGACCCGCAAGAACGCCGGCGCCGTGGCCGGCTATGGGGTGACCGAGATCGCCGACCACATCGCCAAGCAGCTGAGCGCGTTCGGAAAGAGGCCGATCCTGATCGGTCATTCCTTCGGCGGGTTGATCGTGCAGAACCTGCTCGGCCGCGATCTTGCGGCCGCGGCGATCGCGATCGACCCTGCCCCGATCAAGGGCGTGCCAGAGCTTCCGCTTTCCGCGCTGAGGTCCTCCTTCCCGGTGCTGAGCAATCCGCTCAACTTCAAGCGCGCGGTGGCCCTGACCGAGCACCAGTTCCGCTTCGGGTTCACCAATGCCGTCCCCGAGCAGGAAGCCAAGGACCTCTACGCAAAGTACGCGATGCCCGCGCCGGGGCGCCCGCTGTTCCAGGCCGCGACCGCAACCCTCAACCCGTACTCGGCGACCAAGGTCAACGTCGCGAACGCCAACCGCGGCCCCCTGCTGCTCGTCTCGGGCGAGAAGGACAACACCGTTCCACCCGTCATGGTGAAGAGCACGCTCAAGGCGTATCGGCAATCGCCGGCCGTCACCGAGCTCAAAGAGTTCCCCGGCCGCGGGCACTCGCTGACCATCGACAGCGGATGGCGCGAGCTCGCCCAGTACAGTCTCGCCTGGTTGAACGGGAAGGGCCTCTGACCGGCTCGACTTCTGCCCGGCGCTCGAGCCTGGGGCTCATCCTCATCGGTCAGGCCTGGGCAGCGAAAAGGAACCCTGCTCAGGGCGCTCGTTCGTCGCAATCGCGGCCAGCTCTTTCGGATACGCGTTGAGCAATGTCTCGGGCACCTTGACCTGGCGCCCCGTCACCTGCGACTCGAGCATGAGCGCATTGGTGACCGCCTGGCCGGCGAAGTGGTTGTTGTTGACCACGTAGACATCGGTGACGTTCGCCTCCTCTGCGAGGGCCCTGGTGCGCTCCGCCCATGGGTTCAGCTCGGCGGCCGAATAGAGGTAGTCGTAGCGCTCGTCCCTTCCCGCGGCCTTGCGGAACCAGTCCTTGTAGTTGCGCCCGTGCACGCGCACATAGCCGACCGGGGAGGTGGCGCGTGCCGACGGCGGCAGCGAGTTGCGGAACATGGGCTGGTCGAGGTTGACGATCCCGATGCGTTCCGCGGCCAGCTCGGCGTAGAACTCCGGCTGGTTCCAGGAGATGTGCCTGACCTCCACCACCAGCGGATAATCCTGGAATGCTCTCCCCACATCGCGCAGCCATTCCCGGTTGGGCTCCAGGTTGCGAAAGGACCAGGGGAACTGGAGCAGCAGCGCGCCGAGCTTGCCTGCGTCGGCCAGGGGATCGAGTCCCTCACGCACCGCGTCCACCTCCTCTCGCGTCCAAGCGGTCCCGCGCTCGTGCGTGAAGCGCTTGTAGAGCTTGGCGGTGAAGCGGAAGTTTTCGTGGTCGGCGACCCGCTGGACCCAGCCCCGCGCCACCTGGGCAGTCGCGGGCCGGTAGAACGTCGAGTTGATCTCGATGGTGTCGAAGTAGTCCGCGAGGTAGCGCAGCGGATCGAAGCCCTTGGGCTTGGGGACGGGATAGACCTTGCCCTTCCAGTCCGGGTAGTCCCAACCCGCCGGGCCGAACCGGACCGTGCCGCCGCGCGTGGTCACTCGAGGCATCGCGCCGCAGAGTAGGACGGCCGGCTCGTCAAAGTCTCGTCGCCCACCCACAGGACACCATCCGGCCGCCCCCGCACTCACGGCGGCGCACCCCGCTGTGGTGGGCCACCGCAGTACGGCGCGTTATCGTATTGGAATGGCACCAAAGATCGGTTGATTGCGAGAGGCTCGATGCCGCCGAGCACCCGTCCGTCGCCTGCAGCTCGTTCCCCGGCGGCATGGCGCCTTCCGCAGCAAGGAAGGCCTCATGGCGGACGCACAGTCTCGCAGTCACCGGTTCCGCGTCAGCGGGATCGCGGCGCACGTCAGGGAGGGAGCGGCCGCGTTCCCCTGTCAGCTCGAGGAGCTCGCGGCCGACGGTGCATTCCTGCGCACGGATCGAGCCATCGAGGTGGGCACCACCCTGGAAGTCGACCTGGTGAAGCCAGGAGGCCGGAAGCCGCTCCACCTTCGCGCGGTCGTCTTGCGGACCGTCCCGGGCCACGACGGACATCAGCCAGGGCTCGACGTGGAGTTCAGGCTGGTGCCTCCAGACGAGTTCCAGCGACTCGTCGCGTGGCTGGAAGAGATGAAGACGCGAGCGACCAAGGCGGCTGCGCAGGGCCCGCCCGCCGCCGCCGTCCCGGCCGCCCCCGCCGCGGTGCTCCCGGCGGCCACCACCGATCCCGTGCAAGCGGACACCGGCGACGACCGATCGAAGCTGATGCTGCAGATCAAGGGGCTCCTGCTGGAGATGGACGATCTGCGCGACCGGTTGCGACTGCGCGACATCGAGGTCGACGATCTGCGGCGACAGCTCTTCACCGCCGAGCAGCTGCTCGGACGGCGAACCTCGAACTAGCCCCAGCGCCGCAGCCAACTCAGGGGCTTTAGCGAGGCAGGCCCCGGACCTCAGGCCGAGCTCTTCAAGAGCCGCGCGACGGTGTCCTCGAGCTCGCGCCGGTCGACCGGTTTGGTCACGTAGGCGTCGAAGCCCGCTTCCTTCGCGCGCTCCTCGTCGCCGCGCATGGCCATCGCCGTCACTGCGACCAGCGGGGTCCCGGCAAAAGCGCCATCCGCTCTCAGCTCGCGGGCGGTGGCAAAGCCGTCGGTGCCGGGCATCGCCAGGTCCAGCAGGATGAGCGACGGCCTCTCGCGCCGCGCGATCTCGATGCCGGCTTCGCCCGTGCCTGCAAGCAGGACGCGATATCCCTTGCGCTCGAGCAGGGTCCGGATCAGCTCGCGGTTGACATCGTGATCGTCGACCACGAGCATCGTCGGCGCGCTCGGGGGCGGTGGCCGGTCCTCGGGCACCGGTGCCCCTGCCCCGTTCGATCCGACCTGCCGCGGCCGCGCGATGCTCTCCAGCAGCCGGGCACGGTCGATCGGCTTGACCAGATAGTCGCTGGCCCCGAGTTGGCGGGCGCGGTCCTGCTCTGCATGAACGGACGCGATGACCACCGGGATCTGGCGCGTCGCCGGATCCGATTTCAGCACGCCCAGCAGATCCAGCCCGTCTTCGCCGTCCAGGTCGAGATCGAGCAGGATGACGGCGGGCTGAAGCCGCTGCGCCAGCTCCAGCGCATTGGCGCAGTCCGAGGCCTCGACCAACTCGTACCCGGCATCGCGCAGGTAGGCGCGCACCAGGCGCACGGCGGCCAAGTCGTCCTCGACGAGCAGGATGAGGGGCCGCTTCTGCCCGACCGATGGCGACGGCACCGGAGCGGGCTGCACTGGCGATTCCGCCAGTCCAGCGCTGCCCGCCCGGGACGCGCCGGAGGCGGCGGCCGGCAAGGTGACCGAGAATGTGGAGCCCTTGCCGGGCGCGCTGACCACCTCGATGGTACCGCCGTGCTCCTCGACGAGCCGTTTGGAGATGGCGAGCCCGAGGCCGGTGCCCTGGTGCTTCTTGACCATGGTGCTGTCGCCCTGGACGAACGGCCTGAACAGCCGCGCGATGAGCGCGTCGTCCATGCCAGGCCCCTGGTCGCGGACCCAGAAACGCACGGCGGAGCCGGCATCCTCCGCGCCGATCTCGACCACCGTTTGCTCTGCGCTGAACTTCACGGCGTTGGAGAGCAAGTTCAGCAGCACCTGGCGCAGCTTGCCCCGGTCGGCCAGGACGCCGGAGGACGAGACCGCGCGAGTGCGGACCTCAATCTGCTTCCGCTGGGATTGCGGGGCGATCAGCGAAACGGCCTCGCCGATCGCGCTGGCCGGTGCAAGCGGCTCCATCCGCAGCTCGATGCGGCCCGCCTCGATCTTCGCCAGGTCCAGGATGTCGTTGATCAAGGCGAGCAAGTGCCTGCCGCTGGCCAGCACGTCCTGGACGAACTTGATGTGCTCAGGAGAAAGCGTTCCCTGGCCCTCCTCGAGGAGGAGCTCGGAAAACCCGATGATCGCATTCAGCGGCGTGCGCAGCTCGTGCGACATGTTGGCGAGGAACTCGGATTTGAGCTGGTCCGCCTTCTGGATCTGGAGGTTCTTCGCCTCCAGGTCCTGACGCTGCGCCTCCAGCTCCTCCGTCTGGAGCTGGAGCTCCTCGTTGCCTTTCGCCAGCTGCTCGGCGAACTCGTTGGTCTGCCGATGGAGGTCGTGACGCACGATCGTCAGCGCCAGGGGTACGGCGAGGTCGGAGAGGAAGGTCACCGCGGACGGTTCGAAGGGCTTGAGGGCGCCGATCGCAAGCAGGCCCACGTGGCGGTGGCCGACCAGCAGTGGCACCAGCGCGACAGCTCGGGGACGGCCCGTTGCCAGGACCGCGTCGTAGCGAAGCTCGACGTCTTCCGGAAGCGCATCCAGCACCACGGTCCGGCGGGAACGGAACGCTTCCTGCGCGGCCCCGTTCAGAGGCATCAAGGTCCCGCCCGGTGCGGCTCCCACCAGGCCGATCTGGGCGATCTGGCTCATCCGCTGCCCGGAAACCCGGTAGCAGACGATCAATGCCGCGCCGGAGAAGGCCGCGGCTTCTCGCAGCGCCAGCTCGAGGACGGGTTCGAGCGACCCCTCTCCGGCGAGGGCGGTGAGCGCGCGCCCATAGGCGACGTCGCGCTGCTGTCGGACCGTCAGCTCGGCGGTGCGCTGGGCGAGCGTCTCGTTGCGAACTTCGAGGGAGTCGTTGACGGTCTTGAGGGCCTCGGTCCTGACGCGAACCTCTTCCTCCAGCTCCACGCGGGCCGAACGCAACGATGCCACCATGCTGTTGAAGGCGGACGCAAGCTCGCCCAGCTCGTCCTGCGATTGCACGGCCACGTCCGCGGACAGATCGCCTTCACGGATGGTGCGCGCAGCCCGGGTCAAGCCTTGAACGGGAGAGATGATCGAACGGGCGAGGAGGAGGCCCGCGACCAGCGCCAGGGCCAGGATGGCTGCGTTGGCCGAGGCGGTCTCCCGGACGAGCTGGCGCACGGGCGCGTCGGCGGTGCTCTCGGGGACGAGATAGAAGAGTGTCCAGGGCACGGTCTTGAGGCGGCGTCCGAGCCCGAGGTGGACGGGTTCGCTCCCGGTGCCGGCGGCGGCGAATTCGTCGCCGACATTGCCGTTCCGCACCCGCGAAAACTCCTCGGGCATCGGCACCGGCGATTCGAGCAGCTTGCGGGTGTCGTCGCCGAAGCGGCGGTCGGCCACGAGCATGGAGATGGTTGCGGCGTCGAGAGGCCCTGCCGGATGGAACAGCTCCGCCCCCTTGAAGCTGTGGGCGATCCGGATGCCGTATGCGTCATAGACGACGGAATAGCTTCCTGCGCCTGCGCTCCCGTTCTGCTCGGTCACCGCCTCCCAGAATGCCTCGCCGCGCGCCACGATCACCGCGACGCACGCCACCCCTTCCTGAGCGCCGTCCCGGACGGGTGCTGCGTAAGCGATGGTGGGAACGCCGCCCGCCTCGGTCACCGAAAGGAACAGATCCGAGGTGGTGACCCTGCCCGCAAGCGCGCTCTGGAAATACCGGCGAAAGCCATAATTGCGGCCGCGGACGCCGGAGGCGGTGGTGGCGATCACGGTGCCGCTGCGGTCGAAGATCGCAAGCAGGTGCGTCCTCGCGTCGGCCTGGGTAAAAGTGGCGAGGGTCGCCTCCAGGTCCGGCTGGAGCCGTTCGCGCTCGGCCGGAGCAAGTTTGCAAAACCGGATGACCTGCGGCAAGGCGGCCAGCCGTTCGTCAGCGCGGTGGAACGATGCGTGAAACGCATCGAGGTTCTCGGCGAGCTGATCGGCACGCGCCGCCAGCAGCGCGATCGTCGACCGGTGGATGAGCGCGCCGGCACTGCGCGATTCGAGGAGGGTGGTGACCGCCAAGGGTAGCGCGGACCCGGCCACGAGGAGCGCGAGGAGCTTGGACCGCAGCGGCCAATCGCGAAATCGGCGGAAGACTCCCATGAACCCTCTTCCGGCAAGACAGCAAACCGGACGGGGTGGGTGCAAGAGATCCTCCCTCGAATCTGGCCGACCCGTGATTACCCAATCTTTGGCATACGTTGGTCTACATCCAGGAACTTGCCTTCACCCCTGTACATCAGCCACGAATCAGGAGATGGAAAGCGCCGCCAACGGTTCGAAGCTCCCCGGGCGTACGGTCCTGGTGGTCGACGACGAAGAGCACGTGCGGACGGCGCTGACGCGGCTCCTGGAGCGAGAGGGGTACGGGGTCACCGCGGTGGACGGGCCCACGGAGGCGCTGGAGATCCTCCGCAACCAGCCGATCAAGCTCGTCATCAGTGACAACAACATGCCCGACATGACGGGCATCGAGTTCTTCCGGCTGATCCGCGAACGCCACCCGCACGTGTGTCGGATCATGCTGACCGCGGACTCGAAACGGGAAACGATCATCCAGGCCGTCAATGAAGGAGAAGTCTACCGGTTCATTCCCAAGCCCTGGGACAACACCATGCTGCGGGTGACCGTGTATTTCGCCTTCGAGGCCATCCAGCTCGAGGAGGAGAACCGGCGGCTGCTCAGGGCGCTCCGCAGGCAGTTGCAGTTCGTGCGCACCCTGGAGCGCGACTTTCCCTACCTGGCCGCGCTCGCCCGGCAGGAGGAAGCGGAGCTGCTGCTCGTCCAGGCCGACAAAGCCGGAGAAGAGGCATGAAAGCCGGCCCGTCGATCCTGATCGTGGACGATGAGGAGCAGAACCGCGCGTTGCTTCGCGCCATGCTCGGCGCCAACCACCGCGTCGTCGAGGCCGCCGACGGGCCCGAGGCCCTCAAGCTGCTCGGGACCGAGCGCATCGACCTCGTGCTGCTCGACGTGATGATGCCGGGCATGACCGGATACGAGGTCTGCAAACGAATGAAGGAGCGTGCGGGCGAGCCGTTCATGCCCGTGCTGCTCGTGACGGCGCTGTCGGAGCAGGAGCAGAAGAACCTCGGGTTGCAGGCCGGCGCGGACGACTTCCTGACCAAGCCGGTCGACCGGCGGGAGCTGCTCCTCCGGGTGCGCTCCTTCCTCAGGCTCCGTTCGCAGGACGCGCTCATCCGGCTCCAGCTCAAGCAGCTCGCCGAGTTGCAGAACACCAAGGACGAGATGCTCTCGCTCATGGTGCACGACATGCGCAGCCCGCTCGCGGGCATCATCGCGCACCTCAACCTGGTCCTCGAGGACGTGCCCGAAGGCCGCCTGCGGGAAGACGTGCAAGCCGCCTTGCGTGGGGCGGACTCGATGCTCGGATCGCTCGAGGAGGCCCTGCAGATCCGCCTCCTGGAAGCGGGGCACCTTCCCATCGCGCGCTCCCCGGTCAATCTGCGAGCGCTCATCGCCGATGCAGCGGCGACGCTGGAGCCGACCGCAAGGCGCAAGCGCATCGATCTCTCCACCGTCGTGGACGGAAACCCGGTCGCGTCCATCGACGGAAAGCTGGTCCGGCGCGCGATCGAGAACCTGCTCGGCAATGCCCTGAAATACACGCCCAGCGGCAAGGACGTCTCGGTGACGATGCGGAACCACGAGGGCACCGTGGAGATCGAGGTCTCCGATCGAGGCCCTGGCATTCCGGGCGACCTCAAGGAAGGGATGTTCCAGAAGTACGGTTCGGTCGAGGCGAAGAAAGGCGGGCCCCGAAAGGGATTCGGGCTCGGGCTCTACATGGTGAAGCTGGTGGCGGACGGGCACCAGGGGATGGCCGAGGTCCTGGACCGCGATGGAGGCGGCGCGGTCTTCCGCGTGCGGCTGAAGGAAGCGATCAACGGCGAGGAACCCGCCGGGACCGCGACCAACCGAGGACTTCAGACGCGGAGTGGCAATTGAACGACATGCTCCCGGCAAGGACGATCCTCGTCGTCGACGACGAGGAGCACGTGCGCACGGCGCTGAGCCGGGTCCTCGGCGACGCCGGATACACGGTCCTCACCGCCGAAAGCGGGGAGGAGGCGCTCGAGGTCCTGCGCGAGCAGCCCGTGAAGCTCTTGATCAGCGACAACAACATGCCCGGAATCTCGGGCCTCGATCTGCTCAAGGACGTCCGGCGGCGCCACCCTCAGATCTTGCGCGTCATGCTCACGGGAGACACCGATCCGGAGCTCGCCGTTCGCTCGATCAACGAGGCCGAGATCTACCGGTTCATTCGCAAGCCCTGGAACAACGCCGACCTGCGCACCATCGTTCAGCTGGCGTTCGACGTGATCATGCTCGAGGACGAGAGGCGCCAGCTTCTCGGGATCGTCCGCCGATACCGCGCCGCGCGCGAGCGGGGCGATCCGCCACCCATCCTCGAAGCCGAGCTGCTGCTGCTGGCGGAAGCAGATCTTCTCGAGACCTGAGATGAAGCGCCTCGACAAGTTCGTGGAAGTGCTGTTCCTGCGCAAGGCGGACAAGCTCGTCCTGACCAGCGGCTCCGCCGCCTATGTGGTGGGACCCGGCAGCGCGAGGCAGCCAGTGATGCAGCGGGCGCTCTCGAGCGCGCACATCGTCTCCGCGGTCGCCGAGCTGATGCCCGAATACCTCTCCGCCGCATTCTCGGGTGCGGAGTCCGAGGAGTTCGAGTACGAAGCGCCCGCTGGCCGGGTGCACGTCCAGTTCGCGCCGGTGGGAGACGGCGTGCTCGCGGAGGTGCGCCGGGCCGCGGACGGGGTCCCCGCTGCCTGGCCCGCCGGCGCGATCGAGATCCCTCCTCCCGAGCCGCAGGACCCCGGCGAGGTGCTCGAGATCGTCGACACGTTCCAGCGCCCGGACGCCAAGCTGCGCGGGAGGTCGCCCGCTCCCGCCCCACGTCCGGAGCCCGCGTTGCACACCGTGTCGGCCGCTTCTCGCCCTCCAGCGCGGGCCCCCGCGACGCGCGAGGGTTCCGGCCCGCCGGCGGTAGCCGTCGGCAAGGCCCCTGGCGATCCGGCCGCCGCCATGCTCCAGCTGCTGGAGCTGTGCAGCTCCAAGGGAGCATCCGACCTGCACCTCACCAGCGGCCGGACGCCCGCTTTGCGCATCGATGGCGACGTCCGCCCCTTGCAGGGCTGGGGCGAGCCGTCCGCGGAAGAGCTCGAAGAGATCCTCTGGACCATCACCCCCGAGCGCAACCGCGAGCAATGGACGACCACCAAGGACGCCGACTTCGCTTACGAGACCGGGGACGCCCGATTCCGCGTCAACCTCTTCTGCGACCGCTCGGGGATCGCGGCGGTGATGCGCCGCATCCCGGGAAAGGTCTTCAGCGCCGAGGAGATGGGGATTCCCAAGGAGCTGCTGGATCTCTGCTTCTTGCCCAAGGGGCTGATCCTGGTCACCGGGCCCACGGGCTCGGGAAAGTCCACCACGCTGGCGGCGATGATCGACCACGTGAACCGCAGCCGCGACGACAACATCATCACCATCGAGGACCCGATCGAGTTCGTGCACGCGCCCAAGCGGTGTCAGATCCACCAGCGCGAGATAGGCGTCCACACCCAGGGCTTCAAGGCCGCGCTGCGGGCAGCGCTGCGCGAGGATCCCGACGTCGTGCTCATCGGCGAGATGCGCGACCTGGAAACGGTCTCCATCGCCCTGGAGACCGCCGAGACCGGGCACCTGGTCTTCGGCACCCTCCACACCAACACCGCCCCTTCCACCGTCGACCGGATCATCGACCAGTTTCCCGCCGACCGGCAGTCGCAGATCCGCATCATGCTGTCGGAATCCTTGAAGGCGGTGGTAACGCAGACCCTTTGCAAGAAAGTGGGCGGCGGCCGGGTGGCGGCGCGCGAGGTGCTGCTCGCCAACAGCGCGGTGTCCAACCTGATCCGGGAAGGGAAGACCTTCCAGCTCGCATCGACCATGCAGACGGGCCGTGGCCAGGGCATGGTGACGCTCAACGATGCGCTCCTCGATCTGGTCCGCAAGAAGCTCGTGCTGCCCGAGGAGGCGCTGGCGAAGTCGGTGGCGAAGGCCGAGCTGCGCAAGACGCTGGACGCGAGCGGGCTCAAGCTCGCCGAAGCCGAAGCCTGATCGCGCGGTCGGACGCGGCTCAGTCCTTGCCCATCTCGTCCTCGGCGAGACGCAGCAGCTCGGATTCGATGTCGGCGGGGTCACCCGAGGGAGCGCTCTTGCTTCGCATCATCATCACCAGGTGGCGCTTCTCCTGCTCCAGCCGCGCGATCTCGAATGCGAGCGACACGATGGTGCGGACGTCGGCGTTGTTCCAGGGCTTGCGGATGAACCGGTAGACCTCGCTCTCGTTGATCGACCGGACCGGGACCTCGGGGTGCTCGTCCGCGGTCAAGAGGATCCGGACGATGCGCGGATGGCGCACGCGGACGAGCTTCAGCAGATCGATCCCGGAGAGACCCGGCATGTTCTGGTCGCTGATGACGATGTGGACCGGCATGTCTTGAAGGACCTTCAGCGCCTCTTCGCCGTTCTCGGCCAGCAGGACGGAATGATCGTCGGCCTCGAGAAGCCGGCGGAGCGCGTTGCGCACGCCCGCCTCGTCATCGACGACGAGGATGATGGCGTGCGTGGCCTCTTCCATCCGCTCTCCCTTGCAGCAAGTGCCGGGTAGTGCCGATTGGCATCGAATCTACCCCAATTTGCCGTGGATAGGCGCGGCGGAGCAGCGGGAACCACCCGGTCCGCTCGAGACCGGATTGACGAAGGCACCCGCCAGGAGCAAGCAGCGGGCATGTTCCGCGTGTGGGCGCTGGTCGCATGGCTTGCCTGCGCGCCGCAGGGCCACTGGCCTCCGCGGCCCGCCGAGCACCCCCCGACCCGGGCGGAGCTCGCGTTCTACGAGCTGACGGTCAAGGCCGCGGACCCCTCGGAGCGAGCAGCGTTCGCCCGGGCGCTGGCGGCGCGCGGGTTCAACGTGGTCGACCATGAGCCGTACAAGGGTCAGCTCGAGGCCGTGCTGACCCACGAGGATCGCGCCTTGGTCGCGACGCTGCGGAGCGATGGCTGGTTCGTGGACGAGGCGGTCGGTACCGACGTCGATGCGCTAGCCGGAACCCTGGCGCTGTCGCAGCGGGTGGCCGACTTCATCCGCAACAGCGGCCTCCCCCAGCAGCATCCGGTGCCCGATCGCTGACCCGCATGAAACGCGGGCGGGCGAATGGCAAGCGCATGCTTGAACGGAGGTCGGAACGATCGAGGGCTCGCTCGTTCTTTCTGCGCGTTCGTGCGGCGGCAAGCTTGGAAGATGCACAGGTTGTCACACGCCCGCAGCAGGCGGGCAAAGAGGACCCATGCGTGAATTCGGAGTACGAAGGTATGGAGACACCCTGTATTTCCATTGCCTCGCCGCAACCGCGGCCGACGCCGCAGCGTGGTTCGCGCACGCACAGCCGGGGCTTGCTGGACGCGACTTCCAGGCGCTGGTCAAGGACGTCGCCCAGCCGGTCACAGACGAGGCTGGCGTCGGTGGAAACCCATCGGTCGTGCCCGTTCGACATGGGCCGATCACGGAAGGCGCGAAGAATGCCACTGATCTGAAGCGGACCAGCCCCTTGCGGTGATCTCTTTCAGGTAACGTTATCGCGCAGGGGTGGCGCTGCCCGAGGGCTCACCCGCCTGGAGTTGCATGGCGTCGACCTGGCTCTTCGCGGAACTCTCCTGCGAGTCGCGACCCGCCTCCCCGGCATCACGCTGCGCCTGGGCCGCCTTGGCTCGCTGGCTCTTGAGCCTCGACTGCGCATCCGCCAACGACTTCTGAGCGGTGTATACGTCTTGCTGCGCCTGCTCGGCCTTCTGTTGCTCATCCGAGGCGTGCTTCTGGGAATTGACCGCGTCCTGATAATGCTGTTGAGCGTCCTTCTGGGCCCTCTGGGTCTCGCTCATCTGGTTCTGGTTCGGTGAGCTCGTGGCACAAGCGAGCATGAGCCCGGAAATCGAAAGAAGAATCCGCCGCATGATCGTCTCCATTGTCTGTTGGATGGCGGACAAAGGTGGGGACGGACCGTCGGAAACGCAACCGACGACTCGGCGCTCGCTCTACCCGGTCAGGCGGCGGCTTCCCGCAACTGCGGGTAGACGGCGCGCTGGGGCGTCGCGATCTCGATCACTCGAAACCTGGCGAGCAGGCGCATCACCTGCCAGGTGGGATCGATCTCGAACCGGCGGGCCGCGAAGTTGGGGCTCATCGGGTACTTGTGATGGTTGTTCTGGAAGAGCTCGCCCATCGTCACCACGTCGAAAGGCAACGTGTTGCGAGACTGGTCGCCGTTGTCGAAGCTGCGGTAGCCATACTTGTGGCCGCACCAGTTGACGATGGCGCCGTGGATTGGACCCATCACCCACTGCAGAGGCAAGAGCGCCCACTGCCACCAGTGCGTCGCGAGGAAGAAGTAGGGCACGGAGTAGAGCGCGCCCCAGCCCACGCGCATCGCCCAGGACTGGCCGAGGGTCTCGTCGATGAGCTTCCACTCCGGGTATCCGCCGGCGAAGCGCGGTTCCGGCTCTTCTCGCCGGTAGGCATAGGCGTCGTAGCGATGCTTGGTGTGCAGCATCATCCGCAGCGCGTCGCGGAAGTAGCGGGGGGAGTGCGGATCGCGCTCTGTATCGGAGAACGCGTGGTGTTGCCGGTGGAGGATGGCGTATCCGCGCGGCGACAGATAGGAGGCGCCCTGCACGAGGTAGGCGAGCAGGTGCAGACGGCGCTCCGCGCCCGGCTTCATGGTGAACATCTTGTGCGCGGCATACCGGTGGTGGAAAAAGCTCTGAAAGAACACGCTCGCGAGCCAGTGCCCCACAAAGAACACGTACAGCATTTGGCTGAGCCTCCTTGACTCGGAGCTCATTAAGCCCCTGCGGCGTCACGGGTTGGTCACCGCCTGACGCCCTGCGGCATTCGGGCACGGCTCCGAGGGGGCGAGCGCACGCTCTCGCTACGCGACGCGATCGAGGCCCGACCGTGGTTCGCTCTCGGGATGCGCCGGCTGCCCCGGGTTCCGCCGGGTCTTCCGCGTCACGGCGGTCGCGAGAATGGCGAAGTACAGGAACCCGACGAACGCGCATCCGGCGACTTCCAGCACACTCAGCACGGCGCCCCCGTCATCCACGCACGGCGAATTTGCCGCGCAGCTCGAAAAATGAATCACCTGGCGGGGTGGGATCGCTAGGCCTCGGGCTCGCACCTCGTCCCACGGTCCCAGTGGCTCGAACGCAGTCCCGCGGGATCCGGTAAGATTCCCTCAGCCAAACTACCGGGAGGCGAGAGATGCCGCTGTCCGCCGAAGAGTGCCGCCGCCTGATCGAGGCGGCGCAGGCCCGCGCTGCGCAGATCGGGGTCCGGGTGACTGTCGCCGTCGTGGACGAAGGCGGCCTCCTCCTCGCGCTGGCGCGCATGGACGGCGCGGCGCCGCTGTCCGCACAGATCGCCGAGGGGAAGGCGTGCGGCGCGGCGCTCTGGCACCGCGACGGCGCTTCGCTCGCGCAAGTTGCCCAGGATCGCCCCGCCTTCTTCGAGGCCGTCGCCCGGATGGTCCGCGTGCCCATCATGCCCGGGCTCGGCTCGGCCCTGATCCGGCGAAAGGACGCCGTCCTGGGCGCCGTCGGCGTGAGCGGCGCGAAGTCGGAGCAGGACCTCGACTGCGCCGAGGCGGGGCTGCGCGCGATCGCCGTGTGAAGCTACCGTCTCGCGGCCCGCTTGGCGGCAATCTCGTCGGCCAGGTCCACCGGCGACGCCGGCCGCGATGTCGCGCGGAGGCCGAGCACGGCGCCGGCAATCAGGACGGCTGCGATCAGAAGCGCCCGCCCGGTTACGAAGAGTGGCGAGCGCGGCTTCGGCACCGGAACGCGGGGCAGATTGGTGTTGCTCATGGCCTGACTCCCGCTCTCTCGAATACGACGGTGCGGGGGTGCGGCGGCAAGGCGTGTGTCTGCCGCGCTTGGGGGGCGCCGTCGCAGCTCCGGCGGCGCAATCCTCTGTTGCCCTACTTCACCGTCGCGGCCAGGTGCTCCATCGCAGTAGCCACGCCTCCAGCCCGGTGCGGGACGCCGGCGAGCGCCAGACCCATCTCCACCCCCGCGAGCGCGCCGCAGAGCGTGAGGTCATTGAACGCGCCCAGATGGCCGATCCGGAAGAGCTTGCCTTTCAGCTTGCCCAGGCCCTGGCCCAAGGACATGTCGAACCGGTCGAGGATGAGGGCGCGCAGGCGGTCCGAATCGTGACCTGCAGGCAGAAGGATTGCGGTCAGCGAGGCCGAGTACTCGCGTTCGTCCGCGCAGTTCAGCTCCAGGCCCCAGGCGCGGACCGCGCGCCGGGTGGCCTCGCCATGGCGGGCATGCCTTTGGAAGACGTTCTCGAGACCCTCCTCCTCCAGCATGGCCAGGGACTCCCGCAGCCCGTAGAGGAGATTCGTCGCCGGAGTATAGGGGAAGAAGCCGCTCTCGTTGGCGCGGAGCATCGGCGCCCAGTCCCAGTAGGACCGCCGCAGCCCGGCATTGCGCGACGCCGCCAGCGCTTTCTCCGAGACGGCGTTGAAGGAGAGCCCCGGCGGCAGCATGAGGCCCTTCTGCGAACCCGCCACCGTCACGTCCACCTTCCACTCGTCGTGACGGTAATCCATCGACGCCAGCGAGGAGATGGTATCCACCAGCAGGAGTGCGGGATGGCCGGCGCGGTCCATCGCCGCCCTCACCTCCGGCAGGCGCGTGGTCACGCCGGTGGAAGTCTCGTTGTGCACCACGCAGACGGCGCGCAGCTTGCCCTGCGCGTCGGCTCGGAGCTTCTGCTCGAGGGCCGCGGGATCGACGCCGCGCCGCCAGTCCCCGGGAACGAGCTCGACCGACAGCCCGAGCCGTTCCGCCATTTCCTGCCAGAGCGTGGCGAAGTGGCCCGTCTCGAACATCAAAACCCGGTCGCCCGGGGAAAGGGTGTTCGCCAGCGCGGCTTCCCACGCGCCCGTGCCCGAAGCGGGAAAGACGACCACCGGTTGCCTGGTGCGGAAGACGCGCTGCAAGCCAGCCAGGACTTCTCGTGTCAGCTTCGCGAACGCAGGCCCCCGATGATCGATGGTCGGGCGATCGATCGCGCGCAGCACCCGGTCGGGCACGTTGGTGGGCCCTGGAATCTGCAGGAAGTGACGGCCGCCTGGAAATGCCATCGGTCGCTCCTACTTTCCCGTCCAGCGTGGCTTGCGCTTGGCGAGGAACGACTCCACGCCCTCGCGAAAATCCGCACTCGTGTAGTTGCGCACCACGAACTCGTCCCCGCCTCCCGGCGGCGCCCAGTGCCGCACGACGCGGTTGAGCGCCTCCTTCGCGGCGCGAAGCGTGAGCGGCGCGTACTCGAGGAGCGCGCGTGCCAGCTCGGTGGCGCGCGGATACAGGCCGTCTTCGCTGGTGACCTCGTTGAGGAGGCCGATCGCCCGCATCTCCTCCGCATCCATCAGGCGCGCGAGGAAGAGGATGTCCTTGGTCCTGGCGACTCCGATCAGCGCCGCCAGCCGCGCATGGTTGCGCATCGAAAGCGTGTTGCCCAGCGTGCGCGCGATGGGGAATCCGAACTTCGCCGACGGGGCGCCGAGCCGCAGATCGCATGCCGCGGCGATGCCCGCTCCCCCTCCGGTGCAGGCGCCCTGGATGGCGGCGATGGTGGGCACCGGCAGGTCTTCCAGCGCGTCGAAGACCCCGTCCATGGTGGCCTCGTAGTCGAGCGCGTCCTTTCCCGTCTTGAAGCTGCGGAATTGCGCGATGTCCGTGCCGGAGACGAACGCCTTCTCGCCGGCGCCGCGGAGGATCAGGACCTTCATCCGCGGATCGGGCGAGCGGCAGATGTCGCCGAGGCGCCTGTACATCCCGAAGGTCATCGCATTGCGCGCCTCCGGCCGGTTGAAGGTCAACCAGGCGATGCCGTCGTCCCCGATCTGGAACAGGATCTCGTCCGCGCTCATCAAGGCCCCCGGATGGCGCCCGCTGCAGCGAGCTTGCCGATCTCGTCCTGCGAGTACCCGAGCTCGCCCAGCACCTCCACCGAATGCTCGCCGAGGAGCGGCCCCGCCCGCGCCATGCGGGGCGGCGTCTCCGAGAGGCGCATCGGCGATCCGATCTGCTTCACCGGGCCCAGCTTCGCGTGCGGCGCCTCGGGGAAGAACTTGCGCGCGTTGAGGTGCGGATCGTTGAACACCTGATCGTACGTCTGCAGCAGCCCGCAGGGCACCCCTGCGCGCTCGAGCGCCTCTACCCAGTGCCGAGCCGGGCGGCCCGAGGTGACCCGTTCCATCAGGGGGATCAGCTCGCGGCGGTTCTGGTGGCGCAGGTGGTTCTTGGCGAAGCGCGGATCCTGCTTCAGCTCCGGAAGCCCGAACACCTCGCAGCACGCCTCCCAGTTCCGCGCCGTCGTCGCGCCCAGCGTGAAGAACCCGTCGGACGCACGCAGCGCCTGGTAGGGCGCGGACGTCTGGTGCGCCGAACCGAGCGGTGCAGGCACCTCCCCGGTGGCGAAAAAGCGGCCCGCTTCCCAGACCGCCAGCGACACTCCCGACTCGAACAGGCAGACGTCGATGAACTGGCCCCGGCCAGTCTGCTCCCGGACGCGGAGGGCAGCGAGCGCGGCGAGGGCGCCGTACAGCGCACAGGTGAGATCGGTGAGCGGCACTCCGACCTTTACCGGAGCTTCGCCTCCCTCCTCTCCCGTGATCGACATCAGCCCGCTCATCCCTTGCGCCATGATGTCCAGCCCGGGGCGCTGCGCGTACGGGCCGTCCTGGCCCCAGCCGGAGGCAGCGACATAGACCAACCGCGGATTGAGCTCCGACAGGCGGGGATAGTCCAGCTCGAGGTCGGCCATCGTCCCCGGGCGCAGGTTCTCGACCAGCACGTCGGCACGCCGGATGAGCCGGCGGAACGCTTCCTTCCCGCCCGCCGACTTGAGGTCCAGCGCCAGCGAGCGCTTGTTGCGATTCAGCCGGATGAAGCTGGAGGATTCCCCCTGCAGGAACGGCGCGGTGGCCCGCACCTGATCGCCGCCGTCCGGATTCTCGACCTTCACCACGTCGGCGCCCAGGTCCGCCAGCTGCAGGGTGCAGAACGGCGCCGCCATGAAGTTGCCGACCTCGACCACGCGAATGCCTGCCAGGGCGGAGTGGGGCATCGCGCAGATGTACACCGCCACGCCTTGCCGGACCACCGCTTCCGGGTGGGACCGACACTCGCTTCACGGCGCGACGACCACGCCCCAAGGCGATTTGCCCGCCGCGACGCGCCGCAGGACGCGGCCGCTCTGGAGGTCGATGACGGAGACGTCGTCGGAGGGTCCATTGGCCGTGTACAGCCGGTCGCCAGCCGGGCTCAGCGCGACCCCCCAGGGTCGCGGACCCACCCCGTCGAAGGTCTGCAACACGCGCAAGGCCTTCACATCGATGCACACCACGCTGCCGCCGCGGCCGGTAGAGACGAACAGGCGCGACCCGTCGCGCGACATCGCCAACCCCATGGGCTTGGCGCCCTTGCCGGCGATGGGAATGCGGCCGGTCCGGTGGTGCGTGCGCGCGTCGATCACGTCGACGGCCGCACCCTGCTCGGCGCTGACGAACGCCCTCGCTCCGTCCGGGGTGAATGCGACCGCCCGCGGTCGAGCGGCGACCGCCGGCCGGGCCAGCAGGGTGAAGCTGCTGGCGTCGATCACGTCCACTTCGTCGTTCCCCTCGCTGGTGACGTAGATCGCCTTCCCGTCCGGCGCGACCGTGACGCCCTCGGGCTCGGCGCCGACCTTCACCGTGCGCACCACGGTGCCGGCTGCGATGTCGACCACGCTCAGCGCCGCGGCGTCCTCGTTGGAGACGTAGAGCAGCTTGCCGTCCGGGCTCAGGTCGAACGACTCGGGATCGGGACCCCCCGGAAGCCGCCCGACCACCTTCCCGAGGGCGAGATCGACCACCGCGATTCCGTCCTGCGCCCGGTCGGCTGGCGGCAGGTCCTCGTCGCGCTGTCCGGGGCCGCCGCGGGGCGAGCCGCTGACGGCGACGTACAGCTTCCCTCCCGGGCCTAGCTTCAGGCCACGGGGCCGCTTGCCGACGGGAATGCGCGCGACCAGCGCGTCGTCCTCGATCACCGCGACGTCGTCGGACGCCTCGTTGCTCGTATAGACCCGATGCGGAACGGCGAGGAGGAGCGCGGCGAGGACCAGCATGCCGACTGGTTTCTCCTCCCGCGGAGGTCGTGTCAAATGAGGTAGCGGAGTATGTTGGCGCATGATCACGCTCCTCGCGCTCGTTCTCGCCGCGTCGCCGCTGGACGGCCTCGATCAGATCTATCCCCAGCTCGACGCGCTCTATCTCGATCTCCACAAGAACCCCGAGCTGTCGATGAAGGAGCAGCGCACCTCTGCTCGAATGGCGGAAGAGCTGCGCAAGCTCGGGTATGAGGTGACGGCCGGCGTCGGAGGGACCGGAGTGGTGGGTGTCCTGCGCAACGGCAAGGGTCCCACGGTCCTGCTCCGCACCGAGTTGGACGCGCTCCCAGTGGAGGAAAAGACGGGCCTCCCGTATGCGAGCACCGCGACCGGGGTGAATCCCCAAGGACAGACGGTCCCCGTCATGCACGCCTGCGGGCACGACGTGCACATGGCCGGCTGGACGGGCGCCGCGGCGCTGCTGGCGCGCACGAAGGACCGCTGGCGCGGGACGGTGCTGATGATCGCCCAGCCGGGCGAGGAGACCGTGCAAGGCGCGCGGGCGATGATCGCGGACGGGCTCTTCGTGCGCTTCCCCAAGCCCGATTTCGCGGTGGCGGTGCACGACAGCTCGGATCTGCCGGCGGGGAAGGTGTACTTCGTCCCCGGCCCTGCGATGGCGAGCGTCGATTCCATCGACGTCACCATCTTTGGACGCGGTGGCCACGGCGCCAAGCCGAACACGACCGTCGACCCGGTCGTGATCGCCGCCCGCACCGTCCTCGCCTTCCAGACGCTGATCTCCCGGGAGAAGGATCCGCTCGAGCCCGCGGTCCTGACCGTCGGCTCCATCCACGGCGGCACGAAGTACAACATCATTCCCGACGAGGTGAAGCTGCAGATCACCTTGCGCACCTTCAACCCGGAGGTCCGCAAGCTGCTGCTCTCCGGCATCGAGCGGATGGCGAAGACCGAGGCCGCCGCCGCGCGCGCCCCGAAGGAGCCAGTGGTGAAGGTCAGCGAGTCGCAGGACTTGACGTACAACGATCCGGCGCTCACCAAACGACTCGCCGCCGCCCTCGCCAAGCAACTGGGGGCCGAGAACGTCCAGGAGATCCGTCCGGAGATGGTGGCGGAGGACTTCGGCGAATTCGGGAAGGCGGCGGGTGTGCCGTCGGTGCAGCTGCGGGTGGGCGCCGTGGAGCCGTCGAGGTACGAGGCGGCGATGAAGGCGGGCACGCCGCTCCCTTCGCTGCACTCCTCCGGGTTCGCGCCCGACCGGGAGCGGACCATCAAGGCCGCCGCGACCGTCCTCACGCTCTCGGCGCTAGATCTATTGTCGAAGCCCTGACCTCGCCGTTACGACAGCAGCGCCAGGCCCTCGAACAGCAGATGGGCGCCGAGATGGGAAGTGATATCGGCGTGGTCGAGCGCGGGACACACTTCGACGAGGTCCATGCCGGCGAGCTTCACGCCTTTCAGCGACCGCAGGAGATGGAACGCCTCGCGCGAAGTCATCCCGCCCGGCACCGGCGTGCCCGTCCCCGGTGCGAACGCGGGATCGATCGCGTCCACGTCGAATGAAACGTAGACGGGTCCCCCTCCGAGCCGCTCGCGCACCTCGCGCGCGACCGCCGCGATGCCGCGCTGCTCGATCTCGTCCATCGCGACCTGCCGCGCGTCGTGAGCGCGGGCGACTTCGGGATCGCTCAGCTTTCCCCAGGTCGCGCGGAGGCCGACCTGCACGAGCCGCCCCGGTGCGATCAGCCCCTCGGCGAGCGCATGGCGGAACGGCGTTCCGTGATGGTGGGCGGTGCTCCAGGCCTCGGGCCCGCTGGTGTCCAGGTGTGCATCGACGTGCAGGACCGCGAGAGGACCGTGCTGCGCCGCCAGCGCGCGGAGCACGGGCAGCGCAATCGAGTGATCGCCACCCACCACGAACGGCACGGCGCCCGCGGTTGCGAGGGCGGCGACGTCGCGCTGCACGGCCTCGCGCATGGCGCCCGGCTCGAACGGCGGAAAGGCGACGTTTCCGGCATCCACTGCCCGCACCCGCTCGAAGACGTCCACGCCGTGCGTGGGGTGCACCGGCTGTACCAGCGCGCTCACCCGGCGCAGGTGATAGGGCGCGAGGCGTGCGCCGGGCTGGTACGTGGTGCCCACGTCGAAGGTCACGCCGATGAGCGCCGCATCGACGTCCTTCAAGGCGTGCGGATCGGCGCAGGGGAGGCGAAAGAACGGCGTCTGCCCGCTGCGGATGTACTCAAGCGCGCTTTGCTGCGGCATCCCTGGCCTCCAGAACGGCGCGCGCGAGGAACTCGTGCGCGAGCGACGCGAGCTCGCGATCCGTCGACGTGCGCGATCCCTCGAGCGGATCTCCCCATTGGATCCGCACGCGAGTCCGGTCGCGCGCGGCCATCTGGAGGTAATGCGGCACGAACGAGGCGTCGCCGGTCCAGCTCAGCGATTCCCCCTCCCAGGCGATCGCCACCGGCACCACGGGCGTCCCGGCGATCCGGGCGACGCCGAAGCAGCCGGGCTTGAGCGGAAGCACATTGCGGCCCGTAGTCGTCGTGCCCTCGGGAAAATTGAGGATCGAGGCGCCTTCTTGAAGGATTCTCGCCATCGCGCGGAGGATCGCGGCGCCGCTGGACGTCCGTGAGCGCGCCACGAACTGCACGCCGGCCTTCGCGCAGAGGGGCCCGATCAAGGGCCAGGAACGCACCTCCTCCTTCGCCACCGGAAGCGAGGGGTGCGCCGCCATCAGCACCAGCGGGTCCAGATAGCTCACATGGTTCGAGACGATCAGGGCCGGTCCGGCAGGCCTCGTTCCCCTCTCCTCGACCTCGATCCCGTGGATCCGCAGCAGCGCGTTGGAGGTCTGGTGCAGGACCGTGGCCCTGGACCGCGCGTCCGGGGCGTCCTCCAGGGCGCGAAGGAACGCGAGCCGCCCCGTCATCTCCAACGCGGCCGAGGCGGTCGCCAGGATCCGCGTCAGCCGGAGCAGAAGCTTCACGCGACGTCCGCGACCTTCTCGTCTGGGAGCAGGCCCAGCCGCTCCATCCGTGCGCGCAGCGCCTCGAACGCGTGCCGGTCGATGCGCGAGACGATGCGATCGTCGCCGGCCTCGTAGAAGTCCTTGCGCACCTCGACCTCCCGCGCGCCGAGGACGGCGTGGATGGCCCGCGCCGCGCTGTTCTCCTCCTTGACCGTGAACCAGCAGGAGTCGACGCGGTTGGCGATGGCGCCGATCAGCGTGCGCACGAGCCTCAAGGCGAGGCGCGTGCCCTGGAACCGAGGAACCACCGCCAGGGTCGAGCAGTAGGCTTCACGTCCCCGGACGAAGCAGAGGACGTAGCCGGCGGGCTCGCCGTCCGCGAAGGCGATGAAGCAGGTATCGACGAAGAACTCACAGCACAGGCGCACGTAGTACGGGCCCAGCGTCTTCTCGCCGCTGGCGCCAAACACCTCCTCCTCGAGCCGCATGAGCGGCGCGAAGTCTTCCGAGCGGAGCGTACGGATTTCCCAGCGTCCCATGCGCACCTCCGTGAGAGATGCGAACAGCAGTACCGGAGCCAAATGGCAATCCCGTGGAGCGCGCGCAAAAGATTCGGATCAATGCAGTGGCAAAATGCGCTCGACCAGAGGCCAGCTCTCGCCCGCGGTGACATGGACGTACCTGCCACCACTTCCGCGCCGCAAGGTATCGCGCGGGATGGTCACGCGGGCCACTCCGGAAGCGTCGGCCCGCACCTCGGCGCGGAACGCACGCGTGAAGTCGTCCACGTCCAGCCAGACCAGGATTTGCGCGCCCGCTGCCGGCGCGCCCCCCGCACGCCTTGCCCGTATCTCGAGAAGCAGGCCCGCGCTCAGGTGATTCGTCCCGATCTCCAGGGTCCACAGGTGCGGATCGGGCGCGAGGAGCGCCTCGTCGGCGGCCGAATCCAGGGTGGCGATCATGCGGCGCCAGCGAAGCGCGGCGCGAGCGAGAAACGCCAGGTCGACCTTGTCCGGCGTGTCCGCCCGGGTGTGGTACCAAGGGCTGTCGCACGCCGTCGAAGCCCCGGGCATCCCCCAGCGGTACGCGCCCTGGATGTCGGTCGGCACCACTCCGCCGAAGAGCGCCGGCACCATTTCCATCCCCACGCAGACTGGGTACAGCTCGTCGATGGCCGTCGACCGCAGCGGCGCCTCGAGCCCCGGCGTGTACGCCACGGCGCGCACGTCGTCGGGGCCCGCTCCGGGAATTTCCAGATTGACGAACGCGGCGAAACGCTCCCCGGCCTCGACCACGTGCTTGCGGAGGAAGTCGTATCCGCCGAATAGACCCAGCTCCTCGGCGTCGTAGGCGACGAGCGCGACGCCGCGCCGGCGAGGCTCGTGCGCGAGCCTCTCGGCGAGCTCCAGGAGCACGGCGATGCCGCTGCCGTTGTCCGTCGAGCCCACGTGCCAGGTGTCGTGATGCGCCCCGATCAAGAGCGGCGGGCCCTCACCTGCGAGCCGTCCGACGACGTTTCGACCGGTCGCGGGCTCGAGCGCCGCGTCGATCCGGATCTCCACGGTGACGCCGCCGGCTCGCGCGGCAGCGATCAAGTCCTTGCCGTCGCGCTCCCCCACGCTGAGCGCGGGAATCGGTCCGAGCCCGTCTTCCGGATCCGCCACGGTGCCGATCTGGATCAGGTTGTCCGGTGCGTGGCTGATGTACACCAGGCCCACCGCGCCGCGCGCGACGGCCTCCCGATACTGGGCGCTGCGATGGAAGGTGACGTTGCGTTCGACCAGCGCGATGCGGCCGGAAAGGTCGCGGCCGTCGTAGTCCGCAGGCTCGCCAGTGCCGACGTGGACCAGCGGCCCTGCGGCGGGGCCGCATCCCGAGTAGGCCAGCACCTCGTGCGCCAGGTCGCGCCCTCCCGCGCGGAACGCGGAGCCCCCCTGGACGAACGAGGCGAAGCGGAACGTCTCCAAGTGCACGCTCCGGACCCCGGCCGCGTTCATCCGCTCCTGGATGTAGGTGGCGCTGGCGGCTCCAGCGGCGCTGCCCGCGCGCTTGTCGCCGATGGCCGCCAGGTCGCGCAGAGTGCGCGAGAGGCGCCGCTCCAGCGCCGCCGCGCTGGCGATCTCGAGTATCGGCGCTTTCATGCGGTGCGCATGTTGCGCAGCATCGGGCCGCCGTGCAAGCGCCGGCAGTGTCCACCAGTCCGGCACGGCACGGCCTCACGCGCCGATAGCGTCCTCCGGATCGCGCAACGACCAGCGAGGACTTGCCTTCTTTCCTTTCAGATCGATCCGGACGATCGATCCCTTCTTCAACTCGAACGGTGGCTCCGGCCCGACCAGCAAGCGGGCCAGGTCGCGGAGCTGGCGCCCGTGGCCAACCAGCGCGATCGCCCCGGTCCGTTGCTGCAGCAGCCAGTCGCGCACCGGGACCGCCGCGGCGCCCGGCCTCAGCTCCTCCAGCACGGCGACATGGGCGTTCTTCAATTCCATCGCGAGCAGCTCCGCCGTCTCCACGGCTCGCAGGGCGGGACTGGAGCGCAACAACTCGATACCTTCTCCCCGCTCCGCGAACGCCCGGGCGGTGCGGGCGAAGCGCCTGCGTCCGGCCGGGGTGAGCGCGCGCAGGTCGTCGAGGAAGCTCGCCCCAGGAGGAGCATCGACTGCATGGGCGTGGTGGATCAAGTACACGCGCATGATGACGGCAAGGTTTGCACGCCGGCCGCGCCACCGCCGCAACATTCCGGAAACTTGCCCGTGTCAGGGACGCCGGCGCCTGCGGGCCGCCCGTGGCGCCCCCAGCGCCTGCGGTTCGAGCAGGCGCATCTCGCCTTCCTCGGCGGCCGCCGTCTTCCGCGCCGCCGCGAGCAGCCACTCCTGGCTGCGCAGGGCGGACTGCGCCGGCACCCGCTCCCAGACTCCGTCCGGCCGCAGGCGGCGGGCCTTGACGTCGTCCGCGAGGCTGAGCTGCAACACCTCTTCGATGATCCGCGCCTTGAGGCGAGGGTCCTCGACCGGAAATGCCACCTCCACCCGGCGCTGGAAGTTGCGCGGCATCCAGTCGGCCGACGAAAGCCAGACCTCCTGCCGCCCGCCCGCCTCGAAGTAGAAGCAGCGCGCGTGCTCCAGGAAACGGTCGACGATGCTGATGACGCGGATTCGCTCGCTGACTCCCGGCAAGCCCGCTCGCAGGCAGCAGATGCCGCGGACCAACAGATCGACCTGCACGCCCGCCTGCGAAGCGCGGTACAGGGCCCGGATCACCTCCGGATCCACCAGCGCGTTCACCTTCACCACGATGCGCGCCGGCTGGCCCTGCGCCGCGTGGCGCGCTTCCCGCTCGATCAGATCCAGCAGCGCGCTGCGCATGTGTAGCGGGCTGACCATGAACCGGCTCCAGCCGCGGGGGCGGGAGGAGCTGGTGAGCAGATTGAACAGACGTGCCGCGTCCGCCGCGAACTCCTCGCGCGAGGTGAGGAACGACAGATCGGCGTAAGCGCGCGCGGTCTGCGTGTTGTAGTTCCCGGTCCCGAGATGCACGTACCGGCAGAGCCGGCCGTTCTCGCGGCGGACCACCATGGCGATCTTGCAATGCGTCTTGATACCGATCAGCCCGTACACCACATGGACGCCGGACTGCTCGAGAGCGCGCGCCCAGACGATGTTGGCCTCCTCGTCCATGCGGGCCTTCAGCTCCACCAAAGCGGTGACCTGCTTGCCGTTCTCCGCTGCCCGCTGGAGCGCCCGCACGATGGGGCTGTCGCGCCCCGTTCGATAGAGCGTCTGCTTGATGGCGAGGACGTCCGGATCGTCCGCTGCTGCATCGATGAAGGCCACCACCGCGTCGAATGAATCGTACGGGTGGTGCAGGAGGAGGTCCTTCTCCCGCAGCGCCGCGAACAAGTCCGCGCCCTCGAGGACGCCCTGCTGGACCGGCGTGAAGGCTTCCTCATGCAGCTCCTTCGCTTCCAGACGGTTGGCCGCGGGCAGGAGCGCGGGGACGTCGAGGGGACCGTCGATGCGGTAGACGTCCCCCGACTCCAGGCCCAACTCCCGGCAGAGCTCGTCGATCACGGCATCATCGGCGGAGGCGGCGATCTCCAGCCGGACAGCGTTGCCGCGATCCCGCCTGCGCACTTCCCGCTCGATGGTCACGAGGAGGTCTTCGGCTTCCTCCTCGTCGATGTCGAGGTCCCAGTTCCGGGTCACGCGGCAGGCATGACATGCGGCAACGGTCATCCCGGGGAACAGCTGTGTCACGTTGAGCGCGATCAGCTCCTCGAGGAGCAGGAAGCCCCCCTCCGCCAGGTCCACCAGCCGCGGGAGCACCTGGGGAACGGGGACAACGCCGAACCGCAGCCGGGGCTGCGCGGCGAAGCGCACCACCACATTGAGGGACTTGTTCGCGAGATGTGGAAAGGGATGGCCTGGATCGATGGCCATCGGCGTCAGGACGGGCATCACCTCGCGCTCGAAGTAGGCTGCGGCCCGCTCGCGCAGCCCCGGAGTGAGCACGTGCGGGCGCAGCAGACGGAGACCGCCGCGCTCCAGCGCCCGGAGCAGGTCGCCCGAGAGCGCAGCGTACTGGCGTGCAACGAGCGCGTGCGCGCGCTGGGAGATCTCGCGAAGCACCTCGCCAGGGGTGAGCGCGTCCGCGGCGCGCTCTTCCACGCCGCCCGCGAGCTGCTGCTTGAGGCCCGCGACGCGGATCATGAAGAACTCGTCCAGGTTGCTGCTGAAAATCCCGAGGAACTTCAAGCGCTCCAGCGGCGGGACGGAGGGATCACAGGCCTCCTCGAGGACGCGCTCGTTGAAGGCGAGCGACGATAGCTCGCGGTTGAGGTAGAGCCGCGGATCGTGCAGCTCGAGAAAGGAAGGCGTTTTCCCTTCCGGCTCGCGCACTGCAGTCTGCACCCGACGGAGGATGCCGGACGGGCACCGACAGAATGCGACAACCGCGTGACGTTTCAGCGACGAAAACCGATAACGCACGGCGGCGCGGGGAGTTGCGGCTCCAGACGTCCTCCGGCAGCGTGCGCCAAAGTGCCGCCAGGACAGCCGAACAGCGACTCGAATCCGACCTGAGGCGGATCCGGGCGCCCTGACCGGGGCGCCGCGCCGTCAGGCCACCTCTTGCGCCGCTTCCATCACCTCGGGCTCCGCTGCCTTGAGCAGGCTGCCCCGCTCGATGCGCAGCTCGTTTCCGCGCCAGCTCACCCGCCGCCGGAACCACGCGACCAGCCAGATGGCCGCCATCGCCAGATCCTTGAGCGGCATGATGACGACTTCCGCCGCGCGCGGCAGCGTCCCCCGCAGACGGCGGCAGAGCAACGAATCGGACGCGCACTTGACCGCTACGCCGGCGGCAGCGACGGCGAGCAGGCGCAGATCGCGCCCGGGCCCCGTCGCCAGGAGGGACAAGGTCGCAAGCGCGATCCAGAGCACCGGGTTGAGCAGGAGCTCGCCCAGGTAGGCCGCCGGCGCAATCCGGCGGCGCATCTGCGCCCAGCGCACGTGCCGGTTGAGGAATCGCTCCACCGTCCAACCGTCGTTCATGCAGCGGACCAGGTACGGCGAGAGCGCCACGCGGAAACCAGCCAGCTCGTACATGCGGCCGATGACGAAGTCCTCTGCAAGCACGTTCCGCACCTCGTGGAGCCCGCCGAGCCGCTCGAGATCGCTGCGCCGCAGCAGCATCGACTTCCCGATTACGCACGCGCGACCCACGGCGACCCGGGCCAGGCTGGTGGCGGCAGCGACGAACGAGTTGAGGTGGAGGGTCTCGAGGAGCGCGCCGATGCCCGCTCCGTCCCCCACCACCATGTTGGTGACGAGGCCCACGGCCGGATCCGCCATTTCGGCCGCCATCTCCCGCAGGTACTCCGGGCCGACCCGCACGTTGCTGTCCGAAATGAGCACCGCATCGTGCCGCGCGCGATCGAAGAGCGCGGAGAGCAGGTTGACCTTCGGGTTCAGGCCGAGCGGCCGGGCGCCGACGTAAATCCCGATGGGGACCTGGGGGAAGTCGTCCTGCACCTGGCGGGCGGTCTCGAGCGCTGGATCGCGCGCGTCTTCCGCGCCGATCAGGATTTCGTAGGCGGGGTAGTCCTGCCGCGCCAGCGACGCGAGGTTCTCGTACAGACCGGGCTCGTCGCCCTTGACCGGCTTGAGCACCGTGATCGGCGGCGCAGGACCGTCGCCGGGCAGCCGCGGCGAGAGCGCGACGAACACCGCCGCATGCGCCAGCAGCGTGATCAAGAGCGACACGGGGGCGAGCACGACGAGCAGGTACACGACAGTGGGCAAGGTCATGCGCCGTCCTCCTTTCCTGCGCCCTGGATTGTCCCTGGCGGGGAGTGGCGCGCTGCGCACATCTGTGAAACTTCTTGGCAAACCCGCCGGACGGAGAATTTGCAAACTGCACTCCGGATCGTCGCGCGGTTGCCATCCGCGCGCGAGAGGATGTTGCATGCTGCGGACTTTCGCCCACCTCTCCGATCTGCATCTCGGCGCCGGGCCTGCCGCGGCCCACGCCTGCCGGCGCCTCTGCTCCGCGCTGCTCGCGGTCCGCGTGGGGCGCGTGATCGTGACCGGCGACATCACCCATCGCGGCCTCCGGTCCGAGTTGGAGACGTTCCAATCCGTGTTCGCCCCGCTGTTCGAGGAGGGCCGGATGGTGGTGGTTCCCGGCAACCACGACCGCCTCGGCGATGGCGTGGCGAGCGCGCTGATGAGCGCCCCCCGGGTGCAGGCGGAAGATCATGGGGGCGTCTTCATGGTCCGCTTCGACTCCACCGGCCCCCACAACCGGCGCTGGTTCGACTCGCACGGGCAGATGGACGAAGCCGACATGGACGCGATCTGCGCCGCGCTGGACGGCGCGCCGCCGGGATCGCTGCGCCTGCTCCTGCTGCACCACCACCTGCTTCCGCTGCCGGACGACCACTTGATGGAGCGCGTGATCACGCAGCTGGGCTGGCCCAACGCGGCCGAGCTGGCGACCGGGCACGAGATGGTTGCGCGGCTGCAGGGCCGCTGCGACCTGGTGTTGCACGGTCACCGCCACCGGCCTGCGGAGATCGAGGCCGGGACGCTGCGGGTCTTCAATGGTGGATGCAGCACCGGGCTGCAGGCCTGCCGGATCTTCGCCGCCGCCGGCGGAGAGCTCGTGCACGGGCCGCGGTGGCTCGACGTGCGGCCTCCCTCGTTCGCCGGGACCCGCGCGGCAGTGTCGACCTCGGAGGCTTAGGCGCGGCCATCGAAGATGGCTTAGCGCCTATGCCTGAGCGCGATCACTCGTCAGTCCGGTTGTGAGACGCGGTTTAGGACTGGTTTAGGACCCGATCAGCCGCCCGCGGCGGCGTGAGACTCGAAGCCTCGCGATCCAGGATGGCGGATGTCCTTGCCCTTGACCAGGAACACGACCATCTCGGCCACGTTCACGGCATGGTCCGCGATGCGTTCCAGGTGCTTGGCCACGAAGAGCATGCCGTTGCCGCTCCGGATGTTCGCCGGATCCTCCATCATCAGGCCGATCAGCTCGTTGAAGAGGGCGTGGTAGCGCGCGTCCACCAATTCGTCGTTCAGGATCACCTTCTGGGCGCGGACAACGTCCGCGCCGGCGAACGCGGCCAGCGCCATCCGCACCTGTCGCTGGCAAAGGTCCGCCAGCTTCGGGAGATCGTGCCGGGGTCTGAGCGGCGGGATCGGGTCCAGGTCGATCGCCTGCCTGGCGATGTTCACCGCCAGGTCGCCGATCCGCTCCAGATCGACCACGACCTTCACGGCCGTGGTGATGAACCGCATGTCGATCCGGGAATGTCGCAGGACGAGGAGCCGCCGGCAGGTCTCGTCAACCTGGAGCTCGAGCTGGTCGACCTCCGCGTCCGCGTAGATGAGCTCGCGGGCGAGCGCCGGATCGCGCTCGAGCAGCGCGCGGATGGCGGCGGCCACGCCCGCCTCCACCTTCGCGCCCAACGTCAGCAACTGCTGGCGCAAGAGCTTCAGTTCGGCGTCGCGGGAAGGAGCAGTGACCCGCGACTGCCGAACGGAAGCATTGCGCTCGTGGCTACCTGCTCGAAGCAAGGGTCGGCTTTCCTTGCACCGTCATCGACCGCAGCGTCTTCTCCACCTTCTGCACCACGCCCTGGGGCAGCGGAGCGTAATCCAGGGCCGGAGCGGTCTTCTGCCCGTCGTGCACCGCCCACCAGAGGAACTTGAGCAGCGCGTTGCCTTTCACGGGGTCCTGCTGGTCCTTGTAGACGAGCAGGTAGGTGAAGGCAGAGATGGGCCACGCGTCCTTGCCGTCGGCGTCGGTGATCGAGACCCGATAGTCGTCCGGCATCTGCACCTGGGCGGCGGCTGCGGAGACGGATTCCAACGAGGGCTTCACGAAGGCGCCCGCCTTGTTCTTCAGCTCCGCGACCGGGAGCTTGTTCTGGTTCGCGTACGCCAGCTCGACGTAGCCAATGCCGCCTTCCGTCTGCTTGACGATGCCGGTGACGCCCTCGTTCCCCTTGCCGCCCAGCCCGGTGGGCCAATTCACGCTCTTTCCCGCGCCCGGGCCCGACTTCCACTCGGGCGATACCTTGGCCAGGTAGTCGGTGAAGACGGCGGTGGTGCCCGAGCCGTCGCTGCGGTGGGCCACGACGATCTGCGTGTCCGGAAGCTTCGCCCCCTTGTTCTGGGCCGCGATCGCCGGATCATTCCATTGGGTGATCTTGCCCAGGAAGATGCCGGCCACGGTCTCCGGCGTCAGCTTCAGGTCCTGCACGCCCGGCGCGTTGTGGATGACGACCACCGCGCCCATCACCGTCGGGATGTGCTGGATGCCGGGCGCTTTCAGCAGCTCCTCGCTGTTCATGGGAGCATCGGAAGCGCCGAAGTCCACCGTCTTCTCGGTGATCTGCTTGATGCCGCCGCCCGAGCCGATCGACTGGTAGTTGATCTGCACGTTCGGGTGCGCCTTGTTGTACTCGCTGAACCATTTCGAATAGATCGGGAACGGGAACGTGGCGCCCGCGCCGTTGATCAAGGTGGTGTCCGCAGCGGTCGCGGCGCCCGCGATCGCGAGCAGCGCAAACAGGATCTTCTTCATCGTCGCTCCTTGTGAATGCTCATTCGACCGGTGGCGCATGTATCAACCGCAGATGGCGGGCAAGTGACAGGACGGCGACCTCTTCATGTCGCGACCGGAAGGCGGACCCAGAAGCGGCTGCCCCCACGCCCGCTCTCGACGCCAACCTGCCCGCCCTGGGCCTGCACCAGGTGCTTGACGATGGCCAGGCCCAGGCCCGTGCCGCCCGCCTCGCGGGAACGCCCGCCGTCCGCGCGGTAGAACCTCTCGAAGATCCGCTCGCGGTGCCGGGGCTCGATTCCGGGCCCGGAATCGATCACGGAGAGGACCGCGAACTCGCCGGCGCCGTCAGCGAGGACGGTGACGTGCCCGCCCTGCGGAGTGAACTTGACCGCGTTGTCGAGGAGGTTGACGAGGACCTGCTCCAGCGCGCGCCGGTCCGCGACCATGCGCAGGGAGGCAGGCCCGTCATACCCGAGGACGATCTGCTTCTCCGCCGCGCGGGCCCGCACCAGGTCCAGCGCGGCCTCGCAGAACGGCCCCACGTCGATGGGACCCGTCTCGGGACGGTATTGCCCCGCTTCCAGCCTGGAGAGGTCGAGGAGGTCGCGCGTCAAGCGCGCCAGGCGGTCGGCATGCCGGGCGATCATCTCCACGAAGCCTCGCGCGTCGCCGTCCAGCTTCACGCCGCCGCCCAGGAGGGTTTCTACAGCGCCGGAGATCGCGGCCACGGGCGTGCGCAGCTCATGGCTCGCGTTGGAGATGAAGTCGCGGCGGACGCTCTCCATGCGCTTCTCCTCGGTCAGGTCGCGCAGCACCAGGATCGAGTTGCCGCCCGAGACGGGCGAGATGGATGCCTGCACGACCGTGTCCGATGAAGGCAGGCGGATCTGCGCGCGCACCGGGCCGCCAAGCGCGCGCGCGGCCGCGTCCGCCAGCTCGGCGCTGCGGGAGAGCTCGAGCAGCGTGCGGCCTTCGCACTGCTTGCGGCTGAAGAGGGTGCCGAGTGCGGCGTTGGCAGCGGCGATCTGTCCCCTCCCGTCGAGGATCGCCGCCGGGTCGGGGATCCCGTCGACGATCTCCCGCAGCAGGAAGGCCTGGTCCGGCGGGGGCAACGCCGGCGTGCCGGCTTGCGCCGGCTTTCGCCAGAACAGTGGCACTCAGTCCTCGGGGTCCGTCATGCGGTAGCCTGCGCCGCGCACCGTCTCGATCAGATCGCGTCCTTCGCCCAGCTTCTCCCGCAGGCGCTTGACGTGCGTATCTACCGTGCGCGTCTGCGGCTCGCCGTTCAGCTGCCAGACGTCGCGCAGGAGCGTCTCCCGGGTCTGCAGCCGTCCTGCCCGCGCCATCAGCGTCGCCAGGAGCTTGAACTCCAGGGCCGTGAGCTCGATCTCGCGCCCGGCTACGTAGGCCCGGTGCGCCACCTCGTCGATCCGGACGGGCCCCAGACGCTCCCGGATCGCCTCCGGTTCGCCCGGCGCGCCCCGGCGCAGCACGGCGCGCACGCGCAGCAGCAGCTCGCGCACGCTGAAGGGCTTGGTGACGAAGTCATCCGCTCCGAGCTCGAACCCGACCAGGCGGTCCACCTCCTCGCCCCGGGCCGTCACCATGATCACCGGGACATGCCGTGTCCGGGCATCTCCCTTGATCCGACGACAGATTTCGGTCCCCGGCAAGTCGGGCAGCATCAGGTCGAGCAGCACCAGATCGGGACGCGCGCGCGCGATTTGCGAGAGAGCTTCCTCGCCGGTGGTCGCCACCTCCGGATCGTGGCCTGCCTGGCGCAGGTTGAAGCGGAGCAGATCCACGATGTCCTGTTCATCCTCGACGATGAGGATCCTCGGCATGGCCCGCCACCGTAAACGGCTTCGGTGACGGTCCGGTGCCGAGATCGAAACCGTTCAGTGCCGCCGGCCGGTCAACGCGCGGCCTTGCGTCGGGACGCGCGGATCGCGCGCGCGTCCGCGTCGGCAAAGGCGGCTTTCCAGGTAGACCCGCGGCCATGAATCCAGAAACGCCCGCCGCGCAGCTCCCCCACCAGCAGCCGCGACTGGGGAAACTGGTCGGCCAGGGAGACGGCGCCAGTGGGACCCCATCTACGCCGCGCTTCGGCGATGGCCGCCTCGACCCCCGGATCGTCCAGTACGTGCGCACGCCACATCCTCTATTCAAGTTGAGGATCCGTGGTGCCACGTGCCACCCGCACTGGACAGGCAGCCGTCCGCCCGGCCCATGCACGATGGAGCGCACGCCTGTCTGCACGTCAGGAGAAGATGACGAAGGCGTTGTGGGAATGGGCCACTACGGTCCGTCGTAGCGCGCGAGGATGACGGTGGAGTTGTCCACGCCGCCGTTCGCGTTGGCGGTATCGAGCAGCTTCTTCGCGCACGCTTCCAGGTTCGCCGCCTGCTTCTGCAGGATCGATTCCAGGATCCGATCCTCGACCATCCCCGAAAGTCCGTCGGAGCAGAGCATGAAGAGGTCGCCCTGGCGCGGCTGGTGGGGATTGATCTCGACGTCCACCTGCCGCTGCTGCCCGAGCGCGCGCAGAATGATGTTCTTCTGCGGAAAGTTCTTCGCTTCCTCATCGGTGATCTTCCCCAACCGCAGATACTCCTCGACCAGGGAGTGATCGATGGTGATGCGCTTGAGCTTGCCCTCGCGGAAGAGATAGACGCGGCTGTCGCCCGTGTGCGCCACGTATGCCCTGGGCTCGCCGCCGCGGTCGACGAAGTGCAGCGATACGCAGGTGGTCCCCATGTTCTTCTTGGACGTGTCCTGCTCGCTGGTTTCCATGATCCGCGCGTTGCAGAGCTTGATCGCCGTGACCAGCCGGTTCTCGTCGTAGCTGCGGGACCGATCGTCCTTGAAGGGCCAGGTCGCCTCTGGGTCCTTTCCGGTCAGCTCGAAGAACTCCTTCATCTCGCGGACCGCGATGCCGCTCGCCACCTCGCCGGCGGCGTGCCCGCCCATGCCGTCGAACACCGCGAAGAGGTTCTGCTCCGGGTAGACGAGATAGTTGTCCTCGTTGTTGTCCCGCTTCATCCCGACGTCGGTCCGCGCGGCGTGGCTGATGCGCACGATGCGGCTCTACAGGAGGTGTCGGGTCGCGTCAATCGCGAGCCCGGCAGAGGTAGAACGCGTCTCCTGACCAGCCTGGCGAGTGATCGCGCTCAAGCGTAGCCGCAAAGCCGCCTTCGGCGGCAGCGGCTAGAACTTCGCCGACGCCAGCGAGTACGAGCGACCGAAGCCGACGGGCGCGCGGTCCGCGTTGGCGGCCGCGTCGATGGCGCCGTAGATGCCGCCGATGAGCAGGCCGGCACCGGCGCCGATGGCCAGGTCGCGACCCCAGTCGTGATCGCTGCTCAAGAGCGCCACGCCGGCGCCGATCGCGAGTCCTGCGATGCCGCCGTACAGGGCGTCCTGGGCGATGATGGCCATCGGACTCCGGCGCGTCTGGACTTCGACCACTTCGGCCGCGAGCTGGTCCTTGGTCCGCGGCCGCTCGGGAAGAGTGAGCGTCTGCAGCGGACCGGCATTGGCCGCGCCTGCCAGGAGCAGGGCCGCGAACGGAGCGACTAAGAGCTTGTTGAGCACGACAACCCCCGGTGGATGCGCCAGTTGCCTCCGGCAAGGTGGGGACCCGATGCATCCGCAGGCAAGGGAACGGCCCGCCGGGACGGCGCCCGCCGGGCCGCCCGCAGGCCATCCGATATGCGCTACTTCCGCTTCACCACCAGCGTGCCGGAGAAGGCGTCCGCCTCGATCACGCCTTCTCCCTTGCCGAAGGTCGCCTCCAGCCACCCGCTGGTCATTCCGTGTTTGCGCTTGGGGGCGCGCTTGACCATCAGATTGAGCTCGTCGCGCAGCTCCCCGCTGTGCGAGGTGTAGCTCAGCTCGAACGAGCTCTTCGGGTCCAAGGTCAGCCGGACGTCGCCCGACACGGTCTCCGCGCACAGATGGCAATCCTTCCCGCAGGCTCCGGACCAGTCCAGACCGCCGGAAGCGGAGTGGAACTCGACCTGCGGCGCCGCTCCCGATGTCGTGACCGTGCCGTGTCCGGAGACGGTGTGGAGGCGCACCGGACCGGACGCATCCTCGATCCGCGTGTCGCCGGAGATGGTCTGGACGTCCGTCTTGGCCACGCCCGAGAGCTTCACGTCGCCGGACATCGTGCGGATCCGGACGTCGCCGATGCGCTCCGCGGTCACGTCGCCGGACATCGAGGCGAGGTCCAGGCGGCTGCCCCGCGGAAGCTCCACGCGCAGCTTTCCCCGGCGCAGCGTGCGCCGCCCCCTGAACGACGGTTCGACGCGGTCCCCGAACGCGAACAGCGCGATGTCCTCCGCGGTCGCCTCGCTCAGCGTGACGGAGACCTGCCGCTTGTCGGTCGCAACCACCTCGATGTCTCCGGCCTGGGCGCGCACCTGGAAGGTGACGGGTCCTTTGACGGGAAGGATCGCGCTGCCGCGACCCCTCGCCTGCGCGGTGGCCTCCCGCTCGTCGGACTCGTGGTCGTCTTCGCCGAGATGCATGCGCGGCGGCCGGACCGGCCGCTGCGGATTCAGCTTGTAGATCTTCACCCGGCTTCCCTGATCGTCGCGCAACTCCATGTCGTCGTCGCCCCGGGCGTCCTGATCCTCTTCATCGTCCTCGGCGTCCTGGTTGCGCGAGGAGGCCCGCGCCAGCAGTGCCGGAAGGTCGATCTCGAAGTCGGGCAGCTCCAGCTCAGGAATGACGATGTCGGGCAGCTCGAACTCGAAGTCGTGCCGCCACCCTGTTTGCCGCGAGGACGTTCCCTCCGGGGCAGCGGACCCGGGCTTCGCCTCGCCGGCCCCGGACACCAGCCACAGGGTCGCCACGACCACCGCTGCGCGAATCACGGATTTGCCTCCTCGGACTCCTGCAACAGGTCGCGCAGGGAGCGCAGGTAGCCGGCGTACCCGTCCAGCACGCGCATGCGCACGTTCACGTCGTCGGCCGCCACCGCGCGCGACTCGCCGAGCTGCGCGCGAGCGCGGGTCAGAGTCTCGTCCCAGCGCCGCGCCAGCTCGGGATCGAGCTGCGGCCGCAGCCGGTCATACTCGCCTTCCAGCACCTTGGCCGCGTTGCGATAGTCGGCTTCCGCGCGATCCAGGGCGGCGAGGGTCTTCGGGTCGATCGCCGAACGCGGGCGCCGCGCGCTCTGCTGCGGCTGCGCAACCGGCAGGGGCCCGGGGGGTAGCACCGCGAACAGGACCGCAGCGGCCGCCGCGCCGACCCCGGATGCAACGGCGATGCGCCATGCCCAGTGGGTGCGCCGGCGCGGGTGCTCGAGCCGCGCAGCGACCCCGGGCCAGAGGTGCGTCGTCTCGAGCAGCGGTCGGCGCCCCAGGAGCGTCCTCTCCGTGCGCAACCAGGCCAGCTCGCGGCAACAATCCGTGCATCCGGCGACGTGCGCCTCGATCTCGGTGGCCCGCGGATCCCCGGGCTCGCCGAGCGCGACCGCTTCCAGCTCTTCCTGGGTCGGGTGCGTCATCAGGCGCCCTCCTCGAGGTACCCGGCGAGACGCGCGCGAAGCTGCAGGCGCGCGCGATGGATCTCGTTCTTCACCTTTTGCAGGCTCCAGCCCATCGCCGCGGCGATCTCGCCATACCCCAGGCCGTGATCGATGCGCATGAGCAACGCGGACCTTCGCTCGTCGTCGAGGTCCGCGAGCGCTCCGTCCAGCATGCGGTCCGACTCCGAGGACAGCAGCACCGCCTCAGGGCTGGGCCCACAATCGGTCCGCGAGAAGTCCTCGGCCGGTTCCGGCATTGGGCCTTCGCGGCGTTTCCTGCGGATCTGCTCGAGGAAGACCATCCGGGCGATCCCGAAGAGCCAACCCTGCAGCTTGTCCGCCTGCTCGAGCGTCCCGAGCCTCCGGTGCGCGCGCACGAACGTCTCCTGGGTCCCTTCGTCCGCCCCTGCGTCGTCGCGGAGCAGATCGCCCAGGAACCTGCGCACGCCTGGAGCTTCCCGATCGAAGATCACTCGAAATGCCTCCGGATCGCCCGCACGAGCCCGCGACAGCAGCTCCTCATCGGAATCCCTGTCGCGGGCGCCAAGCACCTCGCCCGGTAGTGACGCGGCGCGCACGGCAGTTTCAACGGCCCGGAAGGATTGCTATGTCAGCGGGATGGACGTCACCGTCACTAGCGGATCGGGTCTCTCGCAGGACATCCGGGTCGGCCGCCACCAGCTCTGGTCGGACGAGCCGGTCGCCGGCGGGGGGACCGATCAAGGACCCACGCCGTACGAGCTGCTCGCCGCGGCCCTCGGCGCTTGCACCTCGATGACACTGCGCATGTACGCGAAAGCGAAGGGCTGGCCGCTGCAGCGCGTCATCACGACCATCCGTCACGAGAAGATCCACGCGCAGGACTGCGCCGACTGCGAGACGAAGGAAGGCCGGATCGACCGGATGGAGCGCGAGATCGTCCTCGAAGGGCCGCTCGACGAAGCGCAGAAGAACCGGCTGCTGGAGATCGCCGATCGCTGTCCGGTCCACCGGACGTTCGACAGCGAAGTGAGGGTGGTCACGCGCCTGAAGGCGCCTTGAGCTCGCGCAGCCGACGCAGGCCGATTTCGGTCTTCATGTCCCGGATCTCGCCACGCGCGCAGCGCGCCAGCGCTTCGTCCAGGGAGACCCACTCCAGCCGGGCGCCTTCCTCGAACGGCGAGCCGTCGCCGCCGGGCGGATGCGCCAACGCGTCCGGAGCCACTTCGCAGCAGACGAACTGAAACACCTCGGCGCACATTCCTGGAGTGGGAAAGGCCGCGGGGCCGAGCATCTCGACGGAGGCCGGCGGAACGCGGAGGCCCGCCTCCTCCATCGCCTCGTCCGCGGCCCTCTGGAACACGTCGTCGCCGGGCTCGAGGATGCCCGCCACCAACTCCGGAAAGAGCAGGGCCGATGGCTTCTCCGGCCTGCCGAACTGGACTGGAACGCGCACGCCGTGACGCAGCAGCACTTCCAGCGCGCCCGGGCGGCGGCGGAAGAGGGCCACGACGACCGCGTCCAGGCCCATGGGCCGCTCCACGTAGTCCCAGCTTCCTTCGCTGGTGCGCGAACCGTCGGAGAGCAGGAGCCGCATCCGCATGCGGCGCAGGCGAAGGTGCCCGCCCTCGCCGACGCGCTGGTCGCCCGTCACCTCGAATCCCTTGACCTCCACGCCCACCTCCTACACCCGGTTCTCGCGGCGCAGGTCCGCCATCATGGCGATCAATGCGCAGGCGATGGCGAACCGCGGCTCGATCGGATCGTCCACCGGCAGGATCTCGAGTTGGAATTCCCGCCGGAAAAAGTGGAACCGCTGCGCGATCCGCGCCACCTCCCGGCTCCCCAGCTCGATGTGGTGGCGGCCGGGGAGGAAGCGGACCATGCGCCGCCAGAACCAGTGACCGTCCTCCAGCATCTGGCCCGCCGGACGTTCATCGCCGTCGAGGATGTCCCAGGTGTTCCGCCACATCGAGCGCCAGCCGCGCGTCCGGATCACGCCCAGGCGCTGTCCGCTGCCCGCGTCGAAGAGGTCGTGCTCCATGTTCAAGGCGGCGATGCGGCGGTTCTTCAACACCAGGATGGGCTGGAGCTGCGCCTCGTCCCCGTACATCACGAGCTCGGTCCGGAGCCGGAACCAGGGCTGTTCGACGAAGGCCACCAACCGCCCGTCGGATGCGTGGACCCGGTACACGCGGTTCCAGGAAAACAGAGGCCTGACGAGCACATAGCTCGCATGCGAGAAGGCCTCGAGCGACCCGGGACGCACCCTCTCCAACGCGTCGCGCATGGCCCATGCGACCGCGACGAGGTGCGCCCGTCAATGGAAAAGTGGAACTGTGTGATCCCGATTCGTTAAACTGCAAAATTGGGGGTAGGAAGATGCCCGACTCCTTCCAGCTCGAGACCATCGTGGCCGCGGAGCCACAACGCGTGTTCTCGGCCTGGATGGACGGCCGGGAGCACGCCGCGTTCACCGGCGGCGGCGAAGCGGTGGTCGAGCCCTGGACCGGCGGCCGGTTCATCGCCTGGGACGGATACATCCACGGCATCCTCCTCGGGGTCGACGAGGGCCGGCGCATCGTGCAGACCTGGCGCACGTCCGAGTTTCCGCCCGAGTTTCGCGACTCCCGGCTGGTGGTCGAGTTCGAGGCGACGCGCGGCGGGACGCGGGTGGTGGTCCGCCACAGCGACTTGCCGCCGAGCCAGCTCAAGCGATACGAAAAGGGCTGGAACGAGCATTACCTGAAGCCGCTCGTGCGCTATTTTGCAAAGGGCGGAAAGCAAAAGACACCGGCCCCGATTGCGCCGGAGACTTCCTGGGGCAGGAAGCAGGAGCCGGCGCGCCGGCCGCAGAAGGGCACGCGCACGGTGCAGAAGGCCGCAGCCCGAAAGGCGGCGAGCAAACCGGCGCGACGTAGCGCGGCGCCCAGGCGCAAATCGGGATCGCGGCGCACGAAACGGTAACCGGATCCGGTGGACGTCCTCGTGATCGGAGCTGGAGTGGCCGGGCTGGCCGCGGCGCGCGAGCTGGAGCTGCGGGGTCATCGGGCCGTGGTGCTGGAAGCGCGCGACCGGATCGGCGGTCGCGTGCACACCCTGCGGCCGCGCGGCTGGCCCATGCCGGTGGAGGCAGGCGCGGAGTTCGTGCACGGGAGGCCGAAGGCGCTCCTTCCGCACCTCCGGCACGCACGCGAGGTCCGCGGCGAGCATTACCTGAGCGGCTTGGTGCGGGGAGACGATCTCTGGGAGTCGGTGATGGAAAAGCTCTCGCGTCTTCCCGCCCGCCGCGAGCGGCCGGTGCGAGACGCGCTCGATTCGGCGAGCTGGTGGCGGCGCGCGAGCGCCGACGAGCGGCGGCTGGCGGCGGACTATCTCGAAGGGTTCAACGCCGCGCCGATCCATCGCGCAAGCGTCAAGGCGATCGTCCAGCAGATGCGGGCGGCCGAGCAGATCGACGGCGATCGCATCGCGCGGCTCCCGCGCGGCTACGACGCCGTTCCCCGCCGGCTCGCGCGGGGCCTCCGGGTCGAGCTGGGCGCCCGCGTACGGGAAATCCGCTGGACGCGTTCCTCCGTGCAGGCGCTGACCGAAGATGGCGCCTGGGAGGGGGCGCGGGCGATCGTTACGCTGCCGCTGGGCGTCCTGCAGGCCCGCGCGGTGCGGTTCGTCCCTCCGTTGCCGCGGCGGAAGGAAGCGGCCATCGATGCGCTCTCGATGGGTGCCGTGGTCAAGGTGGCGCTCCTCTTCGAACGGCCCTGGTGGCCCCGGGATCTGGCCTTCCTCCACGCGCACGACCAGCCCGTGCCCACGTTCTGGCGGCCGCTGCCCTCGCGCGCGCCGGCCATCATCGGGTGGGCGGCGAGCCGCAACGCGGAGGCGCTGCGGGGGAAGAACGCGGCCGCGGCGGCAGTCAAGTCCCTCTCCAGGGCGGTGGGAAGGCGGGTGCGGCCCTTGCGGACGCTGACCTTCGACTGGCAAAAGGACGACCTGTCGCTGGGCGCCTACAGCTGGGTCCCGGTGGGCGCGCTGAAAGCGCAGCGCGCGCTTGCCGAGGCGGCGGGGCCCCTGCACTTCGCCGGCGAGGCGACGCACTTCGAGGGGGCTTGCGCCACGGTACATGGCGCGATCGAAACCGGGATTCGCGCGGCGCGCGAGCTGCAACCCAACGGCAGACGCCACAGACGCAGCTCCTGAGCCGCATTCGGCGGCCGGAGCTGAAGTTGCCGCCGCGCGCGCGCCGGCCGTAGCATCAGCGCATGGAAGTCCTCGAGCGCATCCAGGCCTGGCACAAGGCGCAGCTCGAGCGCGGACGCGACCCGGCGCTGGGCGTCCGCATCGAGACGCTCCGGGAACGGCCGGGCTGGAGCGTGCAGATCGATCTCTCGGGCACGCCGCTCTCCGGGCTCAAGCTTGCCCCGTACCGCGAAGGCGCGACCGACCGCGACTGGCTCGCCTACCGGATCAAGGAGGACCGGTTCGAAGGGATCGGCGATCCCACCAAGCTGCAGGCCCTGCTGTTCGCCTTTCTCGACCTCGCCGATCGCACCGCGGCGGAGCTCGCGCGCGGGAGCCAGCGCGACAAGAAGTAGTGCCTCAGTGCCCGGCGGCGGCGGAGACCGCCTTGCGGGCCTCCCCCTCCGCATCGCGCAGCTCGATACGCCCGAGCTTGAGGGCTTCCAGGCGCGGGGCGATCTGTCGCGACGGGCCCACCACCACGATGGCCATCTCGTCCGGATGCAGGCGCTCGCGCGCGGCCTTTGCCACCTCGTCCTTGGTGACGGCGCGCACGCGCTGCTGGTAGGTGGCGTAGTAATCCAGGGGCAGCGCGTGTGACCAGACGCGCGCGTAGGCCCCGGCCGTCTGCTCGTTGCTGGCGAACAGCGCCGGGATGGTACGGATCAGGCCCTCCTTCGCGTCCAGAAGCTCCTCCTCGCTCACCTCGCCGGATTTCATCCGCGCCAGCTCCTTCATGAACTCGCCCAGCGCCTCGGCCGTCTTCTCGCTGACCACGCCGCCGGCTGCGGCGAACGGCCCCGCCTGCCGGTGCGTGTCGTAGAAGCTGAACACACCATACGAGTAGGCGTGCTCCGTCCTGAGGTTTCCGTTCAGGCGCGAGTTGAAGCTGCCGCCGAGGATGTTGTTCATCACCCGGACGGGGAAGATGTCCTTTGCCGTCGACGCGACGCCCACCTCGCCGATCCAGATCTGCGACTGCGGAGCGTCGGGCTTGTCCACCAGCGTGATCACGCGCACCGCCTTCCTCGGGCGGGTGGGCCGCGCGACCTTGGGGGCCGGCCCGTCCTTCCAGCCGCCGAACCGCTTCTCCAAGAGCGGCAGCAGGGTGGCGGCGTCGGTGTCGCCGACCACGAACAGGGCGGCGTTCGAGGGGCGGAACCATGCCTTGTGCCAGGCCACCACGTCCTTGCGGGAGATGGACTTGACCGACCTGACGGTCCCCTCGCCCGGATACCCCCAGGGGTGCTGCTCGCCGAAGATCACCCGCGAGAGCACGTGCTGGCCGACCGAGGAGGGGTCATCGAGTGCCTGCGCGATCTGGCCCAGGCGCTCCATGCGCACGCGCTCCACGTCGGCATCCCGGAACGCGGCGTTGAGCGCGACGTCACCGAAGATCTCCAGCGTCGGGTCCAGCGTGTCGGAGAGCGCGGTCACGGTCACCCGGGAAGCGTCCGCGTCCGCGCTGGTGCCGTAGCGCGCTCCCAGGTCCTCGAAAGCGCGGGCGATCGAGGCTGCGTCCCGCGACTGCGTGCCTTCGTCGAGCAGATCCAGGGCGAGAGAGGAGAGTCCGGCCTTTCCCGCCGGCTCCGTATCCGCGCCCGAGCGCACGGCGAGCGAGACCGCCACCAGCGGCACGTCATGACGCTCGATCAGGAACACGGGCAGGCCATTCTTCAGCGCGAGCTGCGCCGGAACGGGAGCGTAGAACTCGACCGCGGGCCCCGGCGAAGGCGGCTGGGCGCGGAACGCCGGGTCCGGCGTCGCTTGGGGCCTCGCGTTCCCGGCGTCCCCGGTGCGCGCTTGCGCCTCTTGCTGCGTCTCCGGCTTCGGCGAAGAAGACGCGCAGGACACCAGGACCATGACTGTCCAGAGCCGCTTCATCGCCCGCCTCCCGCCGCCGCCTGCTTCTGCTCGGGCAGCACGGTGATCACCACGCGCTGCTCATCGTTGAGGTACTGTCGGGCCACCGCCTGCACTTGCGCGGGTGTGACGGCGAGCGTCGCGTCCAGGTTCCTCGTGAATGCCGCCGGGTCGCGCGCCCACATCTCGAAAAAATTGAGCTGATCCGCCTTGCCGCCGAACCCGCCCACGTTCTCCAGCTGCGCGAACAAGCCCGACTCGAGGTTGCGCTTGGCCCGCTCCAGCTCTTCGGGCGAAGGAGGCGCTTCCCGCAACCGCCTCACCTCCTCGCTCAAAGCCGCTTCCACCTCTTCGGGCGTGTGCCCCGCCTGCACCGTAGCGGTGATCTCGAAGATCCCGCCCAGCTGCATGGAGGGGTCCCAGTTCGCGCTCACGTCCTGCGCGATCTTCTTCTCGTAGACCAGGTCGTGATAGAGGCGGCTGGACTTTCCCCCGGCCAGGACGCGCACCAGCGGGCCGATGGCGGGATTCTCGAGCGGCTTGGGGCCGACGTATCCGATCAGCACCTTGGCGAGCTGGACCTGATCGCGCAGCGTCTCGCGCACTTCCTGCGTGTGCGGCAGCGTCTTCGCGGTCACCGGCGGCGGCTGCGGGCCGCGGGGAATGGGCCCGAAGTACTTCTCCACCAGCGGCTTCACCTCGTCGGGGCGGAAATCTCCCACGATGGCGATCGACGCGTTGTTGGGCGCGTAATAGGTGCGGAAGAAGTCCTGCACGTCGCTGACCGACGCGGCCATGAGATCTTCGTGAGAGCCGATCACATAGCCGAAGTACGGGTGAGGGTCGGGAAAGAGGAGCTGCACCAGCCGCTCCTCCGCCCGGCCGTACGGTACGTTCTCGGTGGTCTGGCGGCGCTCGTTGCGCACGACCTCACGTTGCGTGTCGAGCTTCTTCTGGTCGAGCGTGTCGAGGAGGAAGCCCATCCGGTCGCTCTCCAGCCAGAGCGCGAGCTCCAACCGGTCCGCGGGCATGGTCTCGAAGTAGTTGGTCCGGTCCCAGTCGGTGGTGCCGTTCAAGTTGGTGGCGCCGTTGCGGTCGAGCATCGCGAACACGGTGCGCTCGTCCCCGTTCAGGTGCTTGCTCCCCTGGAACATCAGGTGCTCGAAGAGATGCGCGAACCCGCTCCGGCCCTTGCGCTCGTTCACCGCGCCGACGTGGTACCAGAGATCCACCGCCACCACCGGCGCCCGGTGGTCCTCGGAGAGAATCACGGTCAGTCCGTTCGGCAGCCGGTACTTCTCGAAGGGAATCTGCGGCAGGGAGGCGGCGGCGATCAGGATGGCTGCGAGCATGGGCGCTCTCCTCTAATACGCATCTCATGACCGTCTCGCGAACAATTTCGCTCAGGCGTAGCCGCAAAGCCGCCTTCGGCGGCAGCGGCTAATGCTTGCGGAACCGTCTCGCAAATGACGCTGTACGGCCCAGGGGGTGCCGGATTTCACGCCCGGTGACTACCTGCGTGTGAATGTCAGAGCGGATCGAGCGCACGCGCCTCCAGCGCGCCACCTTCCTGGTCTTGTTCGCGCTCGCCGTTTACGCGTTCTGGCGCACGATCGAGCCGATCTGGGTGCCGGTCTTCCTGGGGCTCGTGATCGCGATCGCCGTATATCCGATCCACGAGAAGCTGCTGCACAAGCTGGGCGGAAAACATCCTGGACTGCCGGCCGCGCTCCTGACCGCGACGGTGATGCTCCTGGCGCTTGCCACGCTGACGTTCCTGGTGTTCGTGGTCGGTCACCGCGTTGTCCAGCTCGTGCAAGGGTTCGCGGGCCGCTACCCGAACCAGGGCGCCGCCGGCCTCCTCGGGAAAGACGTGAACGCGCTCCTGTCCCGCTTCGGACTGGAGTCCGACGACGTCAACCAGCGCATCGTCGAGACCGCGCGCGACCTCGCCGCCTTCCTCGGAAAGGGCGCCACAAGCCTGGTGGCCGGCCTGTTCAGCGCCATGTTCATCTTCATCTTTACCGCCATCACCTCCTACTACCTGCTGCGCGAAGGGAAGGAGGGCGCGTGGTGGCTGGTGGAGATGGTCCCGCTGCCCAACGGCCAGGTGGCCGAGATCGTCCGCGACGTGCGAGACGTGATCCGCGCCATGCTCTTCAGCACCGGGGTCATGTCGCTATACCAGGCGATCACCGCGGGCATCGGCTACTGGATCTTCGGAGTGGACAGCCCGCTGGTCTGGGCCTCGCTGACCGGCATCGCCTCCATCTTGCCGGCGGTGGGCACCGCGCTGGTCTGGGTGCCGGTCGGAATCGTGGTCATCGCGCTCGGACACCCGGCCCAGGGCATCGGCATCCTTCTCTGGAGCGGGGTGGTGGTGGTGTTCGTCGCCGACTACATCCTCCGGCCAAAGCTGGTCGGCACGAAGATCCGGATGAGCGACCTGCTGGTGTTCATGGCCATCTTCGGCGGCATCGAGGCGTTCGGGATCCTGGGAGTCATCCTGGGCCCCATCGCCGCCGCCGTGCTCCTCTCCCTCTTGCGCATCTACCAGCGAGATTATCGGCCGGAAGGGCCGGTCCTGGCGCAAGACCCGACCTCGCCGGAATCCTCGCAGTTGGAGGAGACCCAAACGCATTGAGCGGGCTCACGCGCAGAGAAACAGTCGCACGCGCGCAACGCCATCCCGCAGGAAGTCCAACGCCCGGGCCGCCGCCAGGGAAACGTCCACGATGCGGCCTTTCACGAACGGTCCTCGATCGTTCACCCGCACTCGCACCGAGCGCCCGTTCCGGGCATTCTCCACGCGCATGCAGGTCCCGAACGCCAGGGACCGGTGCGCCGCCGTAAGCGCGTCGGGATTGAACGGCTCGCCGCTGGCGGTCCGGTGACCGCGCAGGGCCTCGCCGTAGTACGAGGCAAGGCCTTCCGCCATAGGCTGACCGCCTCCAGTTCGCGGGCCGTGCGCGCAGGCCAGCATCATCACCAGAACCAGCGAGCGCTTCAACGGAACCACTTCCCGAAGGTGCGCTCGAGGAACCCGGCGAGGCCGCCCGCGTGCTCGGGGCAATCGCTGGGAGCGCTGCCGGAGAGGAACCATTCGCGGGCGACCTGCTGGGAGGGGCAGCCGCCGGTGGCGAGGCCGCCGGTATGCGTGTCCACGTCGTGCTGCTCGACGCCCTCGGGACGTTGCCAGGGCGGAGGGCTCGGCTTGCCCCGTTGCCACGCGGCCATCACGCGCGCCCAGACCGGCGCGGCCAGCTTCCCGCCCGCCGCGGCTGCGCCCAGGGGGCGAGGGTGGTCGAAGCCCATCCAGACGCCGGCCACCAGGTCGGGCGTGGCGCCGATGAACCAGACGTCCTGGGCGCCGTTGGTGGTGCCCGTCTTTCCCAGGACCGGCAGGTCGGCAGGCACTCCCGCCCGGGCGCCAGTTCCCGTCCCGCGCTCCACCACGTCGGCGAGGAGCGAGGCCATGATGAACGCCGCCCCGGGCTTCAGGGCCGGCGCGGTCACGATGCCGTTCTTGAGGAGCACATCCCCGCTCGGGTTGCGCACCTCGTCGATGAATCGCGGCAGCACGCGATCCCCGCCGTTGGCGAACGGGGCGAACGCGGCCACCAGCTCGAGGGGGACCACGTCCGCGGCGCCCAGGAAGCTCGACGGGTACGGTGGAATGAGCGCATCTCCAATGCCACAGGAATGCGCCATCTCCACCACTGCGGGCATGCCGATCTTCTGTCCCAGGGCCACTGAGGCCCGGTTCGACGAGACGCGAAGGGCTTCGCGCAGGCTGAGCGGCCGGTCGGGCGCGAGCTGCCCGTCCGCCGGCGCGTAGTCCGGTGGAAGCTGGGCCGGATCGAGCAGCGTGGAGACCGGCACCCCCGCCTGCACGGCCGCGGCCCAGACGAACGCCTTGAAGGTGGAGCCCGCCTGGCGGCGCGCCTGCGTCACCCGGTCGAACTCCGAGAGGCCATAGTCGCGCCCGCCCACCAGCGCACGCACGTCACCGGTGTGCACGTCGAGCGCGACGAAGAGGCCCTCCAGGCAATCATCAGGCGCTCCGTTGCATTTCTCGGCGGCGATCTGCCCCAGCTTGCCGGATTCGACCGCCTCGATCTGGCGGACCAGCTCCTTCTCCGCGATGCGCTGCAGCCCGGCGTCGAGCGTGGTGCGCACGCGCAACCCCTTCGTCTCCGCATCGGCGCCGAACCGGTCGTGCAGCTCGCGCCGGATCGCGGCCACGAACCAGGGCGCTCCGCCCTCCTGCTCCGGCGGAGTCAGCCGCAGCTTCGTCTTCCGCGCCGCCGCCTCGTCCTTGGGCGTGATCAGCTTCGTCCGCACCATCTGGGCCAGGACCAGGTTGCGGCGCTTCACCGCCAGCTCGGGGAAGCGGCGCGGGTCGTAATTGGAGGGCGCCTTGGGCAGGGCGGCCAGGAGCGCCGCCTGGGCCAGCGACAGGTCGCTGGCGGAGCGCCCGAAGTATCCGCGGGAGGCGGCCTCTACGCCGTAGTAGCCGTTCGCGAGATAGATCTGGTTCAGGTACAGCTCCAGGATCTGCTGCTTGCTGAAGACGCGCTCGATCCGGCGCGCAACGATCATCTCCGCGAGCTTGCGGCGGAGCGTGCGGGCCCGGGTGAGGCTGTCGGGGAAGACGTTGCGCGCAAGCTGCATCGTGATCGTGCTGGACCCCTCCTTCAGCGAGAACGCCCGCAGATCGCGCCAGATCGCTCCTGCCACACGGCGCCAGTCGATGCCGCTGTGCTCGTAGAAGCGCTGGTCCTCGATGGCGAGGAACGCGCCTGTCAGCGTCGGCGACACGGAGGATAGCGGCACAACGATGCGCTCTTCCGGAGCGAGGCGCGCCAGCAGCTTGCCTTCACGGTCGAAGACCAGGCTAGCCTGCGGGGGCCGGTGGTCGTGGAGCGCATCCACGGGAGGGCACCCCCAGGCGACCGCCAGCACTCCGATGGCCAGGAGCGCGAACAAGGCCGCGGCGCACCACGCAGCTATGCGCACACCTTTCGGCGGTGTCCGGGGCCAGACCATCCTCCCCGGAACAACCGGCCGGGGGCTCTTCCTCCCAAAAAGCATGCGGGTCCAAGCTTCCGCCGAGCGGGCGGAATTCACAAGGCTGATCGAAGCGGCGCGGGGCACCCGCCTCGGCGAGGCGCTAGAGTGCGCGCATGCCTACGCACGAGGTGCTGAACCAGCCGCCCCCCCTCCAGGACTACGATCCGCTCGCTTGCGACGCCGCCCTGGACGAGGCCCTGCAGCGGGAAGGGGCCGCGTGGGCAAGGGGCGAGGTGGGCTCGTTCGCCCGGGCGACGGCCACCCGCCAGGCCATCGGCCTTGGATTCGAAGCGAACCAGAATCCGCCGCGCCTGCGCACGCACGACCGATTCGGCCATCGAATCGACGAAGTCGATTTTCATCCCGCGTGGCACGAGCTGATGCGGCTTTCGGTCGCGAACGGCGTCCACTGCGGACCGTGGCGCGACCCGGGCGAGGGAGCGCACGTCGCGCGCGCGGCGAAGATGTTCCTCGTCTCGCAGACGGAAGCCGGTCACGGGTGCCCGGTGTCGATGACGTACTCGGCCTTCCCGGCCCTGCGGCACCAGGCCGACCTGCTCGAGGAATGGGCGCCGCGGATCGTCTCGCTCGAATACGACTCCCGCGCGCTGCCCGCGGCCGAAAAGCGCGGCGCTTTGATCGGCATGGGCATGACCGAGAAGCAGGGCGGCTCGGACGTGCGGGCGAACACCACGCGGGCCGAGCCGCTCGGAGGAGGTGCGTACGCGCTCACGGGGCACAAGTGGTTCTGCTCGGCGCCGATGAGCGACGCGTTCCTGGTGCTGGCCCAAGCGCCGCGGGGTCTGTCCTGCTTCCTCCTTCCCCGCTGGAAGCCTGACGGCGAGCGCAACGGCTTCCATCTCCAGCGGCTCAAGGACAAGCTCGGAAACCGGAGCAACGCCTCCAGCGAAGTGGAGTTCGACCGCGCCTGGGCGCGCCTCCTGGGGGACGAAGGCCGCGGCATCGGCATCATCCTGGAGATGGTGAACCACACCCGGCTCGATTGCGTGATCGGCGCGGCGGCCATGATGCGCCAGGCGCTCGCGCAAGCGGTTCATCACTGCATGCACCGGAGCACATTCGGGCGGCGCCTGACCGAGCAGCCGCTGATGCGCGCGGTCCTGGCCGATCTGGCCGTGGAGTCGGAGGCCGCGACGGTCCTGATGATGCGCCTGGCGCGCGCATACGATCGCCTCGAGGAGGAGACGTCCTTCCGGCGCATCGGGACCGCGGTCGCCAAGTACCATGTCTGCAAGCGCGCGGCGCCCATGGTCGCCGAGGCGCTCGAGTGCCTGGGAGGGAACGGGTACGTCGAGGAGTCGATGCTGCCGCGCATCTATCGGGAGGCCCCGCTGAACTCGATCTGGGAAGGGTCGGGCAACGTGATCTGCCTCGACGTGTTGCGCGCCCTGGACAAGGAACCGGAGGCGCGCGACGCGCTCCTCGAAGAGCTCCGCCTCGGCCGCGGCGCCGACCGCCGCCTCGACGCTGCCCTGGAGGAGGCGGAAAGGCGGCTTGCCACCCCCGATGAAGCGGGGGCGCGGCGGCTGGTCGAATCGCTCGGCCTGGCTCTGCAGGGATCGCTGCTGGTCCGCCATTCGCCCGGCGCGGTCGCCGACGCCTTTTGCGCGACGCGGCTTGTGGGAGATGGCGGCTACGCGTTCGGTACCCTGCCTGCGGGGGTGGACGCCGGCGCGATCCTCTCGCGCACCTGGCCCCAGGCGGTCGCCAGGTAACCGGATGCTGACCGTCCGAGGCAAGAAGATCGAGGCGCAGCGGGTCGGACCTCGCGGCGGTCCGACCCTGGTGTTGCTGCACGAAGGGCTCGGCTCGGTAGGGCTGTGGCGCGACTTCCCGGAGAAGCTCGCCGACGCGACCGGGCTGCCGGCGTTCGTCTACAGCCGCGCGGGGTACGGCAAATCGGACGCTGCCCTCATGCCTCGGACAGTCCGCTACATGCACGAGGAGGCGGAGCTGCTGCCCGAAATCCTGACAGCGGCGGGGATCGACGACCCGGTGCTGGTCGGCCACAGCGACGGCGCGTCGATCGCCATCATCCACGCCGGCAGCGGCGGGAAAGCTCGCGCGCTGGTGCTCGAGGCGCCGCACGTGTTCACCGAGGAGATGGGCCTGCGAAACATCGCGAAAGCGCGCGAGGCCTACGAGCGCGGCGACCTGCGCCAGCGCCTGGCGAAGCACCACCGCGACGTCGAAGCGGCGTTCTGGGGCTGGAACCGCCCCTGGCTGGACCCCGAGTTCCGCAAGTGGAACCTGGAAGAGCTGCTGCCGCGGATCGCGGCGCCGATCCTCGTGGTCCAGGGCGAGCAGGACGAGTACGGGACGCAGAAGCAGGTCGACGCCATCCAGCGCGGCGCAGGCAACACGGAGGTGCTGCTGCTGCCGCGGTGCGGCCACTCGCCGCACAAAGATCAGCCGGAGGCGACCCTGCACGGTATCGCGGGTTTCGTCCGCAGGTACGTCTGACGGCTCCGTTGCGGGCGAACGCGCGGCGGCGCTAGGCTTTCGCGCATGACGATGCTCGCGACCCTTCTCCTGGCGGCCGTTCAAGCCGGCGGTCTGACCTGGAAGTCACCTGCGTCCTGGCCCGTCGAGGCCAGCAGCTCGGCGATGCGCCTGGCCACCCATCGCGTTCCCACTGCACCCGGCGACTCCGACCCCGCCGAGCTCGCGATCTTCTTCTTCGGAAAAGAGGGAGGAGCGGTCAATACGAACGTCGAGCGCTGGTTCGCGCAGTTCAAGCCGGAACCCGCATCGGCCGAGCCCACCTCGCGGGTAGAAACGATCAACGGCATCCGGGTGACCAGGGTCTCTGCGGAGGGCACTTTCGCCTCCGGCATGCCGGGCCAGCCGACCACCCCGAAGGGGAACTACGCGCTGCTCGGCGCCATTGCCGAAGGCCCGGGAGGCAACGTGTTCTTCAAGCTGACCGGGCCCCGCAAGACGGTGCGCGCGGCCATCAAGCAGTTCGACGCGATGCTCCGGACGCTTGCGCGTCAGTAGGCCGCAATCCATGTAACCATCCGATCTCAGCAACGAATCCGGAGCGTATCCGACGTGAGTCGGAAGTTCAGGTTTCCCACGAGCATGAACGCGCTTGCCACCGACGCGCGCACCCCGGGACCGACTGGCGGCGCTTTCCGCGCACTTACGCGTGTACCCGGGAGCCGGTGACAGGGGTAAGGAAGTGATGTGGACCTCCTGCTCGCGAGAGTGGACGACGCCGGGAGAATGCTCGCGAGGCTGGGCCTCGGGAAACTTCTCGCGAGAGCGGACCTTGGGAAGCTGCTCGGGAAGATGGACCTCGGAAGAGCAATCCTGTTGGCTGCCGTGCTCGGGTGCCTGGCGCTCGCCGTTCTTCACCTCGCACGCCGCCGGCGCCAGCACCGCAAAAGCGCGGCCGCGCTGCAAGAGGCGCACGGACGAGGCGTCCAAGTCCCTTTGACGCTGCATCCGGTGATCGACCCGGACATTTGCATCGGCAGCCTGACCTGCCTCAAGTCGTGCCCCGAGGGCGACATCCTCGGGATCGTGAACGGGGCCGCACGTCTCATTCATGCCGATCACTGCATCGGCCACGGGAAGTGCGCGGCCGAGTGTCCAGTTGACGCCATCAAGCTGGTCTTCGGCACCTCCGAGCGCGGCGTCGATCTCCCGATGGTCGACGAGTTTTTCGAGTCGAGCCGCCCCGGCGTCCACATCGTCGGCGAGCTGGGCGGCATGGGACTGATCAGGAACGCCGTGACGCAGGGACTCCAGGTGGCGGAGCGCCTGGCCCAGACGATGCCGAAAGGGAGTGGATCCTCGCCCGATGTGGTGATCGTCGGCGGCGGTCCCGCGGGTCTGGCGGCCGCGCTACGCCTGCGCGAGGCCGGACGCACGTTCCGCGTGCTCGAACAAGGGTCGCTGGGCGGAACCGTCGCAAACTATCCGCGACAGAAAGTGGTGATGACGGAGCCGTTCCAGGTCCCTTTCTACGGAAAGGTGACGAAGAAGCTGATCAGCAAGGAGGAGCTGCTCTCGACCTGGCAGCGCGCCCTCAACAAGGGAAACGTCGGAATCGACGAGGGGGTGAAGGTCACCGGCATCGAGGGGAATGACGGCGCCTTCCGCGTGCAGACGAGCCGCGGTTCGATGGACACGCGCAAGGTGATCCTCGCCACTGGCCTCCGCGGAACCCCACGCAAGCTGGGCTGCCGAGGCGAAGACCTGCAGAAGGTGACGTACCGCATGATGGATCCGGAGCAGTACGAGGGCTGCGACGTCCTGGTGGTGGGCGGCGGCGATGCTGCGCTGGAAGCCGCAATGCAACTCGCCGAAGAGAGCGATGCCCGCGTCTCCATCTCCTACCGCGGCGAGAACTTCGCCAAGTGCCGCGAGAAGAACCGCACCAAGATGGCCGAGATGGTCAAGGCACGGCGCGTCCGGGCCCTGATGAACTCCCAGGTGGACGCGATCACCGAAGATGAGGTGGTTCTCACGGTCGAGGGCTCGCCCCAGGTGCTGCCGAACGACTTCGTCATCGTGAACATCGGCGGCGAGCTGCCGCTGGAATTCCTCTCCAAGCTGCAGATCTCGCTCGAGAAGCATTTCGGCGAAGAGCGGAAGAAGCCGAAGCGCGGCCCGGTGGGCGACCGCCGGGGCCTGGCGCGTGAGCGGGATGAGCGCATTTCGCACCGCCGCGCGCACGTCTTTTACCTGCTGACGGGCGCGCTGATCCTGGGGTGGCTGACGCTGAAGGGGTGGTCCTACTACCTGCTCTCGCACGCGGATCGACTGGCGTCTCCGCTGCACGAAACGCTGCGTCCTGCCGGCCACTGGGGCCACGGCGTGGGCATCATCGCCACCGCCTTCATGATGCTGAACTTTGTTTATCCGGTGCGCAAACGCTCACGCCTGCTCTCCGGGAAGGGATCGATCCGCGGCTGGCTCGACTTCCATATGTTCGTCGGGTTCATGAGCCCGCTGGTGATCGCATTCCATGCGGCGTTCCAATCCAACAACCAGTTGGCGACGGGTACCGCTGGCGCGCTGCTGATCGTGGTGCTGACCGGGATCATCGGCCGCTTCATCTACGGGCTCGTTCCTTCCGCCGGGGGCAAGGCCCTGGAGATCTCCGACGTGCTGGGCAGATGGGAGCGGCTCAGGGCCAGGCTCCAGCCGATGCTCGACGATTCCGACGATCCGGCCCTGCTGCACAGGATGTTCGATTCCGGGTCCCGGCCCGTGCGCCCTGGCTCGGTCCTCTGGATGTTCTTGACCTGGCCGTTCCGCGCGACCTGGATGCGCCTGCGGCTGTTCCGCGCCAGTTTCCACTTCCACGACGCCGACGAATACGGCGAGTTCAAGGCCGGCTACCTGCAGCTCTCCAGGCTCCGCATGCAGGTCACCTTCTACCAGTCGCTGAAGAAACTGCTCAGCGGGTGGCGCCTGTTTCATGCCTCCCTGGCCGGGTTCCTGGTGATCGCGATCGCAGCGCACATCGGCGTCTCCGTGTACCTGGGCTATGTCTGGTTCCGGTAGGCTGGTCCTGGCGGCCGCGCTCATGCTCGCGGCCGCCGGGGCGCGCGCGGACGTCTTCTCCCCGGGCCCGCTGGCGGCAGGCCACGCGGATCTGGAAGGCCTCAAGAACTGCACGAAGTGCCACGTCGCCGGCTCGAAGTTGTCGAACGACACCTGCCTCGCCTGCCATACCGCCATCAAGAAGAGCGTGACCGACCACCGGGGACTGCATGGGCGGCTCTCCCCCGCTGAGCTGACCTGCCAGAAGTGCCACAAGGAGCACCAGGGCCGGGACTTCGATCTGCTCTGGGGATCAAAGGGCCAGAAAAGCTTCGATCACGCCAAGACTGGATATCCCTTGCGGGGCAAGCATGCGGAAGTCGAGTGCGCCGAGTGCCACAAGGACCGGCTGATCAAGACCGCAGCCGTCCGCGCGGCCGGCGCGAAAGGTCTGAAGCGCGTCACCTTCCTCGGCCTGCCCACCCAGTGCGCCCAATGCCACTTCGACGAGCACCGCGGTCAACTCGGCAGCAAGTGCGCGGACTGCCACACTGAGTCGTCCTGGAAGGCGGCGCCGCGATTCAGCCACGCCAAGACCAAGTTTCCCCTGCTGGGGAAGCACAAAGCGGTCCAGTGCGCGAAGTGCCACGCGAGCATGACCGACGCGAACGCGCACAAGGACGCGCCGATGCCGCCGTACTCGGAAAAGTTCATGCGGATGAGCCCCATCGCGCACGCCAACTGCGTCGACTGCCACAAGGACCCCCACGAAGGTCGGCTGGGGCCGAAGTGCACCAGCTGCCACACGAACGACGACTGGAAGGAAGTGAAGGGCGTATCGGGGGAACGCGCCTTCCACGAGAAGACCCGGTACCCGCTCCGGGGTGCGCACACGACGGTCGAGTGCAAGAGCTGTCACGGGCCCTTCCGCGGCATCCCCGCGTCATTCAAGGGCCTGAAGTTCGGCAGCTGCACCGACTGCCACGTGGATGCCCATCTCGGCCAGCTCGGCTCCCCCCCGCGCGCGTGCGATTCGTGCCACAACCTGAGTGCGTTCAGGCCGGCGATCTACGAGCCGGCAATGCACAAGCAGTATCCCCTCGAGGGCGGGCACCTTGCGGCGGCCTGCTCCGGCTGCCACCGGACCGATCCGGCCCTTGCTTCGAAGATAGCGCCCATCCGCGCCTTCCTCGAGAGGCGCGGAAGGAAGGATCAGGTGGTCGAGACGCGCTACATCTTCGGGGGCGACACGCGCCGGTGCGACACCTGCCATACCGACGCGCACCGCGGCCAGTTTGGCGTGCGCGTCAAGCAGGCGGGCTGCACCGACTGCCACCAGGTGGCCTCCTTCGCGCAGGTGCGCTTCGACCATCAGCGCGAATCCTCGTACCCCCTCACTGGCGCGCACGAGAAGGCGGAGTGCGCGGGGTGCCATGTCACCGATCTCTCCGGGGTGGTCCGCTACAAGCCGCTGCAGAGCGAGTGCGCTTCCTGCCATGCCGATCCCCACGCCGGGCAGTTCGCGCCCGCGCGCAGGACGACTGACTGCGAGCGCTGCCATGCGACCGCCGACTGGAAGCAGACCGCGTTCGTGCACCGGCCGCCCTTCACCAATTTCCTCCTCGACGGGAAGCATGAGAACGTCGAGTGCACCGGCTGCCACCTCGAGGTGGAGCTCGGAGGCGGGGTGCGTGCGCGCCGGTATCGCGGCCTCCCCACCACCTGCGCTGGTTGCCACGTGGACGTCCATCGCGGCGCATTCCGGGAGTTCACCCGATGAGCGTCCTCCTGCTCCTGATCGCCGCGGCGGCGGCGCCGGGTCCCGCGCCGCGATCGCCGGCAATGCGCGCGTCCATGGATACGCGGTGCGAGACTTGCCACTCCGTCGGGGGCTGGACAAAGGTGACGTTCGACCACTCCAAGACCGGCTTCCCGCTGGAAGGCCGGCATGTGTCCACTTCCTGCCGCGCCTGCCACGGCTCCTCGCAGGATTTCACCGAGCCCGTCGCCACCAGCTGCGCCGCCTGCCATCGCGACGTGCACCTCGGCGAGTTCGGAAACCGCTGTTCCTCGTGCCACGATCCGTCCAGCTGGGCGAGCCGCTTCGGCCCTGATGCGCACCGGCTGACCAATTTCCCGCTCACCGGACGTCACGCGGCCATCCCCTGCGAGGAATGCCACCTGAACCAGCGCGACCGGCGGTTCACCCGCTCGACGGTCGACTGCTACACCTGCCACCAGGCCGACTACGCGCGCACGGTGGGCACCGCGATCGATCACCTGCGCGCCGGGTTCGGCACCGACTGCAGGAGTTGTCACTTCCCCACCCGATTCAAAGGCGCCACGTTCCCGGCGCACAACGCTTGCTTCCAGATCACCGGGGGCCCCCACGCCGGAATCAGCTGCCTCGACTGCCACTCCAGCCTCGCCTCGTTCACGCCGACCGGCACCTGTACGACCAACACCGCCGACTGCATGCGCTGCCACGCCTGCAGCCGCGAGACCACCTCCCACGCCAACGTGGGCGGGTTCCAGTGCAAGAACCGCAAATGCTACGAGTGCCACACCTTCACGCCGGGGGCGGGGGTCGCCCCTTCACGCGCGGGAGTGCGTCGATGACGACCCGAGTGCGGATCGCCGGCGCGCTGTTGGCGACAGCCATGGGCGCTAGCGCCTCGCAGTCGGAGACTGCGCCGGTCCGGCGGACCGGCTCGGTACTCTATGCCACCACCTCGCGGCTCTACCTCGATGCGGGGTCGCGCGAGGGGCTCGCGCCCGGCCAGATCGTGCAGCTCCAGAAGGGAACCTGCCGCGTCGAGCAGGTCTCCGCGACGCGCGCGACCTGCCTGGGCACGGGCCGCGCCGGCGACACGTTCGGCCTGCCTCCGCCGCCGCCTCAACCACCCGCTTCGCGGCTCGCTCCTCTTCCGGCGCCCTCGGTCGTCGAGCAAAGGCGCAGCACTCTCGGTTCCGCGCCGCATCCGAAGGTCGATTTCCATCAGGGATCGTCCGGGCTGGAGGCGCGGCAAGGCAGCGCCGACCTCGGGATCGGGCACACGACCTGGTGGACGTCGCGCGTCGGCTCGTCGAGCCAGGAGCGCGTGGACGCCCTGATCCGTGACCTTCCCCTGGGCGCGGGCTTCACCCTCGACGTCGATCTGAGCGCCCGGCGATGGTCGCGACGGAGCGGCCCGATCAGCTTCCGCCCGGATGATGCCACCCAGCTGTACGTCTGGGAGGCGTCGATCTCGCGCAGGACCGCGGGAGGCCCCGCGTTTTCGGTGGGACGCGTCCGGCCGTACCGCGTGCCTGGCCAGGTGATCCTCGACGGCGCACAGGCGGGCTGGCGCACCGTAGGAGGGACCGAGGCCGGCATCTTCGGAGGCGTGGTTCCGGACGCCGTGACGCTGGCGCCTTCGGTCGACCACGGCACGTTCGGCGCCTATTGGATTGGCCAGCACTCCTACCCCGGCGACTCTTCGCTGCGCTTCCTCCGGCACGAGGCGCGGATCGCCTTCATCGACACCGCGGATCTCGGAAAGCGCGTCGAGGGCGAAGCGCTGCTCGAAGCCCGCATCACACGCCAGGTCGACTTCGCCTTCGACGTGCGCGGAGGCGGTACCGTCTCAGGAGGCGTGGGCTCGATGAACAGCGTGGGCCTCGAGGCGCTGCGCGTCGACGTGTCGGCTCGCCCACTGGACTCCGTCAACCTGCTCGGCTCGTTTCGATATGACGGACTCTCCATTCCCGAGCTCGATGGTCCCGGCCGGGTGCTCAACAGCGGCGCGGTGCGTCACGCAGACTTCTCCGCCGCGTGGGAGCCCATGGACACGCTGCGGTTCTCGGTCGTGTCGGGACTCAGCTCGGATCTGTTGTCGCATACCTCGCGCCGCTGGATCGGGCCGGAGATCGCGTTGCCGCGTCTGCTCGGAGACAGCGCGGGGCTGTCGGCGGGCTACTTCCGCGAAGACGGTTGGGCGCCGGGATCCAGCGCGTGGCTCCAGCTACTGGCGCGATCTCACGGCGTTTTTCAGCTCATCGCGCGTCTTTCCTGGTTCCGAACGGCCGGAATCGCGCCCGTCGACCTGGACGAGCTGGGCGCGTCGGCCGCGATCCAGGCCCAGCTCGCGCGGTACGTGGCGCTGCGGCTTTCGGTGTTCGGGCGCACGACGCTGAACGGGCAGACGTCGCCGTTCGGACCGGCGACGGGACAGGTCGCTTTCGCCGACCTCGAGATCGCGGGTACTTTCTGAGCCGCGGAGGCCTGCCCCTGCCATGCAACGCGCTTACCTTCTTGGCGGAGTGCCGCCATGAACCGGATCGGTTGGGTCCTGGCGCTCGCGGCAGCGGCGTGCGCCGGTGACAACCCAGCGAACGTCCGGTGGGTGACGGCGCCGACGCAGGCGGACCACGCGAAGTTCTTTCCCATCGCGACCGGATCGCACGCGCTGGATTGCAATGCGTGCCACGGGAGCTCGGATTCGTTCCAGGATTTCGACTGCGCTTCCTGCCATGCAGGGACGCTTCACCAGGATCTGGACGCGATGCACGGCGGCGTGACGACTCCCGCTCCGGGCTTCCAGCCCGTCCCCACGCCCGTCACACCCGCGTACAACCGGACCTGTCTGGTCTGCCATGCGAATGGCCTGGTCGACCCGACCATCGCGGCGCGGGACCATTCGGGTTCGTTCCCGATCTCCGCGGCGGACTCGCACGCGTATGGGAAGACCGTGACGGTCAACGGAAACGCGGTCGTGAACGGCTGCGCGGCCTGCCACGTCGACCCCGGCAACCGCGCCAACGTGGATTGCACCGTCTGCCACATCCAGAACGGAAGCAACGGCGTGCCCGGACCGACCCTTCCCGCGGACCAGGGCACTGCACACAGCGGCCGGGTGGGGACTACGGCTGCGGGCGGAGCCGTTCACAATCTATGGCTGGGGACCGGGGCCGTCGGGACGGGTTCCGGCGCGTCCGCGCAGTGCATGAAGTGTCACGGCGGCGACACCCACGGCGCCGGCTCTGTCGCCGCTCACGGGCAGGCGGGGCCGGCCCACGCGGTCTTCAGCATCGATCCCTCCAATGCCAATCACTTCGTGTCCTGCGACCAATGCCACACGTCGACATCCATCCCGCCGGGCCGGAAGAATCCCGAGTTCAACTTCAACGATGCAAGCTGCGACCTGTGTCATGCCGCGAACGGGCCCGGGAGCGTGTTGACGACGCACGAGGGATTCGGGGCCCCGATTGCCGGCCCGTATGCAGTCGGCGACCCGAACAACTCGAGCGCATGCCTGGGATGCCACCCGAACGGCGGAGCGGCGGCGAACTTCAGCCATGCCTGGTTCCCCATTGCGCAAGCGGACGTCCACAACTCCGCGGTGACGAAGTGCGCCGACTGCCACTCCACGGCGGCATCGTACCAAGGCCCTCCGGCGGGCAACGTCGCGCTGATCGCCTGCACCAGCTGCCACAACGACGACACCGCGAATACCCGATACCAGAATGGCTTCACGATCTCCGCGGTCCACACGACGAAGCTGCCTCGGAACATCTGGAACGTGCCCGGCGGCTTCGATTACGGACCCAGCACGAATGCCCAATGTCTGGATTGCCATGCCGGCAATATCGGCGGCGACGTGACTTCCTGGAGCACGCCGCTCGTGTTCCGTCTGGCCCAGCATGACGCGCACTGCCGGATGGGGGGCAACGGGCTCACCGGAGGCGACGCGACCCACAACGTGAACCGCAATACCGATGTGGCACCGGGCGTGAACATCTGCTTCGGTTGCCACAACGCGAAGGCGAATTCCGGGGCCACGCCGTGGGCGAGGGAGTGGAGCGTCGCAAGCCCGACCTCGAGCTGCCTCTCTTGCCACGAGCACCGGAACAACCGCGCTCCCGCGGTCACTTGCAGATGAGGCATGCCGGCACCGACGCGGGGCGGATTGACTCGTTTTGCGAGGCGGGCCTAGTCTTCCGCTGCTCTGGGGGGGAGCACATGGATGAGTGTCGGTTTTTTTCGCAACAGATGATGTGGCGCCTTCTGGCGACGCGACCGTAGTTCACGAGGCTGCCGTCAGAGGGGGGCTGAGGGATGCACCGCCTCAGGCTCTGCTGCATTGCATTGGGTATTCTCGCTTGTTCGCGCGGCGAACAAAGCCCGGTCAACCCATGGCTGACGGCGCTATCGCCGGCGGAGCACGATCGGCTCTTTCCCATCCAGACCGGTCCGCACGCGCTCTCATGCAACGCCTGTCACGGGACCGCCGAGTCCTTCAAGCAATTCGACTGCACCACCTGTCACACGCAGCCGCCGACCACTTCGCTCCACGCAGGCATGGCGGCGTTCCGCTGGGAAAGCACCAGTTGCTACGCCTGCCACCCGCGGGGCATCTCGACCTACAGCGCAGCCGAGCACGCGAGCTATTTCCCGATCGGGACGGGACTGACGCACGCTCTCGGAGCCAGCGCCGTCCTCGTTCCCGGCAGCATCGGCTGCGGCAGCTGCCATACCACGGTGGACCGCGCGCAGTTCGATTGCACCACCTGCCACACGCAGGCCAGCATGACTTCTCCGGCGGGCCGGGCGTTCCATGCCTCCGTGCCCGACCTTGCAGCGGGCTCTTCTGCCGGGAGCTCGTCGCAATGTCTGCTGTGCCACTCCGACGGCGGCGTGCCCGTGTCAGTGACCTGGTCGGCGAAGGCGCCGTCACACGACCAGAAGTTCGGTTTTGAGGTCACCCCGGGGAGCGTGCACGCAGGCTTGCCATGCCTGAGCTGTCATTCGCAGACGAGGCCGATCGCGAGCACGAGTTTCTCTGCGGCAGACTTCACGCAGGAGACATGCACCGCCTGCCATTCGCCGACTCCCTTTGGCTCGCTCGGCCAGGACATCGATCGCGCCCACCTCGGGCTGGGCGACTTCAACGGCTTCACGTACGCCAACGTGTCGAACCCGCCCGTTCCGGCGGACAGCCGGAGCTGCCTGAACTGCCATGCACACGGCCGAATCGAGAATTTCGACCACAGTGTCTGGTTCCCGATTGGCCGCGGCGATACGCATGCCCTGGGCAATTCGTTCTCGACTGCACCCTCCGGCTCGGTGACGATGACCTGCGCCGCGTGCCACCAGGATCCTGCCAACAGGCGGAACGTGACTTGCACGTCCTGTCACACGGCGACCGGCACGAATTCCGCGGGTCCAGAGCCAATCGACCTTGCGCCGGCTCACGCCAGCCGCCTCGCCGGAACCAATTGGCAGGCGACTGCCGGTCCGACTCCGCAATGCCTCCTCTGCCACTCCAGGAACCTCCTCAAGCGCGTCAAGGTTCACGGCAGCCAATCGTCCGACGCGGCGATCCCGTTCGTCATCGATGCGACCAGCACGACTCACTTCGTCCCCTGCGAGAAGTGCCATACGGCGCAGGTCACCGCCGATCCAAACCTCTCGTCTCCACAGACCGATTTCAACGTGCGCAATTGCGACGGCTGTCACAGCGAAGCCAGAGACAGGCTGGTGCTGATCCACAACCTGCTCGACGTGACGCCGCCAGTCGGCGATACCGTCGACGCCCTCGGGAACCCGACGCCTGGCCATGCGAAGCAGTGTCGTTCCTGTCATCCCGACGGAAGAGCGGCGCCTGTCAGCCAGCTGAAGCATCTCTACTTCCCTGTCACGGCGGGAAGCCACGCGATGGGAGCGCGTGCGGTGCATGCTCCAGGCCAGTTCCAGTGCGCGAGCTGCCACACGGCGCTGACCAGCAATCCAGCGAAGATCGACTGCACTGGTTGCCACACGCAGTCGCAGATGACGACCAGCAGCGGAGTCTCATTCCACGCCGCCGTCCCGGATCTCGTCTGGCCCGATCCCGCCAAACGAGAGGAGACTTCGCTTCTCTGCCTGAAGTGCCATTCCGGCTCCAAGGTGCCTGCGTCGGTCTCGTATTCGACGACCTCGAACAAGGGAAAGCACGATCCGACGAACCCGGCGATCGTGTTCAACGTCACCCCGGGTTCCAGGCATGACACATCGAAAGCCTCGATGCCGTGTCTCACGTGCCACGAGACGCCAAGGCAGCCGTTCTCGGCCATTCCCGCCATGCAAGTCGCGGACTTCACGGAGCAGTCCTGCACAAGGTGTCACTCGCTGCCAGGGACGCTCGCGCAGGACCTGGACGCGATCCATGCCGCAGTGACCACGCCGCCACCCGGCTACCAGCCGGTGCCAAATCCGGTCGAACTCAAACCCGCGTACAGCAAGACCTGTCTGCCCTGCCATGCGGACGGGCAGGTCGACCCTGCGATCGCGGCGCAAAACCACGTCGGCTTCTTCCCCATCGGGGCGTCGGACTCGCACGCGTATCTGAGCACGGTCACGCTCACCGGCCGATCCGTCGTGACGGGCTGCGCCACATGCCATGTGGACACCAGCACCCGCCAGAACGTGGACTGCACCGGTTGCCACACCCAGAGCAGCGGTGTCCCGCCTGGCCCAGGCGTGCCCGCTGACCAGGTGATTGCCCACAGCGGAAAGGTTGCGACGACCCCCAGCAACCTCTGGCTCGGCTCCGGTCCCGTCGCAACCGGCGCTTCCGCGCGATGCCTCCTGTGTCACGGAAACGATGCCCGGCCGGCTGGGTTCGTAGCCAAGCACGGCCAAGCGGGGCCGGAACATGTTGTATTCGGGATCGACCCGGCAAGCGGCAGCCACTTCACGGCGTGCGACCAATGCCACAGCGCGAGGCTGGGCGACCCGAATCGGACGAACGCCGAGCTCGATTTCGCTCGGGCGAGTTGCGATGTTTGTCATCTGCCAGACGGCGCGGGGAGCATCCTCGCGGCGCACCAGGCCTTGGGCGCGCCGATCACGACGCCTTACGCCGCGGGTGACCCGAGCAATTCGATCGCGTGTCTGAGCTGTCACCCCGATGGACGCGCAGCGCAGGGCAACCTCCCGTACCATGCCGGCCTGTTTCCCATCGCCAGCGCCGATACGCACGCGCTCGGAAAGTCCTTTGCCGTCTCGGGCTCGCCGATCACGTTGGCTTGCGCGACCTGCCATCAAGACATGGCGCGCCGTCAGGACATCACCTGTACCACTTGCCATACGCCTACTGGCACGAACGCCGCCGGTCCAAGCCCGATCGATCTTGCGCCAGCTCACGCAAGACTCGGTGGAACCAATTGGCAGGCGCCAGTCGGCCCGACTCCTCAATGCCTGCTTTGCCATGCCAACGATTTTCTCGAGCGCATCCAGGTCCACGGGCGCGGCTCGACGGCGTACTCGTCCGACGCGCCGGGGATCCCGTTCGTCATCGGCGGCAGCAGCGCGAATCACTTCCTCGCATGCGAGCAGTGCCATACGACGCAGGTTGCCAACGATCCCCACCTCCAGAACCCACACACCGATTTCAATGTACGCACCTGCAATAGCTGCCACAGCGAAGCCAAGGACAGGCTGGTCTCCATTCACAGCTTGCTGAGCGTGACGCCTCCGGTCGGGGATACCGTCGACGGCAACGGAAACGCAGTGCCAGGCCATGCGAAGGAGTGTCTATCGTGTCATCCCGACGGACGCGCCGCCCCGATCAGCGGGGTGAACCATCCTTACTTCCCTGTCACCGTAGGGAGCGTCCACGCCATCGGTACCCCCGCGGTACACACCGCAGGTCAATTCCAGTGCGCGAGCTGCCACACCGCATTGATCAGCGATCCGGCAAAGATCGACTGCACCGGATGCCACACGCAAGCACAGATGACCACCGCTAGCGGCGTCTCGTTCCACGCGGCCGTGCCGGACCTGACCTGGCCGAGTCCGGCAAACCCGCAGGAGACTTCGCTCCTCTGCCTGAAGTGCCACGCCGACTCCAAGGTGCCGGCGTCGGTCTCGTATTCGACGACCTCGAACAAGGGAAGGCACGACCCATCCAACGCCGCCATCGTGTTCAACGTTGCGGCGGGATCGACGCACAGCACATCCAAGGCGTCCATGCCATGTCTCACTTGCCATTCCAGCATAACGACACCCTTCCCAGCCGTACCGGCGATGGCAGTGACGGACTTCAGAGAACAGTCGTGCACCACATGCCACTCGCCTGCCGGCACCCTGACGGAGAATCTCGACGCCATCCACATCGGCGTGACGACGCCGCCACCCGGGTACCAGCCGCTGCCCACGCCGGCGACGGCGGCGTACAGCAAGACTTGCCTGCCCTGCCATGCCAACGGGCAGGTCGACCTGGCGATCGCGGCGCAAAACCACGCCAGCTGGTTCCCGCTCGGTTCGGCGGACTCGCACGCGCTGGGAAAGTCTTTCGCGGTTTCAGGGTCGGCCAACCTGGCCACGCTCGCCTGCGCAACGTGCCATCAGGACACAGCGAGGCGACAGGACGTGACCTGCACCACCTGTCACACTTCAACCGGCAGCAACGCCGCCGGTCCTGCCGCGATCGATCTCTCGCCAGCCCACGCGAATCTGCTGGCCGGGACCAGCTGGCAGGCGTCACCCGGCCCGACCTCGCAATGCCTGCTCTGCCACACCAACGACTTCCTCGAGCGAGTGAGCGCCCACGGGAGCGGCCAGCCACCTCTCTATCCGTCCGACGCTCCCGGGACGATCTTCGCGATCGCAAGCGGACCTCACTTCGCTCCCTGCGAGAGTTGCCACACCTCGCGGGCGACGGGCACGACCTTCAAGAACTCGCGGATCGATTTCGCCGATCGGACCTGCGACTCCTGCCATGCCGAAGGGAAGGACACGATCGTCACGAATCACGCCGGCATCGGGATCATCATCCAGGACCCGATCGGACCGAACAACGCCCACGCATGCCTGCAGTGTCACCCGGACGGATCGAGGGCGCCGTCCACCGTGACATACAGCCATCCGTACTTCCCGGTGGATGCCGCGGCGCCGCACCCGATGGGTCGGACGATCGCTCGCGCCGGCGGCGGCGCCGTGACGTTCTCCTGTTGGAGTTGCCACGTCACTCCGACCGACATCGCGCAGGTCGACTGCACCACCTGCCATCCGCAGGCCAGCATGACGTCGCCGGGCGGAGCGAGCGCCCATGCGTCCGTACCCGACGTTCCGCCGTCGTTCGCGCCCGGCACTGCGACATCGGTGGGTCTCTGCCTGCAGTGCCACGCCGACGGCAAGGTCCCGGTGTCCCTGACCTACTCTCTGGCCAAGGCCGCCACGCATGACAGCCGGTACGCATTCCTGATCTCCGCTGGCAGCCGCCACGCGACGACGAATACGAACCCCAGCGAGAAGTGCTCGACCTGCCACTCCGTGACCAAGCCGATCGCCGGCGTGACCACCGCGACGGGCGGAATCATCACGACGACGGATTTCACGAAACAGACCTGTACCGCCTGCCATGCGCCTGCGGGTGCCTTGGGCCAGAACGTCGACCAGATCCACGCCGGCTTCGGCACGGTGACGGTGGGCGGTGTCGGCTACACCTACAGAAATCTGTCGAGCCCGCCGGTGCCCGCCGACAGCAAGACCTGCCTGAACTGTCACCGCGACGGGAACGCCGGCACCTTCGATCACGCCAGGTGGTTCCCCATCACCAGCGCCGATACCCACGCGCTCGGGAAGCTTTTCGCCAGATCGGGAGCCAGCGACCCGGTCACGCTCGCCTGCGCCACCTGTCACCAGGATCCGGCGAATCGCCAGGACGTGACCTGCATCACCTGCCATACGCCGACCGGCACCAATGCTGCAGGGCCGACTCCGATCGATCTCGCGCCGGCGCACGCCACCCAGCTGACCGGAACGAACTGGCAGGCGGCAGCCGGTCCGACCCCACAATGTGTGCTCTGCCATGCCAACGACTTCCTCGAACGCGTGAACGCTCACGGTAGCGGCTCGCCGCCCATCTATCCGTCTGACTTCCCGGGGATCGCCTTTGCAATCTCCAGCGGACCCCACTTTGCCGCCTGCGAGACGTGTCACACCTCTCAGGCGATCGATGTGAGCTTCAAGAATCCTCGCATCGATTTCGCCGATCGAAACTGCGACGCTTGCCACTCCGAAGCGAAGGACAGGCTGGTCACCAACCACGCAGGTATCGGGATCACCATTCACGACCCGCTCGGGCCGAACAACGCTCACGCTTGCCTGCAGTGTCATCCGGATGGCGCGAAGGCACCGGAGACCGTGCCGTACAGCCATCCGTACTTCCCGGTGGATTCCGCGGCGCCGCACCCGATGGGTCGAACGGTGGCTCGAGCCGGAGGCGGCACGGTGACGTTCTCCTGCTGGAGCTGCCACATCGCTCCGAGCGAGATCGCGCAGGTCGATTGCACCACATGCCATTCGCAAGCCAACATGACGTCGCCTGGTGGCACGAGCGCGCACGCGCTGGTACCCGACCTTCCGGCGCCCTTCACGCCGGGAACGCAGACCTCGGTGGGTCTCTGCCTGCGCTGCCACGCCGACGGCAGGGTCCCGGTGTCCTTGATCTATTCCATCAGCAAGGTCGGGACTCACGACGCGCTGTACACCTTCAAGGTTTCTGCGGGCAGCTCACACGCGACCACCAACACGAACCCGCCTGAGACGTGCTCGACCTGCCACTCGGTGACCAGGCCCCTGGGCACCAGTCGGCCGATCACCACGATCGATTTCAAGCAGCAGACCTGCACCGCCTGCCACGCGCCATCGGGCGTTCTGGTGCAGAACGTCGACCAGATCCACGCCGGCTTCGGCACGGTGACGGTGGGCGCTGTCGGCTACACCTACAGAAATCTGTCGAGCCCGCCGGTGCCCACCGACAGCAAGACCTGCCTGAACTGTCACCGCGACGGGAGCGGAGGCTCCTTCGATCATGGCAGGTGGTTCCCCATTGCGAACGCCGATACGCATGCCCTTGGAAAAGCATTCGCGGTCTCGGGGTCCAGCGCGCCAGTCACGCTGGCCTGCGCCACCTGCCACCAGGACGTTGCGTACCGACAGGACGTGACCTGCACGACATGCCATACGCCGACCGGGGCCAACGCCGCCGGTCCGAACGCGATCGATCTCGCGCCGGCTCACGCCCGGCTGGCTGGAACGAACTGGCAGGCGATACCCGGTCCGACCCCGCAATGCCTGCTTTGCCACGCCGACGATTTTCTCGAGCGCGTCAAGTTCCATGGGAGTGGCTCGCCACCGTTGTATCCCTCGGACTTCCCGGGGACGACGTTTGCAATCGCCAACAGCCCGCACTTCGCGCCCTGCGAGAAGTGCCACGTCCCGCTGGTCACCGACCCGGGCTTCAGGAATCTCCGCACCGACTTCGCCCAGCGGAGCTGCGACGCCTGCCACGGCGAGGCAAAGGACAGGCTGGTCACCAGTCACGCCGGCATCGGCATCCTCATCCAGGATCCCACCGGGTCCAACAACGCGGGCGCCTGTCTGCAATGCCATGCGGACGGCGGCGCAGCTCCCTCGAGCGTGCCGTACAGCCACCCGTTCTTCCCGGTGGACTCGGCGGCGTCGCACTCGCTGGGTCGGACCGTCGGCAGCGCGGACGGCCGATTGGTCACGTTCGCCTGTTCGAGCTGCCACGTCACGCCAACGGACTTCGCCCAGGTCGACTGCACGACCTGTCATTCGCAGGCCAACATGACCTCGCCCGGCGGCATCGTGGGCGCGCACGACTCCGTACCCGACGTGCCGGCGCCCTTCACGCCGGGCACGGAGACCTCGGTGGGGCTGTGCCTGCAATGCCATGCGGACGGCAAGGTCCCCGTCTCGCTGACCTACTCCACGGCCAGAATCGGCACCCACGACGCCCTTTTTACGTTCCAGGTTTCTGCCGGCAGCCACCACGCGACCACGAACGCGAACCCGTGCTCCACCTGTCACTCGGTCGCCAAGCCGATTCCCGGCGCCACGACGGCGACAGGTGGACTCATCACGACCAGGGATTTCAAGCAGCAGACCTGCACCGCCTGCCACGCACCATCGGGCGTTCTGGTGCAGAACGTCGACCAGATCCATGCCGGCCTCGGGACCATTACCGCCGACGGGCACGACTACACCTACCAGACCCTGTCGAGCCCGCCCGTACCGGCGGACAGCAAGACCTGCCTGAACTGCCACCGCGATGGGTCCATCGGCAGCTTCGATCACAGCAGGTGGTTCCCGATTGCGAGTGCGGCTACGCATGCGCTCGGGCGCTCTTTCACCTTGTCGGGATCGAACACCCCGGTCACGCTCGCGTGCGTGACCTGCCACCAAGACAGCGCGAGGCGGCCGGACGTGACCTGCACCACCTGCCACACGCCAGATGGGTTGAACGCGAACCCGGACAATCCGATCGACCTGATTCCCGCTCATGCGTCGCAGCTCGGCGGGTCGAACTGGGGTGCTGCCGGTACGCCGACACCGCAGTGCATGCTTTGCCACGCCAAGGACTTTCTCGAACGGGTCGGCGTGCACGGCAGTGGCTCGACCACCTGGTACCCTTCCGATGCGCCCGGGATCCCCTTCGTCATCTCGTCGGCCAGCAGTACCCACTTCGTGGGCTGCGAAGAGTGCCACACCGCGCCGGTGGTGAACGATCCTGCTCTCCGGAATCCGCGGACCGACTTCAGCGTCCGGACCTGCAACGGCTGTCACAGCGAGGGCAGGGATCGGTTGGTCTCGATCCATGCTCTGCTCGAAGTGTCGCCGGCCGTGGCGGATAGTGTAGACGCCGGCGGCAACCCCGTGCCGGGGCATGCGAAGCAATGTCTCGCCTGCCATCCGGACGGCGGCGCGGCGCCGAGCACCGTCGCATACAGTCATCCGTACTTCCCAGTCGCTGGCGGAAGCGTCCACGCCATGGGCGCGGATGCCGTCCATCTGCCGGGGCAGATCGGGTGCTCGAGCTGCCACACGGCATTGGCCAGCGATCCGGCAGGGATCGACTGCACGAGCTGCCATAGTCGCGCCCAGATGACGGCCGACGTGGCCTTCCACGCGGCGGTGCCGGATCTGACCTGGCCGGATCCGGCGCAACCACAAGAAACGTCGCTCCTCTGCCTGAAGTGCCACGCGGACTCGAAGGTGCCTGCGTCGGTCTCGTACTCGACCCACTCCAGCAAAGGGACGCACGATCCGAGCAACGCGGCCATCGTGTTCAACGTCACCGCCGGCGCGAGCCACGACACCGCGGGGTTGTCGGTCCGGATGCCTTGCCTCACCTGTCATGCGAGCACGAGCACGCCGTTCGCGACCGTGCCGGCCATGAAGGTGGCCGACTTCACTCAGCAGTCGTGCACGAATTGCCACTCGCTCCCGCCGGGCACGCTCGCGCAAGACCTCGACGCGATCCATACCGGAGTGACGACCCCGCCACCTGGCTACCAGCCGGTGCCGGACCCGGTCACGCCCGCGTACAGCAAGACCTGTCTGCCTTGCCACGCAAACGGGCAGATCGATCCGGCGATCGCCGCGCAGGGCCACGCCGGCTTCTTCCCCATCGGTCCGGCGGACTCGCACGCGTTCGGAAGCACGGTCACCGTCGGCATCCAGTCGTTCGTGACCGCGTGCGCCAGCTGCCATGTCGATGCGAACCACCGCTCCAACGTGGATTGCACCGGGTGCCACATCGAGACACTCAATACGCCGCCTTCTCGCGGTGTGCCCGCCGACCAGGTGACGGCTCACAGTGACAAGGTCGCGACCACTCCTTCCATTCTCTGGCTCGGCACAGGTCCGGTCGATTCCGGACAAGGTGCATCGGCGCGATGCCTCCTCTGCCACGCCAACGATGCCCGGCCGGCGGGTTTCGTCAGCACCCATGGAACCCCGCTGACGCTGTTCCCGATCGATCCGGCCAGTGGCGGCCACTTCGCTTCATGCGACCAGTGCCACACGGCGCAGCTGCCCAGCCCCCCACGCAGGAACGCAGAATTCGACTTCACGCAGACGAGTTGTGCGATCTGTCATCTCCCCAGCGGGGACGAGAGCATCGTCACCGCGCACCAGGCGTTTGGCGTCCAGATCGACGGCTACAGCGGGAACGACCCGAACAACGCCAGACTGTGCCTGGGTTGCCACCCGAGCGGCAGGACCAGCGGGACCTTCGCTCACGCGTGGTTCCCGATCGCCGCGGCCGACGTGCACAACTCGACCATGACGAGATGCGCGGATTGCCACTCGAGCCAGCTCTCCTACCGAGGCGCTCCGAAGGACAACCTCGCGATGATCACCTGCACGCGCTGCCACAACGACGACGCAGCAAACATCGCGTACCAGCGCGGCATCACGATCACGCAAGTGCACACGGCACCGACGGTCGGTCGGGACATCTGGAACATTCCGGGTGGGTACGACTACAGCAACAACCTGCTCTGCCTTGAATGCCACGCAGGCAACATCGGAGGCGACGTGGCGCTCTGGAGCACACCCCTGGTGTTCCGGGTCGCGCGGCACGACGAGCATTGCCTGATGGGAGACAAGAAGATCGCCAGTGGCGACCGGGAGCACAACGTGAACCACAATACCACCTCCAGCAAGGTCAACCCGATCGTCAACGTCTGCTTCGGTTGTCACAATGCAAGGGCCACTTCCGGGAACACGCCTTGGGCGAGGGACTGGGCCTTCGCCAGCCCGACCAAGAGCTGCGTTTCGTGCCATCAGGAAACCGTGCGCGCGGCCAGGTGCGGGCCCTGATCTTCGTCGCCGTTCATGTCCGGTGCCGCTGGTCCTCGAGGACAAGGTCGCGGTGCCCGCGATCGCGGACCACGACGACAGCCGCGGCGAGCATCGCCACGTCTCGCGCGACAGTCCACCAGGACGCCGGCTCGTCACCCCCGAAGCAGCCGCAACGGAGATCGATCCCGCGCAGCAATGCCTGGGTGACAAATGCGATGAACGCCACCAGCAGTCCGGCGACGACCGCAGCCGCCGGGCGCGCCATCACGCCGCTGATCAGGGCCAGCCCCGCGAGGAGCTCGACGCCCACCACTGCGGCGGCAACGTAAGGCACCAGCAGCGCCGGGACGATCCGGTAATTCGCGACGTCCTGCGCGAAGCCTTTCATGTCGGGCAGCTTGGTCACGGCGGCCCAGAGGAAGAGCGCGCCGAGAGCGACGCGGGTCGCGACCAGGAGCCAGCGGGTCACCGGCCGCCCACCGTGCAGGCGCCGCATGCGCCCGACTCGCCGGGTCCACCCCGCGCCAGCCACTCCGGCCAAGCGCCGGTGAGCACGCGGACGTCCCGCAAGCCCTGCGTCTGCAACCGCGCCGCGACGCCATCGGCGGCCGCGCAGTCCCGGTCGCGGTCGTACACGATGACCGCCGGCGCAGCGCGGAGCTGCGCGAGGAGCGGCTCGACGGGCTCCCCGGGAGCGAGATGCACCGCGCCCGTCACGTGTCCCGAGGCGTACTCCTCGGCGGAGCGCGCATCCACGAAGACCGCGGTACAGGCGAGACACAGCGGCTTCGCCGCGTCGACCGAGATCCGCGCGACCCCGGGCCGCGGCTCCTCGCACGCGGCACCCGGCAGATCGGCGGCCGGCACGACCCGGCCGCCGAGCGGAGCCGGGTGCGGCGTGAATGCGTTGCCGGCGATCCCGAGCACCGATCCCGCCACGCAGAGCAATCCGGCACGCAGGAAGAGGCTGCGTGTCAAGGCCGCTTCAGGATCAGCCGGACGTCGGTCCGGCCGACCTCCACCTTGTCGAGACGAGCCTTCGGATCGGTCGGCGGGCGCGTAGTGGGATCGCCGTCGGAATCGAGGCGGGCCTCGATCAGAAGGCGCTCCGGGAGCGGCTGTCCCATCATCGAGTCCGCCTGGCTCAGCTCAAAGGGCGCGGGAAACGTGGCGCGCAGCCGCTTCACGGCCACCGGTGGTCCCTCTGTGGCTCCAGCCGCGCGCGCGAACACGAAGAGGACCGCCCCCGGCGAGAGCGTGTTCTTGAGCGAGGGATCGAGATCGACCGTCCCCGACACGTGCGGCCCCGCGCTCCTGGCCGGTGCCGGCGCTGCATCGACCGGCGCGTCCAGCCCCGCGTGAGGGTTCGCGTTCGCGACGGCCGGTGCGGTGCTCGACTGGGCCATCGGAAGCTCCTGCTTTCGCAGTTCCGCGAGGAACTGCCGGAACTCCGCTGCGCGATCGGGAAAGCGCTTCGACGCTCTCGCAACCGCAGCCTCCGCGTCGCGCATCTTCCCCATGCGCGAGTAGGTCAGCGCCAGATACACGTAGCCGTCGATCAGGTCCGGGTCGGCCGCGAGCGCCTTGGTCAGCATGTTCACGGCAATGTCCGTCTGGCCCATGGCGAGACGGACCAGCGATTGATAGGCGAGGGCCGGAGGATTTCCCGGCGCGCGCTCGAGCACTCGCGCCGTCTCGTTCCAGACGCCCATCCAGTTCTCGCGTGCGACGTAAAGGCGGGCAAGCGCCAGGTGCGCGTCGAGGTCGTCGGGATTGCGCGCGAGCGCGGCCTGGATCTCGGACTCTTCACCCTGCGCAGCTGTACCGCCGGCCGCCTGGCTGGTCATCGGGGTGTTGCCGGTGACCGACCCGCCCGGCTCACGCGGTTGTGCCGCCTGGTATACGAGAACGCCGAGGAGCGCGACACCCGCGGC
>DATBZA010000170.1:0-14555 GCA_036513415.1 Myxococcales bacterium | reverse complement strand
TTCCACCCGCGCTTCCACCAGCGGCCGGCCCCAGGGGCGGCCGACCGGGGCGTCCGAACGCCGCGACTCGGCCGCGAACCAGAGCACGCGCCGCACGACCAGCGTGGCGTACGCTCCAGGCGGGAGCGTGAACGAAAGGTTGATCTTGAAGCGCCCCCGGTTCAGCTCGTCGGGACGCGGCTCGTTCATCCGCAGCTTGCCCGGCACCACGAACAGCGGCCGCTCCTCGTGCTTGAAGAAGAGCTGCCGCGTGTCGGGCACGCGCAGATCCTCGAGCCTGAGCCCCTGCGTCCGCAGGGCCCCCAGGGCCGAGTCGCGCACCAGATCGTCCTCGAACGTCGAGTCGGGCGCGAGCAGCGGGAAGCTCTTCGACCACAGCTCGTCCCGGAGCGCGCGGGGCAGGGCGCGCGGAAACGTCAGCGCACCCGCCTGGTAGCGCAGCCCGATCAGCTCGGCGGCGGGGACGCGAGCGCCCAGGTACCGCTTCACCCCCTCGTTCCAGACGAAGCTCTGCAGCTCGAACAGCGCCATCGCGCGGATGCGGCGGTCGATGTGCAGGAAGGCGCCTTTGAAGTCCTTCGGGTCCTCGCGCAGGCGGCGGAGCAGCGGCGCGTACCGCTTGCCCGCGTCTTGCGGGGCGCGCAGCTGCCACTCGCCCCAGTGGTCGCGCCAGAACGCCTTCACCTTCGCGTCGTCGCTCTTGTCCAGCTCGCTGGGAGTGGCCACGAACGCCTTCAAGGCTCCTTCCCAGTCGCCGCGGAGCAGCTGGCGGGCGATGAACCCCTGCCCGTGCTTGAGGAACCCGAACCGCTGCGAGTCGAAGTAGTTCACCACCCCGACGCGCTGCACTTCGGCGACGCTCTCGGCCACCCGGGTCGCTTCCACGGCCGAGAGGTCCCGCACCGTGACCTCGAACCGATTCGCCGAGATGTTCGCGGAGGAGATCGGCTGCGCCGTGCGGCCGATCAGCTTCAGCCGCAGGTCGCCGCTCTGCACCACCTCGGACGTGCCGAGCGCGCCGCCCTTCACGCCCACCAGCTGCTCGGTCCGGCCCTGCTTGTCCTTGAGGCCCCCCACGGACAGATCGCGACGCCGCACCGAGAAGTCCTTCGAGATGCGCTCCAGCGCTTGGAGCGTGGACACCTTCTGCTTGTCCATCCGGTAGACCCAGACGGGCCCTTCCGGATCCGGCTCGAACCGGTACCCCTCGCGAACGACGAAATCTTCTGGCCGCTGCTTGATCTTCACGGGCCGCCGTTACCAGAAGGCCGAAATCTCGTAAAGCGTGGGCCCGCTGGTAGTCTGGACGTTCCGGGGGGGCCGATTGTCCGTCTGCCCAGTGTGCTACCGCGAGAACGAGCCGGTCGCCGGCCGGTGCCCGTCGTGCGGAGGGCCTCGCCAGAGGGCAGCGCAGCCGGTCTCCGGGCAGGAGGGAAACCCACCTCGGCCGTCCGTCTCCCACCCCGCGTCGGGGCCGCGCCTGATCCTGAAAGGGCTCGCCGGCGAGATCACCGAGCATCCGCTGGGCGACAGCAACGTGCTGGGCCGGAGCACGACCGCCACGGTGCGCCTGGCCGACCGGGAGGTCTCGCGCAAGCACAGCCAGATCGACCTCGAGGGCGACAAGTTCGTGCTGCGCGACCTGGGATCCTCCAACGGCACCTTCCTCAATGGGACACGGATTTCCGGGCCCTCGACGCTGGAGGACGGCGACGAGGTGGTGATCGGCACCTCGAAGATGGAGTTCCGGATCACCCGGGGTCCGCCGCGGCCGAAGAATGCGGAGATCGTCCATACCGGCACCACCGGCGAGCTGGAAGGAGTGGTGGCGCGCACGTCCGCGAAAGCCAATTTCGTGCCCGTCGAGCAGATCCAGGACGTCAACCAGCTCAAGCGCGATTACGAGCGCCTGCGCGTCGGGCACGAGTTCTCCACCTACGTGCGGCTCGAGCGGGACCTCAACGAGCTGCTCGCGCGGATCCTCCAGATCGCCTTCGACCTGATCCCCTGCGACAACGGCGTCGTCCTGCTGCGAGACCCGAACTCGCAGGACCTGGTGATCCAGGCGATGCGGCAACGCAAGCCCGGGCAGGGCAAGGTCCTCGTCTCCGACACGCTCCTGGCCCAGGTGCAGCTGACCAAGGAGGGCGTGCTCACCTCCGACGCGATCGCCGACGCGCGCTTCCAGGCCTCGCACTCGATCATCGCCCTGGGAGTGCGCAGCGCGATGGCGGTGCCCCTGCTCAGCTCGTCGGGCGACGAGGTGAAAGGGATCATGTTCCTCGATTCGCGCGAGCGGATCGCGGCGTTCACCACCAAGGACCTGGAGGTGCTCTCGGCCATCGCCGCGCAGGCGTCGGTGGCGCTGGAGAACAGCGAGTACGCCCGGGCGCTGGAGCACGAGGCGACCCAGCGGGCGCAGCTGGCGCGGTTCCTCTCGCCGGCGCTGGTGGAGCAAGCGGCCCGGGGCAGCATCGAGCTCTCGAAGGGAGGCGCCCTGACCGAGGTGACCATCCTCTTCAGCGACATCCGCGGCTTCACCAGCATGTCGGAGAAGCTGCCCGCCCAGGAAGTCGTGCGGATGCTCAACGACTACTTCGAGCTGATGGTCGATATCCTCTTCGAGCACAATGGCATCCTCGACAAGTTCATCGGGGACGCGATCATGGGCCTCTGGGGCGCGCCGGTGAAACGGCCCGACGACGCGACCAACGCCGTGCGCGCGGCGGTGAAGATGCAGCGGCGCGTCGCCGAGTGGAACGAGGAGCGCCTGGGGCAGGGCAAGGAGCCGATCCGGATCGGCGTCGGCCTGCACACCGCCCAGGTGGTGGTCGGAAACATGGGGTCCTCGAAGGCGCTCAGCTACACCGCCATCGGCGACGGCGTGAACCTCGCCTCGCGGCTGTGCGGGGTGGCCCGCGAGGACATGGTGGTGATCTCGGAGGAATGCGCGCTGCGGGCGGGGAAGGACAAGTTCATGCTCGAGGCGCTGCCGCCGGCGAAGGTGAAGAACCGCGAGGCTCCAGTCGAGATCTTCCGCGTCCTCGAAGCTCTCGAATGACCCCTCGACGCCATTTTGAAAATGACGCCAAGGCTTCAGATCCACCTTTGAGCACGCCAAGCACGCCGAGGCGGAAAACAAGACTGGATCAGACGGCTTCTCTTTTTTTTGGGGGTTGGGGTCGAGGTGATCCGACTGTTGGGAGCAACCTCCGCCGTGGCCAGAGCGAGATGATCACAACCCCCAAACCTCGGCGTGCTCGGCGTGCTCGGCGTTTGATCTGAAGCGCTGGCCACCGGAAAGTTGACAGAAAACTTGCGGGAACGATGGGGTGGGCCAGACTGCTACACATGGCTGATCCGGTCGCCCCAAAGTCTCAGCCTCCCCTGGGCAAGAAGCGCGCAATCCAGCGTTGCCCCAACTGCGACATCCGCTGCGACGTCAGCCTGTTCGTGGCCGGCTCGCTCGCGCGCTGCGGGCACTGCGGCGTGCGCTTCGAGGTGCACCGGGAGAAGAGCGCTCCTCCCGCCCAGCCGCCTCCCCCGGCGCAGCCGCAGGCGCAGGCGCAGGCGCCGGGGCCGCCTTTGCCCACGCTGGACGGGTTCACCGTGCACGAGCGCATCGGCCAGGGCGGAATGGGGGAGGTGTTCCGCTGCACCCGCGCCTCCGACCAGGCGCCGGTGGCGGTGAAGATCCTGACCCCGCAGATGGCCGCTGTGCCCGATTACGTCCGCCGTTTCGGGCGCGAGGCGGCAGCGATGGCCCAGCTCGACCATCCCGGGATCGTGCGCCTGCTGGGACGCGGCAAGGCGGGCCAGCACGTGTACATCGCGATGGAGCTGATCGACGGCGAGTCCTTGCGCATGTGGGCGCACGCGCACCGCCCGGCGCCGCGCCAGCTCGCGGCGCTGCTCGCGCAGGTCGCTCACGCCCTGGCGTACGCGCATGCGCGAGCGGTGGTCCATCGAGACCTGAAGCCCGACAACGTGCTGGTCACCAAGGACCTGCGCACCAAGATGCTCGACTTCGGCCTGGCGGGCCTGCACGCCGAGGGCGCGCAGTGCCTGACCCAGAGCAATGTCGCCATGGGCACCGCCAACTACATGGCGCCCGAGCAGCGCAAGGACGCGAAGCGCGCCGACCACCGGGCGGACCTCTACTCCTTCGGCGTCATGACCTACGAGCTGCTCACGGGCGAGCTGCCGTTGGGGAAGTTCGCGCCGCCCTCCAAGGTCGTCGCAGGCCTGGACGCGCGCTGGGACGCCATCATCGAGCGCTGCCTCGAACCGGATCCGGCCGCGCGCCCGCACAGCGCCCTGGAGGTGGCGGGCGCGCTCGAGACGCTGGCGGGGATTGCCCGCCCCATGCAACTGGCCCCGCGCACGCGCAAGAATACGCGCAAGGCCGGCGTGTGGTCCTGGCTGGGGATCGGCACAGCCTTGGCCGTCATGGTGGGCGTCGCCGGCCTGCGCGTCTCGCAGGACCACAAGGCGAAGCCGTCGCTCGCCACCGTTCGCGCGCTCGCCAAGAGGCCCTTGCCGCGAGGACGTTAGCCCCGGCCGCCGCAGGCGGCTCAGGGGCTTGAGCCTCAGACACCTCCGGCCGCCGCAGGCGGCTCAGGGGCTACGGTTTCTTCGTGCCGTTCCTCGGCTTGTAGAACAGCACCACCGTCAGGCAGTGGAACTCGCTGTCGCTCGACTGGATCACGGTGCGGTCGACGATCTCCAGATCTCCGTTCGCGCGCAGCCACCGGGTCACTTGCTCGCCGAGATCGTCCCGCTCCTTCGCCTTGGTCGCGGAGAACACCTTCACGCCCGTGAACATCCCGCCCCTCCGGGTACTGACCAGCGAATCATCCACCCGTCTGTCCGGATGTCAAATCCGCGGGCTTGCCGGAGCGCACTGCAGCGTCCACCCTACCGGTGGAGGCAAGCATGCCAAGGGCGCTGGAACGGCGGAGCTCGGCGCGGAAGCGCGAGCTGGCGATCGAGTTCATTCGCCAAATCCGCGCCATGGACCGGGACAGGCTGCACGAGATCATCCTCCGCCACGCGGGCGAGGAGCTGGCCCAGTTCTTCCTCGCGTACGCGACCGACCTGATCGATCGAGAGCCGCAGCGCGCGTCGGAGAATGCCTCCTCGCTGCTGCTGATCGGCTACCTGATCCGGTGCTTCGAAGAGGACCTGGACCGCCCGGGGCCGGCCCCGCGCAGTCCGCTCCTGCACTGATCCGGCTCTGGCGCCCCAGGCGAGCGATACCTACGTTGGCGCCATGTCGACGGCGAGCATGCCCTCGAAGGATGCGCTGCAGCGGCTGCTCGACGGGCTGCAGATGTTCATCCGCGAGCATCTGGCCCTGGCGCGCTCGGAGATGAAGGCCGATCTGCGCGCGATGGGCCGCGATCTGGCCGTTTGCGCGGCCGGGGTGCCGGCGCTCGTGGCGGGGTATCTGCTGTTCATGATCGCGACCGGCTACCTGCTGTCGGTCTGGTTGCCGCAGTGGGCGGGGTTCGGAATCGTCGCGCTGCTGAACCTGGTTGCCGGCGGGTCCCTGTCGCTGGCCGGCATGCGCCGGGCGAGGCGCGAGCGCGTCGAGCTTCCCCGCATGGCCGAGGAGCTCCGCCGCGACCGTGAATGGCTCGCCGCGCTGAAGCAGGGGGTGTTCGCGCAGGCGGACGCGGTCGCTGGCTCGTCCCGGCCGGTCTTGTCCCATCCCGGCGAGCCCGCCGGAGCGGCGGCGCGATGATTGCGCAGGAGGCGATGGATGCCTGAACATCCGAGAGACGCGGAAGCCATCCGGGCAGGGATCGAGCGGGCCCGCCAGGAGATCGAGCAGTCCGTGAACGCGCTGCGCGCCAACGTTTCCGAGACGCTGAACTGGCGCAGCTTCGTGCGCCGCCACCCGGTAGCGGTGTTTGCCGGCGCGATGGCGGCGGGACTCCTCCTGGCCCGGGTCACCTCGAGATGAGCGACATGGGCGAGACGGGGAGCCAGAAGCAGTTTCCGACGCAGGGCGGGGCGTTCCCCGCCGGAGACGGCGGGTTCCGGCGCGGCGTCCAGATCGGCCGCGACGTCGCGGAGACCGCCGTCCGGAAGATCAGCGCCTGGTCGGAAGAGCATCCCGGTCAGATGGTGCTGGCGGGCCTCGCTCTGGGCTTCGTCCTCGGCAAGCTGCTCGCCGGCCGTCCCCGCCCGGTCAGCGAGGAGTTGGAGTAGAGCCAGCCGGAGGAGGGCGGACCACCGGCTCTGCCCGGGCCGCCGGGCTCAATCCCACTCCGTGCCGGTATACGAGAGCCCCGCCGAGGACCGTCTCGGCGGTGAGCACCGACGCCGCCGCGAAGGATGCGGCCAGGTACAGCGTCCGGGCGCGCAGAGGCATCGCCAGCTTCGACCCTGCCCTCCAGGCCGCGACGGGCACCCAGATGGCGAGCGCCACGTACCCCAGCTTCTCGTGCAGTTGAAGCAGCGCTTCGCCTGCCGCGCTGTGGGCGCCGAGTCCCGCCTCGGCTCCCCATCCGCTCGCCACGGCCAGGATCGCGAAGCCGGTGCCGAGCAGGGTGGTCCAGCGGCCCGTATTGAGGAGCGCCTCCCGGCGGAGGAGCAGGCCGAACACGTCCGCGACCGGCGCGATCAGCAGCAACCCCACCGCGAAGTGCACCAGGAAGGGGTGGAGCTCGCCTGAGAGCACCGGGCCATCCTGCCGGTCCGCCGGGGGGCAGGCAAATCAACGGTCGGGGTATCGGGCGACGACGACCGTGTGGATGCCGCCGCGAACGTAAAAATCGCCGGTCACTTCGCAGCGGCGCGGCTTCAGCGACCCGATCAGGTCGTCGAGGATGCGATTGGTGACTGCCTCGTGGAAGGCGCCCTCGTTCCGGTAACTCCACAGGTAGAGCTTGAGGCTCTTCAGCTCGACGCAGGCCTGGTCGGGCACGTAGGTGATCCGGATGGTGGCGAAGTCGGGCTGACCCGTCATGGGGCAGACGCAGGTGAACTCCGGGCACTCGAAGCGGATCTCATAATCCCGGCCGGGGCTCGGATTCGGGAACGTTTCCAAGGACTTCTGTGGTTCCGTCACCTTCCGCGCGGACAGGTCCGCCTTCACTCTGCGAGCCATGGCTGCGCGCTCGTAACAGGAAAGGCGGTCGGGCGCCAGCCCGGTGTGTGTGTACGTGGTTGCGGGGAGGGGTCGGGTCGAGTACAACAACGCACCATGTCGAGAAAGGCCGACCCCAGCAGTCGCCGCTCTCCCCGCCGGCGGACGCTCGCCGACTTGCCCGCCGATCCTCACCTGAAGCCCGTGCGCAAGGAGCCGGCCGAGTCCATCGATTCGGATTTCGGTCTCTGCCTGGCGCTTGCTCCAGCGCTGCGCCGGCGGACCGATACGTAGTATTGCCCGGGCAATCATAGGGTTGCCCTTCTGTTCAGCAGTGAGAACTCTTCCGCCATGGAAACCATGACGGATACCCGCCCCACTTTTTCCCGCTTGACCGATGGGAAGGCGAGGCATTCCTGGCGCGCGGCCGTCCCCGCGGTCGTGGTCATCGTAGTGGTCGTGGCCCTGGTCGGCTACCTGGCCTCGAAGCTCAGTTCGTCCTCGCAGCGGGCCAGCACGGCCGAGCGCGACGCGAACCAGTACCGCGACCAGGTAGCAGCAGTGACCAAGCAGGTGGGCGACCTCCAGAAGGACGTCACCCTGGCGCGCAGCCCCGGGCGCACCACCGTGATCATCGAAGCGCCAGCACCGGCGGGCAAGAAGGCGGCAGCCGCCGCTACTCCCAAGGCCTGGGCGGCCGTCACCTGGGGTGAGCTGCCCACCGGGAAGACGTTCATCCGCGTGAATGCCTACGGCCTATCCCAGAGCCTCGAGGCCGGGAAGGCCTACCATGTGTGGCTGCAGCCGGTTGCCGGCGATCCGATCGACGTCGGCGCAATCGAAATGGATCACAACGGCAGCGGCTACGCGATGAAGACGGACCTGCCCGCGATCGACCAGGGCAAGGCAGTGATGCTGACGATCGACGCCTCGGATGTGAAGAAGCCGGGCGAGGTGGTCGCGCGCGCGGACCTGCCCAAGCTCCAATCCACGATGACCCAGGCGCCCCCGCAACAGGCGCAGGACCAGACGCCGGGCGGGCAGGACCAGCCGCAGCAGAGCCAGGCGAAGACCGGCACCGACACGCAAAAGATGCACCAGGGCAAATAAGGGCTCCTCCGTCCAACCCCGCTCGATCCTTGACCGAAGCGGGCGCTCCCCCGTACGCTCCCGCCTCTTCCGGGCTAGCGCAGCTGGGCCGTTCGACGGGGGGCGTCATGGGCGAAGAAGGAACTCCGAAAACCGAGATGATCAACCCCGCGCTCCTCGACGGAGTGTCCGCCAACTTCATCGTCAAGGGGCCGAGCGGGGCGGAGAAAGCCTATCCGATGCGCGCGATCACGGTCACGATCGGCCGCTCGGACCAGTGCGACATCGCGGTCAAGGACACCTCGATGTCCGGCCGTCACGCCGAGATCAGCAAGATCAACGGCGAGATCCGCGTCAAGGACATGGGCTCGGCGAACGGCATCTGGCTCAACGGCGAGCGCGTGGACGACGTGGAGCTGTTCGACGGAGACGTGCTCCGGCTGGGCCAGACCTCGATCCGCATCGACGTCGTGGGCGGCCGCAAGCGCCCCGGCGCGGGGCTGAGCCCGAAGGTCCTCGCCGCGATCATCGCCGGCGTGCTCGTCCTCGCCGGCGCGGGCATCAGCGGAGGCCTCTATCTGAAGAGGCGCGCGCAGGCCCGGCGCGACAAGGCCAGCTTGACCGCGTTCGTCGCCGCCGCGCGTGAAAGCCAGAAGAGCAAGCCCTGCGCGGCGGCCGTGGACAAGGTCGGCGACCTGGCAAGGACTCTGAACACGCTGGGCAAGCCCTCCACCGCGACTCCGCCCAAGGGGGACGAGGCCCGGCGCCTCGTGGCCGGATACCGGGAGCTGGCAAAGACGTACGACCGGATCGCGGTCGCCATCTCGCAGTTCGGTGCGCAATCCACGGCCTCGGCGGCGGCGCTGACCGGGTCCGCCGAGCAGATCGCCGACCCCGACATCAAGAACCAGGTGGCGGAGGCGCAGGATCTGATCGACCAGCGCATCCAGGTGACCAGCGCGTTCATCACCGACTGGAAGAAGCTCTCCCAGGCGACCAACAACTACGCCAACCAGCTCGACCAGGCATTCCTGCAGGGCAACAAGTCGGCGTATGCCGACGTGGACCGGGGCGTGCAGGCGAAGACGCCGGTCGAGGTGCTGGCGGACTGCAACAAGAAGTTCTCCCAGCGCGTGAACGCGAGCGAGGACAAGCTCCGGGAGCTGGACGAGTTCGCCGGTGCGCCGGCCGAGTAGGCTTTGATCGCCCTCTGGGTCGCCTGCGCGGTCGGGGCCCTCCTCACCGGGGGCGCTCTCGCCTTTGCGACCCGGATCCGCGCGCGACACCGGCGGTTCCTGCGGGCGCCCGCGCCCGTCGCCCGTGCGGAAGACGAGCGGATCATCGACCAGCCGCAGGCGCTCTACCACGGGACCCGCTTCGCGGACGGCATCCGGCTCCTCGCGCCGGCTTGGAGGGAACCGTGCGTCAGCGACGTCTGGTGCACGGCGGAGGCGCTGTTCATCCGGCGTGAAGGGCAGGGCGCGCTGCTTTCGATCGCGCACGCGGAGGTCAGCGAAGCGGCGCTGCACCGTGCCTTTGCGCCCATCGCAGGGAAGGATCTGCCGATGCTCCGGCTGCGCTGGCGGCGAGGCGGCGAGCAGCTGGAGACGGCGCTGTCGCTGCGGGGAGGGATGGCCTCGCTCGAGGCGCTGCGGCGCGAGATCCACCTGCGCCAGGGAGACGTGGCCCGCCAGCTGGCGCCGCTGCTTCAGAAGGCACCGCCATGAGGGTGACGGCGCTAGGCAGCGGCGATGCGTTCTGCTCGTCTGGCCGCGGCCACACCTGCTGGCTGGTCGACGACGAGCGGGGGACGTTCGCGGTCGACTTCGGGGCGACGGCGCTCCTGGCGCTCAAGCGGCTGGGACGGGATCCGGGCGGGATCGGAGCGATCCATTTCACGCATCTGCACGGGGACCACATCGCGGGCTGGCCGTTCTTCCTGGTCGACGCGGTCTACCGGGCGGGGCGCACGGCGCCTCTCGCGGTCAGCGGTCCCCAAGGGACCCGCGAGCGGCTACAGGCGCTGTGGGCAGCGTGCTACTCCAGCGCCGCGGAGCGGCCGTTGCCTTTCGCGGTGGAAGTCCTCGAGATCGCGCCGGGCGACGAGGTCGATGTGGCGGGGCGGCGCGTCCGCGCCTTCAAGGCAGAGCACATGACGCCGCCCCAGGTCGCGCTCTCGCTGCGCATCGGCCAGCTCGCCTTCACCGGCGACACCGGATCGATCCCCCAGGGCCTGTGCGACGGCGCCGAGCTGCTCTGCGCCGAGTGCACCCATGCCGGCGAGAGCACGGACCAGCACATCGGTTGGCGGACGCTGCGCGCGAACCTGCCCCCGGTCCCGAGGATCCTCCTCGGGCACCTGGGCAGCGAGGCTCGAAGCGGCATCGCCGCGCCGCCCGGCGTGAAGGTGTGCGACGACCTCGACTTCGTCGAGCTATAAGGCGCGCATGGACCGCACCGAGCAGCTTCGCAAGTTCATCGCCGCCTCGCCCGACGACCCCTTTCCGCGCTACGCGCTGGCGCTGGAGCTGAAAGGAAAAGGAGAGGCCCAGGCGGCCGCCGCGGAGCTGAACGAGCTCGTGCGGCGCACGCCCGATTACCTCGCGGCCTATCTGCAGCTCGGGGTGATCCTCGATACGCTGGATCGGGCCGACGAAGCGCGAGACGCGCTGGCGCGCGGGCAGGTCGTGGCGCGGCGGCAGGGGAACACCCACACGCTCTCGGAGCTGACGCAAGCCCTTGAAACTCTTGCCTCGCGGTAGGTGCAAGTACGCCTTCGCTTTCTTGACGGCCCTCCGGGCAGCGCGCAGGATCGCCGTCAGCCAATGAAACCAAAAAAGGTCCTCGTCGTCGACGATTCCAAGCTGCTGCATCGCATGTTCGAGATGATGCTGCGCGGCTTCCCGCTCGTGCATGCGTTCGACGGGCGCGAGGCGCTGGATCGGCTGGCCGAGCACAAGGACGTCGAGATCATCCTCCTGGACATCAACATGCCGAGGATGAACGGCCTCGAATTCCTCACCGCGGTGAAGGCGCATCCGGAGTTCGCGCGCATTCCAGTGGTGATCATCACGACCGAAGGCACCGAGGACGACACGGAGCGCGGGATGCAGGCGGGCGCCGCGGCATACGTGAAGAAGCCTTTCCGCAACGAGGAGCTGCTCGGCGTCATCAACAAGCTGACTGCGAGCCCCGCTGCTTGAATTCGCGCATGGCCGCTCCCGAGCAGCTCCCGCCTCGCCTCGGGTCAGCTCTCGACGAGCTGCGGGCGACCCTCGATCGCGCTGCGGAGCTGGCCAAGGAAATCGGTACGCCGCCTCCGGGGGGCGGCGAGCTGGACTCGCGGCTCGCCGACGTCGAGTCGGATCGCGAGGAGCTGTCCACGAAGCTCGCCGAGTACGAGCATCAAGTGGGTCGCCTGATGAACCTCTACGTCGCGACCTACCAGCTGCACGCGACGCTCGATCCCGCCGAGGTGCAGGCGACCATCGCGGAGATCGCCATCAACCTGCTGGGCGCGGAGCGGTTCGTCCTGCTCTTCTGGAAGACCGCCCAGGCCGCGGTGACCGAGGGCAGGTCCGGAGACTGCGAGATCGCTTTCGCCCACGGGATGGAAGACGAAGTCGGCGGCGTCTACCAGAACGGCCTCTACGCGGGCGGCGATCCCGCCGTGGATGCCACCCTCTCCGACGGAGTGCTGCGGATCGGGCCGTTCGACGGGTCGGGGGCGCTGGCCTGCGTTCCGCTCACCGTGCAGGGCACGACGGTCGGCGCGCTGGTGATCCTCAAGCTGTTCGACCACAAGGCGATGCTGCGACCGGAGGATCGCGATCTGCTCGACCTGATCGCAGCGCATGCCGCTTCCGCGCTGTTCGCAGCCCGGGTCTACTCCAACGCCGACCGCAAGCTGAAGACGCTGGAGGGCCTGGTCGCGCTGGTGCGCAGGCAGTAAGGGCGATGAGCCTCTCCGGAAACATCCAGGACGTCTCGGTCGCGGACGCCCTCCAGTTCATACATCTCGGCGGCCGCACCGGGACGCTCACCCTTTCCTGCGGGGAATCGACGGGGGGGATCGGCTTCCACCAGGGCCGGATCGTCAACGCCTGGGCGCCGGGGGGAAAGCGGCTCGGCGAGCTGCTGGTGGAAGCCGGGCACATCGAGCAGCCCAGGCTCGACGAAGCGCTGGCGCTGCAGGATGCGGAGCATCCGCGCCGCTCGCTCGGGCAGATCCTGGTGTCGATGGGCGCGGTGGACGCCGAGACCATCTACCGGACCGTCGAGCACCAGATCGAGCACACGGTCTACGACCTGGTGTCCTGGAAGGAGGGCACGTTCCACTTCGCCCTCGACGACCTCAAGCCCATCGACGACATCGCGGTGGTGCCGGGCGACGTCATCCGGCGCCTCAACCTCGACACGCAGATGGTGCTGCTCGATGCGTTGCGCATCTTCGACGAGCGGAACCGCGCCGGGCCAGGGCCCTCGAACGGCTCACCCCACGAGGGTGTGCTGGAAGCCGGCGGGGAATCCGCGGTCGCGGCCACGCCTGCGTCGCGTGCGCGGCCCGTGCCCACGCCCGCCCACGGCCTGATGGCGATCGCGGAGGAGGCACGCACCAGGCTTCAGGTCGTCTCCACCGACAAGCAGACCGCGGAGAGCCTGGCGCAGGCACTTCCCGAGGTGACCGTCGCGCGGGTGAACCTGCGCGATGCCGGCACTCCGCCGCCGGGAGAGGCGCCGCCGCTGGTGCTGCTCGACCTGCGCCAGGGCGCGATCGCGCTCGATGCGCTGTCCGCGCTGCGCCGGGCCCGGCCCCGCGCGTCGATCCTCGCCCTCGTCGACGCGGACGTCCAGGCCGGGCCGGTGTACCAGGCCGGCGCCATCGCCGTCCTGTCGGGAGACCTGCCCCTGGTGGTCGCATGCTTCCGGTCGGTGGCGCAGAACCGGCGCGATCTCATGACCGGCGCCTCCCGCGCCGACCGCATCACGGCGAACTTCTCCAAGCTGCGCCGCATCGTCGGCGATCTGCGGAGCGGCCTGATCTCCACCACCATCTCGCTCAGCCTGATGAACATCCTCAGCGAGTCGGTCGAGCGGGCGGTCCTGTTCCTGGTGCGCAAGGACGGGCTGGTGGCGCTGGGCGCGTTCGGGAACACCCCCGGCGGGCAGTCCTTGGCGCAGATCTCGCGCGGGCTGATCATCGAGCTCGCCAGCAAGAATGCCCTCACCGAGAGCCTCGCCGACGGACAGGTGCGGGCCATTCCATTCGAGCAGGCGCGCCTCCCGGAAGCTTTCGCCGGAGTGGTGGGCAGACCGCGCTCCGGCGAATGCGCGATCTTTCCCGTGACGGGCGGGCAGCGCGTGATCGCGCTGGTGTACGCGGACAACGGTCACTCGAACCGCGCCATCGAGGAGCTGGACATCCTGGAGCTGGCGGCGGCGCAGGCCGGGCTGGCGTTCGAGAACGAGCTGCTGCGGCGGCAGGCGACGCAGCCGCACTGAGGTGGGCTTGGGCACAGCGGAGATGGAGAAGGCGTTCCAGCTCGGGGCGAGCGACGACGAGATCGTCGCCGCGTTGCAGGAGTCGCAGCCCATCCTGCGCGAGAGGGCCATCGCGCTCGCCGCGCGACACCTGGCCCCGGAGACGCTCGGGCGCTTCGTGGGGGACGACGAAAACGCGGTGCTGCGCAACGCGGCGCTGTCGGCGCTGGAGCGGCAAGGCCCCTATGCGGTGCCCCATCTCGTATCGCTCTCGCGCGGCGAGAACGCCGAAGTGGCCATGTTCGCCGTCCAGATCCTCTCCCGGATCAAGGATCCCGGTTCGGCGCAGGCGCTGCTGCCGCTGCTGGAGCATTCCGATTCCAACATCGCGCAGGCCGCGATCGAGGCGCTCGGGGCGCTCAAGGCCCGTGAGGCGGTCCCGGGACTGATCCGGCTCCTGGATGCGGATCTCTGGCTCCAGTTCGCGGCCGTCGCCGCGCTGGGCGAGATCGGCGACCCCCGCGCGGTGCAGCCGCTGCTGGACGCGATTCCGAACGAGATGCTGGCGGAGCCGGCGGTCGACGCCATCGGCCGCATCGCGGTGCCCGAAGCGCTCCCCCGCCTTCTCTCGGTCCTCGCAGACCACGACCGCTTGCCGCTGCGCGACGGAGTGCTCAAGGCCTGCGCGGCGATCCTGGAGGGTCATCCGGCGCCGCCCTCGGTCTTCACCCGGTTCCGGCGCAAGCTCGACGAGGAGCGCCGCGAGCCGGATCTGGTGGAGTACCTGGGCAGCCTGCTCGCCTCGGACGAGGTGGCGCTGGCCCGGGCAGGGGCGTCGGTGGCGCTCTCGGGGCATCTAGAAAAACTCTATCCGGCCATCGTGCAGCGC
>DATBZA010000169.1:0-20411 GCA_036513415.1 Myxococcales bacterium | reverse complement strand
TGGCGGGCGCCGATGACGGTACACGCGCCCGAGCCGCTGGAGAGCGCCTGCGTGCATGCGGACGCGGTGGGCTATGGCACGCGGTCTTCGCTCCAGCTCCTGGTGCGGCCTTCGGATGCGCGGGCGCTGTGGACCGACGGGCATCCGTGCGTGAACCCAGCGCGCGACATCTCGGAGATGACGCAAGGGCTACTTGCGGCGGCCGGGTAGCAGGCCCCGGGTGAAGCTGCGCGCCAGCGCAGGGACCTCCGCCAGCGCTTTCATCAGGGAGAGCGCGAGCTGCAGCGGCGTGCTTCCTTCCGCCTCGACCTGCACCCGCTCCCCGCTGGCGTCTTCCGCGGCGCCGCGGGCAATCGTATGCCGCCCGTCCGAGCGGATCTCGACCACCAGGCGCGCGACCACGGGAAGCTCCTCCTTTTTCTCCAGCTTGTCCCTCATGTAGAGGAGAACATGGCACCTTCGCCGCCCGGGCGCACGCTGCAGGTGATGGGAGAATCGCTCGTCGATGACCTGAGCGGGAGGAGAACATGATCGAGGTGGTCGAGGGCGACATCACCCTGCTCGACGTCGACGCCATCGTGAACGCCGCCAACCCCACGCTCCTCGGCGGTGGCGGTGTCGACGGGGCCATCCACCGCCGCGCCGGCCCCGAGCTGCTCGAGGAATGCAGGACCCTGGGCGGCGCCAACCCCGGGGAGGCAAAGCTCACCCGCGGCTATCGCCTGAAAGCCCGTCATGTGATCCACTGCGTGGGCCCCGTTTGGCAGGGCGGCACCCACGGCGAACCGGACGCGCTCGCCTCGTGCTACCGCAACGCCCTCCAACTCGCCGATCAGCACGCCCTCAGTAGCATCGCCTTCCCGGCAATCTCCACCGGCATCTACGGCTACCCGATCGAACAAGCCACGCGGATCGCCGTCCGCGAAGCGCGCGTATTCGAAAAGGCCAACCCCGGCCTTCGAATCATTTTCTGCTGCTTCTCAAAAGCCGACGCCGAGACCTACAAAAAAACCCTCGGCGTGCTCGGCGTGCTCGGCGTTTGATCTGAAGCGCTATCTGACTGCAACGCGCTCGAACGCGCGATCCACATTCGCCGCCATCTCCCCCCGGATGCGGTCGTCACCTTCCCCCGCCTGCAGCGCCCTCCGGAGCGCGTCCAGCTCGACCACCGCCAGCGCGCGCTCGTCCCCGTCCGGCGTCACCCAATGATCGCGGATCGCAGCCACCTGACCGGCGGCCTTCCGCGCGATCCCGGTGGCCGTCGGCGCCAGGTTCTGCTGGGTGGACTCGCTCATCTTCGCCAGGGCCAGCGCTAGCGCATCCACCGCGGTCTGCAGCTGCTCCCGCGCCGCCGCGTCCGCCTGCCGCCGCCGCGCTTTCGGGTCCGCGACGCCGCTGGCGACGCCGACCCCCTGCAGTCTCTTGCCTCCTTCGCCGCGGATCGCGCCGGTGCCGTCGGCCAACCATTGCGGGGTCTGGTCCGAGGCGCCTCCCGAGCGCGTGGCCTTGCCGCCTCCGCAGGCCAGCCCCAGAAGGGCGGCGCCGATCGCGAACGAAATCCTCATTGCTTCCCTCCGCCTTGCACGAGAAAGGCCGGGTCGATGCCCAGGTCGCGGATGACCGCGTCCCAGATCTTGTCCACCGGCGTATCGAAGATGCGCTTCGACGAAATGCTGGAATTGAGCCACCCGCCGCCGACCATTTCGCGCTCGAGTTGTCCAGGCCCCCATCCGGCGTATCCCAGGCACAGCCGGTAAGCTGCCGGATCGCCGGCGAGCAGCGTGCGCAGGGCGTCGGTGGAGACGGAGAGATAGACGTCGTCGTGCAGGTGCACGGAGTCGGCGACCTCGGCCCGGCGATGCACCAGGAAGCCCCGCTCCCGCTGCACCGGCCCCCCGATGTAGGCGTTTCCTGCCGCCGCGTGCACCTCCATCTCGTGCTCGGTGCCGATGTCCTTGAGCGCGATGTCGCTCGGCCGGTTGAAGACGATCCCCATCGCGCCCGAGTCGTTGTGCTCGATCAGCAACACGACCGACCGGGCGAAGTTCGGATCGTCGAGCTGCGGGACGGCGATCAGGATCCCGGGGGCGAGGTCGCTCACCGCCTAGCCCGGCGGGTCCAGAGAGAGAAGGGCGCGCTTGCCCTTCTTCTCCTTGAACTCCTCCGCGGTCGGCAGAGGGTCCTTCTGCTTGTTGATGTTCGGCCACTTCTGCGCCAGCTCGGCGTTGAGCGCGGTGTACTCCTTCCACTCTTCCGGGAGATCGTCCTCGGGGAAGATGGCCTTGGTCGGACAGACCGGTTCGCACGCGCCGCAGTCGATGCACTCGTCGGGATGGATGACGAGGAAGTTCTTGCCTTCATAGAAGCAGTCCACCGGGCAGACGGCCACGCAGTCGGTGTACTTGCAGTTGATGCAAGGCTCGGCAACGACGAAGGCCATGGCAAGGATCTCCTGGCGGGATGTTCGCCGCTCTGTGGCATGAACCTATCACGGCTGCAAGACGCGTGATCGAGGGGTAGATTGCCGCGCCATGACCCTTCTGCTCATTGTCACGCTCCTCGCCCAGGTCCCCTGGGACGTCGCCAAGTCGGCTGCCGGAAGCGCCGCCACGAAGAAGCTGGAAGCCGAGGTCAACAAGCGCCTGCTGGCTGAAGGCCGCAAGAACCAATGCACCTTCAAGACCGACTCCGATCAGTTCGAGAAGAACTGCGACCAGAAGCTCCGCAACCTGGGCAACGCGCTGATCGACGCCAAGAAGCGGCTGGATTCCGCGGGAGTGAAGAACTTCAAGTTCGAGGTGTCCGGGCAAAACCGCCGGTACGAGGTCCGCGTCATCCTGTGACCTGCGTGGTGGGCGATGCGCGGCTCGAGGAGACCTACCGGCGCGTCCTGAGCGGGGAACGCGCCGCGCTGCTCCTGACCGATCCGCCGTATTGCCTTTTGACGCGGCGGCGCAAGAGCGGCGCTTTGCGGGACAAGCGCGCCGGGGTCAAGATCGACCGGGATCCGGTGGTCCGATTCGAGGACGTCCGCGCCTACCGCAAGTTCACGGAAGAATGGCTGCCCAAGGCCGCGGCGCACGTCGATGGGCCGCTCGTCGTCTGGACGAACTTCCTCGGCAAGGAGCCGATCCGTTCGGTCGCGCGCGCGCTCGGCTACGCCGAGGCGGGAGAGTTCGTCTGGGCGAAGCAGGGCTCGCAGCAGGAAGGGAACGAGCAACTCCTGCGCGTCTACGAGACCGCCCTCGTCTTCACGGCGAAGCCGCTGCCGCCGCCTCGACCGGAAGACGCCGCCCGCGTGTGGTGCGTGGCGGCTGGGTACGACGAGGAGGGGGAGGCGCCACACTGGGGAAGCCACCCGAGCCACAAGCCCTTTTCCGTCCTGGAGCCCCTGGTCCGAGAGTGGTCGCATCCCGGCCAGCTCATTTTGGATCCCTTCGCCGGCAGCGGCAGCATCCCGGCCGCCGCGGTGCGCTTGCAAAGACGCGCGGCATGCAGCGAGATTGCGCCGGAGTGGGCCGAGCGCGTGTCGCGCCGCCTTGCGGAGGTCGTTCGATGAAGTCCTGGATGGTACTGGTGCTCGCCACCGGATGCGTGGCCAGCAAGCTCACGCACTACCGGAGCGGCTGGAGCTCTTGCCGGGCGGCGGATCAGAACCTGATTCAATGCGGGGGGAAGGAGATGGCCCAGGTGGAGTGCTACAGGCCCGAGGACGAGTCGTGCGGCGCCTTGGCCATCCACTATGCGGACGGCGAGCGCGTCTTTCTCTTCCGGCCGCCCGGATTCGAGCCAGGGCAGGAAGATTCGCTGGAGCCCGGCGCAGTCCTCCGCCCGGAGCTGGCCTCGGACGGCAGGAGCATCTGGTTCAAGCGGATGGGGGGCAAGACCGGCGACTGGACGGTGTTCGAGCCTCAGACGGGGCAGTGGCGGCAAGTGGACGCGTTCCAGATCTTCCAGATCCGCGAGCGCGACCCGCACAGCATGCCGCTCTGGGTAGTGCACCCCGCCCAGTGAGCACGAGGTTGACCGGACCTGGCGTCAGCCGCGCAGGCTCGAGAGCAGCAGGGCGAGCCGATCCGGCCCTTCACGCTGCAAGGTGGCGAGATTGGCCTCGGCGATGCGCTCGGCCAGGCTCGCCGGGCTCAGCAGCGCCATCGCCTGTTCGAGCGACAGAAGGCTCGTGTCCACGTATCGGGAACCGCCGCCGTCCTCGCCGCGGACACCGATCAGGATCGATGCGCGCACGAGCTGAAGGGTCGGATCGGGGCTGCGGCGGATGAACCGCACCGCCCGGCTCGCGTCGAGCAGGTCGCGGGGCAGGTCGGGGTGGAAGGCCACGCAGTAGAACGGCGCCTGGCCGGGGTGGGCGGCGAACATCTGTTCGCGCAGAACCGCGCCGAATGCTTCGAAGGCGCGAGCGGACTCCTCGCCATCCGCCGGCTCCTCGGGAAAGATCAGCAGGGCGACCTCGACGGCGTCCTCGGGCATCGCCTCGATCTCCCGGATGGCGGCCAGCGCCTCCTCGCGGTGTCGGATCACCCTGCGGTGAAGCTTTCCCTCCTCGCGGCAGCGCCTCGCGTAGGGGCAGAGATGGAGCGCTTCGACGAACTCGCGAAGGTACCGATCGTTCCGTGCCAGCACCAGCTGATCCGCCGTGGTCACGGCCGGCGCTCCATGTTACACGGAGCCCCCCAGATGCCGCGCCGCAAAGACCTCAAGTCCATCCTCCTTCTCGGCTCTGGTCCCATCGTCATCGGGCAGGCGTGCGAGTTCGATTACTCGGGCGTGCAGGCGCTCAAGGCCCTCCGCGAAGAGGGGTACCGCACCATCCTCCTCAACTCCAATCCCGCCACCATCATGACGGACTCGGAGTGGGCCGACCGCACCTACATCGAGCCCATCACCGTGGAGGCGGCGGAGCGCATCATCGCCGCCGAGCGCCCGGACGCCGTGCTCCCGACCATGGGCGGGCAGACGGCGCTCAACCTCGCGGTGCAGCTGGCGAAGCAGGGAATCCTGGCGAAGTACGGGTGCCAGCTGATCGGCGCCCAGCTCGACGCCATCGAGAAGGCCGAGGACCGCCAGCGCTTCAAGGACTGCATGACCGGGATCGGCATCGACGTACCGAAGTCGGGAGTGGCCCGCTCGGTGGACGAGGTGATGCGCGTCGGCCACGAGCTCGGCTTCCCGCTCATCCTCCGGCCCAGCTTCACCCTCGGCGGGCTGGGCGGCGGGATCGCCTACAACCGCGAGGAGCTGGAAGAGATGGGGGCGCGCGCGCTCGACGCCAGCCCCACCCACGAGGTGCTGATCGAGGAGTCGGTGCTGGGCTGGAAGGAGTTCGAGCTGGAGGTGATGCGCGACAAGGCGGACAACGTCGTCATCATCTGCAGCATCGAGAACCTCGATCCGATGGGCGTGCACACAGGCGACTCGATCACGGTCGCGCCTGCCCAGACACTCTCGGACTTCGAGTACCAGGCCATGCGCGACCTGGCGCGACAGGTCATCCGGGCGATCGGAGTGGAGACCGGCGGGTCGAACATCCAGTTCGGCGTCCATCCCAAGACCGGGCGAATCGTGGTGATCGAGATGAACCCGCGCGTGAGCCGCTCCTCCGCGCTCGCCTCGAAAGCGACCGGCTTCCCCATCGCCAAGATCGCCGCCAAGCTCGCCGTCGGCTACACGCTCGACGAGATCGTCAACGACATCACCAAGACCACGCCGTCCAGCTTCGAGCCGGCGATCGACTACTGCGTGGTGAAGATCCCCCGCTTCAACTTCGAGAAATTCCCCCACGCCGACCAGACGCTGACCACCAGCATGAAGTCGGTGGGAGAGGTGATGTCCATCGGCCGCACCTTCGCCATCGCCTTGCACAAGGCGTTGCGCTCGATGGAGAACCGGACCGACGGCCTGGACTCGCCGCTGCAGCGCGACGGACTGCGCGCGGAGTATTCGCCTGCCGAGCTCGAGCGCATCCGCAAGGAGGTCAAGACGCCCACTCCGCGCCGGCTGTTCTGGCTGGCCGAAGCGTGTCGTGCCGGCATTTCCGCGGAAGAGCTCCACGCCCTGTCCGCCATCGACCCCTGGTTCATCCGCGAGGTCCAGGCGCTGGTGGACGCGGAACGCGAGATCGCCGACTCCAGCCGGAAGGCCGGCGCCGGCGCGCAAATCCCCGATCTCGTCCGCTGGAAGCGCCTGGGCTTCTCGGACAAGCGCATCGCGCTTCTCGCCGGGCGCGGGGAGGCGGAAATCACCGCCCAGCGCGAGGCCATGAACCTGCACCCCGTCTTCAAGCGCGTCGATACCTGCGCCGCGGAGTTCGAGGCGAACACTCCGTACCTGTACTCGAGCTACGAGGACGAGGATGAAGTCCGCCCCGACGACCGCAAGAAGGTGCTGATCCTGGGGTCGGGACCCAACCGCATCGGCCAGGGCGTGGAGTTCGATTACTGCTGCGTGCAGGCCTCCTTCGCTCTCAGGGCCGCCGGTTACGAAACCCTGATGGTGAACTGCAATCCCGAGACGGTGTCCACCGACTACGACACCTCCGACCGACTGTACTTCGAGCCCCTGACACTCGAGGACGTGCTGGAGGTCGCCCGCCGGGAGAAGCCCATCGGCGCCATCGTGCAGTTCGGCGGGCAGACGCCGCTCAAGCTGGCCCGCGGGCTGGAGAAGGCGGGCATCCGCATCCTCGGCACCAGCGTGGACGCCATCGACGCGGCCGAGGATCGCGAGCTCTGGTCCAGGGTGGTCGAGGAACTGAAGCTGCGCCAGCCGGAAAACGGGATCGCGCGCAGCCCCGAGCAGGCGCTCGCGATCGCCCGCCGCATCGGCTACCCGGTCATGGTCCGTCCTAGCTTCGTGCTGGGCGGGCGCGCCATGGAGGTCGTCCACGACGACGAGGGGCTGGTGCAGTACTCCACCGAGGCGGTGCAGGCGTCGGAAGAGCGGCCGATCCTCATCGACCGGTTCCTCAAGGACGCCACGGAGGTGGACGTGGACTGCGTCGGCGACGGCAAGGACTACGTGGTGGCCGGAGTGATGGAGCACATCGAAGAGGCCGGCATCCACTCCGGCGACTCCGCTTGCGCCTTGCCGCCGTTCTCGCTGCCGAAGGAAATCGTCGCCGAGATCGCGCGCCAGGCGCTCGCGCTGGCGAAGCACCTGAAAGTGGTCGGCTGCATGAACGTGCAGTTCGCGGTCCAGGGGCGCGACATCTACGTGTTGGAAGCCAACCCGCGCGCGTCGCGGACGGTCCCGTTCGTGGGGAAGGCCACCGGCCTGCCCTGGGCGAAGATCGCCGCGCTCTGCACGGTGGGAAAGTCGCTGGCGGAGCAGGGCATCCGTGGCACCTCGGTGCCGAAACATATGAGCGTCAAGGAGGCGGTGTTCCCGTTCCACCGCTTCTCCAAGGCGGACACGATCCTGGGTCCGGAGATGCGCTCCACCGGCGAGGTGATGGGCCTGGACGATTCGTTTCCCCGTGCTTTCGCCAAGGCCCAGATCGCCGCGGGCAACGCGCTGCCGCTGCGGGGGCGGGTATTCATCTCGGTGCGCGACGCCGACAAGGCGGGGGCGGCGGAGCTGGCAGCGCGCCTCTCGAAGCTCGGGTTCGAGATCGTCGCCACCAGCGGAACGGCCGAGCTGTTCCGCTCGCGCGGCGTCCCCTGCCAGACGGTGTTCAAGGTCGCCGAGGGCCGGCCGCACATCGTGGACAAGCTGATCGATCGCGAGATCGATCTGGTCTTCAACACCACCAGCGGCAAGAAGGCGATCGAGGACAGCTACAGCATCCGCCGCCAGACGCTGATGCACGGCATCCCCTACTTCACCGCCTTGACGAGCTGCCGCGCGGCCGTCGCCGCCATCGAGGCGCTCCACCAGGGCCCACTGACCGTCAAGCCGCTCCAGGAGTACCACCCCGGAGTTCAGGCGCAGCGGACTCCCGTCACCTGAGCGGTTCGGTGGCGCGGTTGAACGGACGTGTTCGGAGCCTACACGGAGAGGCCGGCCCTCTGAGCGCAAGGCCGGGACGGTGGCAGCGATGAAGGTGCGCCTGGCGACGCAGGAGGATCTGCCCGGGATCCTGAAGATGCTGTTCCAGGATCAGGCGACTCCCTCCGATGAGCTCAGCCCCGGCGCGCCCTGCTACGTGGAAGCGTTCCGGGAGATGCAGGCCCTCCGGCACCAACGCCACCTACGTGGCCGAGCTCGACGGGCGCATCGTCGGCACGTTCATGCTGACGTTCATCCGGCACCTGCTCCGGCAGGGATCCCTGGTCGCGTAGATCGAGGCCGTGCGCGTGGAAGCGCCGCTGCGGGGCCACGGGCTGGGCGCGGAGATGATGCGCTGGGCGATCGAGGAGGCGCGGCGGCGCGGTTGCAGCCGGGTCCAGCTGACCACGAACAAGCTGCGCAAGGACGCGCACCGCTTCTACGAACGCCTGGGGTTTCGCGCGACGCACCTGGGCATGAAGCTGCCACTCGAATGACCTCGCTAGGGCGTAGCCCTGAGCCAACTGTGGGGGCGGGGCTAGATGGCTCCTCTGCGCTTTTCCAGCCGATCGCCGTGCCGGCGCGGCGCCGTATCTAGTGGCTGCTTTTCATGGGGGCGGGCGGCGCGGGCGCGTTTGGTCCCGGGCTGGACCGCGGAGCGTTGCGGCTGCGGTGGCGACGGACCCTCGGAAGGTCTGCCCAAATCAACTGATGTGATGACAGCGTGCTAGCTTCGTAGGATGAGCTTCTCGAGCAGCGCCTTTTGTACATGCAAGCGGTTCTCCGCCTCGTCCCAGACGGCCGACTGAGTCCCCTCCAGCACTTGCGTAGAGATCTCTTCACCACGGTGGGCGGGCAGACAGTGCAGAACAATCGCTTCCGGCTTCGCGCTGGCCATCAAATCTTCGTCGACGCTGTATCCCTTGAAGGCCCGCAGCCGCTTCTTCGCTTCGGCTTCCTGCCCCATGCTGACCCAGACGTCGGTGGCGACTACGTCCGCGCCGGAGACCGCCGTCCCGACATCCGTGTCGATGTGAGCGCCGCGCATCTCCGAGGGCTGAGGCCAGTAGCCCTCCGGGCCGGCCAGTCGCAATTCGAATCCGAAGATGGGCGCCGCTTCCAGATACGAGCGGGCCATGTTCGAGGCGCAATCCCCGACGAACGCGACGCGTCTACCCTTGATGTCACCAAGCTTCTCCTCGACCGTGAAGAGGTCGGCCAGGATCTGCACCGGGTGGCCGCCGTCCGAGAGCCCATTGATCACCGGCACCGTCGCGGCGCGCGCGAACGCGCGCAGCCGATCATCCCCGTGGGTGCGGAACATGATCGCGTCCACGTACCGCGAGGCGACCCGCGCCGTGTCCTCCAGCGTCTCGCCGCGCGCGATCTGGCTGTCCGCCGTCGGCAGGGTGATGGCATTTCCCCCCAGCTGCCCGATGGCGGCCTCGAAGGAAATGCGGGTTCGCGTCGAGGCCTTCTCGAAGAGCAACAGCAGCGATCGCCCTTCCAGCGTCCGCACCGCCTGGCCCGCGCGCCGCGCGGCCTTGAGCTCGCGCGCCCGCCGGAAGAGGGTCCGGTGCTCCTCCCCCGACAGGTCCGAGAGCTGCAGAAAGTCCCGCTTCACAGGCGCGCCTCCTTCAGGTCCGAAAGGAGCGTTCCAAGCCGGGGGATCGCGGCGCAGGCGGAGGATGCCGCCTGCGCGGAAGCTTGCAGATGCGCGATCTGCGCGTCGATCGACTCGGGGCCAGTCCCGCCCGCATTCTTCTTCCTCGTCACCGAGGAGACGGCGTCCGCTGCCCGCAGGACGTCCGGCGTGAACCTCGGGTCGATCTGGCGCGCCAGATCGAGCGGAGCGCGACTGAGCGGGAGTGCCGCCTCCATGCACTTGCGCACCAGGGCGCCGGTGAGCTTGTACGCCGTGCGGAAGGGGACCCCGGTCTGGGCGAGCGCCTCGGCCACGTCGGTGGCGGCGGTAGCGCCGTCCTCCAGCGCCTTCCGCCCACGCTCGGGATCGAAGCGAACGCGCTCCAGTCCCAGCCGCAGCATCCGCAGGACCGAGATCAGCAGCGGCCCGGTCTCGAGCAGGGGCTGCCGATCTTCCTGCAGGTCGCGGTTGTACCCGCCCGGGAGCCCCTTCACCGTGACGAGCAGCGAATTCAGGTTGCCGATCGCGCGCCCGGACTTCCCCCGGATCAGCTCGAACAGATCCGGGTTCCGCTTCTGCGGCATCATCGAGGAGCCCATCGCGATCTGGTCGTCGAGGTGGAGGTACCCGAACTCCGCGGTGCAGAAGTCGATCACGTCGGCGGCGACGCGGCTCGCGTGCAGCAGCGTGCGCGCGGCCGCGTAGGCGAAATCGAGCGCGAAATCGCGATCGCCCACGGTGTCGAGGCCGTTCGCGGTCAGGCGATCGAAGCGCAGCAGCTTGCGGACCATCTCGCGATCGATGGGCAGCGAAGTCCCGGCGAGCGCGCCGACGCCCAGCGGCATTTCCGGAGCGGCCGCCGCGCGCAGCAGCTCGAGGTCGCGGGCGAACATGGCTCCCCAGGCGCAGAGGTAGTAAGCCGCGCTGACCGGCTGGGCGCGCTGCCGGTGCGTGTACCCGGGCAGGAGGGTGTCGCGTTCGCGCTCCGCCCGCCCGGCGAGAGCGCCGAGCAACGTCGAGAGCTCTTGCAAGGCGGTCGCGCACTGCTCGCGGACGTGCAGCCGCAGGTCGAGCGCGATCTGGTCGTTTCGAGACCGTGCGGTGTGCAGCATCCCGGCCTGCTCGCCCAGGGCGCGGGAGAGCAGCGTCTCCACGGCCATGTGGACGTCCTCCTCGTCGGGCAGCTCCGGAGCTCCCTCGAGCACCCGCAGGAGCTCGGCGCGGATCGCGGCGGCGGCGTCCCGCGGCACGATGCCGGTGCGCGAGAGCATGATCAGGTGCGCCAGCGACCCGATCACGTCCTCCCGCAGAAGCTGCCGATCGAGCGGCAGCGAGCTGGAAAACGCCAGCACCTCGGGCAGGAGCTGGGCTCCCCCCGAGGCGGCGCCGGAGCCGACGATGGTCACCGGTCGATTCCGCCGTGCTGGCGCGAGAACTCCTGGAGCTGCAGCCCGAGCAGCTGGATGAAGCCCTCCGCCGCGCGATGGTCGAAGCGGTCGCCGACGCCGTAGGTGGACAGTGCATGGTTGTAGAGGCCGTGAGGAGAGGTCCGGCCCACCACGCGCAGCGAGCCCTTGAACAGCTTCAGCGTCACCTCGCCATTGACGGTCCTTGCCAGCACATCGTTGAAGGCCTGCAGCGCGAGACGCAGTGGGCTGAACCAGAAGCCCTCGTAGGTGAGCTGCGCGAACCGCTGGTCGAGCTGCCCCTTGACCCGCAGCGCGTCGCCCATGACGGTGAAGCGCTCCACCTCCTGGTGTGCGGCGATCAGCGCCACGGACGCAGGGCACTCGTACGTCTCGCGGCTCTTGATTCCCACCACCCGATCCTCCATCAGGTCGATGCGCCCGACGCCGTGCATCCCCGCGATCTCGCCCACCTTGGTGATCAGCGCCGCCGGCTTCAGCTTCTCGCCGTTGACGGTGATCGGAAGGCCGGCCTCAAACCCGATCTTCAGATAGCCGGGAGCGCCCGGCGCCGCGTCGGCGCTCCTGGTCCAAGCGAAGGCCGCTTCGGGCGGCTCCTGGTTGGGATCTTCCAGGACTCCGCCCTCGATGGAGCGGCCCCAAAGATTTTCGTCGATGGAAAATGGAGAGGATGTTGGGGTTGCGCCCGCGGGGGCGGGCGACCTCGTAGGCACCTCGATGCCGTGCTTCGCCGCGTACTCCATGGCCGCGTCGCGGGTGATGTTCCGCTCGCGCTGAGGGGCGAGGATCTTCAGCTCCGGTGCCATGCCTTTCACGGCCAGGTCGAAGCGGACCTGGTCGTTGCCCTTTCCGGTGGCGCCGTGGGCCACCGCAGTGGCGCCGTGCTTGCGCGCCGCCGCCACCAGGTGCTTGGCGATCAGGGGACGGCTGAGAGCGGCGCTGAGCGGGTACACGCCCTGGTACAGGGCGTTGGCCTGCAGGGCAGGGAAGCAGAACTGGGTCGCGAACTCTTCCTTCGCGTCGACGATCTCGGTGGCGACCGCGCCGGCCTGGCGCGCTTTCGCCTTGAGCTTCTCGTGGTCCCTCGACTCGCCCACGTCGGCGTGGCAGGCGATCACGTCGTAGCCGTACTCGTCGGTGAGGATGCGGACGAGGACGCTGGTGTCGAGCCCGCCGGAATATGCCAGGACCACTTTCTGACGAGGGGCTGCCATTTATTCGATCTCCCTTCCGAAGAAACTGCGGATCTGCTGCGCCAGCCGCCGCGTCGAAACGCCGCGCGCGGGCGTGGCGAAGATGGTGTCGTCGCCGGCGAGCGTGCCCAGGCACTCCGGCATGCGCCGGTTGTCGATGGCCAGGGCGACGGCGGAGGCCATCCCAGGCCGCGTCCTCACCACCACGAGCGTGTCGTTGTCGCGCAAGGACAAGATGGTCTCGCCCAGCTCGGCGAGCTGCGGGGTGGCGGTGGCATTCACCGGCTCCAGCTCGTAGACGGCGCCCTCGGGACGGGAGACGCGCAGCACCCCCAGCTCGGCGAGGTCGCGCGAGAGCGTGGCCTGCGTCGTATCGATGCCCTGGGCGGCGAGCAGCTCCGCCAGCTCCTGCTGGGTGGAGATGCGGCGCGCGCGCAAGAGACGGCGGATCTCCTCGTGTCGCTCGTGCTTGCTCCCCTTTTCACGCACCAGCCTCATGCGCGGATCCAGGAGCCGACGCCGTTGTCGGTGAACAGCTCGCCGATGATCGAATGCGGAACGCGTCCGTCGAGCAGGTGGACGCTGGGCACCCCGGAGGCGAGCACCCGGAGGATGCTGTTCGCCTTCGCCTTCATGCCGCCGGCGATGGTGCCGTCGTCGATCAAGGCCCTCAGGTCGGCGCTGGTCAGCTGCCCGATCAGCTCGCCGGCCTTGAGGATCCCGGGGACGTCCGAGAGATAGATGAGCTTCTGGGCGCCGATGGCGACAGCCAACTCGGCGGCGACGTTGTCGGCGTTGATGTTGTAGCTCTGCCCGTCCTCGCCCAGGCCCACGGGCGACACCACCGGCACGTAACCCTGCTGGAGGAGCATCTCCAGGAAGTCGCGGTTGACCCGGGTGACCTCGCCCACCTGTCCGAGATCGCGGCCTTCCTGTACCAGCTTCCTCGCCCGGATGAGGCCGCCGTCCTTTCCCGAGACGCCAACGGCCTGGGCGATGCCGTTGCCGTTGAGCAGCGTCACCAGCTCGGTGTTGATGGAGCCGGTGAGGACCATCTCCACCACCTTCAGGTCGGAGGCGTTGGTGACGCGCTGTCCGTCGATGAACTCGGCCTTGCCACCGAGCTTCTCCAGCGTCCGGGTGATCTCCGGGCCGCCGCCATGCACGACGATGGGACGCAGCCCGACGGCGCGAAGCAGCCGGATGTCGTCGCAGAAGGACTTCTTCAAGGACTCCTTCACCATGGCGGCGCCGCCGTACTTGACCACGCAGCGGGTGCCGGAGAACTTCTTGATGTACTCGAGCGCGTCGACGAGCAGCTTCACCTTGAAGGTGGGGCTGTAGTTGGAGAGCCGGTCGTCCTTGGCCACGCCGCCGTCGGGCTTGGTGACGATCAGCGAGGTGTAGTCGGCGTTGATCTTCACGTAGTCGTACGAGAGATCGCAGCCCCAGGCCTGTCCCTTGCCCTCGCCCCGGCGCAAGTCGACCGCGACCCGGACCTCCGGCTCGCGCATCCGCGCCTTGAGCACGCTCGCGTCGTAGGCGAGCGGGGCGCGGTCGTACACCGCGACGTCCTGCACCATGACCCGCGCGTCTGCGGGATCGATCGCGTACCCGGCGGTGCCGGCGCGGGCGCCGATGGACGCCAGCACCCGCCCCCAGTTCGGGTCGGCGCCGAAGATGGCCGCCTTCACCAGGCTGGAGCCAGCGCAGGCCTTGGCCAGGTCTAGCGCCACGTCCTCGGCCGGCGCGCCTTCGACCGAGACGTCGAGCAGCTTGGTCGCGCCTTCCCCGTCGGCAGCGATCTCCTTGGCCATCTGCTGGCAGAGCTCGTCCAGCGCGCCGGAGAAGGCGTCGAGCGCCGACCCCGGATCGGCGATGGGAGTATTTCCCGCCTTGCCGTTGGCCAGCGCGAAGACGCAGTCGTTGGTGGACATGTCGCCGTCCACCGTGAGCGCGTTGAAGCTGCGCCGCATGGCCTGCCGCAGCGCCACCGAAAGCATCGGCGGGGTGATGGCGCAGTCGGTGGCCACCACCGCGATCATCGTCGCCAGCGAGGGAGCGATCATCCCCGAGCCCTTGCAGATGCAAGTCAAGGTCACCTCCCTGTTCCCGATGCGCACCGATCGCGCTCCCAGCTTGATGCGCGTGTCGGTGGTCAGGATCGCCTCGGCGGCGAGCAGGGGATCGGGCTTCAGCGAAGCGGCCAGCGCCGGCGCGGCCGACACGATCTTGTGCGCGGGCAACCGCACGCCGATCACTCCGGTGGAGGCGCTCACCACCGCGCCCGCGCCTACCTGGAGCTCCTTGGCGACGGCCTCGCAGACGGTCTTCACGTCCTCGAGGCCTTCGGGCCCGGTGAGGGCGTTGGCGTTCCCGCTGTTGATCAGCACCGCGCGGATCCCGTCCGCCGGCAGCCGCTTCTCGGCATCGAGGACCGGCGCCGCCTTGGCCAGGTTCTGCGTGAAGCAGCCGGCAGCGGAGCAGGGCGTGTCGCTGTACACCAGCGCCAGGTCCTTGCGATTCGGCTTGATGCCGGCCTGCATGCCGGCCCAGAAGAACCCCTTCGGTACCTTCACGGATGGAACCCCCGGAGCGTGTCGAGGCCGGCGGTCTCCGCCCAGCCCATGATGAGGTTGAGGTTCTGCACGGCCTGACCGGCCGCTCCCTTGATGAGATTGTCGATGGCGGAGATGGCGACCACCACCTCGCCGTCCGCCGCCACGGCCACCTGGCAGCGGTTGGTCCCGGTCACCCCTTTGAGCGTCACCTGATCGGGCATCTCCAGCACTTCGACGAAGGGGGCGTCTGCATATTTATGCAGCAATGCCGCGTGCAGCTCGCCGGCCTTCCGGCCCGGGGCGAGCCGCGCATAGCAGGTGGCCAGGATTCCCCTCTTCACCGGGAGCAGGTGGGCTGTGAAGGTGAGGGGCCGCGCCAGCGTCTGCGCGATCTCCGGCTGGTGTTGGTGACGCAGCACCCTGTATGCGCGGAAGTCGCCGTCGACCTCGGCGAAGGAGAAGTCCTCCGCCGCCTTCCGGCCCGCGCCGGTGACGCCGGAAGCCGCGTCGACGATCAACGGATCGGGCGCGAGCAGGCTCGCGTCGATCAGCGGAGCCAGCGCCAGCGCCGCCGCGGTCGGGTAGCATCCCGGGTTGGCGACGAGGCGGGTGCCGCGCGATGCGCGGGCAAGCTCGGGAAGGCCGTAGAACGCCTCGGAAAGAAGATCGGGGTGGGCGTGCTCGAACCCATAGTGCTTCGGGTAGAGCGCCGCATCGCGCAGCCGGAACGCGCCGGACAGATCGATCGCCTTGACCCCCGACTCGAGCAGCCGGGGCACGAGCTCCAGCGACACCTCCGCCGGCGTGGCGAGAAAGGCGACCGCGCACTCCCGCGAAAGCTCCGCGCACTTCTCCTGGGGCGCATACCTGAGCTTCCCGGCGGCTCCCGGCAACCCCGCGCGGCGCGCCGCCGTGTCTCCGGCCCACTTGTCGCTGCCGAGCAGCTTGAGCTCGACCTGCGGATGCAGCGCGAGGATGCGGCTCAGCTCGAGCCCGCTGTACCCCGACGCGCCGATGATCCCGACCGGGACGGTCTGCATTTCACCGCATAATTATGCAGTGACGTCCTGCGTGCAAGCGAAATCGTCAGCGGCCGGTCGTCCGGCGCTCTCCGGCGTCGACGCGAAGGACGGCTGAAGCGCTGGCGACCAGCTTGATGGCTGCTTTCCTGCCGCGAAAGGCCGCTTTTGATTGATTTTGCCGGGCGCATCCACAATGATTGTGTCCCGTGAGCGGCCGGATCCTTCGGGGGACCGGCCGCATTTCGTTTCACTCGCTTCACTTGCTCAAGGCAGCATGATGGCAGGCAATCAGATCCCCATGACGAAGGCCGGCGCCGAGGCCATCAAGCGCGAGCTGAAGCGCTTGAAGACAGTAGAACGCCCGAAAAACGTTCAGGAAATCTCCACGGCCCGCGACCACGGCGACCTCCGCGAGAACGCCGAGTACCACGCGGCCAAGGAGAAGCAGTCCCACATCGAAGGCCGCATCCAGATGCTCGAGGATCGGTTGGCGCGGGCGGAGATCATCGAGGTGTCCAAGCTCTCCGGCGCGCGGGTGATGTTCGGCGCCACCGTCAAGCTCGAGGACACCGATTCGGGCCAGAAGGCGCAGTACACCATCGCCGGTGAGACGGAAGCGGATCTGAAGAAGGGGCGGATCAGCATCACCAGCCCGATCGCCCGCGGCCTGATCGGACGCGAGGTGGGCGACACGGTGAAGATCCGCACGCCCGGCGGCGAACGAGAGTACGAGGTGCTGGAAGTGCTGTTCCTCGAGTACGAGATCGACGAAGGGGAATAGCGGTGAGCCAGGGCGACCCCGGGCTTTCCCTCGCGCTGTCGCCGCTCCTCCAGCCGCTGCGATTCGCGTCCCGCGCAGGCGTCTCGCGCCTCACCGGGCTGGAGGCGCTGGTGGCGAAGGTCGTCGACCAGGCCCGTGCCTACGCCAGCGAGGCGTCCGCCGCACGGCTGGAGAGGCTGGCCCAGAGCGTGCACGGCTTCGACGAGTCGAACGAGGCGGACCGCGAGAGGGCCATCGCCGCGCTGGTGCGGGAGCTGGGCGCGCTTCTGCCGATCCCGCTGGAAATCTCGGCCCTTGCGCGGTCGGTGTCAGGGGGTTCCGGCAAGCTGGCGGCCATGCCCGTGCAGGCCGCCGCTCCGAAAGCTCCTCCGGATCCGCTCTCGACGCCGGTGATCCAGCTGCGCGGCGTTGGGCAGGCCATCGCCGAGAAGCTGGAGGCCAAGGGCCTGCGGACCGTCGGCGATCTGCTCCTCAACCTCCCGCGCAAGTATGAAGACCGGCGCACGCCGCGAACGGTGGCGGAGGCGCCGATCGGCGAGCGCTCGGTCATCGCCGGCCGGATCCTCAAGGCCCAGGAGGCGCGAGGCCGCCGGCGCAGGTTGGAAGTGCTGGTGCGGGACGCCGCCGGCGGGACGCTGGTGTGCATCTGGTTCCATTACCGGCCCAGCATGCTGGAGCGCTTCCGGCCATTCGCGCAGGTGCTCGTCTCCGGCGAGGTGCGCGAGGGCTACCGGGGCGGCGGCAAGGTGATGCATCACCCCGACGTCGAGCTGCTGGGAGCCGACGGCGATCCGGCAGCTCCCCGGGACGACGACTCGTTCGGGCGGGTGGTCCCCGTCTACACCGACGTGGAGGGCCTTCCGCAGCGGACGTTCCGGCGCATCGAGAAGCGGGCGGTGGACGAGTACGTCGGCTTCGTCGACGACGTGCTGCCGGCTCCGGTGCGGCGGCGGAGGCGGCTGCTCGCATTGCCGGACGCGCTGCGGGAGGCGCACTTCCCGGAGAAGTTCGCGGCGGAGCTGGCGCGCGGAGCTCCGGGCGGCGAGCCGCGGCGCAGGCTCGCGTTCGAGGAGTTGTTCCTGGTGCAACTCGGGCTTGCGCTGCGCCGGCGCGGCGTGAAGGTGGAGCCGGGCATCGCCTTTCGCGGCCTGCCGGACGCGGTAGACCGCATCGTCTCGGCGCTGCCCTGGGCGCTCACCGGCGCGCAACAGCGCGCCTTGGCCGACATCGCCGGCGACATGCGCAAGCCGGAGCCGATGAACCGCCTGCTCCAGGGGGACGTGGGCAGCGGAAAGACGGCGGTCGCGCTCTGCGCCGCGCGGATCGCGGTGGAGGACGGCTACCAGGCCGCGCTGATGGCGCCCACCGAGATCCTGGCCGAGCAACACGCGCGCTCGCTGCGGATGCTCCTGCGCGGCGCGGCGGTGCACGTGGAGCTGGTCAGCGGAAGCCTGCCCCAGCGCGAGCGCGAGCATGCTGCGCGCCTGCTGCGGTCGGGCGCGGCGCAGATCGTGGTGGGCACGCACGCCTTGGCGGAGGAGGCCACCGCGTTCCACAAGCTCGGCCTGGTGATCATCGACGAGCAGCACCGCTTCGGCGTGATGACCCGCGCCAGCCTGATGTCGAAAGGTCACCGGCCCGACGTGCTGGTCATGACGGCCACGCCCATTCCACGCACCCTGGCGCTGACCCTCTATGGCGACCTGGACGCCTCGGTGCTCGACGAGCTCCCTCCGGGACGGACGCCGATCTCGACCAAGGTGTACCGGGACTCCGCGCGGGAGAAGGCGTACGACGTGGTCCGGCGCGAGCTGAAGGCGGGGCGGCAGACGTACGTCGTCCTCCCGCTGGTGGAGGAGAGCGAGAAGCTCGCGGACCTCAAAGCCGCCACCCAGGAGCGCGACCGCCTGGCGATGGACGTCTTCCCCGGCGTCTCGATCGGCCTCGTGCACGGCCGCCAGAGCGCTGTGGAGCGCAACGAGGAGATGGAGCGCTTCCGCCGCGGCGAGACGAAGATCCTGGTGGCCACCACGGTCATCGAGGTCGGCGTCGACGTGCCGAACGCCACGGTGATGCTGATCGAGCACGCCGAGCGATTCGGCCTCTCGCAGCTCCACCAGCTGCGCGGCCGGGTCGGCCGCGGGGCGGCGAAGTCGCATTGCCTGCTGCTGACGGGAACGTCGGGCGCGGAGTGGGGTCCCGCCGCTCGCAAGCGGTTGCAGGTCATGGAGGAGACCACCGACGGCTTCCGCATCGCTGAAGCGGACCTGGAGGTGCGGGGACCGGGAGAGTTCCTGGGGACGAAGCAGAGCGGGCTGCCGGACTTCGCGGTCGCCGAGCTGGCCCGGGATCAAACCATCTTGAAGGAGGCGCGCGAGGAAGCGTTCGCGCTGGTCGAGGAAGATCCGGAGATGCGCAGCCCGGAGAATGCCGCCGTGCGCGAGCAGCTCCTCCACCGCTGGCGCGGGCGACTCTCGCTCGCGAGGGTGGGCTGAGCCCTCAGATCTCGAGCACCCAGTCGAAGATCAGCTTGAAGTCCTCGTAGCAGGTCTCGCAGATCCAGCGGCTGTCCTGCGTCACGTAGCCTTCCTTGGCGGTGCCCGGGACGTCGCTGGTCTTGAACGGCACCCAGCAGAATTCGCAGTGGTCGTGCTCGGAGCCGATCCGCTGCGGCCGGTAGTGCGCGAAGCGAAGCAGCTCTTCGCGAAGCCAGTCCTGACCCTGCAGGCGCCAATCGTTTTGAGTGATCACGTAGTGTTCCTTCATGGCACTGGGACCCCTGCGCTGGCCGGTGCGCTGAGCATTCTCTCGCGCGCGGCTCCCTTCGCATCCTGGACCGTGATGAAGATGCCGGCGGTCACAGGCGCCGGATGCGGGGGCCGGAGCGCACAGGCCGGGGGGACGCCGGCAAGCATGGCGAGCGTGCGTGTCATGGTCCCTGCAACCCAGGGGGGCGAGTTTTTCTGCCCGAGCACGGTCGGTTTGGGGGCGGGCGGGGCCCGGTCCCTGTGCTAGCCTCAAGCCAGATGGCAAAGATCGGCGAGGTCCTCATTCGCGAGGGCCACCTGACCCAGGAAGGGCTCGAGGAGGCGCTGGACTGGCAGGTCCTCTACGGCGGGCGCTTGGGTACCAACCTGCTCGAGCTCAAGCTCGTGGAGGAGGAGCAACTCGCCCGGGCCCTGGGGAAGCAGCTCGGTGCGGAGGTCGCTTGGGGCGAGCTGTCCGTGGACCCCGCGCTGGTGTCCGCGATCCCGAAGCACATCGCCGATCGGCAGGAGATGGTCCCCTGGAAGCTGGAGAAGCGCCGGCTCAAGGTGCTCTGCTGCGAGATCAAGCTCAGCGAGCTGGACCAGCTCTCGTACAAGACCAGCCGCACCTGCGTGCCGGTGATCGCTCCCGAGTTCCGCGTCTACCAACTGCTGCGCGCGAACTACCAGGCGACGCGCCAGATGCGCGCGTTGGACTTTGGAGTCGTGCCCGAAGAGGGGCGCTCGAAGCGGCGCAAGCGGATGGAGGAGAAGGCGAAGGCGATCGAGGAAATGCCCGAGCTGATCGACGAGAGCGCCTTCAACGAGATCTACAACCAGGTGGTGCAGGGCAGGTCGGGCGTGACGGCGCCGGTACTGCCTCCGGTCCAGCAGCCCGCTCCGGCGCCGGAGGAGGAGCAGCTCGAGTCGCTCCCGGACGATGCGATCCTCGGGGAGCTTCCTGCGGACGCGATCGTCACCGAGCCGCTGCCGCAGGCCGCTGCCGCTCAGCGTGTCCAGCCGGAGGAGGC
>DATBZA010000168.1:0-2097 GCA_036513415.1 Myxococcales bacterium | reverse complement strand
CCTCGAAGACGGGCCCCCGCCGCGCTCCGGCGACGAAACAGGTGGAGATGTGGACGAGCGTGGCGCCGGTCTCCTTGCAGAGGTCGGCGGCGTTCTTCGCACCCTCCGTGTTGACGCTGACGGCGAGCTCCAGCGAGGGGTTGAAGGTGACCAGCCCGGCCGAGTTGATCACGCAGGCGAGCTTCCCTTTCAGAGAGCCGACCTGCCGGGCCGAGAGGCCGAGCAGCGGATCGGTGATGTCGCCGGCCAGCGCGACGCATTTTTCTCGAAGGAAAGCGTCGAATCCGTCGCCGTGGCGCTCGCGCAAGGGGCGGAAGGGTGGAGACGACGCGACTTTCCCGAAGAACCGATCGTCGGCGGTGCCACCGGCGCGGGGCCGCACCAGGACGTAGAGCTTGCCCACCTCGGGATACCGGTCGAGCAGCATCGTGAGCGCCACCTTGCCGAGGAAGCCGGTGACGCCGGTGATGAGGATCTCGCGCCCGCGCAGGGCTTTCTCGAGATCGATGCTCAAGGTTGTTCCTTTGCCGCGATCCCCGGCTTGGTGGCCGAGCCGCCGCCGTGCTCGGGAAGCTGGCGCACGCCCTGGTCCGCCGCCGGCGCAACCTCCGTCATCACCATCGGCGGGTGGTGCATGAGCGTGATCTCCGCCGACCGCCCTTGCCGCCCCCGCGCCATGTCGATCGCTTCCGCGAGCGTGTCGGCGCGCTCCCAGCCCATCAGCTCCGGGACGTGGGTGTTCTCGGTCCCGACCGCGATGATCTGGCCCAGGTGCTGGCGGCCGTTCTCGCCCCAGTACCACATGTAGAAGGGGTGGGCGCCGTGATACGCGTTGCCCTTGCGGTATAGGTGGACGTACGACGGGTTCTGCGCGAACTCCCGCTCGTACTTCATGTGCAGGGTCATCGCGTCCGTGGTCTCCGGCAGCAGGCGGTGGAAGAACTCGATGTAACTGGGGTGCTGGACAGGGTCGAACTCGTCCATGCAGGGATGCGTCAGGATCAGGGTGCCGCCCTTCCTCACCAGCGGGACGCCCCGGTTCATGTTGAAGAAGTACCCGCAGGCCATCACCTGCACGAGCAGCGGATTGAGGATCGAGTTGACGTTGTAGGGACTGATGTACGGAATGCCGGCGATCAGGATGTCCGCCTGCCCCCGGACCTTGACGAAGAGCTGGCGCCGGCAGGCCTGCAGGATCTTTTCGTGCGCCAGCTCCGTGCGCCCCGCCGCGCAGGCGATCAGCCCGTACGCCGCCGGGACCTTGTGGAAGATGTTCTGGCGCAGCGCCCGCGGCGTCTTCTGCAGCGTCCAGCGCAAACCCGCCAGCGCCGCGCGATCGAGGTCGGTGAAGTCCTCCTCGCGCTTTCCCAGGAAGGCCATCGGCCCGTCGAACATCTTGTTGTTCAGGGCCGTCTCGACGTGGAAGACGTTGAGGTGCTGATCGATGACGCGGCCGATGCGATCGACGGAGCTGTGCAGCTCCGAATGCTTCGGCTCCATGTAGCTCTTCGAGCCCCGGATGGCCTGCGGCGTGTGGTGGGCGCGCAGGCCCAGGTAGTCGGTCAGGCCGGTGCCGACGGACTTGTGGCCTCCGTCCATGGGGACGAAGTTTACGTTCAGGTAGATGACGAGGTCCGCCTCGGTGGCCCGCCGCGAGACCCGGACCTTCTCGCCCGCTTCCGTCGTGCCCAACTCCGCGATCGCTCCCGGCTCCTCCGCGTCGTGGTTGGTGTAATGGTCGGGATAGTACGCATCGAAGATCTTCGAGCCCACCATCCGCCGCATCTCCGCCTCCGTCATGCGGCGGTGGAGAGCGTTCGCGATCACGAGGTGCACGTCGTCCACGCCGGAATCGGCGAGCAGCGGCAGCACGATCTCCAGCATGATCTGCCGGACGTCGGGCGTGCGCATGGGCGGCAGCGGCAGGGAGATGTCGTCGATGGCGATGACGACCTTCATCCCTGGCCGCAGCTGCGCATGCAGCGGATCGCAACCTTCGGGATGGTTGATGGCCCAGCGGATCGCGGCGCGCCAGTTGGCCAGCTCTTCGATCGGCGGGTTGGGAAAGACGACGCGCGTCCCGACCGGAATCTCCTC
>DATBZA010000167.1:0-14640 GCA_036513415.1 Myxococcales bacterium | reverse complement strand
CGGCCACCGGGCCGGCTTGATCCATCTCGTCGCCACCCGCTTCACGTCGGCCTGCGACACCCTTCCCACCTTGGCCGCATACGTCCGGTAGTAATCCAGCGGCAAGCCGAGCGAGACCAGGTTGGCCATGGCGCCCGACACCGCGTCGTTGGTCTCCAGATTGGCGGGCAACCCGCGGATGAGGGCCTCTTTCGCCGATGCCAGCTCGGCCTGCGTGACCATTCCGCCGGAAAACTTCATCAGCTCGTTCTCGTACTCGACCACCGCCTGCACCGTGTTCTGTGCCACGATCCCGCCGCGCGCGGAGAAGCTCCCGGTCCGGCGCATCAGTGACACCGACGAGCCGACGCCGTAGGTGTACCCATGCTTCTCGCGCAGGTTCATGTTGAGCCGGCTGGTGAACAGGCCGCCGAGCGTCATGTTGGCGACCCGCAGGGGGATCGCGTCCGGGTCCGTGGCCTTGAAGAGATGCCCGACGACCCACACCTGCGACTGCGTCGTACCAGGCTTCTCCAGGGCCACGATCTCCCGGCGCGCGAGCCTCGGGAGGGGCGGAAGCGCTTTCTTGGAAACCGGGCGCGGCTTCCAGGAAGCGAACTTCTCCTCGAGAAGCCGCGCCACCTCAGCCGCCTTGACGTCACCCGCGACCGAGATCACCGCGTCATTCGGCACCCAGAACCGCGCGTGGAAGGCCGCGAGGTCCGCCGGGGTGATCGACGCGATCGATTCCGGCGTCCCTCCGGCCGGCTGCCCCCAGGGATGGTCCGGGCCGTAGAGGATGCGGGCCGCTTGATCCGCGGCCAGCGCGCCGGTGTTCGCCTTCTTCTGCTCGAGAGCCGTGAGCTTGAGGACGCGGACGCGCTCCACGTCCTCGGGGCGGAAAGCGGGGTTCTCCACCACGTCCGCCATCAGCTCGAGGGCCTTGGGCAGCGTCTCCGTCAGGCAGTTGAGGTGGACGTTGGCGGTCTCCAGGGAGGTGCTTGCGCTGAGGTGCGCCGCCAGATCCTCGACCTCCTCGGCGAATTTCTCCGCCGAGCGCCCCTTGGTGCCTTCGTCGACCATGTCGGAGACGAACTCGGCCAGGCCGGGCTTCTCCTTCGGATCGCCGTCGACGCCGTGCAGGAAGCGCACGTCGACGGCGACCAGCGGCAACGAGCGGTTCTCGACGATCAGCAGGCGCGCACCGTTCTTGAGCTTGCGCTGCGCGGGTACCGGCGGGTCGAATCGCGGCTGCTGCGCGAGCGGCGGCGGTGGCTGCGCCCGGAAAGGCGCGTCCGGCATCAGCGGCGGTTCCGCCTGCGCCATCTGCGCCGCGGGCGGCGGGACGGCGCTCGGATCGGTCTTCTGCGGCGTGTCCTTTCCCACCTGCCCACCCACGCCGGCATCTGGCCGCGGCGGAGGTTCCGCGATCGGGGCGGGCGGCGCGATGGGCGCCGGCGGCGCCTCCACCGCGGGCGCTCCCTGCGCCGCGGGCGTCCTGGACTCCTCCCGCGAGCCGGTGCAGGCCGCGGCGAGCGCCATCGCTGCCATGAGGCGCTTCATCGCTGCCCTCCTTCCGCGCTGGCGGTCTTCCTCGGCGCGGGGACCACGTCGAGCTCGATGCGCTCCACGGGAACGAGGACCTTGGTCGCGAAGGCCTGTACGGACGCCGGCGTCACCGCGCGGTATCGGGCGATGTCCCGGGGCAGGTATCCCGGATCGCCGAGGAACACCTGGTAGTTGTTGAGGAGGTCCGCCTTGCCGCCGAAGCCGCCGATGCGCTCCACCGTTCGCAGGCGGCTGGCGATGATGTTGCGCTTGGCGCGTTCCACTTCCTGCGGAGTGGCGCCTTGCCGCTGGAGATCCAACAGGATCTGCGCCACGACCGGCCGGATCTCGTCGAGACCATGGCCATGGGCCGCGGTGACCGTGATCTGGAACCAGCCGGCCAGGCCCAGAGTATTGTTGCTGGCGCTCACTCCCGACGCGAGCTGCCTGTCGAACACCAGCGCCTTGTACAACCGGGACGTCCTCCCCGAGCCGAGCACGTCGGCCAGCACGTCGCCCGCGGGCTCCTCGTCGGTGTACTGCCGCACGCCCTTCCAGGCCAGGATCAGCCTGGGAACCTCCGCCAGCTTGTCCTCGAGTGTCTCCTTCACCAGCCGGCCGATGGCCGGTTGCGGCACGTCGGTTACCTTGACGTCAGGGCCCCGTGGAACGGGGCTGAAGTACTTCTCGACCAGCTCCTTCGCCACCTTGGGGTCGAAATCTCCGACGATCGCGAGCGAGGCGTTTTGCGGACCGTACCAGGTGGTGAAGAACTGCCTCAGGTCCTGGACCGACGCGGCCTGGATGTCGGCGATGTCTCCGATCACGCACTCGTAGTAGGGGTGTGGCTTGGGGAAGAGGAGATCGCACAGGCGCAATCCCGAAGGACCGTAAGGGCGGTTGTCGTAGTTCTGCCTCTTCTCGTTCGAGACCACGTCGCGCTGGACGCGGAGCTTCTTCTCATCGAGCGTGTCGAGCAGGTAGCCCATCCGGTCCGACTCGATCCAGAGCGCGGCGGCGAGCTGGCTCGAAGGCACCACCTCGAAGTAGTTGGTGCGGTCGAAGCTGGTGGTCCCGTTGACGCCGCTAGCCCCGATGGTCTCCAGCACCTGGAAAGGCGAGGGCTGCACGTGCTTCGAGCCGGAGAACATCATGTGCTCGAAGAGGTGCGCGAATCCGCTGCGTCCGGGCGTCTGGTTGGCGGCGCCGACGTGGTACCAGACGTCCACGGCGACCTGCGGGAGGCGGTGATCCTCGCTCAGGATCACGGTGAGTCCATTGGGCAGCGTGTACTTCTCGAACTTGATCTCCGGGTCCGCGGCGCGCGCGGCGAACGCGAGCGCGACGGACAAAAACGCTGCGATCCTGCGCATCTGACACCTCCGGATGGACCGGGTCCAAAGACCCGGTTCCCTAACTCGCGCCGCGCGGCGTGGCAAGGCGGGAGTTTGCGTACTCCGGATCGTTCGTCACCTCGTCACCGAGCCAGGGCGGCCGCTGGAAGCGCTCGCGCTCGTCCGCGAGCTCGATCTCGGCGAGCCAGAGATCGCGCTCGCGGAAATGATCCAGCTCGAAGCGGCCGATCTTCCGCCGCACCTTGCGCAGGCTGCGGGCGCACATCCCGAGCAGCGCCTCGGCATCCTCGTTGGGGATGGGGTAGTTGAACTCCGCGCGCGACATCAAGCCTTTGCCTTTGATGGTGAGCTCGGCGTGCCGCGTGCCCTCGGGCCCCGTCACGAGCCGGACCCTCACCGTCGGGTCGACGCTCAGGTATCCCTGCTCCAGCTCGTTCCCCTCCGGCAAATCCTTGGGCAACCGCTCCGTCCTCACCAAGAACTTCCTCTCGATCTCTGTGCCCATGGGTTCTTTCTTCAGATGGTTCCTTCTTCAGATCGAACGCCGAGCACGCCGAGTTTTTGGGAGTCTAACAAAAAACTCTCGGCGTGCTCCGCGTGCTCGGCGTTTGATCCGAATCACGAGTGCTTCTCCAGCCACTCCTTCGCGTCCGCGATCTCTTCGGGAATGACCATGTGGCCCATGTCGTATTCGTGCCATTCGACGTCCATGCCCAGCTTGGTCAGGTCGCCGCGCAGCTTCCGGCCCACTTCGATCGGGATGAGCGGATCTTGCAGCCCGTGGGCCGCGAAGACGGGGAAGCCGCGCAGTTTGTCCGGCGCCGTGTGGTCGCGATCGTCGAGCGCGCGGGCCACTCCGGACAGCGAGAGCACGCCGGCCGCCAGCTCCGGGCGCAGGAGCGCGACCCCCAGGGCAATCCCGGCCCCCTGGCTGAAGCCGAGGAGGAATGGTCGCGGGGAGCCCGCGGCGATCTCCGCCACCGCGGCGGCGGCGCCCTGGACGGCGGCGCGAGCTTCCTCGAGGTCGAACGAGATCTGTCCGCGCGGATCCTGCGTCAGGGCGAACCAGGCCCGCATCGGCCCGCCGAGGGCGATCGGTCCCTGTAGCGAGACCACCCGCAGCCGCGGGTCCAGCTCGCCGGCGATGGGGACGAGATCATGCTCGTCGGCCCCGTAGCCGTGCAGGAGCACCAGCGTGCGCGAGAGCCCGGGCGCGCGCGGCGGCACCTCGATGGCGTTGAGCTTCAAAACGGGCCTTTCTAACCGGCGGCAGCCTGCCGGCCGGGTGGCCCTGGCGGAGACAGGCTAGCCGCGATCCGGCCCGACAGCGAGGCGACCAGGAGCGCGAGGTGCGCGGGCTCCACCGGCTTTGGCACGTGCGCGTGGAACCCCTCGGCCAGCGCGCGCCGCTGGTCGTCGGGGCTTGCATACGCCGTGAGCGCGGCGGCCGGCACGGCGGGATCGATCTCCCGGACGCGACGGATCAGCGCGTAGCCGTCTTCGCTGGGCAGGCCGATGTCCGAGAGGAGGACGTCGGGACGCCGTTCGCGCAGCCGCGCGATGGCGTCGTCCACCGTGCTGGCGGTGCGGACCTGCGCGCCGCACTTGACCAGGACCGCGGTGACCAGGTCGCGAGCGTCTGGCTCGTCGTCCACCACCAGCACATCCACGCCGTCGAGGAGCTTCTCGGGGACCGGTTCCGGCTCGAGCGCAGTCGGCGCCGCGTCGACGGCATCGGATGGAGAAGGCTCGGGTGCGGGAGCGACCGCGCGCACCGGCATCTGCACGCAGAAGCGTGCGCCCTTTCCTTCGCCGTCCGATTCCGCCCGGACCACGCCGCCGTGCACCTCGACCAGGTGCCGGACGATGGCAAGGCCGAGGCCCAGCCCGCCCTGCGCCCGCGTGATGGAGCTGTCCGCCTGCCAGAAGCGATCGAAGACGTGGGAGAGGGAGGAATTGGCGATCCCGACCCCCGTGTCGGCCACCGTCACGCGCACGTCGGAGTTGACGCGGTCGATCCGCAGCTCCACCGTACCGTCCTTGGGCGTGAACTTGATCGCGTTCGAGAGCAGGTTCCAGATGACCTGCTGCAGGCGGTCGGGATCGCCGCAGAACTCGCCGGAGCCGGCCTGGAAGTTGGCCTCCAGCACCACCCCCTTCGCCTCCGCCGGCGGCCGCACCGCCTCGAGCGCGGCGCGGGCCACCGCGTGCAGGTCGATCTTCTGGATGTTCACCCGGAGCTTGCCGGCGATGATGCGCGAAACGTCGAGGATGTCCTCGACGAGCTGCGTCTGGGCGCGCGCGTTGCGCTCGATGGTCTCCAGCACGCGGCTGAGCGCCTTGGGCTCGACCGCGCCGGTCCGCAGCATCCGGGTCCATCCGAGGATCGCGTTGAGCGGCGTGCGCAGCTCGTGCGATACGGTGGCGAGGAATTCGTCCTTGGTGCGGTTGGCGATCTCCGCTTGCTTGCGCGCGTCCTTCTCGCTGGCCAGCAGGTCCTTGTTGACCTCCTCGATCCGCTTCTGCTGGTCGATGTCGGTGGCGGTGCAGATCCAGCCCAGGATGCGCCCGCGTTCGTCGCGCTCCGGCACCATGCGGCAGAGGTGCCAGCGCCAGACGCCATCCTTGCGGCGCAGCCGCTGCTCTCGCTCCAGCGGCTCTCCGGAGGCGATCGCGTTCTGGTACGACCGGCGCACCTCCTCCAGCTCATCCGCGGGGACGGCGTCGAAGAAGGTGATGCCCGCCTGGTCGCCGGCGTACTCCCGCCAGATCCGGTTGCAGTAGTAGATCTCCCCGTCGCGCCGCGCGGCCCACACGCACTGCGGCATCGAGTCGGTCAGCGCGCGGAAGCGCAGCTCGCCGCGCTTTTCCACCTCGATCAGCTCGCGCGCGCGCAGCATCGCCTGCTGGCGGCGGAGCAGCTCGTTCTTGCGCCAGAGATCGACGAAGACCGAGACCTTTGCCCGCAGGATCTCCGGGTCGAAGGGCTTGAGCAGGTAATCGACCGCGCCTTCCTTGTAGCCGCGGAAGATGTAGGAGGGGTCCTTGTGGATGGCGGTGAGGAAGATGATGGGGATGTGCCGGTTGCGCGGGCGGTCCTTGATCAGCTTCGCCGTCTGGATTCCGTCGATCCCGGGCATCTGCACGTCCATCAGGATCAGGGCGAAGTCTGACTCGAGCAGGTGGCGGAGTGCCTCCTCTCCGGAATTGGCGAGAACCAGGTCCTGCCCGAGCGGGTCGAGGATGGCCGCCAGCGCCATGAGGTTCGGCGCGTGATCGTCGACCATCAGGATCCGCGCGGGGGGCGCGTCCGCCTCGACCGGCTGCCCGATCCCGCCGATCACGATGGGCGGTGGCGGGACGGATGGGAATCTTCCGTTCATCTCCTGGCCCAAAGCCGAATCAGCTCCAGCAGCTTGTCCGCTTCCACCGGCTTGGGCAGGTAGTCCGACGCGCCTGCCTGGATGCACCTCTCGCGGTCCTCCTTCAGCGCCTTGGCGGTGATGGCGATGATCGGGAGCGCCTTGTGGGAGGGATCGCGGCGGATGGCCCGCATGGTCTCGTAGCCGTCCATCTCCGGCATCATCACGTCCATCAGCACCACGTCGACGTCGGGGTTCCGCTCCAGCGCGGAGATTCCGTCCTTTCCGTTCTCGGCGTAGATCACCTCGAGCCCCTGGGTCTCCAGCACGCTGGTGACGGCGAAGATGTTGCGCACGTCGTCGTCGACGATCAGGACCTTCTTTCCATTCATCTTCTCGCCCTCTTCGCGGTTGCCGCGCAGGATCTCTTTCGCCTCGGCCGGAAGCTTCTCCTCGACCCGGTGCAGGAAGAGCGCGGTGTCGCTGAGCAGCTTCTCCGGCGAGCTGGGACCGCTCTTGAGGATGACAGACTCGGCGTATTTCTTGAGGCGCGCCTCCTCCTTCTTCGACAAATCCTTCCCCGTGTAGACCACCACCGGGATGTCCTGGAACCTGGACTGGGTCTTGATGTCCTCGAGCAGACGCCCGCCATCGTCGTTCACGAGCAAGAGGTCGAGGACCACCGTATCGAAGTCGCCGGTCTCCAGCTGCTGGAAGGTCTCGCGCGAGCTGGCCACCACGACGATCTCGACGTCCTCTCCTCGGAGCAGTTCGGCGATGCTCCGCTGCTGGACCTCGTCGTCCTCGATCAGGAGCAGCTTCTTCACCTTCTTGTTCACGAAGCTGGAGATGTGGTTGAAGGCGCCTTCCAGCGCGTCCTTGCTGACCGGCTTCTCCAGATACGCGAAAGCTCCCATCGACGCGCTCTTCTTGCTCTTCTCGACGACGGAGATGACGTGCACGGGAATGTGGCGGGTGCGCGGGTTCCGCTTCAGCCGATCGAGAATGCTCCACCCGTCGACCACCGGGAGCTGGATGTCCAGCGTGATGGCGGCGGGCTGCAGCTCGTTGGCCAGGGCAAGGCCGGTGTCGCCGCGGGTCGCCACCACCCCCTTGAAGCCTTTCTCCCGGGCCATGCCCAGCATGATCCGGGCGAACTTGAGGTCATCCTCGATGATCAACAAGATGCGATCGCCCTCGCGCAGGTGCTCGCGATCGTCGTCGATCGGACGGGTGACCACCTCGTCCGGGACCGAGGGGGTGACTTCCGTCAGGAAGTTCGCGACCGGCGGGGGCCCCTCCACCCGGCGCGGCTCGGTGCGCCGCTCGCGCTGCTCGGTGGCGGCGCGCGCCCGTGCGCGGGCGGCGGCGCTGTCCTGCTCCTCCTCCCCCTCGTTTCCCACGTAGGTGTCCGGGAGGTAGAGGATGAAGGTGCTGCCCTCCCCCGGCGAGCTCTGGACGTGGATCTCGCCACCCAGCAACCGGGTGATCTCCCGCGAGATGGAGAGACCGAGGCCGGTGCCGCCGTACTTGCGGCTGGTGGTTCCGTCCGCCTGCTGGAACGCCTCGAAGATGATCTTCTGCTTGTTCTTGGGGATCCCGATGCCGGTGTCGATCACCGAGAAGGTCAGGACGGCGCCGGCCTTGTGCAGGACGTCCGATTCGAGCCTGGTGCGGTCGCGCGCCGCGTCCATGACCAGCCGGATGCTGCCCTGGTCGGTGAACTTGAATGCGTTCGCGAGCAGGTTCTTGAGCACCTGCTGCAGCCGCTGCGGGTCGGTGCGGATGTGCGTCGGCACTGCGTCGGCGACCTCGATTTCGAAGCGAAGCCCCTTCTGCTCGGCTACCGGGCGGAAGGTGCGATCGAAGTAGTCCTTCAGGTCGACGAGCGCGATGTCGCGGGGCTCGATCTGCATCTTGCCCGCTTCCACCTTGGAGAGGTCGAGGATCTCGTTGATCAGCGAGAGCAGATCGCCGCCCGAGGCGTAGATCGTCTTCGCGTACTCGACCTGCTTCTCCGACAGGTTCGCGTCCTTGTTGTCGGCGAGGAGCTTGGCGAGGATCAACAGCGAGTTGAGCGGCGTGCGCAGCTCGTGGCTCATGTTGGCCAGGAACTCGCTCTTGTACTTGGAGATGAGCGAGAGCTGTTCGGCCTTCTCCTCCAGGCTCGCCCTTGCCAGCTCCACCTCGCGGTTCTTCACCTCGATGTTCGTGTTCTGCTCCTCCAGCTGCTTCGCCTTCTCCTCCAGCTCCAGGGCCTGCTTCTCCAGGGCGGCGTTGGTGCGCTTCAGCTCCTCCTGCTGGATGGTGAGCTCCTTCGACTGGGTCTGCAGCTCCTGGGTCAGGCCCTGCGACTGCTGCAAGAGCTGCTCCGTCCGCATGTTGGCGCCGATCATGTTCAGCACGACGCCGATGGACTCGGTGAGCTGATCGAGGAAGATCTGGTGGATGGCGCTGAAGGGATTGAAGGAGGCCAGCTCGATCACCGCCTTCACCTCGCCCTCGAAGAGCACCGGGAGGACGATGATGTTGAGCGGCGGGGCCTCTCCCAGGCCCGAGCTGATCTGGATGTAGTCGCCCGGCACCTTGGTGAGCAGGATGGGCTTCTTCTCCAGCGCGCACTGGCCGACCAGCCCCTCGCCCACGCGGAACCGGTTGGCGACGCTCTTGCGCTCCTTGTACGCGTAGGTGGCGACCAGCTTCAGCACCGGCGTGGCGCCGTCCTGATCGACCATGAAGAAGGCGCCCTGGTGCGCGCTGACCAGCGGCGTCAGCTGCGACATGATCAGCCGGGAAACGGTATCGAGGTTCTTCTGGCCCTGCATCATCGAGCTGAACTTGGCCAGGTTCGTCTTCAGCCAGTCCTGCTCCTGGTTCTTCTGCGTGGTCTCACGCAGGTTGAAGATCATCTGGTTGATGTTGTCCTTGAGCTTCGCCACCTCGCCTTCCGCGCCGACGGTGATGGCGCGGGTCAGGTCACCCTTGGTGACGGCGGTGGCGACCTCGGAGATGGCGCGGATCTGCGTGGTCAGCGAAGCGGCCAGCTGGTTCACGTTGTCGGTCAGCTGCCGCCACGTTCCCGCCGCGTTGGGCACCTTGGCCTGGCCGCCCAGCTTGCCCTCGATGCCCACCTCGCGGGCCACGCCGCTGACCTGCTCGCCGAAGGTGGAGAGCGTGTCGGTCATGGCGTTGATGGTCTCGGCCAGCGCCGCCACCTCGCCCTTGGCGTCCACCGTCAGCTTCTGGGAGAGGTCGCCGTTCGCCACCGCGGTCACGACCTTGCTGATGCCGCGCACCTGGGTGGTGAGGTTGCGGGCCATGAAGTTCACGTTGTCGGTGAGTGCCTTCCACACGCCCGCCACTCCGGGCACCTCGGCCTGGCCGCCCAGCTTCCCTTCGGTGCCCACCTCGCGGGCCACGCGGGTCACTTCGGCGGCGAAGGCGTTGAGCTGATCGACCATGGTGTTGATGGTGGCCTTCAGCTCCAGGACCTCGCCCTTCACGTCGACGGTGATCTTCTGGGAGAGGTCTCCGTTGGCGACCGCGGTGGTGACCTTGGCGATGTTGCGCACCTGCGAGGTCAGGTTGGCGGCCATGAAGTTCACGTTGTCGGTGAGGTCCTTCCAGACGCCCGATACGCCGCGGACGTCGGCCTGGCCGCCCAGCTTGCCGTCGGTGCCCACCTCGCGGGCCACGCGGGTCACTTCGGAGGCGAAGCTGCGCAGCTGGTCCACCATGGTGTTGATGGTGTCCTTCAACTCGAGGATCTCGCCGCGCGCCTCGACGGAGATCTTCTGCGACAGGTCTCCGTTCGCCACCGCTGTGGTCACCTTGGCGATGTTGCGGACCTGCTGGGTGAGGTTGCCGGCGAGGACGTTCACGTTGTCGGTGAGGTCCTTCCAGGTGCCGGCCACGCCGGGCACTTCCGCCTGCGCTCCCAGCTTGCCCTCGGTGCCGACCTGCTTCGCCACCCTCGTCACCTCGGAAGCGAAGGAGCGGAGCTGGTCGACCATGGTGTTGATGGTGCTCTTCAGCGCCAGGATCTCGCCGCGCGCGTCGACGGTGATCTTCTGCGACAGGTCGCCGTTTGCCACCGCCGTGGTCACCTTGGCGATGTTGCGCACCTGGTCGGTCAGGTTGCCGGCGAGGATGTTCACGTTGTCGGTCAGGTCCTTCCAGGTGCCGGACACGCCCTTCACGTCCGCCTGCGCGCCCAGCTTGCCGTCGGTGCCGACCTCGCGCGCGACGCGCGTCACCTCGCCCGCGAAGGAGCGGAGCTGATCGACCATGGTGTTGATGGTGTTCTTCAGCTCGAGGATCTCGCCCTTCACGTCGACGGTGATCTTCTTGGAGAGGTCTCCGCTCGCCACCGCCGTCGAGACGTCGGCGATGTTGCGCACCTGGGAGGTCAGGTTGGAGGCCATGAGGTTGACGTTGTCGGTCAGGTCCTTCCAGGTGCCCGCCACGCCGGGCACCTCCGCCTGGGCGCCCAGCTTGCCCTCGACGCCGACGGTGCGGGCGACGTTGATCACTTGCTGGGCGAAGATCCCCAGCGTCTTGGTCATGTTGTTGAGCGTCTCGCCCAGGGCGGCGATCTCGCCGCGCGCCTCGACCACCAGCTTCTGGGAGAGGTCGCCGTTGGCCACCGCGGTGACGACCTTGACGATGCCGCGCACCTGGGTGGTCAGGTTCGAGGCCATGAAGTTCACGTTGTCGGTGAGGTCCTTCCAGACGCCGCTGACGCCGCGGACTTCGGCCTGGCCGCCCAGCTTGCCCTCGGTGCCGACCTCGCGCGCGACGCGGGTGACTTCCGAGGCGAAGGAGTTCAGCTGATCGACCATGGTGTTGATGGTGTTCTTCAGCTCGCGGATTTCGCCCTTCACGTCGACGGTGATCTTGCGGGAGAGGTCGCCGTTGGCGACCGCCGTCGTCACCTCGGCGATGTTCCGGACCTGGGAGGTGAGGTTGTTGGCGAGCAGGTTGACGTTGTCGGTCAGGTCCTTCCAGGTGCCGGCCACGCCGGGCACGCTGGCCTGGGCGCCCAGCTTCCCTTCGACGCCCACCGTGCGCGCCACGCTGGTCACCTGCTCGGCGAAGATACCGAGGGTCTTGGTCATGCTGTTCAGCGTGTCGGCCAGGGCCGCGATCTCTCCCCGCGCCTCCACCACCAGCTTCTGGGAGAGGTCGCCGTTCGCGACCGCGGTCACCACCTTGACGATGCCGCGCACCTGGGTGGTCAGGTTCGAGGCCATGAAGTTCACGTTGTCGGTCAGGTCCTTCCAGACGCCCGATACGCCCTTGACTTCCGCCTGCCCACCCAGCTTTCCTTCGGTGCCCACCTCGCGGGCCACGCGGGTCACTTCGGACGCAAACGAATTGAGCTGATCGACCATCGTGTTGATGGTGTTCTTCAGCTCGAGCACCTCGCCGCGGGCGTCGACCGTTATTTTGCGCGACAGGTCCCCGGTCGCGACCGCGGTGGTCACTTCGGCAATATTGCGGACCTGCGTGGTCAGGTTCGACGCCAGCGTGTTCACGTTGTCGGTCAGATCGCGCCAGATACCGCTCGCTTCCGGGACGCCCGCCTGCCCGCCCAGCTTGCCGTCGGTGCCGACCTCCTTCGCCACGCGAGTGACTTCCGCCGCGAACGAGCTGAGCTGATCCACCATCGCGTTGACGGTGGTGCCGATGCGGAGGAACTCGCCTTTCACCGGCTGTCCCTCGATTTCCAGCGCCATCTTCTGCGTCAGATCGCCTTCGGCCACCGCCACCAGCACGCGAGCGACCTCGGTGGTGGGCTGCACCAGGTCGGCGATCAGGGCGTTGATGGAATTGACGGACGTTTTCCAGGAGCCCGCGACATCGCCGAGCGACGCCCGCTCGGTCATGCGGCCTTCGCGGCCGACCACCCGCTCGAGGCGCACCATCTCGGTGGTGAAGGCGTCGTTGCGCGCCACCATCTGGTTGAAGGCGCGGGCGATGTCGGCCATCAGGCCGTTGCCTCGCGTGAACGGCAGGCGCACGTCGAACTCGCCGTGCTGCGCCGCCGTCAGAGCGTCGAGCAGTTGCCGCAGGCGGGCCTCCTCGGCAGGCGAGTGGCCGTTGTTGCCATTGCCACCCCCTCCGCCCCCCTCCCCCCCGCGCCGCTTGCGCTTCTGGGGCCCCTCCCCGACCGGATAGTGCGTCTCGCTCACGGTGGACTCCTTGAAGAAGTGCAGTGACACTCCATCGAAACGGGCCTCGCGCGCCCTACCCGGTCAGAATTCCTGTGCAACACCGAACGGTAAAATCACATCCCGCACTGGAAAGTGCAGACGGTTGGACAGTCCGGGGCCCAAAAGCACCGTGTACCCCCATCTCCCCGGTACTTGCAGCTGATTCGTGCTGGCCCGGGATCCGGGCGGACCAGCGCCTGCTCGCTCAGCGGTTGCGGTCGCGCATCAGGCGCTTGACGGCTTCCCCGGAGAGGCCGAACAGCTCCTGGAGGGTGTCGAGCACTTGCGCGTCCTCGACGGCCAGATCGCCGTCGGCGCTCAGGACCCTGGCACAGCAGCGGAATGCGAGCTCGCGGTCCGCCTCGACGATCGCGCTGGCGGCCTCTCGCAGCGAGGCGTCCAGCCCCTTCTCGGAGATCCGCTTCTGGATGGCGCGCGAGATCTCGCTCTTGTTTCCGACCTGCGCGAACGCGGGATCGGCGGCGACGATCCGGTGCACGGCCAGCGCCTCCTCCGCCTGCACCTTCCCGTCGGCCCAGGCGGTGAGGACCATCAGCTCGTAGATCCGCCGCGCGTCCCGCATGCGTTCTCCCTCACGGCCGTCAGGAACATCAGCTCCAGGATGCGCCGGGCGCTCTCCATTCCCTAAGTGTACCGCCGCCGGCCATCCGGGTGAGAGTTCCTAGCCCGTCCATCCAGCGGGGAAGGCGGAGGCGCTGGCCGCGACTGGTCCGGACGTCGAGGAACAGGGGCGTGCGCCGGAGTTGGAGGGTACCCCACGCGAGCACCGCTCCCCGGACCTCGATGCCCCGTTCGGTGAGCCGGAACCGCTCGCAGAGGAGCGCGGCGGAAGCGCCGAGCAGCGCGCACGAGGCCAGGAACAGCGCCGGATCCTTCACGAGCGTCGTCAATCCCGCCGCTGCGAGGATCCCGAGGAAGGGCCAGCGTGGGTGCGTGAGCACCGGCCGCGGGTCGACGAGCCTGTCGCGACAGAGATCGATCGCGACGAGCGCCAGGAACGCGAGCGCGAGCAAGGCGGCGAGCATTCGCGGTCTCCGCGCCGATTGTCCACCGGGCGGAGCCGTCGCGCCAGCCCCTTTGTGCTGCCCTGTACCAAGGCCGGGCCAGCCGTGCGAGACTCCGGGCATGCGGCTGCACCTGGTGGACGGCACCTTCGAGCTCTTCCGCGCGCATTATTCGAAACGCCCGGCGCACCCCATGAAAGCGACCCGGGGGCTGGCGCAGTCGCTGCTCGCGCTGCTCGCCAATCCGGTCGAGCAGGTGACGCACGTGGCGGTCGCGTTCGACAACCCGATCCGCTCATTCCGCAATGATCTGTTTCACTACTACAAGTCGGACGAAGGCGTGCCTCCCGATCTGCGGGCGCAATTCGACGCCGCGGAGGACGCGGTGCGCGCGGTGGGCGCGGTGGTGTGGTCGATGCGGGAGTTCGAGGCCGACGACGCGCTCGCCACGGCGGCCGCGCGCTACGGCGCGGAAGTGGAGCAGGTCCGCATCCTCACCCCGGACAAGGACCTCGGCCAGTGCCTGGTGACGGACCATGTCGTGCAGGTGGACGTCATCCGCAAGCGGGTGTTGACCGAGCAGACCCTGCTCGCGCGGTGGGGGATCCGCCCGGAATCGATCCCGGACTTCCTGGCGCTCACCGGCGACGAGGCGGACGGGATTCCCGGCCTTCCGGGTTTCGGAGAGCGCACCGCCTCCGCTCTGCTCGGGCGATTCGTGCACCTCGAGTACATCCCGCTCGATGCCCGGGAGTGGCCCCAATCGGTCCGCGGAGCCGATCGGTTGCTCCAGACGCTGCGCGAGCGCCTTTCGGACGTGCTCCTCTACCGCCAGCTGGCCACGTTGCGCCGGGACGTCCCCCTCCAAGAATCGCTGGAAGACCTCCGCTACCGGGGTCCGGACGCGGCGCGAGTCAGCGACCTGTTCGCGGGAGGCGCGGAGGCGCCCCGCCCGATCGAGGCCCCCAGCCCGCGCGAATCGGCTTAGATTGCCTGGGTGCGCCTGTTCGGCATCGTTCCCGCGATGATGATCGCCTTCGTGATGGCCCAGGTCAGCCCGGCCCCCCGCTCGAAGCGCGGGCGGGCGGACGCTGGCGCGCGCGCGGACGCCGGCGAGCGGCCCCTGTTGCTGGGCACCGACCCGCCGGGCCGGCTC
>DATBZA010000166.1:0-8295 GCA_036513415.1 Myxococcales bacterium | reverse complement strand
CCCTCTGGACGCTCCTCGCTTTCGGCTGCGCGACCGTGCGCGTTCCGGTGACCGCCCCGGAACAGCCGGTCGATGCGTCCGGTACGATCGCGCCGCCCATCACCGAGCTGTGGCTCGAGAGCTCCGAAGAGGTGCCGCCGGCGGTTGCCGCGTCCGCGGATGCGCAGGCGCGGGCGGCGCTATCCATGGCGCTGGCCGGCTTGGAGGTCCCCGCCAACGCGGCCGGTGCCACCGACGCGGTGCTGTTCGTCCGGGAGCGCGCGGTGGGTCTGACGGAGGAGCGGAGGAGCCAGCAGACCTGGGCCAAGGTGGGCATCGTGGTCGGCATCGTCGTGGTGGCGGCGGTGGCGTTGTTCCTGGCCGTGAAGGGCGGCAAAGGGTCTCCCGCCGCGGCGAAGGCGGCCCCCGCTCCGAACGCGTCTGCGCCGGTGGCGGTCAGACCCCACGTCGTGCCGGCGACTCCCCGCCCGCCGTCGGTGGGGCACGCCGTGCCGTTCCGGGGTCCATATCGGCCGGCACCCGTCCAGGTCGGCTTCTTCTTCCAGTTCTGGATCCCCCCGCGACCTTTGGTCCTCGCGCCGGAGACGCCCCCCGACGATCCCTGGGGCGCCCCCGGGCCGCCGCTCGCATTCGATGCCGCGCTCGAGGACCTCGATGAAGTCGCGGAACCTCCGCCACCCGATCCTGGCCCGATGGCCGCAGTCGCCCTGCAGCTTCCGCCGCTCGCGGAGGCGGTGAACTTCCCCGTCGAGGATCGCGGCCTTTTCTCCGGACCCCACACGGCGTTGCAACTCGACCTGGTCGACCGCGCGAGCGGCCGGCTCCTCTGGTCCAGGGCGGTCGCCGGCGGGGAAGACCCCCTCGACGAGGGTGCGGTGTCGAAGCTGCTCGACGAGGCGTTGGCGGGCCAGGGCTGGGCCCGTCGCTCCCGCCGCTGACGCCCGGCGCCTTGACATTCCCTCAATGGTCTGATGATCAGACCTCCGAAAGGTCAGACCAATGCCCTCCGGCCGCGCTTCGTCGATCGCCCCCGGGTTCGAGACGGTCCGCAAGGTCCGCCGCTACGAACAGGTCGCCGAGCAGATCCGCCGCCTGATCTCCGACGGCGCGTTGAAGCCGGGCGACCTGCTTCCTCCCGAGCGCGAGCTGGTGGCGAAGCTGGGCGTCGGCCGCAGCTCGATCCGCGACGCGGTGCGCACGCTGGAGGTGATGGGGATCCTCGAGCCGCGCCAGGGCCACGGCACGGTGGTGCGCGATCTCTCCGCGGACGCGCTGGTGGTCCCCCTTTCGCTGGTGCTGACGCGCAAGCGGGAGCTGGTCACCGAGCTGCTGGACGTGCGCAGGATGATCGAGCCGGGCCTGGCCGCCCGCGCCGCGAAGAACGCCACTGCCGAAGAGATCGCGCACATGGCCGCGATCCTCGCGCGCCACGAGGCCAAGCTCCGCCACGGGGAGCAGGCCATGGACGAGGACTCGGACTTCCACTACGCCATCGCGCTGGCGGCGCGAAACAGCGTCGTGCTCCGCGTACTCGACGTGCTGATGGACTTGTTGCGCGAGAGCCGCTCGCGCTCGCTCCAGGTCCCGGGGCGGCCGCAGCGCTCGTTCGACGGCCATCGACGAATCCTCCGCGCCCTGCAGAAGCGCGACGCCAAGGCCGCGGAGGCCGCCGTACGCAGGCACCTGAAGGAGATCGAAGAGGTTGTGATGCGTCAGCTCTGAGCGGGAGGAAGAAGCAAATGGGCCGTCTCTTCGCAGTCGAAATCGTCTATCGCGGAATCTTCCAGAAAAAGCTCGCGGCCAACATCAGCCGCGCCATCGTGCTGGCAGCGCACAAGGAAGGAAAACCGGGCATCTCCTTCGGCCGGTACGGCGACAGCCCGGAGCGCAACGGCATCCCCGCCAAGTACTTCGCCATCGTCGCCAGCGACGAGATCACGCTGGAGGAGGGGAAGGCCAAGTACGAGCCGAAGGAAGTCGACATCAGCATCGTGGTCGACGACACCCTCTTCAAGGGCGTGGAGTCCTGGGCCTGGTACGGGCTGCAGCCGATCAACAAGCTGCTCAAGCCTGGCGGCACGCTGATCGTCACCTCGCTGAAGGAGCCCGAGCAGCTGATTCCCCACGCGCACCGGAAGGAGACGCCGTACCAACTGGCCGTGCTCAAGGGAACTCCGAGCTTCTCCGGCCTCTGGGTCTACAAGGACGATCACACCGACGTCCGCATCCTGGGTGTAATGGCGCGCGTCTTGCCGGAGCTGTTCAGCCTCGGCTCCGTGCAGGAGACCATCCGCGACGAGTGGCACAGCGACCTCAAGGCGACCTCGGCGCTGCGGGCCTTCGAACGCGTCAGCACCGTCACGGTCACCCCCGACCAGGGCAATCCACAAGAGCCCTACAAGTTCGACATGCCCAACTGGACCGAGATGCGAGAAGGCATCGCCATTCCGGCAATCCCGCTGGGCGCCCAGATGAAGGACCCCATCACCGGCGCGGAAGGTGGCTGGCAGCCGGCTCGCAACACCGTCTTCAAGAAGTGGGCGACACGCACCATGCGGCCGGTGGTCGACTTCGAGAAGTGCATCAAGTGCACCCTCTGCTGGTTGCAGTGTCCGGACAGCTGCTTCGACGTCACGCCGGACGGCCTCTACGACGCCAATCTCGAGGCGTGCTGCGGCTGCGGCGTCTGCGAGGCGGTCTGCCCCGTGCCCAACTGCGTCACCATGGTCAACGAGGCGCAGTTCACGGACAACGCCAGCCAGTGGCAGGCCTTTCGCGCGGACAAGCCCGCGTACGAGACGCATCTCGCGGCGTGGATCAAGGATCGGCCGGAGCGGTCGCACGGCTTCCGCTACCGCGGCCAGTACCAGGAAGAGCTCCCCAACGAATTCGCCCGGCAGGGCTGAGAGAGGGCTGACATGGCAGAGGCAATCGCGCAGTCGCCGGCAAAGAAGCCCGTAGCCGAGAAGATGTCGCTGATCACCGGCAGCGAGGCCATCGCGGTGGCCTGCAAGCTGGCGGACGTGGACGTGATCACCGGATATCCCATCCGGCCGTACGATACCGTCATGCAGTACATCGCCAAGCTCGTCTCCAACGGCGAGATGGACTGCGAGTACATCATCGCCGAGGGCGAGCACTCGCAGTTCGAGATCGTCAAGCACGCCAGCGCCTGCGGGGCGCGGGTGTTCTGCGGCTCCAGCGGCGTGGGTTGGATGTACGCCATGGAAGCGCTCACCGTCACGCCCGCCTTGCGCATCCCCATGATCGCCATGGTGGGCAACCGCGCGTTGGACGACCCCGGCGCCTTCGGTGTCGAGCACAACGACGCGCTCGCCGTGCGCGACCTGGGCTGGCAGCTGGTCTGGGTGGACAATGCGCAGGAAGCGCTCGACACCGCGTTGATCGCCTACAAGGTCGCCGAGGATCGGCGCGTGTTCCTGCCTTGCGCCATCTCCTGCGACGGCGCGTTCCTCACCCACTCGCAGGCGCTGGTGAAGATCCCCAGCCAGGAGAAAGTGGACGAGTTCTTGCCGCGCTACGACCGCGGCGACCTGCTGCTCCATCCGGACAATCCAATCACGGTCGCGCCCCAGGCGAATGAGGACTGGCTGATGGAAATCCGCCGCCAGACCGCGGCAGGGATGGAGCGATCGCCCCAAGTCATTCGCGAGGCCTATGCGAAGTTCGCGAAGATCTTCGGCCGCGATTACGGGAACCCGTTCTTCGAGGAGTACATGACCGACGACGCCGACGTGGTGCTCGTCGGGATGGGCACCTTGTCGAACCCGGTGCGGGTCGCCATCCGCGAGATGCGAAAGGAAGGCAAGAAGGTCGGGTTCGTGCGCGTGCGCTGGTTCCGTCCCTTCGCCGCCGAGGAGCTTGCCCAGAGCCTCTCGCGGTTCAAGGCGGTGGGGATCATCGATCGCGACTTCTCGCTCGGCGCGCCCTACTCCAGCGGCGTGCTGGCGACCGAGGTGCGCGCGGCGCTGTACCCGGTCCCCAACCGGCCGCCGCTGATCGCCTTCATCTGCGGCCTGGGAGGCCGCGAGGTGACGCTGCCCGACGTGAAGAAGATGACCGAGAACGTGTATGCCGCCGCGGCCGGAAAGCCGCAACCTTCCACGCAGTGGATCGGCCTGCGCGAGTAGGAGGAGAGACCATGGCCATCAATCAGCAGGAGCTCGCGGATCTCGTCCAGCTTCGTCCCACCCAGCACCTCGACCCGTTCAAGGGCGTGAAGAAGCTGCCCGTCGAGGAGTACTTCACCTCCGGCCACCGCACCTGTCAGGGCTGCGAGTCGGCGCTGGTGATGAAGATGATGGTGAAGGCGGCGGGGCCGCGCACCATCGTGCTCGGAAGCACCGGGTGCATGTACGTCGCCAACACGACGTACTACTCGACGAGCTGGGTCGTGCCCTGGATGCACACGCAGCTCGGCTCCTCGGGCTCCGCCGCGCTGGGGGCGGCGGCGGCGCTCAAGGCGCTGATGCGCAAGGGCAAGATGAAGGACGAGCCCATCAACGTGATCGCCTTCTGCGGCGACGGCGGCGGCGCGGACATGGGCATCTCCGCCATCTCCGCCACGCTCACCCATCCGGACTACAACTGCCTGATCCTCATGTACGACAACGAGTCGTACGCGAACACCGACATCCAGCTCAGCGGCTCGACCCCCTGGGGCGCGCACACCACGTTCAGTCCCCCCGGGACCAAGAAGCGCATCATGCATCACCGCTGGAAGAAGAACATGGCCGGGATGATGGCGGCGGGACACCCTGAGTGCAAATACGTCGCGACCGTGGACATGTCGTATCCGGTGCTGGCGATGAACGCCGTACGCAAGGCGCTGTCCATCGGCGGGCCCACCTTCATCCACTCGCTCGATCCCTGCCCCAAGGGCTGGGACTACGACCCCATGCAGTCGCACGAGCTGGGCGAGCTGGCGGTGCTCACGGGCCTCTGGCCACTCTATGAAGTAGAGAACGGCGTGCTGCGGCTGATCGGGAAGACGCGCGACATCTCCGACGGCCGCCTCAAGCGTCTCCCGATGCGCGACTACCTGCTCCGGCAGGGCCGCTTCGCGCATTTCACCGACGACGACATCGCGTACTTCCAGTCCAAGGTCGACGAGATGTGGACCCGGTGGCTCATCCCCGGCGTCATTCCGTTCCGCCAGCAGCTGGACCAGGACAAGCCTCCGGCTTGAGTCGGTCCGGCTTGGGACCTATCGTTCGTCCAGGGGGGTGATTCCCTTCCTGGAGCAGATCGAGGAGGATGTGCCTCCGGCCTGAGTCGGTCCGGCTTTCGGAGGACATCATGGCGCACGGGGCGTCGATTGGACGAGCTCTCTTTTCTCTCGGCCTCTCGGTGATCGCAGGCGCTGTCGTGCTCTACCCGCGGCCGCTGCTGGCGTGGGAGCCGACCCGACCCGTCGAGTTCGTCATCCCCGCCGGCACGGGCGGAGGCGCGGACCAGATGGCGCGGCTGATCAGCGGGATCGCCGAGAAGCACAAGCTTTCGCCGCAGCCGCTCATCGCGGTCAACAAGTCGGGCGGGGCGGGCGCGGAGGGCTTCCTCTACGTCAAGGAGAAGAAAGGCGACCCGCACACGATCATCATCACGCTCTCGAACCTGTTCACCACTCCGCTGGCGCAGGGCACCCCGTTCAATTGGAGGGACTTGACGCCGGTCGCGCGCATGGCCCTCGACCGCTTCATCCTCTGGGTGAACGCCGAGACGCCTTACAAGACCGCGAAGGATTACCTGGCCGTGGTCAAGGAACGATCGGGCGGAGAAAACCGGATGAAGATGGGCGGCACCGGCTCGAAGCAGGAGGACCAGATCATCACCGTGCAGCTCGAGCACGCGCTGGGCGTGAAGTTCACCTACGTTCCGTTCAAGGGCGGGGGCGAAGTGTGCGTCAACCTGGTCGGCAAGCACGTCGATTCGACCGTGAACAACCCGATCGAGTGCGTGAGCCACTGGAAGGCCGAGCGCGTCCGCCCGCTCGCGGTGTTCGACGCCAATCGGATCCCCGATGCGCCCTGGAAGGAGATTCCGACGGTGAAGGAGGCCCTCGGGGTGGACATCCAGTACCAGATGCTGCGCGGCGTCTTCGGCCCCCCGGGCATGCCGAAGGACGCGGTGGATTGGTACGAGGGTTTCCTCAAGAAGGTCTACGAGACGCCCGAGTTCAAGAAGTACCTCGAGGACGGAGCGCTCAAGCCTGCCTTCGCCACCGGCGCCGAGTACGCCACGTGGGTGGAAGAGAACGAAAAGCTGCACAAGGACCTGATGGCGAAGGGCGGACTGCTCCCCAAGTAACCGGATGCGCACCGCGGACATCATCACGGCGTCGCTGCTCACCTTGCTGGGCGCGATCGTGCTGGTCGAGGCCGTCCGGCTCGGGTTCCGCTGGGGACCGGACGGCCCGCAGAGCGGGTTCTTTCCCTTCTGGCTGGCCGTCATCCTGATCGGGCACGGCATGGCCGTCGTCATCCGCGCGCTGCGCAGGCACTCCGACCAGCCCTTCGTCACCCGCGAGCAGTTTCGCTCGGTGCTCACGGTGATCGGGCCCGCGGCGACCATGGTGCTGGTCACGCAGTTCCTCGGTCTCTACGTGGCGTCCGCGCTCTACCTCGGCTTCTACGTGCGCCGGGTCGGGCACCATTCCTGGACCACCGCCCTCGGTCTCGCGGTGTCGCTCCCGGTGGTGACGTTCGTCATCTTCGAGCGGTGGTTCCTGGTCCCCCTGCCGAAGGGACCGCTCGAAGCCTGGCTGGGTTACTGAGATGGGCTTCGAGAACATCGTCCTCGGCTTCCACATCGCGATCACGCCGTTCAACCTGCTCGTGGCGGTGGTGGGGATCACGCTCGGCACCATCATCGGCGTGCTTCCCGGGCTGGGCGGCGCGAACGGCGTGGCCATCCTGCTCCCGCTGACGTTCCGCATGCCGCCGACGTCGGCGATCATCCTGCTCACCTCGCTCTACTGGGGCGCGCTGTTCGGGGGCGCGATCACGTCGGTGCTCTTCAACATCCCGGGCGAGCCTTGGTCGGTGGCGACGACCTTCGACGGCTACCCGCTGGCCAGGCAGGGCAAGGGGGCCCAGGCGTTGACCGCCGCGTTCACCTCGTCCTTCATCGGGGCGCTCTTCGCCACCCTGCTCATCACCTTCTTCGCCCCGCTCCTGGCGGACGTTGCGCTGCACTTCGGACCGCCCGAGTTCTTCGCCATCCAGGCTCTGACGTTCTCCAGCTTCGTCGGGCTCGGCGGTGGAGACCCGGTCAAGTCGTTCATCTCCATCGTGGTGGGTCTCATCCTCGCGGCGGTGGGGCTCGACATCGTCACCGGGCAGCTGAGGATGACGTTCGGGCTCACGCCGCTGATGTCGGGGTTCGACTTCATCGTGGCGGTGATCGGGCTCTTCGGGATCGGCGAGATCCTGGTGAGCGTGGAGGAAGGGCTCAAGTTCGATGGAGCACGGACCAAGATGAACTTGAAGGTTGTCTTCGAGACCTGGAAGACGATGGGCCGGTACTGGCGCACGTTCCTGCGCAGCTGCATCATCGGCTTCTGGATGGGCTTCAAGCCCGGCGGCGCCACGCCTGCGTCCTTCATGGCCTACGCGTTCGCCAAGCGCGCCTCCAAGCATCCGGAGCGCTTCGGCAAAGGCGAGCTCGAGGGCGTGGTGGCTCCCGAGACCGCTGCGCATGCCGCGGGCGTCGCGGCCATGCTGCCGATGATCACGCTGGGGATCCCCGGATCGCCCACCGCGGCGGTCATGTTCGGCGGCCTGATCATCTGGGGCCTGCAGCCGGGCCCGATGCTCTTCAAGGAACAGCCCGACTTCGTCTGGGGCCTGATCGCGAGCATGTATACCGGCAACATCATCGGCGTGCTGATGGTGCTGGCGTTCGTGCCGTTCTTCGCCGCCATCCTGCGGCTGCCGTTCGCGATCCTGACGCCGTTCATCGTCGTCATCTGCGCCATCGGCGCGTACGCCGTCCACAACAACATGATCGACATCTGGTACATGATCATCTTCGGGGTCGTCGGGTACGTGTTCAAGAAGCTGGACTACCCGCTCGCTCCGCTGGTTCTGGCCCTGGTCCTGGGCGACTTCGCCGAGAACGCGTTGCGGCAGAGCCTGATCATGTCCCAGGGTACCCTGCTGATCTTCTTCCGCCGGCCGATCGCGGCTGCCATCACCGTCCTCGCCATCTTCTTCCTCGCGCTTCCCGCCATCACCCTCTGGCGGCGCAGGCGGGAGCAGCGGCGGGCCGCTGCCG
>DATBZA010000165.1:0-17955 GCA_036513415.1 Myxococcales bacterium | reverse complement strand
CTTCCGCCAACAGGTGGGGCGGCCTCCTACACGGGCAGATAAACAGGCGAATTTGCCCCCCGATGCTAAGCTGGCGAGCGACGATGATCGCCGGAAAGGACCTGCTCAACCAGTTCAAGGCTGCGTCGTGGAAGGATCCCGACGAGATCGACGCTTTCATCGATTCGGTGGAGGCGCCCGAGGCGTCCGAGCTCCTGAAGATCCTCGACATCGTCTCCGCCAAGACGGCGGATGGCAACCAGCATCGCGCACGGCTGGTGGTGTTCGGGCGGCTGATCGACATGAACCCGGACAAGGCCCTGTTCGGGCCGTTCGTGAAAGCGCTGAAAGGGGCGGAGCCCGCGCTGCGCAGCACCCTGGCGGCGCTCTTGCCCAAGGTGAACAGCCCGACCGACCATGCCGGCCTGGTCGATCACCTGCGCTCGAGCGACACCGGACTTCGCGCCACCGTTGCGCGGACGCTGCAGCAGCTCGGCGGTACGCGCACCCTGTACGACCTGCTCACCCGGGCTGCCGGGGAGCCCAACTTTGCGGGCCGAGTCGAAGCGCTGGACGTCATCGTCGGATTCGCGAAGCACCAGGCGATCCCAGCGCTGCAAGCCGCGCTCCAGGTAGGGACGCCGGCGGAAAAGCTCCACGCGGTGAAGCATCTGGGCAACGCGGCGTTGATGGCGAAGGACCCCGCCGCGGCGCTCAAGGCGCTGGCCCCGCTGCTCGACGCGCAAAAGGAGCAGGAGCCGGTGGTGATCCAGGCCATCCTCTCCTTCTCGGCGCTGTCCACCGAGGACGACTGGTTCGAGTACGTCGGCATCTTCCTCGACTCCGATACGGTGGGGATGGTGAAGGCGGCCGTGGACGGCCTGCGCCGTTTCAGCTCGGCCCGCGTGATGGCGACGCTGGAGCGCAAGATGCGGGCGGGGCCGCGCGCCATCCGGCTGGCGGTGCTCGGGGTCCTCGAGGCGATCGCGACCGACGCGGTGCTGCCGCCCCTGGTCGAGGCCCTCGCGCACAAGCAGATTCCGGTGCGCAACCGGGCAGCGGAGGTCCTCAAGCAGCTTTCGATCGAAGGCAAGCTGGACGTCTCGCGCACGGTGATCTGGCTGCTCCGGAGCCGCGACGTGAACGTCCGGCGCATGGCCACCGAGATCATCCGCAGCGTGCCCGATCCCGACCAGCAGCTCTGGCCCAAGTTGATGGGCGTCCTGCGCGACGAGGACTGGTGGGTTCGCGAGCGGGTGATGGACGCGCTGGTCGAGTTCGGCGGCCAGCGGCTGACCGCGCACATCGTGCAGTTGCTGGCCGATCCCCGGGACGTCATCCGTCGATTCGCGGTCACCGTGCTCGGGCGCCTGAAGGACCCGAAGGGGCTGAAGTCGCTGGTGCAGACCGCGACCCAGGACGCGGACTGGTGGGTGAGGGAGACCGCCATCGAGGCCGTGGCCGCGATCAACGACGCGCGGGCCGTCCCCTACCTGGCCCACATCATGGCGAGCGAGCCCGATCTGCAGCCGGTGTGCATCCAGGCGCTCATCGACATGGGTGCCAACACCGCGGCGGCCCAGGTCGCCCCGCTCTGCAGCTCGGACAGCGCCGACGTGCGGTTTCTAGCGGTGAAGTTCTTGCAGAAGTTCGACTGCAGCGATCACGCAGCCGCAGTCGCCAAACTGCACGACGACCCGAACCTCAAGGTCCGGGCCCTCGCGCGCGATGCCATCGCCAAATGGCGCGTCACTGCCCAGGGGCAGGCAGCGCACGCGGTCCCGCTCCTCGACCGCCTCCTGGTGCAAATCGCGCAGCAGGAGGGCGACGACCTGATCATCGCCTCGGGGAGACCGGTGTTCATGAAGAAGGTAGGACGGGTGACGCCGCTCACCTCTGGCAAGCTCGACGAGGACGCGATCAAGGCGCTGATCCTGCCGCACCTTTCCACCGAGCAGGTGATGGCGCTGCAAGCGCTCCAGGACGTCGACTACTCGCACGAGGTGAAGAGCGAGGGCCTGCGCTTCCGGGCCAACGTCTTCAACCAGCTGGGCGGGCTGTCCGGCGTGTTCCGGCGCATCCGCGGCCAGCTCCCGGAATTCGAGAAGCTGGGCCTCCCTCCGCTGGTGCGGACCTTCGGGGATCTCAAGAACGGCCTGGTGCTGGTGGGAGGCCCCACCGGCTCGGGCAAGTCCACCACTCTCGCCGCGCTGATCGACTACATCAACCGGACTTCTTCGCGGCACATCATCTCGCTCGAGGATCCCATCGAGGTGGTCCACAAGCGCAAGCAGAGCCTCGTCAACCAGCGCGAAGTCGGCACGCACACGCGGAGCTTCGCCGCGGCGCTCCGGTCGACCTTGCGCGAGGACCCGAACGTCATCCTGGTGGGCGAGATGCGCGACCTGCCGACCATCGAGTTCACGGTCGTGGCCGCGGAGACCGGACACCTGGTGTTCGGGACGGTGCATACCGTCTCGGCGGCCACCACGGTGGACCGCATCGTCAGCGCCTTTCCGCCCGGCCAGCAGCAACAGGTCCGCTCGACCCTGGCCGATTCTCTGCGCGCGGTGATCTGCCAGTACTTGATGAAGGAGAAGAGCGGACCGGGCCGCGTGCTCGCGGTGGAGCTGATGGTCAACAACGAGGCGGTCTCCAACCTGATCCGCAAGGGGAAGGCGTTCCAGCTGCCTTCGGTGATCTCGACCTCCCGCGAGCAGGGCATGCAGCTGATGGACACGGATCTCATGAGGCTGGCGAAGGACGGGAAGATCAGCGCCGCCGACGCGTACGTGAAGGCGGTGAGCAAGAAGGATTTCGAGCCGCTGGTCGAGGAGGAGGAAAAGGCCGCGCAGCAAAAGCGGGTGCCCACCTTCAAGGCCGGCGCGGCCGCGCCTTCGCCCGCCCCGGCGCAGCCCGCGCCGCGCGCTGCGGCGCAACCCGCGCAGCGCAACCCCGTGGCCGGCGGCGTGAGGAAGGCCTAGATGGCCCGCATCGATTCCTTCCTTCGCCTGGTCGCCGAGCAGGGCGCAAGCGACCTGCACTTCCACGCCGGGAACGTCCCCATCATCCGCCACGAGGGAGAGCTGATGCCGCTCCCCTTCCGGGTCCTCTCGGAAGTGGAGACGAGCCGTTTCCTCCTCGAGCTCCTCGGCGACGAGCAGCAGGCTCAGTTCGAAAAGACGCAGGAGACGGATTTCGTCTACTCGATCGAGGGCGTGGCGCGGTTCCGGGCGAACATCTTCGTGCAGTCGCAGGGCCTGGGCGCGGTGTTCCGCGTGATCCCGAACAAGGTCCCGACGCTGGAGGAGCTGCGGCTGCCGCCCGCGGTGAAGCGCCTGACCCAGCTCGGCAACGGCCTGGTGCTGGTCACGGGGCCCACCGGCTCCGGCAAGAGCACCTCGCTCGCGGCGATGGTCGACGAGATCAACAAGAGCTCGCAGCGCCACGTGATCAGCATCGAGGATCCGATCGAGTTCCTCCACCAGCCCATCAAGGGCGCCATCACCCAGCGGCAGGTCGGCAAGCACGCCGAGTCGTTCGCCGGCGCGCTCCGGTCCGCCCTGCGCGAAAGCCCCGACGTGCTGGTGGTGGGCGAGATGCGCGACCTGGAGACCATCCATCTCGCCATCGCCGCGGCGGAGACCGGCGTGTTGGTGATCGGCACCCTGCACTCGAACAGTGCCTCCAAGGCGCTCGACCGCATCATCGACGTGATCCCGGAGGAGAGCCGCGACCAGGTGCGCAGCACGCTCTCGGTGCTCCTGCGCGGAGTGGTCTCCCAGCACCTGGCCAAGCACGCCAGCGGCGAAGGGCGGGTGGCGGTGATGGAAGTGCTGCTGCAGAACTACGCGATCTCGAACCTGATCCGCGAAAACAAGACCTTCCAGATCGACGGATACCTCGACACCTCGTCGAACGACGGCAGCGGCATGCAGAGCCTGGACGCCTGCCTCTTCAAGCTGCTCAAGCAGGGCGAAATCACCATCGACGAAGCGCTCAAGTTCGCCAACCAGCCCGAGTCGCTCAAGCGGCTCGCTGCCGAGCTGCCCGAGGACTGATGGACGCCAAGGCCCGCGACAAGGCGCTGGAGCGCGCACGCAGCCTGGAGAAGGCGGGACAGGGCGACGCGGCCGCGAAGCTCTTCCGGGAGGCAGGCGCGGTGGAGGAATCGGCGCGCGTGCTGGGCATGCTCCGCCGCCCCCGCGATGCCGCCCAGCTCCTGATCGACAGCCTCGGGGTGGCGCCGGCCCAAGCGGGCCGGCTCGATCCGGCGGGGAAGAAGCGCGCGCTGATGGCCGCCATCTTCCTCGGGCGCGCCGGCGACAACCAGGATGCCGTGCAACTGTTCCTGGCGCTGGGCGAGCAGCAGCGCGCGGTCGAGCTGCTCCAGAAGGCCGGCGACGCCGTGGGCGCGGCGAAGCTCGCGGCGATGAGGCCGGGCCAGTTCGAGACCGGTCCGCTGCTTGCGCCGGCGAAGGCGACCGCGGTGGGCGGGCAGGCGGTATCGATGGTGACCGCGCAGAAGCTGGAGGCGCAGGGCAAGCTGGAGGCCGCGCTGCAGTCGTACATGCAGCTCAAGCGGTTCGCCGAGGGTGCGCGAGTGGCCAAGGCGCTGGGACGGACCGCCGACGCCGCGCAGCTCTACGCCGACGCGGGCGTCCCGTTCGAAGCGGCACAGGCGTATCTGGAGCTGGGCGATACCGGGAAGGCGCTCGAGAACCTCTGCCGCGTTCCTGACGGGGACCCGCAGTACCGCGTGGCCGCGGCGATGGCGGTTCGTGTCGCCACCAACCTGAACGTGCTCGACTTCCGCTTCGAGCACTTCGTCGGCCCGTACGTGCGGAGCGGCCCACGGAACACGGCGGAGCTGCAGGTCTTCGATCTGCTCGCTGCGCTCTACGAGGCGAACGGCTTTCCCGAAAACGCCCGCGAAGCGCTGCAGAAGGTCCTCGCGGTGCAGCCGTCGTACGCCGGCGCCACGGAGCGGCTGGCGCGGCTGGAAGAGCAGCTCCGGCCCTCGGCGATGGTAGCGCGGCAGGTGCTTTCCAATTCGGATCTGCACAAGAAGCGCACCCCCTCGCTGCCGGATCTCGGCGAGCTGCCGGACCTGCCCGGAGGCGATTCTTCCACCGTGCTCCGCAGCGGTCCCGAGCTGGTGAAACGCGTCACCGGACCGGTCGCTGCGGGAGCCGTCGCCACCAGGAACGAAGCGCTGGCGGAGGCGGAGGTCGTGGAGGACCGTCCGGACGAGAAGTTCGAGGTGGGGAGCACGATCGCTGGACGGTACCGGCTGGAAGCGAAGATCGGGCAGGGCGGGATGGCGTCCGTGTTCCGCGCCTTCGATCTCGAGCTGGAGGAGAGCGTCGCGCTCAAGGTGTTCGACGTGGCGCAGTCCTCGGACGTCCTGGTGGCCCGCTTCAAGCAGGAGCTAAAGCTCTCGCGCCAGCTCATCCACCCCAACATCATCCGCCTCTACGACATCGGAGCGCACCAGGGGCACCGCTACATCAGCATGGAGCTCCTGGTGGGCAAGAGCCTGAAGGAGCAGATGCGGCAGCCGATCGAGTTCCGCACGGCCCTCGGCTACCTGATGCAGGCGTGCCATGGCCTGCAGGCCGCGCACGACGCCGGAGTGGTGCACCGCGACGTCAAGCCGGACAACTTCTTCGTCACCGAGGACGGCGTGCTCAAGGTGATGGATTTCGGCATCGCCAAGCAGTACGAGACTCCGGGCGTGACCGTGGCCGGCTCGATCGCGGGCACGCCGCTGTACATGTCGCCCGAGCAGATCGGAAACTTCAGCTCCGTGACCCGGCTCACCGACATCTATGCGCTGGGCGTCTGCGCTTACGAGATGTTCACCGGTCAGGTGCCGTTCTTCCACGCCGAGCTCGTGCCCTTGCTGATGATGCAGGTGAACAACCCGCCCGTGCCGCCGCGGCAACACAATCCTCGTCTTCCCGCCGAGCTGGACGGCATGATCCTGCGTCTGCTGGCCAAGGACCCCGCGCGGCGCTACCAGAGCTGCCGCGAGGTGGCGGAGGAGCTGGGCAAGATCCGCGACAGCCGCGCATGACCATCGCCGCGCAGGGGCCAGCCCTCGCCGTGGCAGTCAGGTTCTGAGGGAGTAGAATCGGGCCCATGGCCCACCCACTGGCAGGCAAACCGGCGCCCCGCGAAGTGCTCGTCGACGTGGAGAAGCTTCTCCGGCTGTACTTCGACGAGCGACCCGACCCCTCGGACCCGCAGCAGCGGGTCGCGTTCGGAACCAGCGGCCATCGCGGCTCCTCGTTGAGGCGCGCGTTCAACGAGGCGCACATCCTGGCCGTGACGCAGTCGGTCTGCGAGTACCGCAAGGCGCAAGGCACGACCGGACCGCTGTACCTGGGCAAGGACACCCATGCGCTGTCGGTCCCGGCGCAAGACACGTCGCTCGACGTGCTCTCGACGAACGGCGTGTACGTGCTCTGGTCGCGGCGGGCTACGCCCACGCCCGTGATCTCGCATGCCATCCTCACCTACAACCGGGGCCGCTCGGGCGGATTCGCCGACGGCATCGTGATCACGCCTTCGCACAACCCGCCGGAGGACGGCGGAATCAAGTACAACCCACCGAACGGCGGGCCCGCCGACACCGCGGCGACCGGCTGGATCGAGAAGCGCGCCAACGAGCTCCTGGGCAAGCCGGATTCGATCGCGCGCACGGGCCGCTCGGGGACGCGGGAGGAGCACGACTTCATCGCGCCGTACGTGCGGGACCTCGGGAACGTGGTCGACCTCGAGCCGGCGCGCGGGCTGCACCTCGGGGCCGATCCGCTCGGGGGAGCGAACCTGGACTACTGGGACCCGATCGCGGCGGAGTACGGCCTCGACATCACGGTGGTGAACCGCACGGTCGATCCCACCTTCGCGTTCATGACGCTGGACCACGACGGCAAGATCCGGATGGACTGCTCTTCGCCGTACGCGATGGCGAAGCTGGTGGGACTCAAGGACGAATACGATCTTGCCTTCGGAAACGACACCGACTCGGATCGGCACGGGATCGTGACGCCCAGCATGGGGCTGATGAATCCCAACCACTACCTGGCGGTCGCCATCCAGTACCTGTTCACGCGGCGGAAGTGGCCTGCGCGAGCAGCGGTGGGCAAGACGCTGGTGTCCTCGGCGCTGATCGATCGCGTGGCGAAGAAGATCGGGCGCACGCTCCGCGAGGTGCCGGTGGGGTTCAAGTGGTTCGTCGACGGGCTCCTCGACGGCTCGCTCGGGTTCGGCGGTGAGGAGAGCGCCGGAGCGTCGTTCCTGCGCCGCGACGGCAGCGTCTGGGCCACGGACAAGGACGGCATCATCATGGATCTGCTGGCGGCGGAGATGCTGGGGCAGACCGGCAAGGATCCCGGCGTGCTCTACCAGGAGCTGTCCGCCGAGTTGGGCCGGCCGGTGTACACGCGCATCGACGCGCCGGCCACGCCCGCGCAGAAGGCTGCCCTCAAGAAGCTGTCTCCAGAAGCGGTGCGCGCCGAGACGCTGGCTGGAGAGAAGATCGTTGCGAAGCTGGTGCGGGCGCCGGGAAACGGGGCGGAGATCGGCGGCCTGAAGGTCGTCGCGGAGAACGGCTGGTTTGCCGCCCGTCCATCGGGCACCGAAGACGTCTACAAAGTCTACGCCGAGAGCTTCCGGGACCAGTCGCATCTCCAGCGCATCGTCGACGAGGCCAAGGCCATCGTCGCCGAGGCGCTGCGCTGATCGGGGCACCATACGGCTGATCGGGGACACCATACGCAATGCACCGTGCCAACCGCGTTGGCACGATGCATTGCGTATGGTGTCCCCACATCGCGCGGTGCGTTAAACTCTCGGGATGCCCTTCGATCCGAATGCCTCGTTCGGCAAGTCCCTGTTCTTTGGGGACATCCTCGAGGACCAGCTGTTCCCGTACCCGGAGATGCCGCGCGATCAGGCCGAGTTGGTGCAGCCGATCTGCGAGACCATCGACAAGTACATGGCCGAAATCGATACCCGCAAGCTGGACCGGGTGGGCGAATTTCCACCTGAGCTGCTCCAGTCGCTCAAGGAGATGGGACTCTTCGGGATGATCGTTCCCGAAGAGCACGGCGGGCTGGGGCTTTCCAACACCGGCTACGCGCGGGTGATGCAGCAGGTCGCCTCATGGGACGCGTCGATTGCGGTGACGCTCGGCGCACACTCCAGCATCGGGCTCAAGGGCCTGCTCCTGTTCGGGACCGCGGAGCAGAAGCGCCGGTTCCTCCCCAAGCTCGGGAGCGGCGAGATGATCGCCGCCTTCTGCCTGACCGAGCCCGGAAGCGGCTCGGACGCGTTCTCGATCAAGACCAGCGCGCGCCGCGAAGGCGACTTCTACATCCTCAACGGCCAGAAGCTGTGGATCACGAACGGAGGCATCGCCGATTTCTACACCGTGTTCGCCAAGACCACGCCCGACACGGGGGATCAGAAGGGAAAGATCACCGCCTTCGTCGTCACCCGCGATCTCGGCGGCGTGACCAGCGGCCCGCACGAGGACAAGATGGGAATCCGCGCCTCGAATACGACCGCGGTGTATTTCGACAACGTCCGCGTGCCCGCCGCGAACGTGCTGGGCGAGGAGGGCAAGGGCTTCAAGGTGGCGATGAGCATCCTCAACCACGGCCGCACCGGGCTGGGAGCGGGCGCGGTGGGAGGACAGAGGCGGCTGCTCGAGCTCGCCGTGGCGCACGCCACCGAGCGGAAGCAGTTCGGCCGTCCGCTCGTGAGCTTCGGGAAGATCAAGGAGAAGCTCGGGCGGATGGCGACCAACCTCTATGTCAGCGAATCGCTCTGCTACTTCGTCGCCGCGACCATCGATCGCGGCGGCGTGGACTACTCGGTGGAGGGGGCGGCGACCAAGGTCTTCAACTCCGAGGCGGTCTGGAACGCTGCCGACGAGGCGCTGCAGATCGCGGGCGGAATGGGCTACATGCGCGAGCAGCCCTACGAGCAGGCCGTGCGCGACTCGCGGATCAACCGGATCTTCGAGGGAACGAACGAGATCCTGCGCCAGTACATCGGGCTGACCGGACTGCAGAAGCCGGGCGAGTACCTCAAGGGCTTGGGAAGGGACCTGTCGAACTCGCTCAAGGACCCGATCAAGGGATTCGGCCTGCTGCGCGATTACGCGGTGCGGAAAGCGCGGCAGACGGTGCCGATGCAGGCGGTCCCGTACGGCCGCACGCCGCAGATCAGCAAGGCGCACCCGGCGCTTCAGGAGCAGGTGATCTACCTGGAGGACGCGGTGCAGTCGCTGGCCGGTCTCTGCGAGACGTCGCTGCGCAAGCACGGGCGCAACATCGTCGAGCAGCAGCTCCAGGTCAGCCGCATCGCCGACATCGCCATCGACGTGCTGGCGCTCTCGGCCACCCTGGCGCGCACCAGCCGGATCATCGAGCAGCGTGGCCTGGAGAAATCCAAGGACGAGATCTCGATGACGTACACGTTCTACTCGGACGCCCGCACCCGGGTCCGCAGCAACCTGCGCGCGAGCACCGGGCACAACAACGACGAGGCCATCCAGCACGTCGCCGATGCCGTCGCGGCCTCGGGCGGGTACCAGAACGACATCCTCAAGTGAGGACCGGGCGCTCCAGCGCGGAGCGCCCGGGTAGAGCCTCGGTCAGATCGACAGGACGCCGGTGCGGATCAGGTAGGCGAGCTGAGCCCGCTGCCCTGAATCCAGCACGGCGTGGATCTTGCCGAGCGCCGTCACCACCGCATCGCGGAGCCGTTCCGCGCTCTTGACACGGAGGTCGCCGCCCTCGCGCGCGCGCGCCTCAGCGAACGTCTCCAGCCCGATGGCGTCGGCGAAGGCCGCCACCGTCCGGCGATCGTCCACTGCGGCCTGGGCGCGCTCGGTCTTCAGCTCGTCGAGGACCTTGGCGAGCTGGGCGACCTGCTCTTCGCTCAGGTTCAGCTTGTAGGCGAGGAACCGGAGCGGCCTGCGGACCCCGAAAGCGCCGGCGCCGAAGTCCTCTCCAGAGCCGCGCCACGGACCCGCCTGCCAGCCCGGTCCGCCTTCACCTGCGTGCGCGCCTTCGCCGTCTCCGCAGCCGTGCCTGCGCGCGTTCTTCCACCACCACATCATGCCTGGGTGCATTGCTTCCTCCAACTCGCCGGGGCTCATCCGCTCCCGGCGGGGACTCAGGCGTGGGCACCATGCCTCACGCCTCTGGACTGAACCTAACCTGCCCGCGCCCACAGTCAACACTGCACCGCATCAACCATGCTGCAGATCAAACGCCGAGCACGCCGAGGAAGAGTCCTTTGTTTGCAGGTACATGAAACACAGAAAACTCGGCGTGCTCGGCGTGCTGGGCGTTTGAAAGGAAGCCACAGATCCCTTTTCCGCCAGCGGCGTTCTCCTAGGCCGGAGGTCTGCCATGGTTGCTGTCCTGCTGCTGGTTGCGGCGGCGAATGTGCCGCGGATCGATGTGGCGTTTGCGCTCGATACCACCGGATCGATGGGCGATGAGATCGACGTGGTGAAGGAGAAGATCGTCGAGATCGCGCGGAATGTGTCGGCCGGGCAGCCTCGGCCCGACGTGAGATTCGGGATCGTGGCGTTCCGCGACCGCGGGGACGCCTACGTCACGAAGGCGTTTCCCTTCTCGCGCGAGATCGCGGACGTCCAGAAGACGTTGCGCAGCCTGTCCGCCGAGGGGGGCGGCGACGAGCCCGAAGCCGTCGCGGAAGGGCTCCATGCCGCCGTGCACGAGCTGCAGTGGGACTTCTCCAAGGAGACCGCGCGCATGATCTTCCTCATCGGCGACGCCGGTCCGCAGCAGTATCGGGACGGAAAGGACTGGCGGAAGGTCGCGTCGGAGGCGGCGGAGAAGGGGATCACCATCAGCGTCATCGCCTGCTCGGGCCTTTCGCCCGCTGGCGAGCGCGTGTTCGAGAAGATCGCGCGCATGGCGGACGGGCAGATGATGCACCTCACCTACACCCGGGTGGCGCGCGCCGCCGACGGGCGCAAGTACAGCGTGCTGAGCGAGGGCGGAAGGACCTGGGTCGCCGATCGCGAGTTGGCCGACTCCGAATGGAAGAAGGGCGGGGAGGCGCTGGCGAAGGAAGGCAAGGTGCGCGCGGCCGCGGCGCCACCGGCCGAGGTATCGATGGAGGCGCCGGCGAAGAACAATCTCGACGCCGAGATCGCCCGCGGCGTGCGGGCCAAGGCCGAAAAACTGGGCGTCGGCTACTGACGCGACAGGATGGCTGCGTCCGCCGGTGGATGCGGTACAGTTCGCCCGCGGGATGATGAACGTCCACGAGATCCTGGAGAAGGCGCGCGCCGCCGGGCACCGGCTGCCCTACAACGAGGCCGCCGTGCTGTTCGCGGCGGCCATCCGGCTGGCGGCGGCGCACGGCTCGACCCTGCGCGGAAGGCTCGTGCAGATCGACGAGGCGGGAGGGCTGCACGTCGAGGCCTTCGACGAGCACGCCCCGGAAGCGGAACCGGGGTATCTCGCGCCCGAGCTGCTCGCCGCCGATGCGCCACCGCGGACGGACTCGCGCGTGCAGGTCTACGCCGCCGGCGCGCTCGGGTACGAACTGCTCACCGGCAAGCTGGCTCCACAGCCGGGGCAGGCCCCGGGTCCGGAGCTGTCGGGCGCGCTTGGAGACGTCGTCCGCATCGCCCTGGCGCCGGACCGGCGTGCCCGGTTCGGCGATCTGAAGCAGCTGTACGACGCCGTCGAGGTGGTGCAGCCCCGGCCGCCTTCCGAGGGAGAGCGAAACATCCTCTCCGCGCTGCGGATGCGTTTCTCGCGCCCGCCTCCGGAGAAGGAGGCACTGGCGCGCTTGATCGAAAAGCTGCACCAGCTCGAGGGGCAGGTCGCGCAGCTCGGGAAGGCGCAGGCGCGCCTGGAGGCGACGCACCAGCAATCGCTGGAGATGCTCGACCGGTTCGAGGACGGCCAGCGGCGCTTGAACGAAACTGGCCGGCGGAAGCAGTCCGTCGTCGCTCCGGCAGTGCTCGCCGCTTTGTTCACCACCCTCGCCGTGCTGGCCGCCGCCTGGGGCTTCGGGATGCGCCTGCCGCTCCCGGTCGTTGCCGCCTCCCAGCCCGAGCCGGTCGCAACCCCCGCGCTGGCCCCGCCCCCGCCCGAGGTGCCGCCACCGCCCGTCGAAAAGCCGCGGGTTGAAAAGCCTGCGGCCGAAAAGGCGCCGGTTCCGGATGCCTCCGTCGCCGAGGTCACGCCTGCCCCGCCTGACGCCGGCGCCCCAGCGCAGGACGCTGGAGGGGTCGCCGTCACGGACGCGGGAGAGGTCGATGCAGGCGCCGCCGTGGCCGCCGAAGTCGACGCAGGACCTCCGCCGGTTGCGGCCGCGCCCGCGCAGCCGCCGCCGCCCCCGATCCAACGCAAGCCCGCGCCGCCAAATCCGCGCGCGGCCATGCAGCGTGCTCTGGCGGTCTCGCAGGTGCGCCATGGCGAGGCTGCGCTCGAGCAGGGCCGCCCTGACGAGGCGCTGGGCAGCTTCCGCGCCGCTCTCGAGAACGAGCCCACCCTCGCAGCCGCTTTCCGCGGCATGGGGATGGCGTACGCCATGCAGGGCCACGACGCGCAGGCGCTGCAGTCCTATGACAGGTATCTGCGGCTCGCGCCGGGCGCTGCCGACGCGGCCGAGATCCGCCAGTCCATTCGCGAGTTGAAGGCGCGCGCGAAGGTGGGCGCAAAAGCGCAGTAAGTCGACCACGAGCGGCCACGGCCGTTTTGCATCGGTTCTATTGATCGCGCGTAGCGAGGTGGCGATGCACGAGATGGATTGCCATCGCGCCCTCGCCTACCGCTGAGGCCACGCGCTTGACTGACCCGTGGCGCAGGTCGCCGGCGACGAATGCGCCGGGCTCGCTCGATTCAAGTGGCATGGGATCACGTTCGAGGGGCCACCAGCGGCGGCGGTCGGCGCCGGTCAGGAGGTCGGCGCCCGTCATGAGATAGCCGTGCTCGTCACGGCGCAGCCAGCCTTCGACCCCCTGGGTAAAGGGTTCGCCACCGATGAGGATGAAAAGCGCGTCGATCGGCATCCGACGTTCCTCGTCGCGGGTGCGGACGACGACGGCACCGAGGCGCATGTCTCCGTCCGCCGCGATCACGTTGGCGTTGGTGATGACGTCGACGTTGCTCGCACCCTTGATGCGCTCGATGAGGTAATGCGACATGCTCTTCGCGAGCTTGTCCGCACGAGCGACAATCGTGACGCGCGCTGCAACCCTCGCGGGGTGCAGCGCAGCCTGGCCCGCCGAGTTTCCGGCGCCGACCACCATGACCGTCTTGCCCGCTAGCGCCGCCGCCTCGCCCGGAGACGAGCCGTAGGTGATCCCGCGTCCCACGAACGTGTCGAGCCCTGGACCGGTCAATATCCGCCAAGCGATGCCCATCGCGATCACCGTCGATCTGGTGTGCACGTCGACGTTGCTCGACAGCATGATCCGCGGCCGCTCGCCCTTGGCGCCGGGACGACCGTGAGCGAAGACCCCGGAGAGGATTTCGACGCCGAAGCGCTTCGCCTGGGCGAGAGCCCGGTCCGCAAGCTCCGCGCCAGACAGCCCCTGGGGAAACCCGAGGTAGTTCTCGATGAGCGAGCTAGTGCCTGCCTGTCCGCCAGGCGCCTCGCGCTCGACGAGCAACGTCCGCAAACCCTCGGACGCAGCGTAGACCGCGGCGGTCAAACCTGCCGGGCCGCCGCCCAGAACGAGAAGGTCGTATTGGTCGCATGACGGTCGCGTCGGCAGACCAGCGCGCGTTGCCAGCTCCGTCCGCCAGTACATCGTCGCGATCGCAGCGTGCAGTTGGGTGTCGCCGCTGATTCCTGGCCCTAGCTGTAGAAAGTCTTCAGGGGCCTCCAACAGGGTTCCATGATCCATTGATGCGGAACGCCGTTGCGGACGAGAAAATCGCGCGCCGCGCCGTTAGCGGGAGCATTGGGGCCGGTGATGACCGTGATCATGGCTCGCAGCTATAGCGCGTCGGAGACTGATCGGTTAGCCGTGATCCCCCGTCCCCTGCGAAGTTCTATTTTCATAGCGGGCACTGTGGGACCCGACGTGGCAGAATCGGCTCCTCCTTCAACGGAGGAGAAAGTCATGCTGTCCTTCCGTGGCACTCCCGTCCTGGCAGTTGCCTTCGCCCTCTTTCCTCGGTGGGCTCTCGCCCAGCACGAGCACGATCACGCGCACCTCGCGCCAGAGAAGCTCGGCCAGGTCCACTTCCCGACCTCCTGCAAGCCGGAGGTCAAACCGGCGTTCGAGCGTGGACTGGCGCTGTTGCATTCGTTCGCATACGCCCAGTCCGCGGCGGCCTTCCAAGAGGTTTCGGCGAAGGATCCCGCTTGCGGCTTGGCGCAGTGGGGGGTCGCGATGACCTGTTTCCACACCATCTGGGGGCCTCCCACTGAAGACGAATTCGCCGCCGGGCGAACTGCGGCGCAGAAGGCGGCGGTCGTGGGCGCCGCGAGCGCCCGTGAGCGCGACTACATCGCTGCGATCGGCGTCTACTACCAGGGCGACGGGGTGGCGCATCCGACCCGCGTCGTGGCCTACGAGAAGGCGATGGCCGGCGTGGCGGAGCGCAATCCCGACGACCACGAGGCGCAGATCTTCCATGCCCTGTCGATTCTCGGCGTGGCTTACAACTCCCCGCCCGACAAGACCTACGCGCGGCAGAAGGAGGCGGCGAAGATCCTCAATCAACTACTGGCGTTCGAGCCCGATCATCCGGGGATCGCCCACTACATGATCCACTCCTTCGACTATCCCGAGCTCGCCGAGCTGGCGCTGCCGGCGGCCCGCGCGTATGCCAAGATCGCGCCTTCCGCCGCGCATGCGCTGCACATGCCGTCGCACATCTTCACCCGCCTGGGAATGTGGAAGGAGTCGATCGATTCGAACCTCGCATCGGCGCAGACAGCGCAGGCGTTGGTTGCCAAGACCCACGCCGGAGCGACCGCGTTCGACGCCCTGCACGCGACGGACTACCTGGAGTACGCGTATCTGCAGACGGGACAGGACGCCAAGGCGCGCGAGCTGGTGGACAACGTCGCCAAGGTGACGAGCTTCGACGTCCCGCAGTTCGCCGCGGGCTACGCGCTGGCCGCCGTGCCGGCTCGTCACGCGCTCGAGCGCCGCGCCTGGAAGGAGGCGGCGGCGCTGACGGCGCAACCAGCGACGTTCCCTTGGGCGAAATATCCCTACGCCAAGGCGATCGTTGACTTCGCGCGGGGCGTGGGCGGGGCGCGCGCCGGCGACCTGGAAACGGCGCGGCAGGCTGTGGCGTCGCTGACCGAGATCCAAGCCGCGCTCCAGGGTCAGAAGGGATTCGACTGGGCGACCCAGGTCGAAATCCAGAGGCGCGCCGCGGCGGGCTGGCTGGCGCGCGCCGAGAAGAAAGACACCGAAGCGCTGGCGCTCATGCGATCGGCGGCCGACCTCGAGGACTCGACCGACAAGCATCCGGTCACGCCCGGGTCGATCCTGCCGGCACGCGAGCAGCTCGCAGATCTCTTGTCCGAGCTGGGGCAGCCCGCCGCGGCGCTCGCCGAGTACGAGACGTCGCTCCGTTCGGCGCCGGCGCGCCTCAACAGCTATGACGGCGCCGCGAGGGTGGCCGAGCGCGCCGGAAAGAAGCAAGAAGCGAAGGCTTTCCGCGAGCGGTTGGTGGCGCTGTGCGGTGGGTCGGTGCCCGCCCGAATCGTTTTGGCGAAGACGGCGGCTGCGCAGTAGGCGTAGGGACAGCATTGCCGATGCCCCATTCGACCTTTGATCGTGCGGTGCCGGGCAGACGGTCCTTGCGGCGGCAGTCATCGCCCGTGCCGCACGAGTGAAGCCGCGCCGGAAGTAAGACGATGGTCTTGCGCCTCCGCGAGCAGCTACGCATCCCGACTCGACGGAATGTTTCAACCCGGAGGCGCGGAACAATGGGCGCCCTTCCTTCGTACTCGCCGTCGAACGGCCGCAACAGTCCGGCTCTAGCGCGTCAAGGTTCGCCACCAGCACCCACCTCGAACGGAGGAGGCTCGCCGCGTCGTTTCATTGCCTGAGCCGACGTCCAGCAAGAGGCAGGGACGAAAAGCAGGGAAAATTTGTAGTAGCCCACACGCGAAGGAGAATCCCATGAGAGCGCTTCGTTACACGGCACTATTGCTTTGCATCGCGTTCGCCGCCGCGGCTGACGAGGGTACGCGCTTCCGCGCAGAATTGGTTGGCACGCAGGAGGTGCCTGCCATCTTCGCCGCCGGGAGCGCCATCTACGAAATGCAGGTCCTGGACAACGACACCCGTATCGAGTTCCAGCTCACCTACCAGAACCTCACCGCACCTCCACTGGTCGCGCACGTCCACTTCGGTCAGCGCGGGGTGAGCGGCGGCGTCAGCTTCTTTTTCTGCGGGGGCGGCGGAAAGCCGCCTTGTCCGGCCTCCACTTCCGGCACGATCACGGGGACCGTGGTCGCGGCGGACGTGGTCGGGCCGGCTGCTCAGGGCATCGCCCCTGGCGATCTAGCGGCCATCCTGCAGATGATCCGGGCTGGCTTCGGCTACGCCAACATGCACACGCCATTGCACACTGCTGGCGAGATCCGCGGCCAGATCAGGCGCGCGGGTCACTCCGACAAGGACGACTAACTCATCGCGAGGACCGTGGGCGGCCGCTGATCGGCCGCGCCGCTCGCCGAGTACGAGACGTCGCTCCGTCCAGTAGGCACGACCTCACAAACAGGGTCCGGCCAGCGTTGTCCAGGCATGACCCCGATCGCTCCATCGCCGCGCGCCAGGATGGGTCGCAGCCGCTTCGGCGGCGTGTCGACGGCACTGCCGCCACTGCCGGCTTTCGCAGAGCGCCAACTCGCTCTGTTTCTTGGCCCTGCCGCTGCCGGCAAAGACGCGGGCCATGGCCGCCGCGAGACGTGTTTGCCCGGGGTGGTGCGCGTCGCGGGATGGCTCGACCTCGAGATGCAGCGGTCGATGGTCGCCCAGTTCCGGCGGTGGGCGTTGCCGCCGGCCGGCCTCCGCCACCCGCGGGTTCCGAGCGGACATCTGATGAGCGTCCAGTCCGTGTGCCTCGGTTGGCACTGGGAGCCGTACGCTTACTCGAAGACGGCGGACGACACCGACGGCGCGCCGGTCAAGCCGTTGCCGAAGGAAGTTGCGGACCTGGCGCGGGCAGCCGTCGCGGAGGCCTACGGGCCGGACAGCGCCGAGGCGGCGAGCTACGCGCCCGATGCGGCGATCGTGAACCTGTACGCGCCCGGCGCGCACCTCGGTTTGCACCAGGATGGCGAAGAACCCAGCGACGCCCCGGTGGTCACTGTCAGTCTCGGCGACAGCTGCGTGTTCCGGTTCGCGGGCGACGGCCGGCGCGCGGGTCCGTTCACGGACCTGGAGCTTCGCTCCGGCGATCTGCTCGTGTTTGGCGGGCCGAACCGGCGCATCTATCACGGCGTTCCCAAGGTCCTCGACTGCACGGCTCCCGGCGGGCTCGGCCTTCCTCCCGGCCGGCTCAGCATCACCGTGCGCGAGACCGGCCTTTGAGCGGCGCCATGGCAGAAGTGGCAAGACGCGTCGACAAGCTGGACTGGGCGGCGATCTCCGGCGTGCTCGATGACGTGGGGTGCTCCCTCACGGGCCCGGTGTTGAGTCCGCCGGAGTGCCGCACGCTCACCGGCCTCTACACCGATGACGGCCGGTTCCGCTCGACCATCGACATGGCTCGCCACCGGTTCGGGCAGGGCGAGTACCGATACTTCGATCGGCCCCTGCCGGAGCTGGTCGCAGCGCTGCGCGCGGCCTTCTGGCCACATCTGGTGGTGATCGCCAGGGAATGGGCAGGACGGCTCGGGCAGCCAGCGCCGTGGCCGGACGACCTGGACGACTGGCTCGGACAATGTCACCTGGCCGGGCAGACCCGCCCCACACCGCTGCTGCTC
>DATBZA010000164.1:0-36780 GCA_036513415.1 Myxococcales bacterium | reverse complement strand
CTTCTCGCTCCCCCGAAGCCCGTGCGCCAGCGTGAGCAGCACTTCCGCCGACTCCAGAAGGCGCTCGTCTCGCCGGCGCGCCGAGGCCTGGAAGAGCTCCCTGGCTTCGTCCACGCGGACGGCGATGACCCGATCCGTGATCGCCAACGCGACTCTCTGCTCGCGGATCTGCTGGTCCTTTCCCTTCAGCTCGTCCTCGAGCACCGCGAGCTTTCGCAGCAGGCCGTCCCGCTCGTCGCGCAGCTGGATGGCGCGGATCGCCGACTGCACCCGGTCGGCGATCGTGTCCAGCTCGGGCGAGGGCTTCTCGACGTAGTCCTGGGCCCCGATGCGCAAGGCCTCCACGGCGGACCCCATCGATGGAAACGCGGTCATGACGATGCAGGCGCAGCGCGGCTGTCTCTTGCGCAGGTGGCGCAGCACCTCCACGCCGTCGATGCCGCGGCCGAGGTTCTTGTCCACCAGCGCCGCGTCGAACTCCTGCTGGCCGACGAGCTCGAGCGCGCGCTCGCCCGAAGCAGCGCCGACCGCGGTGAACCCTGCCGCCCCGAGCGTCTGCCCGATCATGCGCACCAGCTCAGGCTCGTCGTCGACCACAAGGACCTTGTGCATTGCAGGTGTAAAACAACCGCAAGGACGAACTTGAACGCAAGCCCCGGACTCGCACCTTTGCCCACCTTGAGGCATCCTCCCGGGATGGACCGCTACCTCGATCCCCGGAACGACGCCGTCCCGCCCGCGTTGGTGGTCGGCACGATGAACTTCGGCAAGCGCACCCCGGAACCGGAGGCGCACCGCATCGTTCACAGGGCCTTGGAACGCGGGCTGATTTTCTTCGATACGGCGAACGCGTACGTCGGGGGCGAATCCGAGCGGATCCTGGGCCGCGCGCTGGGAAGCCGCCGCGCGAAGGCGCGCATCGCCACGAAAGTCGGCATCGGCGCCAGCATGACCGAGCCGGAGGGTCTGGCGCCGGAGCGGATCTCCGCGGCTCTCGAGGAAAGCCTGCGCCGGCTGGGGACCGACCGCGTCGAGCTGTACTACTTCCACAAGCCCGATCACTCGCGACCTCTGCAGCCCTCGCTGCGGGCGATGGAGAAGCTGATCGCGAGCGGAAAGGTGGGGGCGTTCGGCGCCTCGAACTTCGCTTCCTGGCAACTGTTGGAGATGATCCAGGCCGGCCTCAAGCCGCGCGTGTCGCAGCAGATGTACAACCTGCTCGTCCGCCAGCTCGAGGTCGAGTACTTCCGCTTCGCCCGGAAGTACGGCGTCCATACCACCGTCTACAACCCGCTGGCCGGAGGTCTCCTGGCCGGCAAGCTCAAGCGGGACGCGCCGCTGGAAGCAGGGTCGCGCTTCGACAAGAACCCGATGTACCAGAACCGGTATCTCACCGACCGTTTCTTCGAGCTGGCGGACGCATTCGCCAGGCTGTCCCTGGAAGCGGGTCGAACGCCGGTGGAGCTGGCCTACCAATGGGTGGCTGCCCGCCCCGGCGTCGATTCCATCCTGCTGGGACCCGCGTCCGTAGAACAGCTGGACGCCGCCATCGACGCAATGGCGAAGCCGCTCCCGAAGGAGATCATCGATCGAGCCGACCAGCTCCACCGCGCTTTCCAAGGCACCGACGCGAGCTACGCCCGGTAGGATCCGCGCCGCGCGCGGGCTGGCGTTGGCTGCGGACGCGCTGCAGATCGCCATCGCTCCGATCTTCGGCGAGGGATTCGCGTCGCCCTTCAACGACGCGCTCGACCTGGTCGTCGCGGTCGTTCTGATCCGGCTCCTCGGCTTTCATTGGGTGCTCTTGCCGGCCCTCGCGGCCGAGGCGGTCCCCGGGCTGGATCTGGCCCCGACCTGGACCGCGGCGGTCCTGCTGATTACTGGCGGACCCACACGCCGCTGGTGGATCATTGGCGCCTGGATGATCGCGACGGCCGCAGCGATTCTGATCCTGCTCTGGATCACGCATGAGCGTTGATGCTCGGGGCTGTCTCGGCACCGTGTACCGCCTGGTCTCCGATTTCCTCATCGAGCGCGGACTGCTCGAGGAGATCAAGGCGAAACTGACCGCCCCCTCACGCAAGATGCTGGAGAAGCCCCCCTTCGCGTTCGCCTGGCAGGATTCCGCGCCGCTGGAGGAGATCGAGAGAGTGCTGTACGCGCGCTCACCCGACCTGGTTGCCGATCTGGGCCACGCGGCGGGGAAGCAGTTCTCGACGACCCTGATCGCGCCGGTGCTGAAGATGGCGCTCTCGCTCTTCGGACAAACCCCAGCCTCCATGTTCGGGCACCTGGATCGATTCTTCTCGATGGTGGTGCGGGGGTTCAGCTTCCAGTACGAGCCGGGCACCGCCAAGCAGGGCACGGTGGTGGCGCGCATCGAAGGCGGCGAGATCCACCGTTCGCTGTTCGAGCAGATCCGCGGCAACCTCCTCACCATCTACGACCTCTGCAATGTGAAGGGCTCGGTCGGCGACGCCGAGGTCCTGCGGCTCGACGGCGCAGGAGCGGAGATCCGCCTGCCTGTCCGCTGGGAGTAAGCGAGTCACCGCGATCCGACATAGCCACTGAGCCGCCTGCGGCGGCCGTGCCATGTCTGGCGCTCAAGCGTAGCCACTGAGCCGCCTGCGGCGGCCGTGGCTAGCTTCGGCCCATGAAAATCCGCCGACTCGTGAAGGTAGCCGCAGTGGTGCAGATCGCGCGATATGCCTTGAACCGCCGCCGCCGGTACGCCCTGAGCCGCCAGCGCCGCCGCTGGGGGTTCGCCGCGGCCGCGTTGATCGGCGCGGGCGCCACCGTGTTTTTCCTCTCGCAGCTCTCGCAGCACGAGCAGACGCCGGCGTGGATGCGCAGGAAGCAGCGCAAGGAAGCCCGGCGGGAATCGGCACGCCTTCAGCGCGACCAGGGGCCCGGGCGCCCACCCGCCGTGCACGTGGAGCGGAACGCTTCGACCGGGCTCAAGGTTCCCCTCGGCGACCAGGTGGAGTAGCGGGCCGCCGGCGGCCTGATTGACCTCCAGCGCACGTCTCGGGTACTGAACCGCCCGCCCCCATCGCTGGGGCGCTCGCGGACCTGGTTCGCGCGCAAAGGCACGGCGAGTGCCTTCGAGGGGGACCGACATGGCGGAAGCCGGCGCGCCGGTTGTGGAGCACAAGCCCTACGTTCCGGACGAGGCGCGCGTCCCGGAGTTCACTCCCAAGGCCATCGCAGTCGGCGCGCTCTTCGGCCTCATCTTCGGCGCCTCGACGGTCTACCTGGCGCTGAAGGCGGGGCTGACGGTCTCCGCCTCCATCCCCATCGCGGTGCTGGCGATCTCGCTGCTGAAAAAGCTCGGCGGATCGACCATCCTCGAGAACAACATCGTCCAGACCATCGGCTCGGCGGGGGAGAGCATCGCCGCCGGCGTCGTGTTCACCCTCCCCGGCTTCCTCTTCCTCGCCGTCGATCCTGCGACGCGCCAGAGCGTCGGAGCGAGCTACTTCAGCTACTGGACCATCTTCACGCTCGCGCTGCTCGGAGGAATGCTGGGGGTCCTGATGATGGTGCCGCTCCGGCGCGCGCTGATCGTCAAGGAGCACGGCAACCTGCCCTATCCGGAAGGAACCGCCTGCGCCCAGGTGCTGATCGCCGGCGAGCGGGGTGGCGAGATGGCGCGCACCGCATACATGGGCCTGGGGTTCGCCATCGTCTACGCGATGCTGCAGCAGATCTTGAAGGTGATCGCTGAGGTGCCGGGCTACGTGACCAGGGCGAGCAGCCGCATCTTTCCGGCCGCCACCGTGAACGCGTCGATCACCCCCGAATATCTGGGGGTCGGGTACATCATCGGGCCGCGGATCGCCGGCGTGCTGGTCTCGGGAGGCGTGCTGGCCTGGCTGGGGATCATTCCCCTGATCGCATCGCTGGTCCCGACTGTGACCATCGCCACGCAGCTGGTGAAGCTGGGCTACCTCACCGATCTGGCGAAGCCGGGAAACTATGGATGGAACCCCGCGACACACACGTTCGCGGAGCTGAACCGCGCCATCTACTACGCGTACGTGCGGCAGATCGGCGCCGGCGCGGTGGCCGCGGGCGGATTCATCACCTTGCTCAAGACGCTGCCGACCATCGTGTCGAGCTTCAAGGGCAGCCTCGCCTCGCTCCGCGGAGGAGCGGGTGCGGCGAGCGCGAAACGCACCGAGCAGGACCTCCCGCTCGGCGTGACGGCGCTCGGCAGCCTCGCGCTGGTGGGAATCATGGCCGTACTGCCCTTCCTTCCGGGCAATTTCGCCGGCCGCCTCCTGCTCGGCGTCTTGATCGTCGTCTTCGGGTTCTTCTTCGTCACGGTGGCCTCGCGGATCGTCGGACTGATCGGGACCAGCTCGAACCCCGTCTCCGGCATGACCATCGCAACGCTGATGGCGACCTGCCTGCTCTTCCTCGCGCTCGGGTGGTCGGACGACATGTACCAGCCGATGGCCCTCTGCGTGGGAGGCATGGTGTGCATCGCCGCCGCCAACGCGGGCGCGACCTCGCAGGATCTCAAGACCGGATACCTGGTCGGCGCCACTCCGAAATACCAGCAGATCGGACTGCTCATCGGCGTCGCGGTGGCCGCGGCGGTGATCGGGTTCACCATCCAGGTCCTGGACAAGCCGACCATCGACGCGGCGACCGGTCTGGTGCGCCACCAGATCGGCACCGAGGCGTTCCCCGCCCCGCAGGGCACGCTGATGGCAACGCTGATCCGCGGCTTGCTCTCGCAGAACCTGGACTGGCAGTTCGTGCTGGTCGGCGTGTTCCTGGCCATCACCATCGAGCTCTGCGGCGTCTCGCCGCTGAGCTTCGCGGTGGGCGCCTACCTGCCGCTCTCCACCACGCTACCCATCTTCGTCGGCGGCGCCATCAAGGGCATCGTCGACAGGCGCTCCGGTGTGAAGTCCGCAGGCGGCCACGGCGACGACGTCGGCGCCGGAAGCCTGTTCGCCACCGGCCTGGTCGCGGGAGGAACGCTCACCGGGACGGTAGTCGCCTTCCTGCACTGGAGCGACAAGGTGGGCGAAGCTGTCGATTCGCTCAGCCTGCACGCGGTGCTCACGCGCGGCCTGGGCGACGGAGGCTACGAGGTTCTGGGCGTCGTGTGCTTCGCGGTGATGGGACTGCTGCTCTACCGGATCGCGCGCCGGCCGCTGCGATTCTAGCGGTCGTCGCCGGCCTTGGCCGGACAGGTGTGCGGCGGATCCCCCGGTTGGGCCCCCTCGCACAGCGCGCCCGAAGGTTCATCCGGCGTCAGGGCCGCCGTGCCGGCCACCCACCCGGCCGCGATCGCTGCGTTCGCCGCGTCGATGGCGCCGTCTTCGCCGGTACCGCGCCAGACGTAGGGACGATCCCTGCCCAAGCCGGATTCGGCGCTGCCCGGATCAAATTCGGCCGCCCGGCGGCCGCTGGCGCGTCCCAAGGTGCAAGCGGAGATCACGAGCAAAAGGATGGCGAGTGTCGTGTGGCGCACGAGTCCCGATTATAGACGCACCGCTTGCGAAAGCGGTCACACGTCCACAATTCCGGGGGTTACGCGCGACTGCCGTTTCAAGGCTTCTTCTCCACCCGAAAGTCGCCGGTCTTCACGTCGAAATGCAGCCGGAACTGCGCCCCCTCGGCGTTCTTGAAGTCGACCTGGTGCTCGAACACGGTGCGGGCTTCCTGGATGAGGAACTTGAGGTAGTCCCGGTTCCCTTCCTGGAACGACTTCAGTGTTGCCAGCCCTTCGGGATCGCCCGTCAGGTTCATGAGACTGCACTCTAGCAGACCGCGGGAATCCCCGTTATCTTGCGCCGCTTCCCGGAAGGAGCCCGCGAGATGAAGCCGACCCGTCACCCCGATCGTTTCGTCGACCGCCATGTCGGGCCGGACAGCCGGGACATCGAGGAGATGCTCGCGGTCCTCGGGGTGCGGAACCTGGACGAGCTGATCGACCGCACCGTGCCGGCCGCGATCCGGCTGCAAAAGCCGCTCGATCTGCCGCCCGGCCGGTCGGAGTTCGGGTTGCTGCGCGAGGTCGAGGAGATCGCGGCGAAGAACCAGGTGTTCCGCAGCTACATCGGGATGGGCTACTCGGACACGGTCACTCCGCCGGTGATCCAGCGGAACATCCTGGAGAACCCCGGTTGGTACACTCAGTACACGCCCTACCAGCCGGAGATCTCGCAGGGCCGCCTGGAAGCGCTGCTCAACTACCAGACCATGGTCGAGGACCTGACCGGGTTGCCGGTCGCGAATGCTTCGCTTCTCGACGAGGGGACGGCGGCGGCGGAAGCGATGACGATGTTCCACAACGTCGCGCCGAACGGGGGAAATGCGTTCTTCATCGCGCAGGATTGCCACCCCCAGACCATCGATGTGGTGCGCACGCGCGCCCTGCCCTTCGGGATCGAGATCGTGGTCGGCGATCCCGCTACCTTCGATCCAGCGAAGCAGAAGATCTTCGGCGCCCTCTTGCAGTATCCCGCGACGGACGGAGCCATCCGCGATCCGCGGCCCTTCATCGAGAAGGCCCACGCCAGCGGCTCGCTGGTGGTGATCGCCGCCGACATCCTCGGGCTTACGCTGCTCACGCCTCCGGGCGAGCTCGGCGCCGACTGCGCGGTGGGATCGACGCAGCGGTTCGGCGTCCCGCTCGGCTACGGCGGGCCGCACGCGGCGTACTTCGCGACGAAGAACGAGTACGTGCGCCACATGCCCGGGCGGATCATCGGCGTCTCCGTGGACGCGCAGGGCCATACCGCCTTGCGCATGGCGCTGCAGACCCGCGAGCAGCACATCCGCCGGGAGAAGGCGACCAGCAACATCTGCACCGCGCAGGCGCTGCTGGCGATCATCGCCTCGATGTACGCCGTCTACCACGGGCCCAGGGGCCTCAAGGCCATCGCCCAGTACGTCCACGGGCTCACGGTGCAGCTCGCGCGCGGGCTGGCCCGGCTCGGGTACAAGCTCCGGCACGATCAGTTCTTCGACACGGTGGCGGCGCGGGTCGAACCCGCGCAGGCCGACGCCGTCCTCGCCGCCGCCCTGGCGGGGAAGCTGAACCTCCGCCGCATCGACGCGGGCACCATCGGCGTCTCTCTGGACGAGACGACCACGGCGGAGGACGTGCGCGACGTCCTCGCCGCCTTCGCGGGCGCACGCACCGTGCCGGACGCGGAGGGCGAGGAGAGCCGGATCCCGGCAGCGCTGGCGCGGCAGAGCGGCTATCTCGCCCATCCCGTCTTCAACACGCACCACAGCGAGACCGAGATGCTGCGCTACATGCGCCTGCTCGAGTCCCGCGATCTCTCCCTGACGCGCAGCATGATCCCGCTCGGTTCCTGCACCATGAAGCTGAACGCCACCGCGGAAATGCTGCCCATCACCTGGCCCGCCTTCTCGCGGCTGCACCCCTTCGCTCCGCGGTCCCAGGCGGCCGGCTACGCCCAGGTCTTCCAGGAGCTGGAGGCGATGCTGGCGGAGATCACCGGCTTTCCGGGCGTCTCGCTGCAGCCGAACTCCGGCGCGCAAGGCGAGTACGCGGGACTGCAAGTGATCAAGGCGTACCACCAGTCGCGCGGCGAGGCGCACCGCAACGTCTGCCTGATCCCGCAGTCGGCACACGGAACCAATCCCGCTTCCGCCGCGATGGTGAACTACCGCATCGTGGTGGTGAAGACGGACGAGAACGGCAACGTCGACGTCAAGGACCTCGAGGCGAAGGCGGCGCAGTCCGGAAAGAACCTGGCCGCCCTGATGATCACATATCCGTCGACGCACGGCGTGTTCGAGGAGGACGTGCGCAGGATCTGCGATGTCGTGCATCGCCACGGCGGGCAGGTCTACATGGACGGCGCCAACATGAACGCGCAGGTCGGCCTCTGCCGCCCCGGCGACTTCGGGCCGGACGTCTGCCACCTCAACCTGCACAAGACCTTCTGCATCCCACACGGCGGCGGCGGACCGGGGATGGGGCCCATCTGCGTAGCGAAGCACCTCATGCCCTTCCTCCCGGGTCACCCGGTGGTGCGCACCGGCGGGGACAAAGCGATCGGGGCCATCTCGGCAGCGCCCTGGGGCAGCGCGAGCATCCTTCTCATCTCCTGGGCCTACATCAAGATGATGGGAGCGTCGGGGCTGACCCAGGCCACCAAGGTCGCGATCCTGAACGCCAACTACATCGCGAAACGCCTGGACGAGCACTTCCCGGTGCTCTACCGGGGCAAGAACGGGTTCGTCGCCCATGAGTGCATCGTCGACCTGCGCAAGGTGAAGCGGGACGCGGGCATCGAGGTGGACGACGTGGCGAAGCGCCTGATGGATTACGGCTTCCACGCGCCGACCACCTCGTTCCCGGTCATCGGGACCCTGATGATCGAGCCGACCGAGAGCGAGCCCAAGGCGGAGCTGGACCGGTTCTGCGAGGCGATGATCGGAATTCGTGAGGAGATCCGCGAGATTGAGGCCGGACAGACGCCTCGCGACCAGAACGTCCTCAAGGGAGCGCCGCACACTGCCGAGGTGCTCACCACGGACTCCTGGGACCGCCCCTACTCGCGCCAACGCGCCGCTTTCCCCGTGGCCTGGGTGCGCGAGCGCAAGTTCTGGCCGGCGGTGGGGCGGCTGAACCACGTATACGGCGACAAGAACCTGGTCTGCTCCTGCCCTCCCCTCGAGTCCTACCGGTGAGCTAAGCTGGGCGGTGATGGCCGACCCCGAGCTCGAGGCCTTCCTTGCCAGGACATCGTTCTTCGGCGGGCTGATGCCCGAAGTGGTGGCGACCGTCGCCGCGATGCTCAAGGAAAAGCGCATCGCCGCCGGCGAGTGCCTCTTCGCCGAAGGCGACGACGGCAAGTCGATGTACATCGTGCAAATGGGCGCCCTGATCATGAAGCGCCATTGCCACGACGGGTCGCAGGCGCGTCTTCTCATGATGCGCCCCGGCGACTTCTTCGGGGTCACCTCGCTGATCGAGATGGAGCGGAGGCCGTTCTCGTGTACGGCCGAGAAGGACTCGGTCCTGTACGAGTTGACCAATCTGGATTTGTACAAGCTCTACAAAACGGATCTGAAGACGTACCTCCTGCTCTACCAGAACATCGCGCGCGAGCTCTGCCGGAGGCTGCGGAAGGCCGGGGAGCGCATCGCCGCCCTGGAAGACGCGCTGCACGTGGCGACTGGGGAGCGGACGCCGCGCTGAGAGTTGGTCGAAAGGCTTGGCTGACGCCGCGCTGAGAGTTGGTCGAAAGGCGTAGCTGACGCCGCGCTGACAGTTGGTCGAAAGGCGTAACTGACGCACCGCGTCGTGGCCCGAGCGGATACGGAGAACTGGCCCCTAGGGCTGGCCCGCTGGCCCATATCCCGTAGAAGCCTGAATCAAAAGTTGCCTTTACTACACGTAGAGGGGGATGCTGGCGTGCGATGCTGGACGAGAGTCTTCGCTCGCTCATCGCGCTACACGGCGTTGGGGAGACCCGCAGTGGGGGGATCCTTATCGTCGACGATGAGCAGCCGAACCTCATCGTTCTGCGAAACTTCCTCGAGGCAGGCTACCGCGTCTACGAGGCCCAGGCGGGCGCACGGGCGCTCGAGATTGCCAGGGCAACCGATCTCGACGTCGTGATCACCGACCAGCGCATGCCGGAGATGAGCGGCGTCGAGCTGCTAGAGCAGATCCGCAACCTCAAGCCCGACGTGGCCGGCATCGTCTTGACGGGCTTCACCGATCCGCCGGCCTTGATTTCCGCCATCAACCGCGCGCGGGTGTTTCGCTTTCTGAAGAAACCCTGGCAACCGGACGACATCCTGGAGGCGGTGCGTCAAGCCAGCGAGCACGTCTACCAGACCCGGGCGATCCGGAGGCTCGTCGGGCTGCTTGCGAAGAGGACCGACGAACTGGATGCCAGCCTGGTGCAAGTCCGAAGCGCGCAGTCGCAGCTGCTGCACCTCGAGCGGCTGGGCACCATGGGAAAGCTGGCGGCGGGGGTGGTCCACGACCTGCGGAATCTGATGGTGAGCCTGGGTTACGTCGAAAGCGTGCTGGAGCAGCGCAATGTCGCGCCCGACGTGATGGAGAGCGTGCAAGTGGGCATGCAAGGGGTGGGCAACCTCATCCACACGCTCGAGGCGATGCACCAGTTCGCCCGGGGCGGGACCCTGACCATCCAGAAGGCGATGCTGCAGCCCTCGCTGGTAGTGAACGACGCCCTGGCCATCGCCCGCATGGACATGAGCTTCCGGGCGCACAAGGTGGCCGTGAGCATCGAGGAGGGCCTGCCTCCCGTTCACGGCGACCGCCAGAAGCTCACGCAAGTACTGGTGAATCTGGTGCGCAACGCGGTGCAGGCGACCGCGCAGTGGCGCCAGATCGGGGTCGAAGCTTCGCGCAAGAACGGCCATGTCGTCTTCGCCGTCGAGGACGAAGGACCGGGCGTGTCGGCGGCGGTGAGGGAGAATCTGTTCAAGCCCTTCGTCTCCAGCAAAGGCGAGGGGGGCATGGGCATGGGCCTGTACATGGCCAAGCTGATCATCGACTCTCATCAGGGTGAAATCGCAGTGCTCGACCGTCCGTCAGGCGGCGCGCGCTTCGAAGTGCGGCTCCAGCCTGCGGAGGATCCCAGTTGACCGTCCCACTGCACCGTGTCCGCAACTACGAAGAGCTGGATGGAGCGCAGGGCCGGGAGGTCTTCTTCCGGCCCCAGCGTTACCGCGCAAGCGATCTCGCTCCGCTGCGCTCGGAACTCACGATCACCGCTGGGGGCGGCGAGCGACAGTGTCCCCTGCTCGACGTGTCCGAGAACGGCGCCGCGTTCGAGTGTCCGAAAGACCTGGTTCCCGCCGTCGGCGATTGCCTGACGGGGGTGAGCGTCCGCTTCGACGCACACGAAGCCTATCGCGGAGACGGGCGCGTGGGCTCGGTGCGCGAGAGCGGCGGCATCACCATCGTCGGCATCTCGTTCGAGGGACGCCTCGTCTCCATCGACGAGATCCTCGAACTGCGCGGCATCAAGACGTTCGTGGGACACCGGGCCAGCCGGCCCGCCTGGCGCATCGCGGGGCACGAAAAATACAAGACGCTGGTCTCCGAGCTGCGGCTGTCTCTCGAAGACGCGGAGCGGCAGCTTCGCCACGTGGAAGTCGAGCTGCCCTGGCACGTCGTCCACGGAGACGCGTCTCGCGCGCGCGAGGAGCTCGTCCGCGCCATCCGGTCGCATATCGCCGTCGAGTTCGTGAGGGCGGTCGAGGAGATCGATGGCACGATCCGGAACATCCCGGATGGGGAGGCGCCGGCGCTCATCGAATACTCTCGGCGGAACCTGCACGATTTCTTCATGCAGGCGCCCGCCGCCCGACGCGCCTTCCAGAAGCCTTTCGGTTATCCCGGCGACTATGAAGTGATGCGGTTCCTCTACGAGCTTCCATTCGAGGGACCGACTCTCTTTGCCAAGACGATGTCGCTGGTGACGGACGAGATGGCCGCCAGCAGGGCGGTACGGCAGCGCAAGGACCTGATCAAGCGCTGGCTCAAGGCGCGGCTGCAGAACCGCTCCGTACCGCTGCGCGTGCTCGGCATCGCCGCGGGCCCGGCGCAGGAGCTGTTGGAATTGCTCTCCGAGACGCCACACCTACCCGCGCCGCTCGAGGTGGTGCTGTTCGACCAGGACAAAGGCGCGCTTGCGTATGCCTACCGGCGCATGCAGCCGCTCACCGAGAACCGCGAAGGTCCCGGCGTCCGCATCCTGTACCTGCACGAATCGATCAAGCGACTGCTCCGGGATCGAACGCTCTTCGACGAGTTCGGAACGTTCGATCTCATCTACTCCGCGGGACTCTTCGATTACCTGCGTCTTCCGACGGCGGTCCAGCTCGCGCGGGACTTCTACTCCCGGCTGACCGCAGGAGGACAGCTGCTCGTCTCCAACATGGTGCCGGAAAACCCCAGCCGGTGGTACATGGAACACCACTTGGACTGGGTTCTGCTCTACCGTTCCCGCGCCGAGCTTCTGGAGATGGGCCAGAGGGCATGCGCGGACGCGCGCCTGCGCATTCTCGAGGAAGAAACCGGCGTCAACCCGTTCCTCGAATTCTCGCGGGACTGATGCTGGGTCCGAGCACGGGATTCCACGGCACGTGGACGCAATGGTTGGTCGAACGGAACCGCCGGGGCATGCGCGTCATGCTCTGGTTGGGGGCCGTACTCTATCCAGGGTTCGGCGCTCTCGACTATGTGCTCGCTCCTCACGCGCTGCGCTTTCTCTGGACCACGCGCGCGATCTTCCTCGCCATCACCATCGCGCTCCTCTTCGTCGTCAATCGCCGCATCTTCACGCGGCATCCGAACCTGTTCACCGCCGGATACATGGTGCTGGCTGCGGGCGGCATCAGCGTAATGACGGCCTTTCTCGGCGGTCTCTCCTCGCCGTATTACGCGGGGCTTTCGCTGGTCATCGTCGCGACGGGTCTGATCTTCGTCTGGCGCCCGCAGGTCGTCGCGCTGCAATCCGTCATGGTCCTGTTGTCGTTCATCATCCCCAACGCGCTCCTGCACCGCGTGGGCGAGGAACGCATTGCCGCGTCCAACCTCATGTTCCTGATCGGCATGGCGTTCGTCGCAGCGACGGGGCAGGTGATGCACTACCGCTCGCAGAGGGAGATGCTCGCGAGCCAGGTCCGGCTGGAGGAGACCAAGGCGTCGCTGGAGCGCGCCCACAACGAGCTGAAGGCGCTGGACAGCTTCAAGTCGCAGCTCTTCGCCAACATCACGCACGAGTTCAAGACGCCGCTGGCGATGTTGCTGGCCCCCCTCGAGCTCATCCTGCAGGGAGAGATGGGCGAGCTGACCGCGGCCCACCGCTCGACTTTCGAGTCGATGTTCCGCAGCGGGCTGAAGCTACTGAAGATGATCGGCGATCTGCTCGACCTCTCGCGCCTGCAGGAATCAAAGCTGCGCCTGAAGGTCGCCGAGCTTGACATCGTCGAGTACCTGCGCGGGCTGGTGGCCCAGGTGCAGCCGCTCGCCCAACGCAAGGGAATCGAGCTGGCGCTCGACGCCAGCACGCCCTCGAGTTTCGTCTGGTGCGACATCGAGCGGATCGACTGCGTGTTCCTGAACCTGCTCTCGAACGCGACCAAATTCACCCCGCCGGGCGGCCACGTCAACGTCCTGGTGCGCGACGTGGGCGTGCGGACCGAGGTGGTGGTCGAAGACGACGGCCCCGGGTTCCCTCCGGAGAAGGCGGACCGGATCTTCGAGCGCTTCTACCAGGTGGACATGGGCGGGACGCGCAAGTACGGAGGCACGGGCATCGGACTGGCGCTCGCCAAGGAGATCGTCGAGCTGCACGGGGGCCGGATCTGGGCCGAGTCGTCCGGGGGGGCCAGGTTCACCGTGGAGCTTCCCCGCGACAAGGAGCACCTCCGGCCGGACGTGCTCGAGCGACGCGGTCCGGCCCGGGACGTCCCGGAAGGCAACCGGGCCAACGACCGCGGGCTGATGGACTTCGCCGTGCAGATGGCGGCGCGCGACGAGTACCGCCTGCTGGACATCGTCGAGGCCACCGAGCGCCGTGTCTCGGTGCGCGACAGCGACGAGGACAGCAAGCCGCACCTCGCGCTGGTGGTGGACGACACGCCGGACATCATCCGCCTGGTGCACAACTCGCTTCGCGCGCACTTCAAGGTGATCTCCGCCGAGGACGGCCTGAAGGGGCTGGAGATGGCGGGCCGCGAGCGTCCTTCGCTCATCATCGCCGATCTCATGATGCCGGGGATCGACGGGCTGGAGATGACGCGGCGGCTGAGGGCCTCGGAGGAGACGCGGCACATCCCCATCCTGATGCTCACCGCCAAGGGCGACCTCGACGATCGCGTGGCGGGCCTGGAGACCGGCGTGTCGGCGTATCTGGCCAAGCCGTTCTCGCCCCGGGAGCTGCTGACTACCGCGCGAGCCCTGGTGCACGCCCAGGAGACCACCGCCGACATCGTGCTCACCCAGCGGATGGACTCGCTGGAGATCGTCGCCGGCGGTCTCGCGCACGAGATCAACAACCCGCTCAACTACCTGAAGAACGCTCTGACGCGCGTACGGATGGACGCAGATCTGTTGCTGGGTGGGAAGCTCCAGGAGGAGGAGCGGCGAGGCGTGGAGAAGCGGATGCGGGAGTTGTTCGAGATCGCCGAGAGCGGGATCAAGCGGATCGCCGCCACCGTGGAGCTGATGAGCAGCTACAGCAAGGCCGGATACTCGCGCCAGCTTCGCGCCCACGACGTGTTCGTCTCCATCCGGGAAGTGGTGGCCATGGTCCTGCCTGCCACGGGCCGCGCGGTCCAGGTCGATCTGGAGCTGGCGGGCAACGGCACGGTGGAATGCGTGCCCGAGGAGTTCAACCAGGTGATCTCGAACCTGGTGCAGAACGCGATCGAGGCCGCGCCCGACACCGGCGGCCGGGTGCGGGTCCGCGCGTTCGGCGAAGGCGAGAACCTGATCGTGTCGGTGAAGGACAACGGACCCGGGGTGCCCCCCGAGGTCGCCCAGCGGATCTTCACGCCCTTCTTCACCACCAAGGGACCCGGCCGTGGAATGGGCATGGGGCTGACCATCGCCTGGCGCGTGGTGCAGAGCCTGGGCGGGACGCTGGAGCTCAAGCCGGGGCCGGGAGCGGAGTTCGTGCTGCGGATCCCGCGGAAGCAAGCCCGGCTGCGCGCGGTGTCCTAAAGCGGTTCAGGCCCGGGCCTTCCCCGCCAGCAGCGCGATCTTGTTCTTCGCGGCGAGGATCTGCTGCCGCAGCCCGTCCGCCTGCCGGGCCAAATCCTCCATGTCCTTTTGCCGTGCTGTCAGGGCGATCTCGGCAGCCTCGTCGGCGATCTTCTGCATGCGCGACTGCAAGTCGTCGATGCCGTCAGCGCCGGCCGTGAGCGCATCCTGCACTTCCTTGGCCATCTGCCCGAGGGCCGCCATGCGCTGCAGCACGTCCGCGAACTCCTTGCGCCGGGCCGCGATCTGCTCGGCGCGGGCCATCAGCGCCGCCGCGTCCGCTTCCTGCTTCTGCCGCGCCGAGCCGACCGCGGCAACCAGCTGCTGGACGTGCGCCTGGATCCGGTCCTGGCTCTCCGCGGCCCGTGTCAGCGCCTCGGTGGCCCGCTCGACGCTCCGTTCGGTCGTCAGCTTGAGCCGCGCGGCCTGGTCGGCCAGGTCCTCGAACCGCCGGAGCTCGCGGTCCAGGGCCAGCGCCGCCTCGGACAGGTCGTTGGGGCTCGAGGCCTTGGTCCCTTTCACGGGCGCGATCACATACCCGCGGCGGTGCGCGCTGGCAATCCGGCGCGCTCCACCGCGAAGTCGATCACCCGCGCTTCCAGAGACTCTCCGCTCAGGGCATCGATCTCCACCAGCCCGGTGGGGCTGGTCACGTTCACCTCGGTGAGCTTGCCCCCGATCACGTCGATGCCCACGAACCAGAGCCCCAGCTCGTTCAATGCGGGGCCCAGGGACCGGCAGATCTCGCGATCGCGGGGAGTGAGGGGGGCCGGCGCGGCGCTGCCGCCCGAAGCGAAGTTCGCCCGCAGCTCGCCTTCGCGGGGCACGCGCAGCACGGCGCCCAGCGGCTCCCCGGCGAGCAGGATGATCCGCTTGTCGCCCTCGCGCACGGCGGGCAGGTACGCCTGCGCCACCACCGGAACGCGGCCGCCGTTGGTCGCGATCTCCAGCAGCGAGGAAAGGTTGGGATCGCCGCGCCGGACCCGCAGCACGCCCTGGCCGCCGCAGCCGTCGATCGGCTTCACCACGCCGTCGCCGCCCTGGGCGTCGATGAACGCGCGCAGGCGGGCCAGGTCGCGTGTCACCAGGGTGGGTGGGACCAGGTCGGGAAAACGGAGCGCGAACAGCTTCTCGTTGGCGGCGCGCAGCCCGCGCGGATGGTTGATCAGCAGCGGCCCCGGCCCCAGCTCCACCATCTGCGTGGCGCGGACGAATTCGACGTCCACCGGCGGATCCTTGCGCAGGAAGAGGACGTCCAGCTCCGCGAGGGGCGCATCGCCATCGCCCAGCACCCGGAAGTGCGCCCCTGCCTCGCGCTGGACCTCGACGGTGCGCATGCGGGCGCGCGCCCGCCCGTCGGCGACGTACAACCACTCCTGGCGCAGCTCGCGGACCTCCAGGCCTCGCCGGTGGCACTCGAGCATGAGGGCGAAGGTGGAATCGTGATCCACCCGCACGTTTTCCAGCGGGTCCATGAGGAAGCCGATGCGCATGCGGCGAAGGTGTGCCTTTCGCGACGCGCCGGCAGCCAGGGCGTAGAATGGGCGTATGACAGCCGCCGAGCGCGAGGTGCTGGAGGCGAACGCCGCGTTCTACGCGGCCTTCGAGCAGCGTGACCCCGAAGCGATGGATGCGCTCTGGGCGCGCGAGGCGCCGGTCGCCTGCCTGCACCCCGGCTGGGAGCCGTTGTTCGGACGGGAGGCGGTGGTGGGAAGCTGGCGGCGGATCTTGCTCGAGGGCGGCGCGCCGCCGGAGATCCGCTGCGAGCGGCCTTCCGCTCACGTCGCGGGCGAGACGGCCTGGGTGGTGTGCGCCGAGGTCGTACCCGGTGGCGAGCTGGCGGCGACCAACCTCTTCGTCCGGGAGAAGGGCGCGTGGCGCATGGTGCACCACCACGCCTCTCCCCTTCCTCCGCCCGCGCGCCGCCCCGCCGGCTTCAGGAACTAGGCGCGGCCACCGAAGGTGGTTTAGCGCCTACTCCTGAGCGGGAGTCACTGCGTCAGCCCACGACGCCGGAGAGGTTGAGCATCTCATCCGTTCCGTCGGTCCAGTGGACCCAGATGTCCTTGCCCTGCGTGGAGAGGGTGCCCACCACGGCGCCGTCCCACTCCACGTCGCCGTTCGCCGAGTAGGTCGCGCTGACCGTGGTCGGCGTGGTGTCGGTCACGACGTGCAGGTTGAGATTGAACGCGACGGAGTGAGCCGTGGTGACGATCTGCATGGTGCCATTGAAGTCCACCGTGTCGTGCTGCGTCTGCCCCGATACCGAGCTCGTCGTCGAAATGGACCACCCTTGCATCGCGCTGACCTCCGCCAGATGGTCGGTGACCGTCCCGTTCACGCTGACCGAGACGGTGGTGCTGCTCGCCGACCCGCCGACGGAGGCGACGAAGGTGAGAGCGAAGTCCGCGTCGATGTTCCTGCTACCCGTGAACTTCATCGCGCCGGTCACGGTGATGGTTGCGCCGACCGCGCTGCCGGTGCCGTGGTAGATCAGACTGGTCCCCACCCAGGGGCCCGCCACGACCTCGATGCTGAGGTCGAAGCTGGTGCTGTCCCCGGACCAGGTGATGTTCACCTGATCGCCGTTGTCATAGTAGACCTCGAGGTGGCCGGACGCGGTGCAGCCGCCGGTTCCCGGTGGAATGAGCTGCGGGGCCAGGGTGCTGGGGTCGCGACGGATGCAGCCGCTGGGCGGAGTCGTGACCTGGGTTGGCGCCGCCCCCGATCGCAGGCCCTGCTGCACGGTGCTCGGCGAGGTGGCCCTGGCAGCGAGCGCAACGGGCGCAGGTAGACCCGTGAGGTCGACGGTCGAGACGTTGCCCACCGACGCGGCGTCCCCGATGCTGGCGCCGAGGGACTGCAAGGCGAGGCTCGCCTGGGTATTGGCACCCGACGCGTTCGCGCCCAGCTGGGCTTGCGTCGCGGCGGCCTTGATCTCCGGCGTCGCCGGGATCGTCCTCTTGCCACCGCAGCCCGCGGCCAGGATCGTTGCTGCAATCAGGATACGGCGCATCGTCTCGGGCTCCCCTCGTGAAATCCGTTCGAAATCCGATCGAACACGGACTCCACTGAGGACGCCACAAAACGGTCGCCGACCACCTGACGCGAATCACCCCACCGGCTTGAGGAACAGTGCTCCCAGGGGGGGCAAGGTAAGGAGGAGCGAGAATTCGCGCCCATGGCTCGGCGACTCCTCCGCGCGCACCGCTCCATAGTTCCCCACGCCGCTGCCGCCATAGACCGGCGCGTCGCTGTTGATCAGCTCCCGCCACTCACCGCCCTGCGGCACGCCCACCCGATAGCCCTCGCGCGTCACCGGCGTGTAGTTCAGCACGACCAGGACCGGGGCGCCGGTCTTGCCCTTCCTCAGGTAGCTGGCCACGCTCTGGTTGGAATCGTTCGCGTCCACCCACTCGAACCCCTCCGCCTTGACGTCCAGCTGGTGCAGCGCGCTTTCCCGGCGCATCAGGCCGTTGAGATCGGAGACGAACTGCTGGATGCCGGCGTGGGCCGGGTCGGAGGTGAGGTGCCAGTCCAGGCTGGATTCGTGAGCCCACTCGCGCGACTGGCCGAACTCGCACCCCATGAAGAGCAGCTTCTTGCCGGGGAGCGACCACTGGTTGGCGTAGAGCAGGCGCAGGTTGGCCCGCTTCTGCCAGTCGTCCCCCGCCATCTTGTTGAGCAGGGAGCCCTTGCCGTGGACGACCTCGTCGTGGCTGAGGGGCAGCACGAAGTTCTCGTGGAAGGCGTAGAGCCCGCGGAAGGTGAGCGCGTTGTGGTGGAAGCGGCGATGCACCGGATCGAGCTGCATGTACGCCAGCGTGTCGTGCATCCAGCCCATGTCCCACTTGAAGCCAAACCCCAGGCCGCCCAGCCAGATCGGCCGCGACACGCCCGGCCAGGAGGTGGACTCCTCCGCGTAGGTCTGGACGCCGGGTTGGCGGCCGAAGACCTCGGTGTTCAGCCGCTGCAGGAAGCTGATGGCCTCGAGGTTCTCGCGGCCGCCATGCACGTTCGGGATCCATTCGCCGGCCTTGCGGGAGTAGTCGAGGTAGAGCATGGAGGCGACGGCGTCCACGCGCAGGCCGTCGGCGTGGTAGCGGTCCAGCCAGAACATCCCCGAGGAGAGCAGGAAGCTGCGCACCTCGTGGCGGCCGTAGTTGAAGATGAAGCTCTTCCAGTCGGGATGGAAACCCTGGCGGGGATCGGCATGCTCGTAGAGGGCGGTGCCGTCGAAGTTCGCCAGCCCCATCTCGTCGGAGGGGAAATGCGAGGGCACCCAGTCGAGGATGACGCCGATCCCAGCCTGGTGCAGCCGGTCGATCAGGTACATGAAGTCCTGGGGCGTCCCGTACCGGCTGGTGGGCGCGAAGTAGCCCGTCGTCTGGTAGCCCCAGGATCCGTAGAACGGGTGCTCCATCACGGGCAGGAACTCGACGTGGGTGAACCCGAGGCGCTTCAAGTACTCGCAGAGCGGCTCGGCCAGCTCGCGATAGTTGAGCGGGCGGTTCCCCTCTTCCGGACGCCGGCGCCAGGACCCGATGTGCATCTCGTAGATGGAGATGGGGGCGTCGAGGGCGCTGCGCGGGCCCCGTTCCTCCATCCACTTCGCATCGCCCCATTTGTAGTCGAGGTCCCAGACGACCGAGGCGGTCCGCGGCGGCGTCTCCGTATGGATGGCGAGCGGATCCGCCTTGTCCACCCGATACCCGCCCTGCCCTTCGATGTGGAACTTGTACTTCGTACCCTTTCCGATCCCCTTGACGAACCCCTCCCAGATGCCGGACTTGCCCCGCGGCGCCAAAACGTCCTGGTGCTTGTTCCAGCCGTTCCAGTCGCCGACCACGTTCACCGTCTTCGCGTTGGGGGCCCAGACGGCGAACTGCGTCCCACCCGGCTTCAGATGCGCGCCCAGGTGCTCGTACAGGCGGAGGTGGGAGCCTTCGTTGAAGAGGTGGAGATCGTCGTCCGAGAGGAGTGAAATCATGGGGTCGTCCGCAAGGAGGGAAATCATGGCGGCGCACTATCACTTGCGAGCGAAGAGGGCCAGCAGCCGCCCTGGCAGACCGTGAGGCTCAATGAAATGCGGCGACCCAGGCGACCACCGGCACCAGGGCGGCCGCCAGGGAGAGGGCGATCTGCGCGGCGCGGTTCCGCAGTGGCGGAAGCCTTGAGGCAACGGTGCCCAGCAAGAGGCCCGCCAGGAAGCCGCACAGATGGCCGGCGAGGTCGGCGCGTTTCGAGGTGCCGAGAAACGCCAGCAGCGCGAGGCCTGCGCCGAGCGGGATCCAGGGGCGGCGCCGATGCTGGGGGAAGGCGGCCAGCGCTCCCAGAGCACCGAAGACGGCCGTGGACGCGCCGATGGAGACGAAGTCCCGCCGCACCAGCCAGGCGGCGGCGAGGGTCCCGGCAACGCCGGAGAGCAGCACCAGCGCGCTCGCGACGCCGGGGCCGACCGCCCGGGCGAGCAGCGCGAGCAGGAGCCCGCCCAGGACCGCGTTGCCCACCGCATGCCCCGCGTCGCCGTGCAGGGTGAGCGCGGTCACCGACCTCCACCACTCTCCTCGCAGGATCGCTGCTGCGTCGGCACTTCCCCGCTCGAACCATTCGGAGCTGGCGGAGTGGGGGCCGGTCCAGACGTGGATCGCGAGCACCGCAAGAAAGAAGACCAGCCCGCAGGCAACGGCTCCGGCCATGGGGCGGGGCTTTTCCGGTGCCCGCGGCAGCAGGGGGTTCTCGAGCTCGAACGCGGCGAGCACGGCTTCCGCCCGGACGGCGTCGCCATCATCGATCGCCAGCGCCCACTGCTCCTCGCCGACGCCGCGCAGCTCGTGCGCAATCCCTTCCTGGTCGAGGACGAGGGAGAGATCCATCGCTCGCCGGAAATCGGTCACCACCCGGACCAGCACGCGGGCAGCCTACACGGCGCGGTCCTGTGATAGGAGAGCCCGGCCATGCCGACTCTCGACGCGCCCCGCGCGCTGCAGTCTTCGCAGCGGATCTGGGACCAGGAGATCATTCCGGCCCTGTACGAATACATCCGCATCCCCAACAAGTCGCCGGCGTACGAGCCCCGGTGGCAGCAGAACATGGACCGGGCCGTGGCGCTGATCGAAGCGTGGTGTCGCAAGCAGCCCATCGGGGGCCTCCAGGTGGAGGTGGTCCGGCTTCCGGGCCGGACGCCGATCATCTTGATGGAGATCCCTGGCGAGGGGAGCGAGACCGTGCTCCTCTACGGCCACCTCGACAAGCAGCCGGAGATGACCGGCTGGCGGCAGGGGCTCTCGCCCTGGCAGCCAGTCCGCGAGGGCGACAAGCTCTACGGGCGCGGTGGCGCGGACGACGGGTACTCGAGTTTCGCTTCGATGGCGGCAATCCGCCTGGTCCAGGAGCAGAAGCTGGCGCACGCGCGGTGCGTGGTGCTGATCGAGGCCTGCGAGGAGAGCGGATCCACCGACCTGCCCGCCTACATCGAGCACTTGACAACGCGGATCGGCAAACCGTCCCTGGTGGTCTGCCTGGACTCGGGTTGCGGCAACTACGAGCAGCTCTGGATGACCACCTCGCTGCGCGGCCTGGTGTCGGGCAATCTCCGGGTCGACATCCTGACCGAAGGAGTCCACTCCGGCGACGCAAGCGGTATCGTGCCGGAGTCGTTCCGCATCCTCCGGCAGCTGCTCAGCCGCATCGATGACGAACAGACCGGCCGGGTGAAGATCGACGGCCTTCAAATGCAGGTTCCCGCCGAACGCTTGAAGCAGGCGCGGCTCACCGCCGAGGTCCTCGGCGACGAGGTTTGGAACAAGTTCCCCTTCGTGCCCGGTGCCCGGCCAGTGGTCACCGACAAGATCGAGATGATCCTGAACCGCTCCTGGCGCCCTGCCTTGTCCATCACCGGAATCGACGGACTGCCGCCCCTGGAAAGCGCCGGCAACGTGCTCCGGCCCTACAGCGCCTGCAAGGTCTCGCTGCGAATTCCTCCGCGCGTCGATCCGGTCGCTGCCGCGCGGATGGTGAAGGAGACGCTGGAGAAGGACCCGCCCTACGGCGCGCGCGTGGGCTTCGAGGGCGAGAAGTCCTCCACCGGATGGGACGCGCCGCCGCTGGCGCAGTGGCTCTCCTCTTCCGTGGATCGGGCGTCGCGGAGCTACTTCGGCAAGCCGCCCATGGCGTTCGGCGAGGGCGGGACCATTCCCTTCATGGGCATGCTGGGGGAGAAGTTCCCGGACGCGCAGTTCCTCATCACCGGCGTGCTCGGGCCCGGGTCCAACGCGCACGGCCCGAACGAGTTCCTGCACATCCCGACCGGCATCCGGCTGACGGCGTGCGTGGCGAGCGTCATCGCGGATCACTTCGCGCGCTGAACACCTCGGGTCCTTGCAGCACCTGCTGCAGCCGTCAGCGGCGGGCGCCGCCGCGCATGAGGTGGTGCACCGCCTCGAGCAGCCCGTCCTGCGTGAGCCGGTACATCGGGAATACGCGGCGGATCACCTCGGCCGTGCCGTACCAGGCCGCCTGCGGTTCGGGATTGAGCCAGGCTGCGTGCCGGAAATGCTCGGCGAGCCAGACGAGCCAGGCGATGCCCGGAGCGCCCGAGTCGTCGCTGTAGCTCCAGCGCGAGCCGCTCGACTCCAGCTCCCAGGGGCTCATCAGCGCGTCGCCGACGACGATCAGCCGCCAGGACGGATCGCAATCTTGCAGCAAGCGCAGCACCGGGACGCCCTTCATCAGGGCGGCGGTCTCGTAGACGTGGCCGTAGACGCAATTGTGGAAGTAGTGCGTGCGCAGCTCCTTGAAGTGGGTAGCGCGTTTCGCGGCCGAGAAGAGCCGCTCGGAGACGTCGGCATGCGGGTCCATGGACCCGCCCACGTCGAGGAGCAGGAGGACGCGCAGATTCGACCGGCGCTGCGGCCGCAGCGAGATCTCCAGCTCACCGGCGTTGCGCGCCGTCTTGTCGATGGTGGTCTCGACGTCCAGCTCGTCCAACGCGCCCTCGCGCACGAAGGCCCGCAGGCGCCGCAGCGCGACCTCGATGTGGCGGGTGTCCAGCGTCACGTCGGATCGCAGGTCGCGGAAGTGCCGCTCTCCCGCGAGCTCCAGCGCTCCGCGCCCGCCCGGAGCATTGCCGACCTTGATTCCGGTCGGGTGGGTCCCGGCGCTCCCGTGCGGCGAGGCGCCGCCCGTGCCCACCCACCGGTTTCCGCCGTCGTGCCGCTCGCGCTGCTCCAGAAGCCGCTGCCGCAGCCGCTCGCGCGCCTGAGCCAGGTCGAGCCGCTCCAGGATCTGCTTCTCCAGCTCGGTGAGCTGCCGCTTGGCCGCGGGCTGCTCGAGCCACTGCAAGAGCTCCTCGGTGAGCGCCAGCGCGTCGTCGGGGACGCCGCGGAAGTGGTGCGCGAATGCCCGGTCGAAGGCGTCCAGGTCCTGCTCGCGATGCACGCAGAGCGCCCGGGCTACCTCGTAGAAGCCGTCCAGCGTCCCCTTGTGCAGCCCGAGCCCGAGCGCTTCCGCCAGCGAGAGCGCTTCCTGGGCGCCCACTTTCACCCCGCGATCACGCAGCTCATAGAGGAAGGGTACGAACATGCGTCAGGCCCTCGGCCGCCGCCCGCGTGTCGCGGCCTCGGCGAAGGCGAGCAGGTCCTGCTCTCGCTTGAGCAAGGCTCCGAGGAACGGCATCCCCGCCTCCAGCTCGACGCTGGCGATCCCCGCGCGGCGGAGCACCGCGATCCAGTCGATCAGCTCGCTGGTGGAGGGCCGCTTCCGCAGCCCGTCCACCTCGCGCAAGGCGTAGAAGGCGCGCAGCGCCTGGTCGAGAAGCTTCTGGTCCAGATCGGGATGGTGCACGCGCACGATCCGCGCCATCAGGTCCTTCTCGGGGAACTCGATGAAGTGGAACACGCACCGGCGGAGGAAGGCGTCGGGCAGCTCCTTCTCCGCGTTGGAGGTGATGACGACCACCGGGCGCTCCCGGGCGACCACCTCGTCGCCCGTCTCGTTCACGGCGAACCGCATCCGGTCGAGCTCGTGGAGGAGATCGTTGGGGAACTCCAGGTCCGCCTTGTCGACCTCGTCGATCAGAAGCACCACCCGATCGGGCGAGGCGAACGCCTGGCCCAGCGGGCCGTACTTGATGTAGCGGCGGATGTCCTTCACGTCGCCGTCGCCGAACCGCGAGTCGTACAGGCGCTGCACGGTATCGTAGACGTAGAGCCCGTCCTGGGCCCGCGTGGTCGACTTCACCGGCCAGTGGATCAAACGGAGACCGAGTCCGCCCGCGATCGCTTCCGCGAGCTGCGTCTTTCCCGTCCCCGGTTCTCCGCGAACCAGCAGCGGGCGCTCCAGCGCGAGCGCGCAGTTCACCGCGGACTCGAGCGCGGAGGAGGTGAGGTACCTGTCGGTGCCGCGGAACCTGCGAAAGTCCATCGGCGCATCCTACCGAGGCACGAGCTCTCACACATCTGGATTCTTGCCGGCTCGCCTGCTGCACGGTGCCATGGGTTCCTTTCAAGGAAGTGGGGTCGAGATGGCACGGGTCGAAAGCCGTTCGTGGCGGGCTCTTGCGGCGGTGCTCGCCGCGGCGGCATGCGGTGGAGGTGGCGGTGGTGGAGGCCCTCCGTCAGGCTCCGGCGGACCCTGGCTCCCGTTCAGCGGCTGGGGAGTCTTCGCGGTGGACATGTCCGCGCCAGCGGCGGCGCCGGTCACGCTCGATTCGGCTTCCAACGTCGGCGGTCTCCGGCTCGTCCAGCGCGGCACGTACGATCCCTCCAGCGGCGCTGTTTCGGGCGTGGAGCCATATGCGGCCATCTGGATTGCGACGACGTGGAGAAGTCCACGCGCTTGACGGCCCCGGCATCGGAGGCCCCGGTCACGGTTCCCGGCAAGCGCGTGGCCGCGATCCAGACTCCTGCTACGGGCGCGCTCAGCGGATGGCTGGTCCTCGGCACGAGCTTCGTCCGGACCGACGCTTCGTTCGCCATCCCGTGGTGGTCCTGGCTGGCGTCGGCGCTGCCGCACTGGTCGCCCGTACGCCGTCACAGATGCTCTTGCGGGTCCACAGCTCGTCGACGGTCAGGGTGCAGCGTTTCGACCCGGCCGCTGGCACCCTCGACTCGACCGCCCTCTTCACCCTGCCGGGTGGCATCAGCGCGACCACCGGAGCGACGGCGCAGGACGCGACCAACGCGTACATGATCGCTTACGACGCCAGTTTTGCCCCGTCGCTCTACAGGCTGCCGCTTTCCGCGACGCTGGCGGACTCCGCCGTGCAGATGACCTCGGAAGCCGGCCGCACCGTGACCAGCCTCCTCTTCCAGACCACCAACAAGGTGGCGTTCACGGTGAGTACCTCGGGGACAGCCTCGCTGGTCGCGGTGGACAAGACGGCGACCGGCACGGCGACAGCACCTGCGCTCGGGGCAGCGTTCCCGTCGGGAACGTCCCTGACGCCGATCGCCGCGCTGGGCGACAAGGTCTACTTCAACAGCGCGGCGGCCAGCGGGGTCCGGACCGCGCGGGCCTTCGACGAGGCCGGGACGAGCGTGATCGCCCAGGCAAACGCCGATTGGCTGGGATTCACCGACGTCGGGAGCACGAGCACGGCCGTGCTCGCCACCGGCCTGTCTGCGACTGGAAAGTACGGAGGCGCCACGCTCTCCACCCTGGTGGTCGCTACCGGGGCTTCCGGCATCATGCTCGGCTCCTTGCCGGCAGAGATCGATTCAGTGGAACGCGCCCGCTGGTCGGGCCCCAAGGGCCTGCTGCGCGGTTTCACGCTTCTGGGGGCGCGACTTACGGCGAGATCCTGTTCGCGGACGCCGGCACGGCGGGCTCGCTGGTGCGAGTGACGAACACGGCGTCCGTGTCCGAATCCCTACCCTGACATATCGTTGTGATGTGACGCCCACGTTGCGGACTGCCCGGCTCTGGCTCCGCCCTCTCGCCCAGGCCGAGCCGCGCGTCCTCGAGCAGATCGAAGCGGGCACTGCGATAGGCTGGAACCTGGTGCCCGACGGGACGGATCTGGTGGTGGGCATGGTCGAGCACGCGCGCACGAACCTCGGATTGCGGCGCATCGAGGCGCACATGGATCCTGGAAATTCCCGTTCAATCCGTCTCGCGGAGCGGCTGGGCTTCCTGCCCGAAGGCGAACGAGGGGGCACGGTCGTCTACGCAAGAGCCTTGTAGCCTCCCGGGCCGCGGCGCCAACCGACACGAAGCAACCAGGTTTGCGCCCGGGCAACCAGCGGCGGTCCCGTGTCCGTCCGGCGTGCGGAGCTGTACTCGTCCGGCGCGGCCACTTCGACGCGCTCTCCCCGTCGCAGCGCGTGCACGGCGAAGTTGCCCAGCACGTATGCGACCGCCCGCGCGACCTCGGCCGGCGACCGCAGGACATGCTGGTGGAAGCGGTCCGCGAACACCTTCCCGGTCCGACCCATCAGCCGGTTGAGACGGCGCGCGATTCGCACCGCGAGTCCCTGCAACCCGCGCGAGAGCTGCACGACATCGGCCGCTTCCACGATCAGGTGGACGTGATTTCCTTGGACAGAGAAGTGGATCACCCGGAAGCCAGCGCGATTGCAGGCTTCGGCGAATGCCGTCGAGAGCTCGCGGAAGCTGCGGCGGCTGCGAAGGTTCCATACGTGCGGCAGCATGCGCCAGGTCACGTGCACCGGATGGTGCTTCGACAGGAGTGGCCGGGACACGTGCGGTACGCCGGGCCGCTCCGACTTGGGCTTTCGCCCCGCACGTCGCCGCTTCCCACCCCAAGTGGGCAGCTGCATCGAAAGCTGTTTCGTTCGTGCCATCTTGAATCAGCATAGTTCCAGGAATCCGCCCCCGCGCCCATCGGTCAACTGACGTCCGGACCTGCTTGGGCCGTGCGCCTGCGATACCGAAGACCCGGCAGAGCTCCGCCATGCTGACGGTCCCGCTGCGATGCTCAATGACAATCTGCAGTCTCTGCTCCACCGGACAGGTCTCTTTCCAGGGCATCCGCCCTCGTACCTGTCAGCGATGTCTCCGGTCTGCGGTGTCAACGATGTCCCCGGACTGCACCCCGGTGCGCACCTCGAGCACGATGTCCGCCTTTTCAAGTTGCAGGCGTGTCGGCGACCGATGCGGCCGCGAGTTACGGCTGGAGACCCCGACCCGCTACGCCGCTCACTCCGGCAGTGTGTACCGCTTCTCGATCGCCTCCTGGATCCGCTTCCGGCTCTCCCGCCCGCCGCCGCGCTCGATCTGCTCCGCCTCCTCGGCGAGGACGTCGTCCTTGATCACCGACCGGAACCACTTGGAGTAGTCGCGCTGGCCGAGGTGGTGCAGCCAGGTATCATCGTCCACGCCCTCGGCCATCTGCAGGAAGATGGAGAGGTTCTGGGCGCGGAGCTTGAGCTTGTTGTCGGGACCGCGGAAGACGAAGGCCTCGTCGGCGAGGTCGCCGGCTGCGTACTTGCGCTGGTGCCGGCGGTGCTGCGCCTTGCCTGGAACGAGTCGGAGCGGCTCGGCCTTGCCGCTCGACCAGGCCAGCACCTCGTCGTCCTCCAGCACGACCTTCGGGACCTTGCCCAGGGGCTTCAGCGTCTGCTGGGGCGCGTCGCCGACGGCGAGCGCCGTGTCGACCGCGTCGAGCATCGCTTGCGAGACCTTCTCCGGGTGCACGGTGATCATCAGCACGCCGCCGAGCTCGCGAGGCAGCGTGAGCGGCGCGGGTTGCCAGGAGGCGGGGAACAGATGGTGCGCCTCGTCGATCACGATCCAGTGCGGACGGCCGGTCTTGCTCCGCATCTCCTGCAGCCGGGGGAGGAGAGAGGCAAAGAAGCGGGGGCGATCGTCGAGCGGCACGGCGACCAGGCTGACTCCGACATGGACCGTAGGGGTGGCGAGCAGCTCCAGCACTTCGTCGACCGTGGGCGCGCGCTCGGCGGTGCCGATCCCCACCAGGCCGTCGAAACCCTCGTAGTCGCCCTCGGGGTCGACGATGCAGCACTGGTAGCCGGCGGCCATGAGCCGCTCCAGGAACCCGGTCGCGGCCGTGGTCTTGCCGCTGCCCGACGGGCCGGCGATGAGCAGGCGACGCCCGGAAGGCGCGATCTTCAGCTCGGTGCCGTGCCGGCGGGTTCCGAGCAGGAGCGCATGGCGGGCCACCACCACCGAGCGGAGGTCGTCGTCGATCATGCGGTCGATCAGCTCCTCGACCCCGGCTCCCCGGGCGCCCCGGGTCACCAGGTCGGCACGATCCTTGAGGGCGTCGAGGGCGTTGGCGACGGCAACGCCGCATTCGGACGCTGCCAGCATCGCATGATCGTTCTCGGCGTCGCCCACCGCGACCGTGTTGCGCATCGAGAGGCCCAGCTGCGCAAGCGCCGCCGCCAGGCCCGTCTGCTTGTTCACGCCGGAGGGCAGCAGCATGACCGCGCCCTTGTTGAAGATCACCTGCCACTCGAGCCCGAGCTCGCGCACCGTCTCGAGCGCAGCCACCTGGTACGGTTCTCGCGTCGCCACGATCACGCGGCCCACGCCCAGGGGGGTCGCGCCGCGCTTTCGCAAACGCTCGGCGAGCTCACGGGGAGGAGGCTCCGCGAGCACGACCTCCTCGCGGGTCTGGGGGCGGTAGAGCAGCGCGCCATTCTCGGCAACCACCAGATCGAACAGGTCGAGCCGGTCGAACACCGACTTCAGATCTTCCAGCTCGCGCCCGGTGACGAGCAGGGCCCGGCGGCCGCTCTTCCGCAGCCGCTCCACCGCCGTCACGGTCTCGGCGCGTACCCTCCCCTGCTCGGCGAGGGTCCCGTCGTAGTCCGTAGCCAGCGCCAGATAGCGCACGGACAGGAATGTGGTCCTCTGACGTTCGGGGAACAACACCGCGCTGGAAAGGACGGCGAGGGGCTCGCCCGTCTCTCGAGCGGGAGACTGAGCGCCGACAGTTTTGTCGCGATGCCAGCGCTCACCGCCGGATTTGTCGGACGAAAACTGGACGCGCGCGATCGCGGTTCGAGGCGGGTCGGATGCCGCGGTTTACTTCCGTACGTTCGCTTGCACGAGCGCGACGGATCTCTACAGGAATGTCGTTTCGATCGAGCGACCCGACGCTTTTGTCCGGCGCCGCGAGCCCCTTGCAGATGCAGATCGAGGCTCGTTCCCCGAGCGGAACGTCGCGCGGCCGTGGACCCGACCGCTGGTGGCACCTGCGTTGCAAAACGAAGCGACAAGAGCGGAGCAATCGCGCGCCGCCAGCTCGTCGCGGGTCCCGCGACCCAGGAGAGACATGACGGCCAAGGCGGTGGGCACGTGAAAAAGGTCGAGGCCGTCATCAAGCCTTTCAAGGTCGACGCGGTGAAGGAGGCGTTGATCGAGGCCGGGGTGACCGGCCTCACCTTCAGCGAGGTGAAGGGAGTGGGCCGCCAGAAGGGACACACCGAGCTGTATCGCGGCGCCGAGTATCAGGTGGACCTGGTGCCGAAAGTGAAGGTCGAGCTGGTGGTGCCGGACGAGCTGGTCTCCAGGGTGATGAGGGCCCTCCAGCATGCGGCCCGGACCGGCACCATCGGCGACGGCAAGATCTTCGTCTCGCCCGTGGAGGAGACGCTGCGGGTACGGACCGGAGAGCGGGGCGAGAGCGCGTTGTAGGCGGATGCAGTTCCGGGAGATTGACCCTTTCACGGCGCCAGAGCGCCAGGAGAAACACAGGGATGCCAAAGGCCAAGGATGTGATCGGCTACGCGAAGGACAAGAACGTCACGATGGTCGATTTGAAGTTCATGGACTTCCTCGGACTCTGGCAGCACTTCACCATCCCGTTGGCCGAGCTGACCGAGGGCGTGTTCGAGGAGGGCCTGGGCTTCGACGGGTCCTCCATCCGCGGCTGGATGCCCATCCACAACAGCGACATGCTGGTGGTGCCCGACAGCGAGACGGGAGTGCTGGACCCGTTCATGAAGGAAGCGACCCTCTCGCTGCTCTGCAACATCGTCGACCCGATCACCAAGGAGCCGTACTCGCGCGACCCGCGCTTCGTCGCGCAAAAGGCCGAGAAATACCTGCGCGCCTCGGGGATCGGCGACGTCGCGTACTTCGGGCCCGAGGCCGAATTCTTCATCTTCGACGGCGTTTCCTACGACAGCAGCGTGAACCACGCCCACTACAAGATCGAGTCGCGCGAGGGCCAGTGGGAGACCGGCAGCGCCGTCGAGCACAGCTGGGATGGCAAGACCTACACCACCCGGCCGAACCTCGGCTACAAGCCGCGCTACAAGGAAGGCTACTTCCCAGTCGCGCCCATCGACTCGCAGCAGGACCTGCGCAGCGAGATGTGCCGGGTGATGGAGCAGGTGGGCATCCAGGTCGAGCGCCAGCACCACGAGGTGGCCACCGCCGGACAGGCGGAGATCGACATCCGATTCGACTCGCTGGTGAAGACCGCCGACAAGCTGCTCTGGTTCAAGTACGTGGTGAAGAACGTCGCCCTGCGCAACGGCAAGACGGTCACCTTCATGCCCAAGCCGCTGTTCGGCGACAACGGCTCGGGGATGCACACCCATCAATCCGTGTGGAAGGGCGGAAAGCCGCTCTTCGCCGGCGAGGGCTACGCCGGGATGTCGAAGATGGCGCTCTACTACATCGGCGGGGTGCTCAAGCACGCCCGCGCCCTGGCCGCGCTCTGCAACCCGACCACCAATTCGTACAAGCGGCTGGTCCCGGGATTCGAGGCGCCGGTGAACCTCGCCTACAGCTCGCGCAACCGGTCCGCGGCCATCCGGATCCCGATGTACTCGCCCTCCCCCAAGGCCAAGCGCATCGAGTTCCGTTCCCCCGATCCGTCCTGCAATCCGTACCTCGCTTTTTCGGCAATGCTGATGGCTGGACTGGACGGGATCGAAAACCGCATCGAGCCGGGCGAGCCGCTGGACAAGGACATCTACGGGCTCTCTCCAGAGGAGCTGAAGGACGTGCCGAAGATGCCGGGTTCCCTCGAGGAGGCACTGGGCGAGCTCAAGAAGGACCACGAGTTCCTGCTCAAGGGCGACGTCTTCACCAAGGACGTCATCGAGGCCTGGATCGACAACAAGATCGAGCGCGAGTTGAACCCGGTCCGGTTGAGGCCGACACCCACGGAGTTCGCGCTCTACTTCGACATCTAGCGCGTAGCCATCGTTGCCCGGGGCCGGGGGGCCCACGGGGCCGCCCCTTCCCTGCGCGATTCTGGCGGCGTAGCGAGCGCAGGTCAAAACGTATCACGACGCTCGAACAGGTTCGGGCCGGGAGGACCCATGTACGAAGAGAGCCGGAGTCCGCAAATCGCGTCCCACTGGGCCCGCAGCGCAGCCGCAACGCTGGCCGCTCTGCTGGCGCTCCCGACGGCGGGTGCGCGGGCCGACCCCGATCAGCCGGCAGCGCCCGCAGCGGCAGCGCCCCCAGCGGCAGCGCCCGCCGCAGCGGCAGCCACGCCGCCCCCGCCGAAGTGGTACGACGAGATCGCCTTCAACGCATTCGTCGAAGCCGGCTATCTCTTCAACACCAACCGGCCAAGTACGCGGACCAATCAGCTGCGGCCGCTCGACTTCCCGTCCAACTCCTTCACCGTCAACGTCGCCGAGCTCTCCGTGCAGAAAGCGGTCGCCGATCCAGGCTCCTTCGGCTTCCGCACCGATCTGACCTTTGGCGGCTTGTATCCCCAGGTCACCGTCTCCAAGGGAGACATTCCCGGCAACTTCGACCTGCGGCAAGCGTTCGCGAGCTGGGTGGCGCCGGTGGGAAGCGGTCTGCGGTTCGATGTCGGCAAGTTCGTGACGCCCTTGGGGTATGAAGTGCTCGACGGCTACGACGGCTACAACGACAACAATAGCCGCTCCTTCCTCTTCGAGTTCGCCATCCCCTTCACCCACACCGGGGTGAAGGCGACTTACGCCTTCTCTTCCATGGTGTCGGCGATGGTCGGGGTCGTGAATGGCTGGGACGCGACCGTGGCCCAGACCAAGCCCAAGAGCTTCGTCGGGCAGATCGCGCTGACGCCGATCGCGCCGCTGACCGTCTACCTGAACTACGTGGGAGGCTGGGAGCCGGTGACGACGACCCGCAACGCTTTCCGCCAGGTCTTCGACGCGGTGGTCGTCCTGAAGGCGACCGAGCACATCACCGTGGCGGCCAACGGAGACTTTGGCACCGAGGATGGGACGAGCACCGTCACCGCGGGCGACAACGCCAAGTGGTACGGCGGGGCCGGCTACATCCGGTATGAGATGGGCTCCTTCGGCATCGCCCTGCGCGGCGAGTACTTCGCGGACAAAGGCGGCACACGCCTCGGACTGGGAGACACCAACGTCGCGGAGGGCACCATCTCCCCCTATTTCAAGCCGTCCGACCACCTGATGTTCCGCCTCGAGGGCCGCTACGACCACGCCAGCAACCCGGTGTTCCTCAAGTCGGACGGCACCCTCGCGAACGACCAGCCCACCATCGGCATCAACGCAATGGCCATCTATTAGCCGCTGCCGCCGAAGGCGGCTTTGCGGCTACGTTTGAGCGGCGCCGTCAAAGGCGGCTCAGCGCCTACGTTTGAGCGGCGGTCCGCCGGCCACCGAAGGCGGTCGAATCCCAGGTCGGGCGCGGGCATCTCAACCCTTGTCCGATCTGGTTTTCCCTCGGCATTCCGCAATATCCAGAAATCCGCGACCTGTTTGACACGGGTTTCGCGGCCCTTACGTTGGCTACGATGGAAGAGAAGAAGAAGACATTGGAGATCAAGCTCCCGGTATTCGTGCTGGAAGACGCGGTGCTGCTCCCTGGAGCGGTGGCGCGGCTGGAGACGGACGCGAACGGCACCGGCCTGGCGCGCAAGCTCTCCCGCTCGGAGGAGAAGCGGGTGGTGGTCGCGCTGAGCACGGAAAGCGAGCTGGGCGTGGCCCCGATCGCCACGCTCGCCCTGGTCGAGGGCGTCGGACGCGACGACGGCGTGATCGTTTTGGGCACCGGGCGGGTCCGCGTGCTCGAGTTCGACGACAGCCAAGCCGTGCCCAGCGCCCGCGTGGAGCAGATCGTTCCTCCGCTGGCGCAGGGCATGGAGGTGGAGGCGCTCGCCCTCGAGGCGCGGCGGCTCGCCCGCGACATCCTGGCGCTGCAGCCCGCGATTCCCGCGCAGGTGGCGCAAGCACTCGACGCCATCAAGGATCCGGGCGCCCTGGCCGATCTGCTGGCACACCAGGTGCCCGCCGATGCGGCCGACAAGCAGAAGGCGCTGGAGACGCTCGATCCGGTCGAGCGCCTTCGGCTGGTGATTGCGCTGCTGGTCCGCCGCCGCGAAGTGCTGAAGGCGGCGCACGACATCGAAGGCGCCGTCCAGCAGAAGGTCTCCAAGGCGGAGCGCGAGCACATCCTGCGCAAGAAGCTCGAGGCCATCCAGAACGAGCTGGGCGAGGGGCCCGACTCCGACAAGGACGAGCTGGCGCAGAAGCTCGCTGCCCTGAAGCTCCCAGAAGAGGTCCGCTCGCAGGTCGACAGGGAGCTGGCGCGCTTCAAGAAGCTTCCGGAGCAGTCCCCGGAGCGCTCGGTTGCGCGCACCTGGCTGCAATGGATCGCTGATCTGCCCTGGGCGTCGCACACCGAGGACAACCTCGAGGTGGAGAACGCGCGCAACGTGCTGGATGCGGACCACCATGGGCTGCAGAAGGTGAAGAAGCGCGTGCTCCAGTTCCTGGCGGTGCGCAAGCTGCGTGGAGACCTCAAGGGACCCATCCTCTGCCTGGTCGGGCCTCCCGGCGTGGGCAAGACCTCGCTCGGCCAGAGCATCGCGCGGGCGATGGGGCGAAAGTTCGTCCGGGTTTCGCTGGGTGGCGTGCGCGACGAAGCGGAGATCCGCGGGCACCGGCGCACGTACGTGGGCGCGCTCCCGGGCCGCATCATCCAGGCGCTCAAGCGCGTGGGGACGGCGAACCCGGTGGTCATGCTCGACGAGATCGACAAGCTCGGGGCCGGGTTCCAGGGGGACCCGTCGGCCGCCTTGCTCGAAGTGCTGGATCCCGAGCAGAACAAGTCGTTCGCCGACCACTACCTCGAGGTGCCATTCGATCTCTCGAAGGTGCTGTTCATCGCGACCGCGAACACGCTGGAGACCATTCCCGCTCCGCTCCGCGACCGGATGGAGATCCTGCAGATCCCCAGCTACACGCTGGAGGAGAAGGCAGCCATCGCCCGGGCGCACTTGCTGCCCAAGCAGCTCGAGGCGCACGGCCTGGCCGACGCGCGGGTCGAGCTGACGGACGCGGCGCTCGACCACATCATCCATGCGCATACCCGCGAGGCGGGCGTGCGGTCGCTGGAGAAGAGACTGGCCGACGTATGCCGCTCTCTGGCGGTAGAGAAGGCCGGAGGAACGCTGGTCGAGCCGCGCAAGGTCGACGTCGGCGAGCTCGAGGCCATTCTCGGTCCCGACCGGTTCCAGCCCGAGGTGCGCGAGGACGCCGGCGTTCCCGGCGTGGCGGCAGGGCTGGCCTGGACGCCGGTGGGCGGCGAGGTGCTGTACGTCGAGGCGCTGAGGATGCCCGGCAAGGGCCAGCTGATCCTCTCGGGCCAGCTCGGCGACGTGATGAAGGAGTCGGCCCGCGCGGCGCTCAGCTACGTGCAGGCGAACGCAGCCCAGCTCGGCGTGGCCGAGAAGCCGATGGAGGGCTGGGACGTGCACGTGCACGTGCCGGCGGGCGCCACGCCCAAGGACGGCCCGAGCGCCGGAGTGACGCTGTTCACGGCGCTGGTGTCGCTGCTCTCCGGCGTTCCGGTCCGGACCGACACCGCGATGACCGGCGAGGCCACCCTGCGCGGCCGTGTGCTGCCGGTGGGCGGCATCAAGGAGAAGGTGCTCGCCGCCCACAGGCTCGGCCTCAAGCGCGTCGTCATTCCCGAGGCGTGCTCGCCAGAGCTGCGGGAAGTGCCGCAGCGCGTGCGCGACGAGCTGGAGATCGTGCTGGTGAAGCGAATGGACGAGGTGCTCAACGCGGCCCTCGACCGCCCGGCGGCGGACCTGCGGGTCGCGGCCTAGGCGCGGCCACCGATAGGTGGCTTAGCGCCTACGCTTGAGCGGCAGTCGCCGCCGGCCGCCCAAGGCGGCTTAGGGGCTATGCAGGAGCGCGAACATTCAGCAATTCAGCCATGAGACGCGGTCTACTCGCCCGACCCGGGGAGACCGGCGACTGCTTCCCTGCGCACGATCAACATCTCCACCCGGCGGTTCCGCGCGCGGCCTTCCGTGCTGTCATTCGACGCGATGGGCCGCGAGCTGCCGAATCCCTCGGATTGCAGGCGGTCGGCGCCGATGCCGTGCTTCATGAGATACAGCCGCACTGCCTTGGCCCGCCGCTTCGACAGCCCGAGGTTGTAGCCGGCTTTGCCGTGACCGTCGGTGTGGCCCTCGATCCGCACCAGGGAAAGCTCCGGATGCTTCTCCAGCACGGACACCGCAGCGTCGAGCACGGCGCGCGACTGCGGCAGCAGAACGTCGCGAGCGCGCGCGAACAGCACGGGCGCGAGCAGCTCGACGTGGTCCTCTTCGATCCGCGCCAGCTCGAGGGTGCGGGAAAACAGGATCGGCGGCTCAGCCGCCACCACAGTGAGCGCGGGCGCGAGAGGCGGAGGGTTCGCGAAGAACGCGGGGACCAGCGGGGGCGGACGGCGCGAACCAAGCAGCTGGGCCGAGAACGAGAGCGCGAAGAAGAGGCGATAGGCAGGCGTCCCGTAGCCGACGGTCAGGCCGGGGCCGCCGCCGGCCAGCACGTCCAGACCGCGCAGCCCCGACCAGCGGATCGCGCCCATCAGCTCGAGGGGCCGTTCGACCGCGCCTCCGCGCTGAAGGTCTGCCTCTCCCGACAGCGTAGCCAGGGCGGCGAGCGGCTGGCCGCGCACCGCGAACGGCAGCTCAGCGCCCAGACCGTACGTGAGGGCGCTGGACACCTTGAGGTTCCCGAGCGAGCGACCTCCCCGCACCGCGACTCCGACGTTCGCGAGCAGCCGCACAGGAAGGACGTCCTGCAACTCGGCTAGCACCGTGGGCGTGAGGGTCGGCGCGCCCGCGCCCAGGTACGCGTCCTGCCGGCCGATGGGCAGCGTGAAGGGTGCTGCTGCCCCGAGGACGAATCCGCCCAAGCTCAGCAGCCGCGCCTTGGGCAGCAGGCGCAAGTCGCCCATCCCTCCAGAGGCGACCGGAGCGGAGACCGCGCCTCCCAGCATCGGTGCGCCGTTCGACGCCTGCGCGACCGCGATGGGAAGGACCGCGCCCACCTCGAACCGATCGAGGAATCCCACCGAACCGCCGAGGTGCAGCATCGATTGACCGCGCAGCAACTGCACCTGGTCGGGGTGCTCGAGCGCGACCAGCCGGAGCGGATCGCGGGCGTAGCTGGTGTAGACCGACCCGCGCCAGTCGAAATTGTCCGCGGTCTCCGGAGACCAGACGCCGAGGACGTCGAAGGCGCCCCCACCCGGGTGGAAGTGGTCCACGGCGAACGAGGCGCTCTGCGCGCCGGCCCCGGTGGCGGCGAGCGCGACCGCGAGCGCGGCCATCCGCCGGCGCCGGCGCAGGGCGAAGGCGAGCACGAGCAGCACCAGCGGCCAGGTGACAGGGCCAGCCTCCGCGCAGCCGCCACCGCCCGCGACCATCCAGACGGCCGGATCGTTGCGGGAGTGGCACAGGCTCGCGACGCAGAAGCCCGCGTCCTGGCAGTCCGCGTCGGCGGAGCAGCTGGTCTTGCAAGCGCTCGCGCCGCACACGTAGGCGTTGCAGGCCGTCTGCTGCGATGCCGGACAGTGACCCGCCCCGTCGCAGGTCGTCGCCGCCGAGGCCACGCCGTTCGAGCAGCTAGCGGCCCGGCACTGGCTGTCCGCGGGCGGGTACGCGCAAGCGGTGCGCGAGGAACCGTCGCAGGTGCCTGCGCACGCGGACCCGTCGCTGGCGCAAGCCGGCCGCCCCGCCCGCGGGTCGCCGATCACGGCGGTGCAGAGGCCGGCGCTGCCGCTCACGTTGCAGGCCTCGCACTGCCCGCTGC
>DATBZA010000163.1:0-73509 GCA_036513415.1 Myxococcales bacterium | reverse complement strand
ACTCGCAGGTGCTTGGAGACGGACGGCTGCGACAGTCGAAGCTCGCGCTCGATCTCGCCAACGGAGCGCTCAGACGAGAGCAGCAGGCTCAAGATGGCCCGTCTGTTGGGCTCCGCGACGATGGCAAACGATGATTCCACGATAGACATATAGCCGAGCACTCATATTCTCGTCAAGTCATATTCTGAGAACCAGGTCTCGACGAGCAGTGCCTCGCGGGGCTGGGGCACCTGCTTGGCGGAGTCGAGGTGGTGGCCGAGCTCAGCGCTCTCGAACATTGGGGGCACTTCCGCGGTAGCGCCGCTGGCCCGCTACTTGGCGCGCGCCTGGTACTTCCAGTCGCTTGATCGGGTCAGGTGCGACCAAAGTCGGCGAGGGTCACGTCCTCGGTAAAAGCGCTCAAGAAGCTCTCGCGGTCTCTGCGGTTGCTTACGGTCGCTGGCCAGATTCTCTGCCTGTTCGCACACGGACCGGGGGTACCGGAGGCCCCCCCCAGTGTCCTCCGCTGGCACCGGGAGGACACCGATTTCGAACTCTCGTGGGGAGAGAAGACAGAGAGCGAGTTAACACAGCGGCAAGGCGATGATCGGAGTGCGCTCTTGGCTGAGTGAGGGCGCGCATGCGTTATCGTGACGCGATGGAGGACGACTTTCTTGATCTGGTTTCGCACCGTCCGTTTCCGCTGCCCCGGAGCCGATGGCTCTGGCGCCAGCGTTGGGACAGCGTGCTCCTCCTGCATTTTCGCGTTGCAACCGCCGCGATAGGTCCGCTCGTGCCGCCGCAACTGACCCTCGACGAGGCGGACGGCAGCGCGTGGGTCAGCGTGGTGCCCTTTCGCATGTGCAACGTGCGACCGCGGTGCCTTCCCGCCATCGGACCGCTCTCCAACTTCGCCGAATTGAACGTACGCACCTACGTGCGCGCCGAAGGAAAGCCCGGTGTCTTCTTTCTCAAGATCCAGGCCCGCGGCGCGCTTATCGCCTGGTTCGCCCGCATGTTATCGCCGCTCGACTACCGAGCTGCAGCGGTCGACTGGCAAGCGGCACCGAGTCCGCAGACAGCCGCTCTCGGTCCCGGCGCAGTTTCGTTTCGCAGCCCGCTCGTCGACGTGGACTTCGCCTCGGGCCACATGCTCGCTCCCGAACGCCGCACGCCGCTCGATACCTTCCTGACGGAGCGTTACTGCCTTTACGCTGCGACCTCTGCCGGGGTGGTGCGCGTGGACGTGCACCATCTCCCCTGGCCCCTGGTCGAACCCCGCGTGCGGTTGCTACGCAATGAGGCGCTGCGCAGCCTTGCAGCAACGAACCCAATGCAGCCCGATCTTGTGCACCTCTCGCCCGGAGTCGAGGTAGCAGGCTGGCGAAGCGTGCCGGTCCCTTGAGTTGGTCAACTTAGGCCACGAGCCACGCCCCATTGCCTCCGCTGGCCCAAAGGACGCCGATTTCGAACTCTCGCGGGGAGAGAAGGGCAGTGAGCGGGTTAACAAAGCGCGCCCACACGTCCTAATCCGGTACCCATTCGGTACCGGACTGGGCCTTTCCGGTCCGTTTATGCCGGGGGCGAGGGGAATCCACGTTGCAACGAAGTCGCTATCGGGCGCGGCGTACTTCCGCGTTACATCGGTGAATACCTGCAGATGGGGAAGACGGCGACCCCGCTGAAAACCCCGGGATCCGCGTCGCACAAGTGACGGCGGGCACCCGCTGTTACAGACCTGTCCAGCTATGCCGGCGGATAGAAGCGGATTGGTTAGACGGGCAAACCCGGCGCCCGTCAAGTCCATGCCCGGGTGCCACACTTCTCGTCAGGGGCCACGGTTTTCCGGCGCTCGTCGACACAGGACGGTCTCCGGTCGGATCGCGCGCTCGCGTGGCGCCCTGGGTCTTAAGATCGCTGCATCAGGCAACGGCGAGTCCCATGCTTCAACCGCGAGGGGTGCCCGCTGTTCGGCTGCCTAGGAACGGGCAGGGAGACGAAGGGAAAAAGGAAAGATCATGTCGGACAGGAAGCGATACGAGGAGACGCCGAGGACGCTGCGCGAGTTGGGCGTGCCCGATGAGTTGGCGAAGGATCTCGAGGCGGCGTTCAAAGCGACGGGAAAGACGACGGGCGACCGGATCGTCGGTTTCACTTTCCTCACGCCCGAGGGCGCGCGGCACCGGCTTCGCCTCGAGCGGGAGCCATCCGATCCCGCGGGCGATCGCGCGGCATGACGATGCTCCACGTAACGTGCGCTTCTGGTCGTCCGTCGGATCGGACGAGAGAGCCAATTCATCCACGTGTTCCCTTCGGCGGATCTAGAGGCCGACTCGCTTCATGACCTGCTTGTAGGCGCCTTGCAAAAACCTAATGACGATTTACGTCACGCATGGCCGCGGCGACCATTCTTTCGGCATCAGCATCCTCCGGGAGCGCTTTCCGGATGCGCGAGCCGTCGCCACCCTTCGGGTCCTGCAGCACATGCGCAAGCAAGCCGCACCGGACTTCCTCCAGTCGTTCTGGAAGTCGCGATTTCCCCGACAGCTCCCGGACGAGATCGTGTTTCCGGACGCGCTCGAGGGCGACCAGTTCGAGCTCGAAGGGCACGACCTGGTCGCAGTGGATCTCGGGCATAACGACACGGACAACCCGACTTGCCTCTACGTCCCCTCGATCAAGCTTGGCGACTCGCGACGGGCCGAGCCGGTGGTGGTTGCTTCGATCGCGTGTCCCAGTTTCGCGACCAAGGGCGCATTTACCTGTTGGAGCGACTTGCTGGCCGCCCACCGATGGCACGCCCGTAGCGGTCACCAACAGCTTCGTCTCGCCGTGATCGGCTGGAGCCGGCTTCCCTTCACAGACGTTCGACCCGGGCCAAGGGGCCGCCACCCGATCGAGCAAGGCGCAATACTTGCCAGACCCCGCGGTCGGGCCGAAGAATCGCGAGCAGGCACATCCGCCGAAGGAGGACCTAAATGAAGTTCGCTATGATCGCCGCGCTCGCCCTCGCAGCTTCGCCCGCAGCATTCGCAACAGCCAAGCGCCACTGCGTCGGCGCCGATGGGTCGGAGATCTCCGACGCCGGCACGAAGAAGCAATGCAAGAAGGCTGGCGGCAAGTGGAGGAAGATGAAGGCCTCCACCATGCCCAAGTAGTCGGGAGCCACGCGAACCCGCCAGGTAAGGGATCCCTCGCCGTGCTCGCCCTGGTTGCTCTCCTCCTCTGTGCCCCGCCCGCCCGACAGATCCTCGATCTGCGCCAGGGAACCCTCACCTACGCGGTGGTCCACAAGCTCCACGAGGTGCGCGGGACCAGCAAGGACGTCGAAGGGCGCGCACTGACCCTCCCGGACGGGACCGTCAAGGTCCAGGTGCGCGCGAAGGTGGCGTCGTTCGACAGCGGCAACTCGAACCGGGACGTGAACATGCGCGAGGTCACCCACGAGGCGGCGCATCCATACACCGAGGTCCGCGGCACCCTGTCGGGCGTGACCTTTCCGCTCGAGGGGCCTCGTGAAACCGTCCTCCACGGCACGGTGGAGTTGAACGGCGAGAAGCGGACCCGGGACGTTCCCGTCAAGCTGAAGCCCGAGGGCGGCGGCGTCCGGGCTACCTTCTCGTTCCCCATCAGCCTGGAAGGCTTCAAGCTGGAGCGGCCGCAGTTGCTCCTGGTCAAGGTCGACGACCGCGCCGTCATCTCCGGAGATCTGCTCTTCGCAGCGGCGAAATAATCGCGCTCTCGGCTGTACCTCATGTCCAGCGTCCGCGTGGTTTCGGGCGCGGCGCGCCCGAGCGCTACGGCGTCACGGCCGCCTGGACCCAAGCCTGCAAACACGCCATTTCACCCGGCGACAGCGGTGGCGCCCCCAGCGGCATCTGGAACTGGAAGGGCGGATTCGCGGACAACTTGAGAAGCAAAACGCTCTGCGAGGGGTTCTGCCGGTCGATCAGAAGACCGGGCCCGCCGTGGGCTGGCTTGCCCACCAGCCGATTCGGCAGACCAGGTGATTCCAGGTCGAGGTTCCCCTGCTGGCTCTGCGCTGAATGGCACGACGAGGTGCTGCAGCTCACAGGAAAGATGCTGACCACGGGATCGCACCCTCCATCCGGCGGAGGATTGACGGGTCCCGCGTCTGGCGCCTGCCCGAGATTCGCGAAGCGCTCGGGATGATCGAGCGACCCGGCGCACCCCAGGAGCGCGAGGCAGACCGCGCTAGAGGCGAAAACCGCACGCGAGATCGATGGTAAACAGCTCATCGAGAGCGCCTCCAGCGACGTAGGGATCGTAGGGCTGCGGATGCAGCGAATAGAAGAATCGCTGGTAGCGCCCCGACAGCGTCAATCCGACCTGTCCCACGTCCATCGAGGCGCGCACCGAAGCTTCGATGCCGCCCTTGCTGGCGCGTGGGAAGAACGTAGAGAGGAAGTCCTGGCGCACGATCAAGAGGTACGCGGCACCGGCGCCGAGGGCGACGGGGCCCAGCGAGATCCGCCCCTCCAGCCCCGGCCGCCAGTACTGGATGGTGCCCGCCGGAAGGAGATAGCCGGGAAGGCGGGCGCGGCCAAAAACCTGGCGCAGGCTCCCGTAGCCGATGCTGACGGCGCCGCGTTCCTGGCCGGCGAACATGGCGCGCCAGCGCAAGCCCGCTTCCCAGGCGATCTCCTGCGTGCTGAACGCCAGCACGCCGTCCGCGGTCAGCGTGCTCGACTCGAGCGAGCGCTTGTACCAGCCGTACGCGCCGACGTCGTCGAGAATGGGCAGACTGCCTGTAGAGGGATAGGCCTGCAGAGAGAGACCCCAGACCGCGAGCGCGCCACTCCGCCAGGTGGCGAGCGTCGGCGTGAGTCGATCGCGATAAGAGAGCCGCCGTACGGACGTCCCGACCGACACGGACGCGTCCAGCGAGGGGAGCGCGGCGGCGAGCAGGCACAGGAGTGCCGTCACGCGGGCACCTTCACCACGACCTGAGTGCCGTCGAACGTCACTTGAAGCGCGGTCAGCGGGGCCGTCGCGGGGCCCAGCTTCAAGCTCCCGTCGAGGTTGAACAGCGAGCCGTGGCACGGGCAGATGAAGAGCTGCTGCGCCCCGCGTACCGCGCAGCCCAGATGCGGGCAGCGGGCATCGAAGGCGAGCATCTGCGATGCGCTCGCGCGCAGCACCACCAGCGGATACGGCACGCCCGCCGCGTGCCCCGTCACGCTGCCTCCCACTTGCGCGAGGGCGGGAAGCTGCTGCACCGTGAAGGTGACGGCGCCGCCGGCGGCCGCTGGAAAGACGCCGTCGCTCCCGCTCAGGTCCACGATCAGCGTCTGCCCGTCGGGGCTCAGTTTGGCGGGGTAGGCGTCGAGGCCCTCAACGGCGGGCGGGTGCGTGACCGAACCGTCCACCGCGAACCGCGAGAGATGGCAGGGGCAGACAACCGAGTTCTCGCCGTCGACCCACGCCACCTCGCATCCCGAATGGGGGCAATAGGCGCCGTACGCCCGCAACCCCTGTGACGAAGTGTTCGCCACCAGCACCGACACCGTTCGCCCGATAAAATCCCTGGCGTCCGAGTGGAGGAGGATGCTGCCGCCGGTCCTGCTCAACTCGGGCATCCGCGCCGTCGGCACCGAGAGCAGCCCCTTCGAGGGTGCCCCGACCTGGATCGCCACCGGCTCGTCGACGAATTTGCCGCAGGCGGCGAGCGCGCAGGCTGCGCCGCAGCGAAGCAATGCGCGGCGCCCGAGATCGTTGCCCATGCGCCAAGCCTACGGGGCGAGAGCGCCCGAGACGACTTTCCCGCCGCGGATGCTGAGGTCGAGGTCTGCGCCGCTGATTCCGCAGGCGGCGCCGAGGGTCTTGCCCATCGCCGAGAGCGTCTCGGAGAAGGGCACGTTCCCGCTCCCTCCCGCGACCGCGCTGCCGCTGGTCGCGTCGATCGACGTCGCGCGGTAGTCGCCGTCGGCCGGCTCCACACCGCCGACCACCCCGCCCTTGAACGGCTTGCCGATCAGCACCGCCACGTGGTGGTCGCCGTGGTGCGTGCGGCCGCGCCCGTTGCCTTTCGCGGCGCTCAGCGTGCGGCCGAAGACGTTGATGGTGGCGAAGGTGACGCGGTCCTGCAATCCCGCGGCGTTGAGCTCGGTCCAGAGTTTGCCGATGGACGCCACGCCCGCGACCGTCTCCCTGCTTTCCCTGGCCAGCGCCGTATCAGTGTGGTTGTCGCCACCGAAGGGAATGTGGATGCTCACCACCGGGCTGACGTTCATGCGGAAGAGGATCAGCGCCGCGGCCACCTGCGAGTCGGAGCTGTTGTCCTTGAGGGCGGCGAGCGAGCTGAGCAGGCTCTCGGAGACGCTGCGCGCCTGTTGCTGCGAGAGCGCGTAGCGGTCGATGAACGCGCGCTGCGCCGAGTTGCCGTTCTGCCGGTACCAGTCGTTGAGCCGGTTGAGGTCGGCGTCGCGGAGCTGCTGGATCTGCCCGAGCGGCCCGGCCGGCGACGAGAGCAGCGAAGCCAGCGCCGATGGCGAGAGGATCGGCTGTGGCCGCCCGCCCACGGTCAATCCTTCCGAGGCGCTGCGCGGCCCCAGCGCCAGCGGCTGCGCCTGCACCGTGCCCAGGCACCCGGCAAGCTGCGCCGAGAGCAGCGAGACCAGCATCTCGTGGTGCGAGACGAAGCCCTGCAGCGTCATCACATTGGCCATGTCGGGGTGCACGACCGTGTACGTGCCGTGGTGGAAGAAGCAGGCCCGGTCGAGCATCGCCTGCGGGAGCTGTGCCCAGGGCGTGGCCGCCGTCCAGGCCTGGCCGGAGAGCGTGAGCTGCGCCGGGGCCATGGCCACGTCCGGCGGGTGGGCGATGTCCGGGATCTGGTACATGCCCGGGACGTTGGCGTTGAGCGGATCGCCGTCCGCAGACGAGCTGAGCAGGATGTATTGCGCCTTGGGGTTGGACGCGCAGCCTGTGGCTTGCGCCGCCGCCCGGCGAGGGTTGGCCAGTACCGCGAGCGGGATGCCGGTGGCGAGCGAGCGCAAGCCGAGCAAGCCGGCCCCGAAGAGGGTTTCAAGCAGCAGCTTGCGGCGCGAGAGGTGCATGGTCACTGGCCCATCCCCACCACCGACGGCGAGAGGCAAGCGATCACAAAGGTGGACTTGAGCGCGTCGGAGGCCGAGAGCCCCTTGGCTTGCGCCGACTGGAAGTGCTCACCCAGGATCGAGAGCGGTGTCGCATCGCGGCCGGAGCCGACGCCCATCAGCGTGTGCACGAAGTCGGCGATGGCCGCGTCAGGCGAAGCGCTCGACCAGCGCGTTCCCGGGCCCGCGTCGATCAGCCTTGCGGCGAAAGTGGCGCAAACGTTCTCCATGCCCGTCCGGAAGAAGAGATTCGGGTCATTGGCGAGCACTGGCTCCTCCGCGCCGCGGCTGTAGGCGTCGGAGGGCAGCACACGCGCGATGAACTGCACCGCTCTCAGATCTTGCGGCACCACGGTGTTCACGTCGAGCCCGCATGCGTCGGTGATGCCGAGCCGGTTCGAGAGCGCGCCGCAGAGGTGGTCGCGGCGGGAGACCGGGAACACCTCGCCGCTCTGCGAGACAGTCCTGGTCGGCGCGAGATAGGTGACGAGCGGCGAGGAGAAGAGCGTCACCTCCAAGGTCTTCCAGTTGTAGTAGCTGTCGGAGAAGATCGCGGCGATGCGCGCGAACTCCCCATCGGTCTCGTCGCAGCGCGCGGAGTTCGCCCAGGTGCACAGCTTCTGCACCCAGGCCCCGGCGAAGTCCGGGTGGGCGGCGAGCTGGCTGGCGAGGTCGGAGATGTTGCTGCCCGACACCGCGACGCCGCGGAACCCGAACGATCCGGGGAGCGAAATCTCCTCCGGATTGGTCTGCGGATGGAAGTAGTAGCTGTACTGCTGCCGGAAGAACTGCCGCATCGGATCGAGCGACTGATGACAGGCGTAGCATGCCGTTCCCTGCGGCGCGTGCGTCAGATCGACCGAGGCGGTCGAGGGAGGCAGCGTGGCGTTCTGCGGGTTGATCGCGTGCCCGAGCGCGACGATCAGCGTCTGGTTGGCGGTGACGCGCGCCTGGTTGCTGTCGTTGGTGTTCCACTCCGCGAGGAAGGACGGGGTGGTGAAGAAACCGACCCGCGGCGTACGCAACAGGAGGTTACCGCCGGTGCGGAAGTTCACCAGGTCGAGGGCGCTGCTGACGCCCTGGTCCGGTCCGGCCTGGACGATCTCGACCATGTGCCACTGCTTGCCGTCCGCCACCGTGAGCGGCTGGTAGGCGGCTGGGAACGCCGGCGGCTGGCAAGTGTGCTGCTTGCCGTTGCCGTCCAGTACGGAGAACGACTTGGGCCTGCCCTGCTGCAGCGTCACGTAGAGCGACACGCTCACCGAGGACTGGCCGGTGCGGCCGTCGTAGACGATGGGGTCCTGCGGGCACAGGCCGTCGTACGCGGCGCCCATCAACTGTGGAGCGTAGAAGATCATGTAGTTCCGGCTGTTGCGATCGAGGGTTTCGCTGAGGGGAATCACGCCGCTCTTCGCGGTCAGCGTGAACTTGAAGCCTGGATTCGCCCGAGCGAACAGGTCGACGCTACCTCCCGAGTCGTTCACCTGGATGGCGTCGAGAAAGGCGTAGAGCAACATCAGCCGCGGCGTCAGCATGAACCGCCGCGTGGTCATCGTGGAGGTGAACGGCTGCCCTTCCTGCACGAGCTGCAGGGCGGTGCGGGCGAAGCTCTCGCGCAGGTTCGCGAGCAGGCGCGCATCGAGGACGCCCTGCGCGTCGTCGAGCTGATGGTCGAAGTCGGCCGACACGGCCTGGCTCTGCTGGAAGGCGTTGGAGAAGAAGCCGAGCATCTTGGCGGTGTGCTGTGGAGTCGCCATCCACTGTTCGACCAGCCCGCGCAGCGCCTTCGGGTCGGCCTGGACGGCCTGGACCTCGGCGTCGGTGGGAGGAAGCCCCGTAAGCAGGCCTTTCACCTTGGCGAGCGAGGCGGCCACGGTGACGGGCTCGATCTGGCCCTCGGTCACGGGTCCCGGCAAAGACACGTCCAGCTTGCCCGTGCAGGACAGGAGGCAGACCGCGGCAACGAAGGATCGCATCGGCCTGGCGGACAAGCCGCTCACCCTCCCTCCAGAGCTCTCGAGCAATACCGTAGGCTAACCAATCAACGGTTGTGCAGCCGCCGCAGTGATGGGGCTCACGGCCACACCGCGTGCGGAGGTGACCTCACCGCCGCCGGAGTGGTCGCAGGTGGGAGCTTGCGACGCCCGGTGGGCGGCACTCGCCGTTTCGAAAGCGGTGCGGGGATGCGAGAAGGATCGAGGAGGTCTGCATGTACCTGCTCGCCTTGCTCCTGCTCGCCGCGCCATCGGACTACGCCACCAATCGCGGCACCGCCGGCATATCGGCCTCCGTGTCGGGCCAAGGCAATCTCACGGTCGGCGCCACTTACTTCGTGTTCAACGACGTGGCGGCACGCATCGACATCGGACTCGACGCGCCATTGACTCCGGGCGGAGCCGGTCAGAACACGCTCTACAGCCTGGGTGGCGGGCTGCGCTTCTACCCACTCAAGCGCAATCACGCCGCCGTCTTCCTCCAGCCCGCCATCACCGTCGGCAAGGAGAATTCGCCTGCGGTGAGCGCCGAGTCCGCGTTCTTCTTCCTCTTTGGCGCCGGGGTTGGCGTCGAGTACTTCTTCGCCAGCAACTTTTCCGCCGGCGCCGTGCTGCAGTTGGCCCTGAAGTTCGCGAACCTCAACGGCCCCGCCAGTACGCCGATCTACACGACCGTGAGCACCGCCACTTCGGGGTTGTCGGCGAACATCTATTTTTGACGGCGGCCCCTAGAAGGTGAGGACGGTAAACCCCGTCAACGACGCGGCGAGCGTGGTGTAACCGACGATCTGGTGCGCGAGGGCAAAGTCGCGCTGAGCGTACTGCCCCTCTTTCGAGGCGGTGACGATGCCGAGCACGATCTGCGTCGCCATCCCGGCGGCCGCGACCGTCATGGCGATCTTGTGCACCGTTGCCGTGTCGAACCCCGCCGGCTTTTCGACGGGCACCGGCGCGAACACCGCTAGAGAAGCCGTGCCGGCAAAGATGACGGTGGTGGCGACGGCCACCCACCGGTGCCAGGCGCGGTAGGTCCCGGCGTCGCCTCCCCCGCCGTACTTGTCGTGGTAGTCGAGCTGACCGAGCACGACCGTGGCGGTGAGGCTGCCCAGCGTGAGGAAGCCGCCGATCTGGTGGTAGAAAAGCATCGTACGGCGTTTCGCGAGCTGCCGCTCCAGTTCCCGCTGGCGCGCGAGCGCGGCGGCGCTTGGGGTCGCTGGCTTCGGAAGCAGATCGACATCGTCGGGTGGAGGTTTGCCCTCGGACTTGGGCTCCGTCTGCCGCTGCGCGAGCACAAGCTTCGGCCGCGGGACCTCTCCGGCCGTGGGCGCGATGAATGCAGCGAGCAGGAGGACGACGGACATTCAGTTCCACTCCGGACGAAGGGCGCTCATCGACGTCTCGTACAACAGGAGGGGAGGAGGAGCACATTTTCAGCATCGTCTCTAAACCAGGCGATCGCGCGCGTATCGACCAAGGTGAAAGTGATCGTGGAGCGGGAGATTATCAACGATGAAGATGAGCTCAGGCTGCTTCAGTCGTGGGGCGAAATGATCAATACCGATCCGAAGAAACATTCGGAGACGGCTGTCATTAGCAAGCTCATGGAGCGCTTTCTTATGGACCGGGAGTAGGACCGCGCCCGATACAAACGCACGCCGCTCTGAGAAGCCCCGACGACGTGCTCGGCCACGCCGCCATCGCGACGTCCATCGTGCCGATTCCGAGGCCAGCAAGGTGATCGTGATGGCTGCCGCACGTCGCGAGAACGCCAAGGCAGGCTGAGCGCAGACGACCCGCCCTGGTTACGTGCCTCCCGAGGCCCGCGCCGTCTTGGTGCGCCGTCTCCTCTTTTCCTTCTCACGCTCCTGCTCCCCGCCGGCGGCCACCACACGATCGCGCCCCCTGTCCTTCGCCTCGTACATGGCGGTGTCGGCGCTCTCGATCAGCGACTCCGGCGTGTCGCCATGGCTTGGACATTCCGCCACGCCGATGCTGATCGTGATCCTCCCACCGGCGAACTCCTCGATCGCCACCCGGGCCCGGATACGCTCCGCCACGATTGCCGCCGTTCCTACCGTGGTCTCGAGCAGCATCACGAAGAACTCCTCCCCGCCGTATCGCGCCACGCAGTCCACGCCGCGCGTCGTCTTCCGCAGGATCTCCGCGATCCTCGCGAGCGCTGCGTCGCCCGCCGGGTGGCCGTGTGTGTCGTTGTATTGCTTGAAATGATCGACGTCTGCCAACAGCACCGAGAACGGGCGCCGGAGCCTCCGCGACCGCTGCACCTCGGTCGCGAGCGTGCCCATCAGGTGCCGGCGGTTGTAGAGCCCGGTGAGGGCGTCCGTGACGGAGAGCCGCTCGAGCTCCGCCTGGCTCTCCCGCTCGCGCAGGCGAGCAACCAGCGTGTTGAACACCCGCGTCAGATACCCCACCTCACCAACCCCGCCCCCCGGGAGTTCGACCAACAGATCGCCGGCGGAGACCTTCGCCGCGGCTGTGGTGAGGCGCCCAAGGGGGCGGGCGATGACCAATCCCAGGACGTAGGCCAGGAGCCCGACTACCGCGAGGAGCGCGGCAATCAGCAATCCGGTGGCGCTCCGCAGCCGGCCCACCCGGCCCAATGCCTGCGACAGCGGGATCTCGGCCACCGTTGCCCAGCGCAGCCGCGGAACCCTTCGCACGGCGCCGATCACCTCCTGCCCATCCGCGCGCTTGTACTCCACGGTCTGGCCTTCCTTGTCGAACAGGGCGCTCGTCGTCGTTTCCGGGAGCCTCGTTCGCATCAGCTCGGCGGAGCTGACCCGGGGTCTGATCACCAGCTTGCCCTGGTCCGTCATGAGAGCGACGTCGCCCGAGTCGAGCGCGGAGAGGCGCGGCAACATGTCGGCGACTGCATGCAGGTTGAGCTTCGCGGCGAACGCCGCGCGGAACCGCCCATCCGCCTCGCGGATCGGAACGGCAAGCACGAGCACAGCCTTGCCGAGCGCCCCGTCCCAGTAGGCGTCGCCAACGAGCGCTTCACCCGTTCGGAGACCGGTCAGCCCCTCCGGGGAAAGGCGCACGCTCCCCGTTCGGCCGCTGCTGCTCGTCACGACCCGTCCGCTCGCATCGATGACCAGGAGCGCTTCCTGGTCCGGGAATCGCTCGCGGAGCGAATTGAGATAAGCGCGCAGACGGCCGAGCGCTTTCTCGCCATCCCTTCCCTCGATTCTGGTCAGGTTCTCAGTAACGACGTACGAGCTGGCCCCTGCCCGCAGTGCGTCGAGCCGCTCGTCGAGCCATGAGCCCATCTCCCGGGCCGCCTCAGAGGTCGCGCCGCGTAGCTCTGCGGCGATCGTCTCGGTCAGCGATTCCCGGTCATGGTGGTAAGACACCACGGTCGTCACGAGCGTCGGAATCAGCGTGGCAAGTATGCCAAACGCCAAGATCTGGTTCCTGACGCTGCCAAGATGGAGCGCACGCAATCGGCGCGCGATGGTGTCTTCCCAGACGCTCACGGGCGGGTCCCCGGAGGGATGCGGCAAGACTCACTTCGCGGGCGCTGGCGGCGGCTCTCGCTTCTTTTGCAACTGGTCATGACGAGGAGGCAGTAGATGCGGTTCATGATGGTGGTATCTTTCCGCCGCGGCTATCGGTCGAGCGTGCAGCGGGGCTCCTTGTCTCATCACCTATCAGAGCGGGCCTATCCGAATGGAGGCGCGGCTGGGGGAGTTCCGACGCTAACGTAAGGGGGAGGCGGAGGCGGACGCTCAGCAGAAAAGTTTCACCTGCGCCCACACCTCAGGGGTCAATCCCACAAGGAGCGCGGCCCTGCCAGCGCCAGGCCGTCCGATACGACTTCGCCGCGCGCCGGTGGGGCGTGGTCTGCAGTTACCGGAGCGGTCGACCAATTTGTTCACCGGATCGTTGACGACGATCAGGCCTGATGCGCCAGCGCGCAGGTTGGACTAGCTCTCAGCGATAGCGACGGGGGAAGGTCTTAGCCAGGCCTGGCAAAGTTCCGTGCGAGCGAACTACACTCCATCGCGCAGAGAGGAATCGGACCATGAGCCAGACATTGATGCACCAGCCGCTCTCCGCCATCCATGCCGACGAGCGGGAGTGGGAGACGCTGCGCTGGCCCGGGCAGTGGAGCAAGATGCTGTTCCACCCGCGCGCGGAGTCACCCACGGAACCCAATGCCGGGCTTGTGCGCTACGACCCCGGCTCTCATCATCCGTTCCACAAACACGACTTCGCGCAGGTCTGGTACATCCTCGAGGGCACCTTCACCATCGGCGAGGCGACGTACGGGCCCGGCACGATGCTCTATTACCCCGACCCGCATTTCGAGCCGCCGCTCATCACCGAGACCGGCGGGCTCATGCTCTTCGTCCAATACCAGGGGCCGACGACCGGGGGGCGCCCCGTTTACGACGGCCGGTTCAACATGACCGCGCGACAGCCGATCGGCGAGGAGAATATCGAGCGCTGATCATCGCCGCTCCGACCCGGTCACGCGAAAGTTCGTACACGTCTACATCTGAGGGTGCAAGGAGGCACTGGTCCTGGCTGGTGCCCCGGTGAAGCGGATCCCGCGAGCGTCGAGATAGCGCTCGAGACGCGAGGGGCTGTGCAGCGGATCGGCGAGCGCGACATGGCCGTCGGGCCGCACCAGGTAGCTCGCGTCGTGGGCGAACCCCGCGAGCGCCGCGCTCCGGCTCCAGGGAAAGACGTGCAGCCGCAATCCGCGCGACGCGCAGCTCGCAGCCAGCTCGCCCGTCGCCGCGCCATGGACGTGCATTTGCCAATCGAGCGACTGGAGCGGCGTGAAGTTGTCCGGTTCGGACCGCACCCACGGCAGTCGATCTCCGCCCTGGATGCGTCCGGCGCGCCCCTCGCTCAGTTCGCTCTTGCGATACTCGATCGCGGTCTGCGAGACGGTGCGGAACATGAACCGCCGCACCGACGGCAGCCGGAAGAGGGCCGATATCACGCGCGGCGCCACATGGACGCGCACGCGAGCCGCAAGGCGCCCGCTGCGAGTGACGAACTGGAAGACGCGATCGGTGGTCGCGGTGAGGCGGCGCGCGAAGCCGATCCGCTCCGGCTCGTAGCTGTGGAGGATTCGCTCCGGCGCCCGCCTGCGCAGCGCCGCCGCAAGCTTCCAGGCCAGGTTCACCGCATCGCCGATACCGGTGTTCATCCCTTGACCGCCGACGGGGCTGTGGATGTGCGCGGCGTCGCCGAGGAGAAAGACGCGCCCCTGCCGGAAGCGCGCCGCGACGCGGTGGTGCACGTGGTAGGTCGAGAACCAGTTCACGCGGCGGACATCGATGCGCAGCCGCTGCAAGAGGTTCGTGCTGACGTCCTTCCAGCCCAGTTGCTCGCCTTTCTTCTCTGCCTCGGGGCGGATGGTGCCGATCAGCCGGACCCGGCCTTCCTCCTTCAAAGGAAAGACTGCGGCGAAGTCGCTCTCGTCGATCGAGACGTGCAGCTCGTGGTCCAGCATCGGGCCGCTGGCCTCGACGTCCGCGACGTAGAAGAGGTGCTCGTACGTGCCGCCTGGATAGCTGATGCCGAGCCTCTCGCGCACGGTGGAACGAGCGCCGTCGCATCCGGCGAGATAAGCGGCCTTGCACGTCGAGTCTTGCAGGCGCGCCACGATCTGGCCGTCCACTTCCTCGAAGTCGAGCAGCTCGGTCGTCCTCTCGACGCGCACGTCCAGTTTTTCGAGCTGCTCGACGAGGAAGCGCTCGTGCTCGTCCTGCGGGTAGATGAGCCCGTAGGGAAAGGGGCTCGCGACCACGCCGAACCTGCCGAACTCGACGTGCGCCGCCCTGGCGCCTCTGGCCCAGAGATTCGCGGCGGTGAATTTCAGTCCCGCGTGGATCACTTCGTTCGCGAAACCGAGCTGGTGGTAGAGCTCCAGCGTCCGCGCCTGCACCGCGAGCGCGCGCGAAGTGCCGCCCGGTCCAGCGGCCTTGTCGATGATGCGAACCCGGATCCCCAGCCGAGCCAGCCAGAGAGCGAGCACGAGGCCGGTGGGTCCGGCGCCGACGACGAGAACCTCGGTGTCCATCCGGCCAACGTAACCGCGGCATCGACCAGAAGCAGCGCGATCGGGTGCGCGCTTTTTGCTCGCAGTTGACTTTGTTCCACAAAAGGCGGCGTTGTTCGCGCGTGGGGGAAAGATGGCAGCACCCGGGAATCAGCGGAACGATCCGGTTGGCGCAGGACCACCTGGCGCCACCCTGGACAGGACGGCGGACCGCGGTGGAGGTGCCCGGCGCGAATCCGAGGGTTCCGAACCACGGGGCATCAGCGCCGTGTCGCCCGGAGATTGCCTCGAGGATCGATTCGTCATCGAGAAGGAGCTGGGGCACGGGAGCGGCGGCGTCGTGTTCCTCGCGCGCGATCGCCTGCTCGATCGCTCCGTTGCGATCAAGATCCTGAGGCAGGCCGGCGACGCGCAGGCGCTCGCGCGGTTTGCGCAGGAAGCGCGGGCGGCCGGCGCTCTCGAGCATCCCAACGTCCTGGTCGTTCACGACGTCGGCGTCGATCCCCCTTTCATTGTCTCCGAGCTTCTGTCCGGACGCACGCTGCGCGCGCGCCTCCAGGAAGGGCCGCTGTCGCCGGACGAAGCGCTGACGCTGGCGCTGCAGCTCGCCCGCGGCCTCGCGGCCACACATGAGCAACGCATCGTTCACCGCGACCTCAAACCGGCGAACCTCTTCCTCCTCGAGGACGGCCGCCTGAAGATCCTCGATTTCGGGGTGGCGAAGCTGCTGCCCTCGGTCCGGCCCGCCCCCGGAACCGGATCTGCCAGCGGGCCGCGAACCGACACGGGCGCCAACCTGGGGACGGTTCCATACATGTCGCCGGAGCAAGTCCGCGGCCACCCGGCGGATTCGCGCTCCGACGTGTTTGCGTTCGGAGCCATCCTTCACGAGATGCTGTCAGGGTCGCACCCATTCTCCGGCCCCTCCGACGTGGAGATCGGCCACGCCATCCTCTGCGAGGATCCAGCACCGCTGCCGGACGTCATCCCTCAGCCGCTGCGAGCGGTGGTGCGCCGCTGCCTCGCCAAGCGGCCAGAGGATCGGTTCCAGTCCGCCCGCGAGCTGCTCGACGTTCTCGAGAAGCTCGCGGCGCGACCCCCGTCCCGGCCCTTGTTCACCAGACGGCGCGCCGTCGCGCTCGCCGCGCCGCTCGCGCTGATCGCTGCAGGATTTGCCGTCCAGCATCTTTGGCCGCGTCCGGCGCCGGCGCCAGTGGCGAGACGGCTGGCCGTGCTTCCGTTCCACGCGGTGGGGGCGAACGCGGATGGCGAGGCCTTGTCCGCGGGCCTCGGGGAGATCCTCACCAACAAGCTGCACCAGATCGAGCATCTCCAGCCGTCGCTCAGCGTCATCTCGGCAGCGGACGTCGCCAAGGAGCGAGTGGGAAGCGCGCGCGACGCGCGCAGCGCATTCGGCGCGACGCTGGCCCTGACCGGGACCATCCAGTTTGTCGGTGACAGGATCGCCGTGACCGCCAACCTGGTCGACACCGGCACGCAGACCGTCCGCGAGGCGCGCGATTTCGAGGTCCCCCGCGACGACATTCCGGGCGTCGGCCGCCTCCTCGTGCAGAAGATCGCCGAGATGCTGGACCTGGAGGCAGCGTCCGAGCTTCAGGTGGGTCCCGGGGACGCGTTCGCCGGGTCGCCGCGCGCAACCCGGCTGTACGTGCAAGGCAGGGGGTACCTGCAGCGCTACGATCGGGTCGAGGACCTCGACCACGCCCTCGAGGCCTTCGCTGGGGCGCTGAAGGCGGACCCGGACTTTGCCCTGGCTCACGCCGGGATGGCCGAAGCGTGGCTCCGGCGCGATCGCATCATCCGGGACCCTTCGGCCCTCGACCAGGCGCGCACGAGCGTCCGCCGCGCTGTCGATTCCGGCGGCAGTCTCACGCCGGTGGTCCTCACGGCCGGGCTCGTGCAGCTCGCCGGCGGCGAGTATGCGGACGCGATCCAGAGCTTCCGGCGGGCGCTCCAGATCGAGCCGGCGAACGCGGACGCCATCCGCGAGCTCGCGAATGCCTATGACGCCGCAGGGCAGACCGCGGACGCCGAGTCGACGTTCCTACGAGCGGTCCATCTCCGCCCGGACTCGTGGGCGGCGACCCGCGCCCTGGGCGTCTTCTACAACCGGCATGGGCGGCTCCAGGACGCCCTCGCTCAGTTCCAGCGCGTCCTCGCCATGACGCCGGACAGCTACGCGGCGTATGCGAATCTCGGGGGCATCTATCTGCGCCTCGGGCGTCACCAGGAGGCAGCGGGCGCTCTGCAGAAGTCGCTCGCGCTCCGCCCGACGAGCAAGGCGTACGTGAACCTCGGTGGCGTTTACTACTACGAAGCCCGCTACCGCGAGGCCGGCGAAGCATACCGGAAGGCGGCGCAGCTGACGCCGTCGGACGAGCGCGCCTGGGGAGCCGTCGCCGATGCGCTGCGCTGGGTGCCGGGAAACGAAGACGAGGTCGCGGGCGCGTACCGTCAGGCGATTGCGCTTGCGCAGCAGCAAGCGGCGCTGAACCCGCGCAACGCGGAGTTGCACTCCCGATTGGCCATGTACCACGCCTACGCGGGAGATGACGACGCGGCCGACGCAGAGCTGCAGGAGGCACTCCGGCTCAGCGCCGGAGACGGCGCCGTTCTGTTCCACGCCGCGCTGGTGCACGAGCAACTCGGGCGCCGCCAGCGCGCGCTCGACGCCGTCGAGCAAGCGTTGCGGGCCGGCTACTCGCGCGAGGAGATCGGGAAGGCGCCCGCGCTGGAAGCGCTCCGGCACGACTCGAGGTATCGCGCGATGGCGCTCCGCAGTCCGTGAACCGGCGCGCAGCCTGGCGCGCCGGCAGCAGGAGGGGAGATCATGCTGTCGAACAGGACGAAGCAGGTGTTGGGTTGCGGGATCGTGATGGTTGCCGCGGTGCTGGCGTGGACATGCGCGGCCGGGCGTTATGAAAGGGGGCCGCAGGCGAGTGCGAATCACGCTTCCTTTCAGCACGAGCAGGGGGAAATGCGGAAGAGGTTGAAAACGCAAACCGGCGATTCGGGCGTGAACGTCGAGGAAGACGACGTGATCGTCATTGGCGTGCTGCCCAGTAAGTATGGCAAAGACAACTTGACGAGAATTCCATCGCAGATGCACGTCAATCGAGGCAACTCGCAGAAATTGACCTGGATATGCTGGGACGGTCCGTTCAAGTTGACGTTCCGCCCCGGCCGCTTCCCGGATGGCGGCCTCCAGAGCCTACGGGACACGCCTCTCGAAGGATTGCAGACCGTGGTCGCGGGCGGAAACACTCTGCCGAGCGTCGCAAGCGCAGTGGTGCGAAGCGATGCACCCGAAGGACGCTACGACTTCACCATTCACATCGACATCGTAGCCGACGGCGGATCAGCCGACGACATGGAGTGCCCGCCGATCATCATCGACTGATTCATTCCAACTGACGGGTCCAAAAGAGATCCTGTGATTTGGGTCTGCGGCCAACTTCTGGATTTCCCATCCGAGAAGAGCCCAGGCGCATCGCAGCCGATCCCCGGCGGGCCTCAGTGCTGACGCAGGCGGGCCTGGACCCGGTCGAAGGAGACCACGCGGAGCAGGAGGAAGAACCCGATCGACACCAGCACGTGCCACCAGGCGTGGAGCTGCGGATTGGGGATGCCGTGGGCCGGGAGGGTCACGCCCACCAGGGTGCAGGCCTTGAGGTCCACGAACCAAGCCGCGATCCCCGTCGCATAGGCGGCGAGCCCCAGCACGAAGCTCCGCCGGACCGGTGCATTCTCCGGCTGGAGCGCGAGCCAGGTCACCCGGCCGAGACAGAGGATCTCCAGCGTCCCGAAGCTCAAGTGGAAGGCGAGGAACTGCGCCCCGCCGCGCTGGAGCGTCGCTCCCGTGGCCAGCAGCACGTAGACCAGCAGCACCGCCGGGAACCAGCGGCCGAGTCGGGGCTCGGGGCCGTTCTCCACCAGGAGCCACACGAGCCAGGTGACGAGGTAGAGCATCGGCAGCTCGTCGAGCATCTGCAGCTCGAAGCGGAGCGTCGCGTGGAAGGCGATGCTCCCGAGCCCCACCAGCACCAGCAGGGCGAAGGCCACCCGCACTTCCCGGGCAAAGGTCTGCCGCAAGAGCCCCAGCGCGCCGGCGAGGACCATCGCCAGGCTGGAGACCGTGTTGAACGCCTCGCAGATCCACGGGAGGAGCGCGTAGTTCTGCTCGCACCAGTCGATGCTGGCGGTAGGAGCTCCCCAGAAGCCCACCGGATCCACCGGCATGGGCCGGAGTGTACCGGAGCCCGCCCTGCGCGGCGCGAGGGTAGTGCCCCTCCCGCTGCGCTCTGCTAGGCACTGATCACGGCGAACAATGAGGAGCGCGAGGCGACAGAACTTCGCGTATCCGTCCTTTCGCCATCGCGCCGTTACTGCTCCGACTTGACCGCTTTCGGATCCTTCCCGTAATCGACGCTGGCCGGATTTCCCGTCTCGGCAGCGTTGATCTCGGCGTTCGTCGGGTTGTGGGGGCTACCCGTGCGTTTCGCGTAATCCAAGCTGGCCGGATTTCCCGTCTCCGCGGCGTCGATCTGGGCATTCGACGGATTCGGGGCATGCTTCTTCCGGGACTTGTAATAGACGCTGTTCGGGTTGCCCCTCTCGAGCTTGTCGAGCTCGGTCTTGTTCGGATGCTTCTTCGCGGTCTTCTTCTTCTTCGACTGTGTCGTTTGCGAGTCCGTCGTTTGCGAGCCCGCTTTGTCGGAGGGGTTCGATTCGGCACGCGCGACCGACGATCCGGCGACGGAAAGCGCGAAAGCGGCGATCAGCGAAAGGATCAATTTCGAGGGCACCAGGCGGCTCCTTGAGGGGCGGGTTCGTGAGATCGTTCAATCCCCAGTGACCGGATGCACGGGGTGCCGGCAGGGATTCCCCTATCTTCCGGTAGCCGCGCCGACTCTCTGCCGCGTCAAGCAACCGACGGGTCAAGCGCCGGCGTCCCCCGACCTCAAGCAGCGTCCAGCCGAAGCTTGCGCGCAGCCTCGAAGCGGCGGGCTACGTCGGGCCAGTTGAACACGTTCCAGCACGCGCCAAAGAACTCCGCTTTCCGGTTCTGGTACTGAAGGTAGTAGGCGTGCTCCCAGGCATCGAGCACCAGCAGCGGCACTCCGCTCTGGTTCAGGTTCGACTGGTGGTCGTAGATCTGCGTGATCAGGAGCCTCGCCCCGAGCGGCTCCCAGACCAGCGCGGCCCATCCCGATCCCATGATCGAGGCCGCCACCTCGTTGAACTGCCGCCTGAAGGCCGGAAACCCGCCGAAGTCCCGTTCAAGGGCGCCCTTCAGCTCTCCCGCGGGTTCGCCGCCGCCCTGCGGCGAGAGGTTGCGCCAGAAGATCGAGTGCAGGATGTGGCCGGACAGATTGAACGCCAGCGAGCGCTCCAGCGCCGGAATGCGGTCGAACTGCTCCCTGGCCCGCGCCTCGTCGAGGCGCTCGAGGGTCGCGTTGGCGCCGTTCACGTAGCCCGCGTGATGCTTGTCATGGTGCAGCTCCATGATCTTGGCGGAGACGTGCGGCTCGAGGGCGCCGTAATCGTAGGGGAGATCAGGTAGCTTGTACTGGTTCATCGCCTTCTCCTTGGAAGCTGCGTCGCGCAGGAAACTATCGCTTGGTCTTGCGCCTGCAACCCGAGACTCTGGTACGGCGTGCTATCAAGATCCCTGCCAATTCGCCGCACCCGCTCGCTTCCTGCAGCGCCGCCTCTGGATGCCCACCGGGCAGTGTCCGTTTCTCCGACACCGTTGTCGACCGGCTGTGCATCTTCGATGCACCGCGCAGCGATGTTCAGACCCACCTCGGCGCGACGTCGCAGGCCCTGCTAAGCGAGTCGTCGGGCTGTCGCGAGCGCGGTGCCGATCGGCTACCAGACGATTAGTGTCTCGGGATCACCAGACATGCCAGAGTGGAGTCGGTCGGTACACCAACGGGGCTGGCGACGACTTCCCTTGCACGGAGGAGCACACTCGATGCGGAAACTTCTCTTCTTCGCCATTGCTGCAGTCGGACTCTACCTCGCCTGGGTCCGCTTCGGTTCGTCCAGGGCGCCGCCCCGCGCCAGCTCGGGAGATACCGTCCCGGCAGCGAATGCCCAGCAGCGCATCGACAACCTCTCGGGTGCTGCTCCGCCTGAATGATGTTCCGGTTCGAGGGGACAGCCAAGAGCACGAAAACACAGGGAGGCGGCTGAGTCCGAAGGCAACGCCCTTTCGCGCGTGGAGAGCGTGACGCTATATGCGCTCTGAAATGCGGCAGGAACCCACCAGGACGGGAAGTCTCCGCGGAGACGCAGCTCGTGGGCTGTGAAGATCGCGCACCTCGTCGCCTCTTGGACCGATCCAGAAACTTCTCCCCGTCTTTGCCAATCGCTTCCTCCGAGAGCTTCTGGATCCACGCGACGAAACCTCTCACCGCGAGCGACATCAAGCCATGAGCGGTGCTCAGGAAAAGGACCGACGGAGACACTGACATGGCGCAGAACGCTGAAAACAAGGTTGCGCTGGTTACGGGAGCCAACAAGGGGATCGGCTACGAAGTCGCCCGTCAGCTCGCCGCCGCTGGCGCGACAGTCCTCCTCGGCGCGCGCGATGCCGAGATCGGCAAGGCGGCCGCCCATGCCTTGAAGAAAGAGGGCGCGCGCGTGCGCTTCGTTTCGATTGACCTGACGCGCCTGCCGACAATCAAAGCTGCCGCCGAGAGCATCGGCGGCGAATACGGCAAGCTTGACATCCTCGTGAACAACGCGGGAATCCTCGATCCGAAGGATGGGCCGCCCAGCACCGCCGATCTCGACGCCATCCGGCGCGTGTTCGAAGTGAACTTCTTCGGCACCCTCGCGGTCACGCAAGCGATGCTTCCGCTCGTGCGCAAAGCTCCCTCTGGACACATCGTGATGGTCTCGAGCGGACTCGGGTCGCTGACCTTGAACGCCGACCCGTCGCCACTATTCGCGAATTTCAGAATGCTTGGCTACAACGGTTCAAAGGCGCTCGTAAACATGATGACGGCGCAGCTCGCGTCGGAGCTCAAGGACACGCGCATCACGGTGAATACCGTCAATCCGGGCTACACGGCGACGGACATGAACGATCACCGCGGGACGCAAACCGTCGCCGAGGGGGCGGCCGAGATCGTAAGGCAGGCTCTGGCGGGCGATGATGCCCCCACGGGCGGCTTTTTCCAGACGGGGGGCCGAGTGCCTTGGTAGGCACGGAGCTGGGACGAGGACGCGCGGCCCCACGTCCTTGACGGCCCCCGTCCGCTGTCACCCGGTGGGTCGCTTGAACTGTGGTGTGCTCGCCCAACCACCTCGCGCACTCGCCAAAGCAGCGATTTCGTCCCGCACTCGCCGTCGCTTTGGGATTTGGATCCGCGCCAGAAGCTCCCGCTCGGAGAACGGCTTCGGGTCGCGCCTTCGTGAAGATTTGTGAACGGCTTCGGCCACCACGCAGCGCGCCCGCGCATGCTCGCCGAGCTGTGCCACGTGCGATGCCGCGCAGCGCGAGCGCCGGCGGATCGTCGCGCAGCGCGACCCGCTTCAAGGCGCCGAGGGGATCGCCCGCTGCGAGTGCACGCGCCGCGGCAGTGATCAGCGAGTCCATCGGAATCCCGTCACACTTGTAACTCCCATCGTTCGATGCCCGGCGCTAAGTCTCTCACGTGACCAACGACCGCCAACTCAAACAAGAAAGAGGGAGACGATGAACGCACAGAGAATCGAAGGAGCGGTCGCGCTGGTGACGGGAGCCAACCGCGGCATCGGGCGAGCACTGACGGAAGCGCTCCTGGCCCGGGGCGTGAGGAAGGTCTACGCCACGGCGCGCAATCCGGAGGCGCTGCGCGCCCTGCGTGACGAGCGGCTCGTTTCGCTGCGGCTCGACGTGACCGACGTGGACCAGATCCGCGCGGCCGGAGAAGCGGCTTCGGACGTCGAGCTCGTCTTCAACAACGCCGGCGTGGCGCTTGCCAGAGGAATCGCGGATTCAACGGTCCTCGACCAGGCCCGGCGCGAGATGGAGGTGAACTACTTCGGGCCTTTGCAGCTGCTCCACCGCCTGGCGCCGACGCTGGCCAGGAACGGCGGGGGGGCGGTCGTCAACATCGGCTCGGCAGCCGGCCTGACCAACGTTCCCTTTTTCCCGACCTACAGCGCCTCGAAGGCCGCGCTCCATTCGCTGACCCAGGCCGCGCGTATCCTCCTCGGGGCGCAAGGCACCTCGGTCTTCGGCGTCTACGCGGGCCCCGTTGATACCGACATGGCCCGTGAGCTTGCGCTGCCGAAGACCTCGCCGCGTGACGTGGCGTTCGCGATCCTCGACGGCATTGAGGCCGGGCAGGAGGACATCTTCCCGGACCCGTTCGCGGTGGATTTTGGCCGACAATTCGGGTCCTCGCCGAAGGCCTCGGAACGGCAGATGGCCGCAATGGCCGCTGCGATGCTATCGGGCGCCGCGGCGTGAGCGAGCGTCCTTCGCCCGAGCAGTCTGAAGGAGTTCGGCGCGTCGGTGCCGCAGCTTTTTCCGGCCGCGCAACGATGATCGTCACCGCGTCGTGCCCGGGCGCGTGTATCTCGGAAACGGCGGCGTCCTGGAGGTCGACACGTTGCCGGACGACGAATGACCGTCGACCTCGCCTGACTCCGGCGGGCGCGAGCGGAGGAAATGCCAACGGCTGCCTGCTCGCTCGTTCCCTCTGCGGCGCCGTGCCGTCGTCTCTTGGCTGACCATGAGAGCATGCGCACCCTCAACGCCCAGGGGGGCGTATGCGCTCAGTCTTGGTGTCGGTGTTGGCATCGGTCGTTTGCACGCTGGGATGCGGCGGGAGCAATCCTCCACAGCAGTCGACCGTGGCGCCTCCGCCGACCGTGACGCCTCCTCCGATGGTGGAGATCAAGGTCGCGCCCGTCGGCACCGGCACCGGCCACGTCCTCTCGCGGCCGGTGGGCATCGACTGCCCGAAGACCTGCACCATGGAGGTCTCGGCCGGGACGGCAGTCGACATTCTTCCCACGGCGGATACGACGTCGGGCTTCCGCGGATTCGGCGGCGGCTGCAGCGGCACGAATCCGTGCACGGTGATCGCCAGCGCCAACCGCACCGTGTGGGTCAACTTCGCGCACCTGGCCAAGCTCTCGGTCGGCGTGACCAACGGCGATCCGACCTCGACCATCGCCGGCGGCTTGACCGTCACCTCGGTCCCCGCCGGCATGACCTGCACTGCCACCAGCTGCTCGGGCATGTTCATGGTGGACGAGCCGGTGGTCCTGACCGCGGTGCCCATTGGCGGCTCGACGTTCGCCGGCTGGAGCGGCGTCTGCACCGGCGCCGGCGACTGCACGCTGACCCTCACCGCGGACACCGCCGCGGTGGCGACCTACAAGCCGCCGCCTCCCGACGACTGCCTGGGCGTCATGCCGGCCATGCCGGGCACGCCCGTCGAGCGCACCCTCACTCCCGGCACGCACAGCTTCTGCGAAAATGCGGTCAGCGATCAGAAGGGCAACGTGGCCGTCAACCTGACGGGGCAGGGATGGATCCTGTGGAGCGCCGACGGCACCAGCAAGGGCACCGTGGGAGCCGCGGCCATCTGGCCGCAGGCCAGCGGCTTCCAGGGAGTCTCCATCTCGACGACGCTCACCGACGCGCTCTTCGTCTGGGCGTCCAACGGCAGCGTGGTGCAGAAGACCGATCTGCTGCCGCATGATCCCGCCGCCAGCAGCAACGAGGACCTGGGCTTCCCCGCGGTCACCGGCGGCACCGTGGTGCTCTCCCAGCGCTGCTACATGCCGCCCGCTCCCGCGGTAGCGAAGACCGACCTCTTCGTCTCCCGCTTCGACGAGGCGGGCACGCTGGTCAGCAGGAGCGTGAACATCGGCGGCGACGGCTGCGGCTACACTTTCGCCATCAGCGACGCACTCGACCGGACGCTGGTGCTCGCGGTCTCGGGGAGCACGCCTACGCTCTTCGGCATCGCGAAACGCCTCGCCGCGCGCTGGCTCGACCGCAACGGCACGCCGCTCACAGCCTGGTTCGACGGCGGCACGGACACCATCCCTGCCGGGATTCCTTTCCCGATGCTCCGGCCGACGATCGGCGGCGGCGTTCTCTTCCCCGATGTGGGCTCGCAGCAGTGGGTGGCCTTCCCCAGCGGCCAGGCCAAGGTCGATGCCGCCCCGAAGTTCGTCATCAAGGCGTCCGACGTCGCCATCGTGCGGGGCGGAAAGGCCTACGCGCTGTTCCAGTCCGGCTCACTGGAGCTCTACTCGCCCGCGGGCAAGCGCTGCGGCTCGGTACAGGTCCGGCAAGGGGCGGACCTGCGCGTGGGCGCCGACGGCACGGTGATCGCGCTTTCCGGACCGGGCAGCTGCACCATCGACTGGTGGTCGGCGCTGCTCAAGTAGAGATGCCCGGGTGCGGCCGCTTCCCTGGGTGCGGTCGCAGGGTACGCAGCGTGGGAGGCGTGGATGCCGCTCATCCCGCGGTGAACCCCCCGTCCACCGGCAGGGCGACGCCGGTGATGAACGCGGCCGACGGCGTAGCGAGGAACAGCACCACGGAGGCAATCTCGGCCGGCGTCGCAAGGCGCCCCAGCGGTTGCGCGACCTCGTGCTCGCGGCGGGATGCGTCCGGATCCGGCATCGTGTCGAAGAACTCCTGCAGCATCGGCGTGTCGACGATCCCGGGGCAGACCGCATTGACGCGGATGCCCTCGTGCGCCCAGTCGAGCGCCAGCGCGCGCGCGAGCTGCACGGCCGCGCCCTTCGTCGCGACGTAGAGGGGCGAATTGCGCTGCGCCACGAGGCCCGCCTTCGACGCGATCACGGTGAGACTGCCTTCGCTCTTTGCGAGCGCTTTGTGCGCCGCCTGAGCGAGGTACATGAGCGCCTTCACGTTGATGGAGAAGATCCGGTCGAATTCCTCGGACGTGCTGTCGTCGATGAGCTTCGCCAACACCACGCCGGCGTTGCCGACAGCCGCGTCCAGCCCGCCGAAGAGGTCGATGGCCATCTTCACCGCGGCGTCGTTCGTCGCGCGGTCCGCTACGTCGCCAACGAGCGTCGCGACGGGTTGGCCCCAGTGCGACGCCGCCGCCCGCAGCTGCGTAGCGTCACGATCCACGGCGACGAGCGACCAGCCCGCGCGGGCGAAGGCCTCGGCGATCCCGGCGCCGATGCCCTTCGCGGCGCCCGTGACGATGACCGTGCTCACGACCGGCCCCAGTTCAGGTCGAAGACGAGCTCCATCATGCCCCACCACTCGCCCGGCTTGGCCTCGGGAGCGCGCTCCTGCAGCGTGCGCATGAGCTCGTCCCATTTGCGGTACGTCGGGTCCTCGGTCGATCGCGCGAAGTCGCGCGCCGGGTCGAAGCCATCCTTCGTTTCGCAGTACATGAACATCCGCCGGCCGAGCAGGTAGATCTTCATCTCGGTCACGCCGATCTCGCGCAGGCGCGCGAGCACCTCGGGCCAGACCTTGGCGTGCTCCTTCTTGTACCGCGCGATGAGCGCGGAGTCGTCGCGGAGGTCGAGCGCCAGGCCATAGGACTGCACGTCAGGACCTCCGTTCCACGGTCGCCGGGGCTGGAAGCCGGTAGAGCTCGGCAGCGTTCGCGCCAAAGACCCGCTCGCGCGCCGCGGGGGGCACGAGCTCGCGGCAGGCGTCGACGACACGCGCATACGAGCCAGCGACAAGGCAGACCGGCCAGTCCGACCCGAACACGCAGCGATCGGGTCCGAACCACTCGAGGACCCGCGAGGCAGAGGGCGCGAGGTCGTCCACGCGCCACGATTTCCAGTCGGCCTCGGTGACCATGCCCGAGAGCTTGCAAAAGACGTTCGGGCATTCCGCGAGCGGTCGCAGGCGTGCGGCCCACTCATCGATCGCGCCGGACGCGATCGGTGGCTTCGCGATGTGGTCGACCACGAACCGCATGCTCGGGAAGTCGCGCACCAGCGCGAGGGCGGACGGCAGCTCGCGCGTCCGCACGAGGATGTCGTACGCGAGGCCCGCCTTTCCCACGGCCGCGATCCCCCGGCGCACGTCGGGTCGGCCGAGCCACTCGGGGTCGGCTTCGTCGTGCACCTGGTGACGGATCCCGACGAGCTTCGCGCCGCCCGGTCCCCCGCGGAGCGCGGCGAGCTGCTCGGCCAGGTCCGGCGCGGTGAGGTCGACCCAGCCGACGACGCCCGCGATGAACTCGTTCGCCGCCGCGGTGGCGAGGAACTCGCGCGTCTCGCCGAGGCTCGAGATCGTCTGCACGAGGACGGTGCGATCGACGCCGTTCGCCGCGAGGAGCGGCCGCAGATCCTCCGGTCCGAAGCGCCGCCGGATCGATGCGAGCGCGTCGGTCATCCACGGATACGTGGCGCGCGCCGGGTCCCAGAAGTGGTGGTGGGCGTCGACTACGAGCGCCACGCCGCACCTTCCGGGAACGCGTACTCGCGGAGCGACTCCGCCTTCATCTCGATGCTGTAGCCGGGGTTCAAGGGCGGCATGTAGCGCCCGCCTTTGATCGTAACCGGGTCGACGAAGTGCTCGTGGAGATGATCGACGTACTCGAGCACGCGGTCCTCCAGCGATCCGGACACCGCGATGTAGTCGACGAGCGAGATGTGCTGCACGTACTCGCACAGCCCGACGCCTCCGGCATGCGGGCAGACCGGCACGCCGAACTTCGCGGCCATCAGCAGCACAGCGAGCACCTCGTTCACTCCGCCGAGGCGGCACGCGTCGACCTGGCAGAAGCCGATCGCCTTCGCCTGCAGAAGCTGCTTGAAGATCACGCGGTTCTGGCAGTGCTCGCCGGTGGCCACGCGGATCGGCGCGACGGCCTTCGCGATGGCGGCGTGGCCGAGCACGTCGTCGGGGCTCGTCGGCTCTTCCATCCAGTAGGGATCGAACTCGGCCAGGCGCTTGGTGTTCGCGATGGCCTCGCCGACGTCCCAGACCTGGTTCGCGTCCATCATGAGCCTGCGCTCGCGTCCCAGGACCTCGCGGGCGATGCGCGCGCGCCGCATGTCGTCCTCGATGTCCCGGCCGACCTTCATCTTCACGTGGGTCCAGCCTTGGTTCACCGCCTCGCGGCAGAGCGCGCGTAGCTTCTCGTCCGAGTAGCCGAGCCACCCCGCGGAGGTCGTGTACGCGGGGAAACCGGTGCGTCGCATCTCGGCCTCGCGCTCGCGCTTGGTCGGCTCGAGCCGCCGCAGGATCTCGAGCGCCTCGTCGGGCGTGATCGCATCGGTGATGTACCGGAACGCGACGCACCGCACGAGCTCGGCCGGCGTCATGTCGACGAGGAGCTTCCACACCGGCTTTCCCTCGGCCTTCGCCCAGAGATCCCACACCGCGTTCACGACGGCCGCGGTCGCCAGATGCATCGCGCCCTTGTCCGGGCCGATCCAGCGGAGCTGGCTGTCGCCGGTGATGTCGCGCCAGAACGCGCCCATGTCGCGCGCGATCTCCTCGAGCGTCCTGCCGACGATGAGCGGCCGGAGCGCGTTGGCGGCGGCCACGACGACCTCGTTCCCGCGCCCGGTCGTGAACGTGAGCCCGTGGCCGGCGAGCCCGTCGCCGCGGTCGGTGCGCAGGACCACGTACGTCGCCGAGTAGTCCGGCGCGGTGTTCATGGCGTCCGATCCCGCGAGCGTCCGTGAGGTAGGGAAGCGGACGTCGAGCGCCGCGAGCGACGTGATCCTCGACCCGCTCATCCCTTGACCGCCCCGACGAGCAGGCCGCGCGCGATGTACCGCTCGAGCGCGATGGCCATCGCGATGACCGGCACGATCATGATCAGGATGAGGTCGTAGGACGGGTAATGCGGGTTTCCGTCCACTCGCCGCACCTCACGACCCCTCCTTCCGGCAGCGAAGCATGCCATGTCTAACTGATACAACGCCAGTCCACGCCGCACGGCAGCCGCCGCATTGAATCAGGGCTACAGCTACTTCCACGTCGGGCCGGAAGTATTCCCAGCTGAGTGCGCGACTACGGCGCCCCGCTAGAGCATGCTGAACACGTGACCGGTCCCCGAATTAATTGCGCCTGCCCTTCCCCACTTCGTACGCGCGCTGTGTCGCCCGCCGCGTGCGCGCCTCGCCCGTGTGCGGCTTGAGCGGAACGCCCGCGCGCCGCGCCTTGGAGAGCCCGATGGCAATGGCCTGCTTGGCCGACCGGGCGGCGTGCTTGCCCTCACCGATGTGCTCCATCTCCTCGCGAACGAACTCGCCGGCGGCGGTGGAGGGGCTCTTGCCCTCGCGCAGGTCCTTTCTTGCTCTCCGGATCGTCTTTCGTTCAGGCATGTCCACCTCCGCAAGAGAATGCGCACGGCCCCGGCGCGCGGGCAGCGGAGCGCCCTTCACAACCGGCGATGGCGCGTTCCATCATCCCGAACCGTGCTATCAAGCAGATGGGCCGCGCAGAGAAGAAACATGAGGAGCGCAGGCTGGCTGGTCACCCTATTGCTCGTGGCATCAGCGGCCACCGCCGCGGAGGAGGGCACCGCGCAGGCGGCGGCCAGTGACGATCAGTCATCTGTGCCGGAAGTCGCCCTGCCCGGTTCGACCGGAACGGTGGCGGCCGGCAAAGGTTCGGTAGCGGCGGGCCGGATCGAGGTCGCCCGACCATCCGAGCGCGGCGTCGGGGCGGCCACGAAGGACCTCCCGACCTGGCTCGGTGAGCTGCTGGGGCTCAAGAAGCCCCCTCCTCCCGGAGACGCTGAGAAGAAGCCGGCCAAGCGCCACCTCACCATTATACCGTTCGTGTCCTCGAGCCCGGTCACCGGCGTGGGATTCGGCGTCGCCGCCGCGGGAACGACCCAGCACGGCGAGCCGGAGACCACGAGCCTCTCGACGTACTCGCTCAGCTTCACCCTCACCACCCAGTCGCAGTACGCGCTGACCAACCGGCATGACATCCGGTTCGCCGGCGACGATTGGGGCCTCACGGGCATGGCGCGCTGGACAAAGTGGCCGAGCCCGACCTGGGGCATCGGCGGAAACACCCCGGAGTCCGCGAAATCGACCATGGACTACCAACTCGTCCGCCTGTACGAGCTGGTCAGCCGGCGGCTGTTCGGAAACCTCTACGCAGGAGCGGGCTACAGCTTCGACTGGTACTTCAAGGTGAGCAACGGCGGCAGCGCGAGCGGTCAGCCGACCGACTTCTCGACGTATCCCTACGGCACCGGATCGACTTCGCTGAACTCCGGCCCGGCGCTATCCCTTGTCTGGGACACCCGCGACAGCCCGGTCTACCCGACGCGCGGGATCGTCGCGGACTTCAACTACACCTTCTTCCCGACCTGGCTCGGGAGCGGCACCACCTGGCACAACGCGTACCTCGATCTGCGGACCTACCATCAGTTCGCGCCGTGGCTGGTGCTCGCGCTCTGGACGTACGGGTCGTTCACCTTCGGGCACGTGCCGTACCTCGAGCTCGCCTCGAACGGCAGCGATCCCAACGAGCGCGCCGGCCGGGGCTACATCCAGGGCCGCCACATCGGGAAATCGCTCCTCTACGGTGAAGCGGAGTTCCGATTCACCATCTGGCAATGGCTGGGCGCAGTCGCCGGGGTAAACGTCCACTCCGTGAGTGATTCGGACGTGGGTGGAATCCTGACGGACAACCCGCGCTTCCGGTACTGGTATCCGGCGGTGACGGGCGGGCTCCGGCTGCTCATCGTGAGCGAGACGCGCTCGAACCTCTGCCTCGACTACGGCGTGGGCAAGCTAGGACAGCACGGCTTCTACCTCAGCTTCAACGAGGCGTTCTAGGATCGACGACCCGCATTACGAAGAACGTTGACCCACCATCTCAAGGTGCAAGATCATGTCGCGGGGTCCGCGGTTCGGATACATCTGCGACAAGCACCGATCGCAGCTGTCGGCGAAGGAGCAGCGCGAGGCACGCGAGCGCTGGAAGGCTGCCGGTCGACGCAGAGGGACCTGAAGCCGGACCCGTCGTGTCCGTCGTACATCGCCACGGCCAGCCGACGGCGGTGCCTCCGGGAATCCACATTCTCCTCCGGGCCCCTCCTGCATTTCGTGCACGTTGGTCATTGGCGGTGGTCCCTTGTAATGTACCTGGCATCTGGAGGGAGACCCCCATGCCCACCTCGCTCCTCGAGCAGCTGAAGCAGATCACCGTGGTCGTCGCTGACACGGGCGACATCCACTCCATCCGTAAGTTCACGCCCCGCGACGCCACCACCAATCCTTCGCTCATCACCGCCGCCGCGCAGATGCCCGAATACCAGGACGTGGTGCGCACCGCGCTGGACTGGGCGCGGCGCGAGTGCGGCAAGGGCGCGCTCCGCGAGGACATCGTCAAGCTCGCGGTCGATCGGCTGGCGGTGGAATTCGGCCTGCGCATTCTCCAGATCGTGCCCGGCCGCGTCTCCACCGAGGTGGACGCGCGCCTCTCGCACGATACGGCGAAGACGCTAGAGAAGGCGCGCTTCCTCATGAAGCTCTACGAGACCGCCGGCGCAAAGCGCGAGCGGATCCTCATCAAGATCGCCTCCACCTGGGAGGGCATCCGCGCCGCGGAGGTCCTGGAGAAGGAAGGCATCCACTGCAACCTGACGCTGCTCTTCGGCATGCACCAGGCGATCGCCTGCGCGGAAGCGGGCGTGACGCTCATCTCGCCCTTCGTGGGTCGCATCCTCGACTGGTACCTCAAGGACACCGGCAGGACCGAGTATGCGCCCGAGGAGGATCCGGGCGTCGTTTCGGTGACGCGCATCTACAACTATTTCAAGAGGCACGGCCACAAGACCGAGGTGATGGGCGCCTCGTTCCGCAACGTGGGCGAGATCCTCGGGCTGGCCGGGTGCGATCTGCTGACCATCGCGCCCAAGCTGCTCGCGGAATTGGCCAGCCTCGGCGGCGAGCTGAAGCGCAAGCTCGATCCCAAGGCGGCGCAGCTGATGAACATCCCGCGCCAGCAGATGAACGAGAGCATCTTCCGCGAGATGCACGAGAAGGATCGGATGGCGAAGGAGAAGCTGGCCGAGGGCATCGAGGGCTTCGCCAAGGCCCAGGCGGCGCTGGAGAGCCTGCTGATGGAGAAGATGAAGGGCGACACCTCCAATGCCACGCGCGATCTGTTCCGCGTCTTCGATCTCGACGGCGACGGCTTCATCACCCGCGAGGAGTGGGGCGGGACCGACGAGGTCTTCGACGCGCTGGACGTGAACGGCGACGGCCGCATCACGGCGGAGGAGATGGGCGCCGGGCTGGGCGCTGCATTCAGGCTGCAGTAGTCGACGACGACCGCGACCTTCTCAAGCTCGGTGCGTCAGCATTCACGGTCCCGCTCGTCGTGGGGCCGGCCAACGCGTCGACCGGGAGGAAACCCTCAGCCGCCATGACAACCTCAAAGGTCGAGTTGATCGTCAATGGTCGTCCGCAGCGCCTGGAGTTGGATCCGCGCACCTCGCTCCTCGACGCCTTGCGCGAGCATCTGGGCCTGACCGGAACCAAGAAAGGGTGCAACCAAGGCGCTTGCGGCGCGTGCACGGTCCTGGTCGACGGAAGGCGGATCAACTCCTGCCTGACGCTCGCGGTGATGCACGAGGGGGCGAAGGTCACCACGATCGAGGGGCTTGCGGCCGGCGACACGCTCCATCCCGTGCAGGCAGCGTTCATCGAGAACGACGCGTTCCAGTGCGGCTACTGCACGCCCGGGCAGATCCTCTCGGGCGTCGCCTGCATCGCGGAACGTCACGCGGGCTCGCCGGACGAGATCAGGAACTGGATGAGCGGCAACATCTGCCGCTGCGGCGCCTACCCGGGGATCGTCGCCGCGATCGCCGCGGCCGCGAAGGAGAGCTGAATCATGTTCCCCTTCTCCTTCCAGACGGCGCGGAGCGAGCAGGAAGCGATCGCCGGCGCCGCCGCCGGTGGCCGCTTCGTCGCCGGCGGTACCACCCTCATCGACCTGATGCGCGAAGAGGTGGAACGGCCGCAGAAGCTGATCGACATCAACCGGCTCCCGCTGCGGGACATCCGGTGGAAGGGCGACACCCTCGTGATCGGCGCGCTCGCCCGCATGTCCGAGGTCGCCAGCCATCCGGACGCGGCGCGGGCGCAACCGTTGATCGTCGAAGCCCTGCTGGAGGGCGCGTCGCCGCAGATCCGCAACATGGCCTCGATCGGCGGCAACCTCCTCCAGCGGGTCCGCTGCCCGTATTTCCGCAGCCTGGACGCGCGCTGCAACAAGCGCGAGCCCGGCTCGGGATGCGCCGCCATCGACGGCGTCAACACCACTCACGCGATCCTCGGCACCAGCGATCGATGCGTCGCCACCCACCCCTCGGATCTGGCGGTCGCACTGGTCGCCCTCGGTGCAATGGTGCGCACGCGCGGCCCGCGTGGAGAGCGCCAGTTCCCCGTCGAAGACCTCTATCGCCTCCCGGGCGAGACGCCTCATCTCGAACATACGTTGCACCCTGGCGAGCTGATCACTGCAGTCGAGGTCCCGAGCGGCGCGTACGCCAAGCGAGCGCGTTACCTCAAAGTGCGCGATCGCGCGTCCTACGAGTTCGCGCTCGTCTCGGTTGCGGCCGCGCTCGACGTCGACGACGGCGTGATCCGCAGCGCGCGCGTTGCCGCCGGCGGCGTCGGCACGAAGCCCTGGCGCATGCGCGGGTCGGAAGCGGCTCTCGCTGGTCAGAGGCCGGACCGGACCACGTGGCAGAAGGCCGCCGAACGCGCGATCGAGGGTGTGAAGCCCTTGTCGGGCAACCGCTACAAGGTCGAGTTGCTGCGGCGGACGGTCATCCGTGCCTTGGAGATGGTGGGAGAAGCGACATGAGCGACCGGTCCGTTGGAAAGCCTCTTCCCCGAGTCGACGGCCGGGCCAAGGTGACGGGCGCGGCGCAGTACGCTGCCGAGTTCAACCAGCCGAACCAGGCCTATGCGGTCATCGTCGGCAGCAGCATCGGCCTCGGCCGCATCGCCGCCATCGACAGCGCGGCGGCGGCGCGGTTGCCGGGCGTCCTCGCCATTCTCAGCCATCTGAATGCTCCGCGCCTCCCCTATCGCGAGCACCGCGGTTTCATCGATCCCGCCGTCGGCGAACGCCTGCATGTCCTCCAGGACGATCGGGTACGGTTCTTCGGGCAGCCGGTGGCGGTAGTGGTTGCCGAAACGCTGGATCAGGCGGAGCACGCCGCCGCAGCTCTGCGGATCCGGTACGAAGGGCAACCGCCTGGCGTCCGGATCGATGCGCCCGACGCCGTGAAGATCGTCCCGGAAGCCGCGCGGAGGCCCGGGAGCCGGATCCAGGCCGATACCCGGCGCGGGGACCCCGACGCTGCATTCAGCCAGGCCGCCACCCGGATCGACGTGACCTACGGCATTGCGCGCCAAAACCACAACCCGATGGAACCGCATGCCACCGTCGCCTCGTGGAGCGGCGATCGTCTGACGCTCTGGAGCAAGAGCCAGTGGGTCGGCAATGAACGGGACGAGATCGCCGGCGTCTTCGGGCTGCCAGTGGAACAGGTCCTGGTGATCTGCCCCTTCATCGGCGGCGGATTCGGCACCACCCTGCGAACCTGGCCGCACGTGACGTTGGCGGCCCTCGCGGCACGCCACGTGAAACGTCCGGTCAAGCTCGTGCTCACCCGCCGGCAGATGTTCTACACGACGGGTCATCGACCACACACCACCCAGCGCATCGCGCTCGCCGCCGCTCCGGACGGACGCCTCGCATCCATCATCCACGAGGCGACCGGCGAGACGTCGCGCTACGAGCAATTCATCGAGGCCGTGACGTCCGCGACGACCCTCCTCTATTCCTGCCCCGACGTGCGCACCAGCTACCGGCTCGCTCCGCTCGACATCAGCACGCCCAACCACATGCGCGGACCCGGCGAGGCGAGCGGCATCTTTGCCCTGGAATGCGGGATGGACGAGTTGGCGGTCAAGCTCGGGATGGATCCGGTCGAGTTGCGCCTGCGCAATGACACGGCAACCAACGAACACGACGGCCTGCCGTTCTCCAGCCGCTCGTTGCGCGCGTGCTGCGAGCTCGGATCCGAGCGGTTCGGATGGAAGCGCCGCGATCCGCGCCCGCGGTCCATGCGGGACGGCCGGCTTCTGATCGGTTGGGGCATGGCGACGGCCACCTATCCGACCAACCGCAGCCCGGCGAGCGCGCGGGTACGCCTCCTGCCTGATGGAACCGCCGAAGTCGAGACGGCTGCCAGCGACATGGGGCCCGGCACCTATACCTCGATGACGCAGGTCGCAGCCGACGCTCTCGGAATCCCTCCGGAGAAGATCCGCTTCCGGCTGGGACGCTCCGATTTTCCTCCGACGCCTCCGCACGGCGGCTCCATGACCATGGCCTCCGTCGGTTCGGCCGTGCACGCTGCCTGTCTCGCGGCTCGCGAGAAGGCTGCCGGCGCGCCGGGAGAGGGACAGACGATCGTTGCGGAAGCGTCCACCACCCCCGGCGATGAACGGCAGAAGTTCTCCATGCACGCCTTCGGCGCCGTGTTCGCGGAGGTTGCGGTGGACCCCGATCTGAACACGGTCCGGGTGAGGCGCGTGGCCGGAGCCTATGGGGCCGGCCGCATCGTCAACCCAAGGCTCGCGCGCAGCCAGTGCACGGGCGGAATGGTCGGCGGAATCGGGATGGCGCTGATGGAGCAGACCGTCCTCGATCGGCGCGACGGCCGGCCCGTCAACGCCTCGATGGCGGACTACCTGGTGCCCGTGAACCTGGACATCGGCTCGCTGGAAGCCCTCTTCGTCGAAGAGAACGACCCGCACGTCAACCCGCTGGGCGTCAAGGGGCTCGGGGAGATCGCGCTGGTCGGCACCGCGCCGGCGATCGCCAACGCGGTGTTCCACGCCACCGGCCAGAGGGTGCGCGAGTTTCCCATCCGGATCGAATCGTTGCTCTCGACCGGAACAGCATCATGAGAACAGGCAGAGCAAACTCTACTCCCTCTTCGCGTTCTTCGCCGCCCACTTCGCCAGCACCTCATCCTGCTTCTTCTTCGGCAGCTTCATGTGCTTCTCACAGAGGAAGCGGAACCGAGGTCCCTTTGATCGGTTCTTGCAGCCCGCGTAGCGGCAGCGCATGTCGCGTTTCCGACCGCGCTCGCCACCGCGACCAGGAGCAGTCCCGTCGCGCGGCGTCCCTCGCGGTATCGAGGCCCCGATACGATCAACGAGCACTTGCGCGAAGCGCTCAACCAAGGCGTCGAGTCGCGAGGAGCGTCTGGCCATCGCCCTCAACTATCAGCCACGTAGGTCGTCGGTCACATTACGAAACCGTATACAGGCGCCACTTGACTTGCGATCCGCTCACCTGCAGTCCTCCCGACGCTGAGGCACCTTCCAGCCCCCCCCCAAAAGGTGCCGCGCCGGCGGCGGGACACGATGCCCGCCGCCGTTTTTCCCGTACTCGGACTCCCGATGACGAGCTCAAGGGTCAGCGGCTGCGGCCGGTAGTACGTACTCGGCCAAGAGCTTTTCGGTTGCCGCGTGCATTCCCGCGGTGTTGAAGTTCGTGCTGGTGATCACCGCCGCTAGATCGAGGGACGGGACGCCGATGACTTTGTTGCCGCCGTTGCCGTTCATGTAGAAGGCGGGCCAGCGGCCGCCGAACTCGCGCAGCCAGAAGAGGTACCCATATTCGGTGGCCGCGTCGATCCGCGCGTGCGGTCTCAACGACTCGCGCACCCAGGCCTGGTCGAGGACGCGCTTGTCGTCGAACGAGCCGCCGTCGAGATAGAGTTGCGCGATCTTGAGGAGGTCGCGGCTGGCGAGGCGCAAGTCGCCGCCTGTCTGCGGCTCGCCCATCGGCGAGTAGAACCAATCGGCGCGGTCGATTCCCAGCGGGGCGAAGAGCTTGACCTGTGCGAGCTTGTCGGCCGGTATACCGGCCGCTTTCTGTACCACCTCGCCGAGCACGAAGACGCCCCCCGTGCAGTAGCTGAAGAACCGGCCGTAGGGCGGCGGCTCGGGCTTTTCCCCCAAGTGCATGCGCCCGCGGATGGGCAGGTCGAGGATGAACTGCGCCCAGTCCTCGATCAAGTACATGCGCTCTTCGTTGCCGCGCGAAGAGTCGTTCCAGTCGTCGCACTCGAGCGGGCCGCTCATGGTGAGCAAGTCCTCGACCGTCATCCGGTCCTTGCGCGGATCGCGATTTTGCGCTTTGCGGCCTCGCTCTCGCAGTAGCGTGAGCACCCGCGCCGAGGGATCGACGTGCGCGAGGCCGACCAGCGCGGAGGTGATGCTCTTGGTGGCCGAGCGCGTATCACGCAGCGTCTGCGCGTCGCCCTCGAAATACCTCTCGTAGACGAGCTTGCCGTGCCGGGCGACGAGCACGCTGCCGAGCTTGGGGAATTCGCCGCGCGCTGCGGCCGCTTCCATGGCTTGCAATCTGCCGGCGTCGATGCCCACGTCGGCCGGCGTGGCCCGCGGCCAGTCGAAAGCGAGGATCAGAGCAAGAAGGAGCATGCCGGCACTACCTCCTGGCGGTCGGCTTATTTCATGTGCACGTCTCGCGGGCCAGGCCCGGAGGAATCGATTTAACTCTTTTTGCTAGCGCTATCTGACGGCGGCGAGCGCCTTGTCGTAGTCGGGCTCCTGCCCGATCTCCGGCACCAGCTGGCCGTAGACGACCCTGTCGTTTTCGTCGAGGACCACCACGGCGCGGGCGGAGATTCCCGCGAGCGGGCCGTCCTCGATCAACACGCCATAGTCCTCCGCGAAGTTCTTTCCGCGCATCAGCGACAGCGGCACGACGTTCTGGAGTCCCTCGATCGTGCAGAACCGCTTCGAGGCGAACGGGAGGTCGGCCGACACGACGAGCACCACGGTGTTCGGGAGCTTCCCGGCGGCCTCGTTGAACCTGCGCGTTGAGGTTGCGCACACGGGCGTGTCCAGGCTCGGCACGATATTCAGTATCTTCCTCTTGCCCTTGTAGTCCGCGAGCGACACGTCCTTGAGATCGCTGCCGGTGAGGTCGAAGTCGGGCGCTTTCACGCCGACCGCCGGTAGCTCGCCATTCGTATGGATCGGTTTTCCGTTGAGCGTGATCTGGGCCATCGGTCTCTCTCCCTCCGCGTCGAGTCGTGGGATGCGTAGACCCGCAATGTGATTCAGCTCAGAGGCGGTTCTGAAGGGCGAGCTCTTCGCGAAACAGGGTTCGCCCCCTTTGCGTCATGCCTTGTGTTCTGACGGAGCCTTGTAGTCGGCGAGCCCATTGGGCAAGACGCCGAGAAGCTCTCGAGATAGGGCATCTCGAACGCGCCATCTTCGGTGAACATCTCCGCGGCCTTCTTCGGATCCCGAAACGATGCAGCGGTGAAGGTGCAGTTCGCTCGAGGAGATCGCTGCCTCGCTGAAGCGCGCATCTGCCTGCGCTTCGACCTTGTAGAAGGCGAATCGGCCGCCGGTGCGATAGCGGTCCAGCTCCTCGTCGAGCTTCGCCAGCGCCTCCGGACTGGAGGGATCGAACTCAGGGAAGGCGCCTCGCCAGGCAGCTCCGGATCGCCGCTCTCAGCGAGGCGCTTCTGGTACTCGGCGAAGGCCTTGCCGCGTTGGTTCCAGAGCCAGTGATAGAGCATCCAGCTCCAGAGATGCCCCCGCGCTCCGCTGGTCGCGGTCTCGCTGCCGTCCCAGGTGAACAGCTCCCTGGTGGGCATTGGGCGCGCGTCGTAGCTCAGCCAGCTGACCAGATTGAGCGGAATGGAGCCCGCCATCGCGCCGCTCATCGCGTTGATTCCGCGGGCGATGTGCGAGCCGGTCCGGAGCATCGCCTTGTCGGCAGTCAACGCCGGTCCCGCGGCGTATTAGATGCTACTTGACGAAATTGTAGTCGGCCGGCCCGCCACGGCGGGTGAGCAGCAGGCAGTCCGCGCCCGCAGCGCAGGTGAACTGGTGCACCACCTTCGCCGGAATGACGACGTAGCTCCCCGGCGAGACCTCGTGTTGCTTTCCGTCCAGCATTAGCGTGCCATTGCCGGCGAGAAACACTGTGTACTCCGCAAAGGAATGCCAGTGTGCCGGCAGGCCGGTCCCCGCCGGCGTCTTCGCGTAGTTGGTCGCGCCTTTCGTGTTCGGGTCGATGCCGACCGTCGCGCCCTGCGAACCCTTGGGCGAGTTCGGCGTCTTCGAGTCGGTGAACTTCGCGGTTGCGACGTGGGCCACGAGCGCGTCCTCGGTGGACGGCGGCGGCGGCGCGTCGGCGAGCGCGGCGGCCGCGAACAGCAGCGGAAACAGCTTTCGCATGGCAAGCCCTCCCTGGGAAGGGCGGATCCTACTCGAATCCGAGCCGAACCCCGACGAGACCGTGCCTTGTCCCGGGGAAGTGCCCACTCGTCACGCGCTGGTCCCACTGTCCGGGTGCGGAGGCAACGTAAATTGAAAGATGGCGCCCTGGGGTACGTTCGCCGTCGCCCACAATCGTCCGCCGTGAGCTTCCACGATCGAACGGCAGATCGACAGGCCCATCCCCAGGCCGCCCGGCTTGGTCGTGTAGAAGGCGTCGAAAAGGCGCTCGAGGCCCGCGGGAGCCAGCCCGGGACCCGAATCCCGCACCACGACGAGCACGCCGTCCGACCCTGCTTTACCGGTGTCGATCAGCAATTCTCGCGACCCCTCGCTGACGCCGCTCATCGCTTCGACGGCGTTGATGATCAAATTGAGGATCACTTGTTGCAGCTCGACTCGATCCCCTCGAATGGTAGGCAAGCCCTCCGCGAGCTGCGTCCGCAACGAGATGCCATTCTTCAGCAATTCGCCACGGGTCAGGGCAATGACCTCGAGGATCGCCTCGTTGATCTCCAAGCCATCCCTGCGGGGAGGCGCCTTTTTGATCAGGGCACGGATCCGGTCCATCACGTCGTTGGCTCGATTGCCGTCCTTGACGATACGACTGAGCGCCTGCCGGACCTCCTCCAGATCCGGAGGCTGGGCGCCCAGCCAGCGCAGAGCGGCCTGGGCATTGGTGACTGCCGCCGTGATCGGCTGGTTGACTTCATGGGCAATCGAAGCCGACAGCTGCCCCATCGTCGCGAGGCGGTTCGCGTGCGCCAGCTCCATCTGGACCTCGCGGTATCGCCGCTCGCTTTCGCGGACTTCCCCCTCCGCTTGCTTGCGCTCGCTCAAGTCGACCACGAACCCTACCCCGTGGTCCCGTCCTTCGCCGAACGCGGCCGCGCCGACCAGCACGGGCGCCCGGCTGCCGTCTTTCCGGAAGTACTCCTTCTCGAACGGTTGGATGGTCCCGGTCGTCTTCATCTCGATCAAGGCCCGTTCGTCGCCATCGCGCCAATCCGCCGGCGTCAGGTCCGTCCATCGCACGAGGCCAGAGGCGAGATCGTCGCGGCCGTATTCCAGCATGCGGAGAAACGCGTCGTTGGCCTCGATGATCCGACCGTCGAGATTCCACATGAAGATCCCGATGATGTTGGAATCGACCAGGCGACGGACCTTCGCCTCCCGTTCTTGAAGATCGCCATAGAGACGGGTGTTCTCCAGCGAGATCGCTGCCTGCGACGCGAGCAGCTCGAGCAGCGCCGTGCGATCCGGAGTGAACACGTGCGAGGTCAGCGTGTTCTCGAGATAGAGCAGCCCGCCCAACGTCCCCCTCCTCACCAGAGGCAGGCAGAAGACCGACCGTGGTTGTCGGTCGCGCAGATACTCGTCCTCGGAGAACAGGTTGGGCTTGGTGACATCGTCGACGATCACGCTCTTTTGCGTGCGGATGACATAGCGGACGAGGGCCTCGGGAGCCGCCAGATTGGCGATCGATCCCTGGCGCAGCACGACCTTGCCACCGGTGGACCAGGCTTCTGCCTCGATGCGGTAACCGTCCTTGTCAGGCAGAATCAAGAGGCCGCGGTCCGCGCCTGCGTTCTGCAGCGCGATCGTCATCAGCCGCTCGATCAGGCTCGGCAACACCATCTCGCCGGACAGGGCCTGAGACGCCTTGACCACGGTCGTGACGTCCAACTGCTGGATGGAGGAGCCCACCGCCGGCGTCGGATGATGCCCCTCAGGCGCAGCCAGGCGCGGATGGCGCGACTCGAGTTGCCTCACTTTGCCGTCTGCACCCCACAGGGCAAAGCAGGCGCGTGCGTTCCGCAAGTGGGCATAGCCGTTCGTCTCGAGACCGCGGCCGAGGTAGAAGCGGGCCGCAAGCTCGTTGGCGATGCCCTCGTTCTGGACGAAACCGTTCTCCCGCGCCGAATGGATCGCCTGCTCGTAGAGGCGCATCGCGTCGAGATCGCGGCTTTCGAGTCGCGCGATCTCGGCGCTCACCAGCGCCGCCCGCGTCTCGAACGTCTCCGGGCCGTTTTCTGCCCATCGATCGAGCTGTTCGGAATGGGCGGCGAGCGCCTCGAAATGCTGCTTTCGCTGGTCGGCCATCGCCAGATCGCAGGACGACGCCCGGGAAAGCGCGCTGTAGAAGTGATACTCCGCCATTTCAAAGAACGACGGAGATGTCCAGAGCAACCGCTCTGCGTTTGCTGATGCCTGGATGGCCGAGGAATGGTCTTCCGCGAAGAAGCGAGCTTGCAGCTTCCGGATCCAGTACCAGCACTCGGGGAGCGCCAGACGCGGGTCATTTGCCAGATGGCGTTCGAAGCGATGCTCATCGAACTGGACGTCGTCAAAGGAGCCGAACCTGGGCGTCAGACCGCGGAGGGTCCGAATCAGCCTGAGCTGGGTGGTGATGATGTCGATGACGAGACCGAACCGGGCTTTCTGGGCGAAATCGAGGCCCTTCTCGGCTTCAGGTTGCACGTCGCCGAGCGGGTCCCCACTCGCGAGCAGGTTCGTATTCAGGTTGTTGCAGCTATAAGCCGCAAAGGTGAGGTCGCCCATTTTGTTCGCGATGTCGAAGGCGCGATGCACCAGATCGCGACCAGTCTGGATATGTTTCGTCCACGGCATGATGAAATTTCCGAAGGACATGTATGTGCGGGCCTGGAACCGGTGCAATCCACGCTTCTCGACCAGATCGTAGCCGAGCCGGCCGAAACGGAATCCAGCCTTGTAGTTGCCGAAACGCGGTCCGGCGATCATGCCGAGCCATACGTAGGCGAAGCACGATCCGTCGCTGTTGCCATGCTCGAGGCTGAGATTGGCCATCCGACAGATGACGAGCGAAAGGAGGTCCTCATCGGTAAACAACGCCGGCGTCACGACCTCGGTCAGGACGTCGAGGGCTGCCAGGGACTCGGGGTCGCTCATCAAGGGCAAGTCGATGAGCTCCTCGATCGAACGGCCGCCGAGCTGCGACCAGATCCGCTCGTATTCGCGTCGGGCATCGTCTCTCGTCGGATGCGGCGACCAATCGGTGCCACCGCGTCGGAGGTATTCAAGGCATACCTCCACGCCGCGGTCGCTCCGATCCAGGGTCGTATACAGCGTGAGGCGCAAACGCGCGACCGCAGCGACCTGGTGCACGCTGCGGGCACGCCGCGCCAGCATCGAGAGCCGATCTTCCGCAGACGCCAGGTCTGCGCTCAGCAATTCGCACTCGGCCAATTGAAATTCGACGGCGAAGATGAGCTCGCCATTGCGGTCCCAGCACTCCTCGGTCAGCAATGCGCGGCCGGCCGCCAGGTACGCCAGCGCCGAGGCGTACGCGGTCGAGATCTTCGCGCGCCTGCCCGCGATCAGATTCAATTCGGCGACGCGCTCACGTTCCTCGCCTGAGGTGATCAGGTGAGAGCCACGGTTCAACTGATTGACGATCTCGAAGATCCTCTCCTCGATCTCCGCTGGTGGGGTCCGTGACGCCAGGAGGCGACCGATTCGAAGATGGGCCGCGCCACGCGCGCCCTCGGGGATGAACGAATAGGCTGCCTCCTGGACGCGGTCATGGAGGAACCGATAGGCGCCTTCAGAGCGGAAGACGAGGCCAGTTCGGACCGCTTCCCAAAGGTCGCGGTGCACGTCCTCGTTCGAATCCTGGTAGACCATCGTCAGCAGGGCGAACTCGGCGCTGTTACCGATACAGGCAAACTGGCGCAATGCCTTCTGCGTGTCGACGGGCAGGCGGCTCAACTTCCCGACCAGGAGGTCCACAACGTTGTCGGTGTAACCCTTGGCGTGAATGCGATTCAGGTCCCAGGACCATCGCGCAGCGCCATGATCGAAGGTGAGCAACCCCTCTTCGGCGAGCGCAGAAATGAATTGAATGGCGAAAAATGGATTGCCGGCCGTTTTCTCGTGCACCAGTTGCGCCAGCGGAGTGGTGCGCTCCGGTTCGCAGTGAAGAGAATCCCCAATCAACCGCTCCAGGTCTTCACGTCCGAGAGGCGCAAGGACGATCTCCTGCACGATCGCTCCGGCTTTGCGGATCGTGTCCAGTTTGCGCATCAGGGGGTGGGCGGAATCGACTTCGTTGTCCCGGTAGGCGCCGATCAGCATCAGGTTTTGCACATCCGCCCGGGTCAACAGATCCTCGAGCAAATCGAGCGTTGCCGCGTCGAGCCACTGCAAATCGTCGAGGAAGAGGGCGAGCGGATGTTCCGGCCGTGCGAAGACGGCGATGAACCGGCGGAAGACGAGCTGGAAGCGGCTTTGCGCGTCCTGTGGCGGAAGATCGGGGACCGGGGGTTGTTCTCCGATGATGAGCTTCAGCTCAGGCACCAGATCCACGATGAGCAGTCCGTTCGGGTCCAACGCCTGACGGAGGGCGTCGCGCCAGACGCCCAGCTCGGCTTCGCTCTTGCCCAGGAGCGGCCGGATCAGGCTCTGAAAAGCTTGTGCCAAGGTGGCATAAGGGATGTCGCGCTTGTACTGGTCGAACTTGCCGGAGGTAAACAGGCCACGCGGCGAAACGAGCACCTTGTGCAGCTCATTGACGACGGAGGACTTGCCGATGCCGGAATATCCGGAGACGAGCAGCAACTCCGGCGTGCCGGTCGCTACTACCCGGTCGAAGCATGCGAGCAAGGTATCGATCTCGGACGCACGCCCGTATAATTTCTCGGGGATCAGGAGCCGGTCTGGCGTGTCGTGTTCGCCAAGCGGGAAGTCGTCGATGCGGCGGCGGGCTTCCCATCCGGCTAGGCAGCGCCGGAGATCGCTCTCGACGCCGGCCGCTGTCTGGTACCGTTCCTCAGCTGTCTTGGCGAGCAGCTTCATGATGATCGCATTGACGGGGACCGGGACATTCTTCAGCCGCTCGCCGGGCGGCACCGGCTTCCTCGCGATGTGGCAGTGAACCCACTCCATCGGATCGGAAGCCGTAAAGGGAAGACTGCCGGTGAGCATCTGGTAGAGAGTGACGCCGAGCGAGTAAAGGTCGCTCCGGGAATCGATCGAGCGATTCATTCGCCCGGTCTGTTCGGGTGCCATGTAGGCGAGCGTTCCCGCGATGAGCTCGGGAGGTTCGGGCGATTGCCGCTCGCGTGGAAGGCGCGATGCGATTCCGAAACCAGTGAGCCGCACTTCTCCGCTCGCGCCGTTCACCAGGATGTTGGCCGGCTTGATCTCTTTGTGGACGAGGCCACGCTGGTGGAGGTTGCCCAATGCCGTGGCGACGCCGATAGCGAGGTGCAAGAAGCTTCCCGTCTCCATTGGCGCGCCGAGCATCCGGTCGAGCGGCTCGCCGCCCGGATCCTCCAGCACCAGGACGGTCTGTCCGTGCTCGCGCTGCAGCGAGAGCGGTCGTACTGCCCACGCACTGTCCAACTCATCCTTCAGTCCGTATTCATGCGCGAGGCGATCGAGGCTGCGCGGCGTCGGGGGATCCGAGGCGGGAACGACGGCCAGCATCGCGTCACCGTCACCGGCTTCACCCGATCTTCTACAGAAGACCCGTTCGCCGTCGTCCGACAACACCTGGAGGCGGCTATCCGCACCAGCGCCGAACCAATAGGATGGATTCATTTCTCCGACTCCGCCGTCAACCTAACAGAGCGCAGCGGGGTCGGCCACACACCGCTCTTCCTGCGCGAGCCACTCAACGAATCATCGATCGGCGCTTCAAGCGGCGGCGATTCCAGGCGCTGCGCAGTTGGGGCGATATCGGGGCTGGGGCGGACTTGAAGCTGTTCGGGCAACTGCACGTCGTCGGGCCGGTCTCTGTTCTCGCCGGAGTGCGCCGCCAGCTCGGCGCAGGCAACGGTAGTCGATGCCGGGCGGTCCGGCACGCTGGCAGCTATAGCGCGCCCACGCTGCGCAGCTCGTGCAGCCTGCCGGCGACTGCCGGGAGCCCACCCTGCGCGTACAGCTCCTGGATGCGCTCCGCGCTGATCCGGCTCAGCGCAACGTTCCGGTAGCGCACGTTGTAGCGCGCGGCGTCCGCGGGGTCGTAGCCGAACTCCGACGCGAGCTTCAAAAGCAGAAGCTGCGCCGTTGCCACTGCCGGCCCGCTGTAGATGAAGTCCGCGTCCGACAAGTTGTGGATTGCGTATTCCGGCAGGAGCTGCCCGGCGCGGAGACGAACGGCTGCGGAAGGTGCGGGCAGCGCGATCCGTCGTCGAGCACGGGAGGAAAGACGCCGGCCACAGGCCGGCGCGATGCTGCACGCACGTGTTCTCGTTGTAGAGCGCATCCAGGGTGGCGTCGCGCAGCGCCCGTTTTCGATCCGGCGAGCTCTCTCCTGGGTGGCGTGGAACGCGGCCGACACCAGCGGCGACGAGCGCGCGATCTCCACGGCCTGGGCGTTGCCCGCGCCGGGGCGGGTCTGATCTGCGGCATTGGCCCTGGCAGCGAGCAGGGCAACGGCGACGACGGCTCCCAAGCGACGCATCGTGTTCCTCCTGAGGTGGATTGCGGGCGCGGAAGATACGAATGGGGCCGAGGCGCGCTGGAACATTCACGCAACTTTTCCTGGCGATGCGCACGCCACCCATTCGTCACGCCGGATTCACCGAACGCCGCACCCACCCGGTGCTAGATGCCCGCTCCCCCGGAGCACCGATGGTCGCCCTCCTCCTCACGGCAGCAGTCGCGCAGCTTTCGTTCTCCGATCTCTTCGAAGCGGCCGGTCCGCTGCGGCCGTCGCGTCGCGCCGAGGAGCTCTCGGGCAAGCGCGTGCGCATCGAGGGGTTCATGGCGCGGATGGAGATTCCGCCCAGGGGCGCGTTCTGGCTCTGCAAGTCGCCGCTCGAGTTGGACGAAGGAGGCGGCGGTTCCGCCGATCTGCCGGTGGAGAGCGTCCTCGTGGTGCTGACGCCGCCGGAGGAAGGCCCGGTGGCGCCCATCCGCGGCCCGCTGCGCGTCGAAGGCCGCTTCGAGACGGGCCGCATGGTGTCGCCCGACGGCACCGTCTCGCTGTTCCGGATCGTGCTCGACCCTTCACCTCAGCCCCGAACCCACAAGGAGAAGCGATGAACCTCCGAAGCCTGCTGGTGTCACTCGCCGTCGCGGGTGCCGCGTCAGCCGCTCCCATCGTCACCGTCACACCTCCTTCCGGCGCGCGGTTCTTCCCGGGCCAGCGTTTCGACATCCGCATCGAGGCCAAGGGCACCGGCCGCTACTCAGCCGCGCTCTCTGTCGACGGCAAGGCGTTGAGCTTCACCTCGCCGGCGGACGCCTCGACGCCGAGCGCCCGCACGGACGAGGTCACCAGCCCCGGTTACGGCGGCTTCAACCTCCGCGGCTTCTCCAGCAGGAAGGCCGGCCTGCACACGATCACCGCGACGGTGAGCGACGACACCGGCTCCGCTACCGCCAGCGCCAGCTTCCTCGTGGTCTCGCCCGCGGGCGGCCACGATTCGGGGGGAACGCGCAACGTCATCATCTTGCTCGGCGACGGCATGGGCGCAGCGCACCGCACCGCCGCGCGCATCGTCCGCTTCGGCGTCACCGGCGGAGATCCCAACGGCTACCTCGCGATGGACGGCTTTCCGGGGACGGGCCTGGTCAGCACGCACTCCTTGAACAGCATCATCACGGACTCGGCGCCGGGCATGGCCTGCTACACGACCGGCAACCACGCACAGAACGGCCAGGAAGGCGTCTACCCAGCGCATATGGCGAACCCGTTCTATTACCCGCGCGTCGAGTATATGGCCGAGTACCTGCATCGCGTGAAGGGCACTTCCACCGGCATCGTCTCCACCGCGGACATCGAGGACGCGACGCCGGCCGCGAACGCCGTGCACACCGGCAACCGCAACGCCGGACAGGGCATCGTCGACCAGTACTTCGATGAGCGGAAAAACAGCGGTCTCGCTGTGCTGATGGGCGGCGGACGGCGCTGGTTCCTGCCTTCGAGCCAGTACGGTTCGAGCCGCTCGCCCAACAACGACTACGCGGGGCTCCCCGCCGACCTCGCCGCGGCCTGGGGCGTGCCGTCCGGCGCTGTCGATCCGGACCGCGACCTGATCGCCGACTTCGAGGGTGACGGCTTCACCTACGTCTCGAGCGCCACGGAGCTCGCGGCTGCGGGCACGCCCAGCAAGCTGCTCGGCCTCTTTGGTTACGGCAACATGAACGTCGCGCTCGACAAGGTCGCCAAGCGCCGCAACCCCGCGCAGCCCGGCGTGGTGGATGACTACCACGCCCCCGACCAGCCGATGCTTGACGAGATGACCAGCGCGGCCCTCGAGGTCCTGAGCAAGAACCGGAAAGGGTTCTTCCTCATGATCGAGGGCGCGCACATCGACAAGCAATCGCACTTGATGGACGCGGAACGGGCGGTGGGCGAGGTGATCGAGTTCGACCGCGCCGTGGGCGTGGCGCGCGACTGGGCTGACAGGCTCGGCAACACGATCGTGATCGTGGTGGCCGACCACGAGTGCTCGGGTTTCAGCGTCATCGGCGCCCTGCAGGGCGGCGTCGCCAAGCTCGCCTCGCTGCCTTCGGACGCGGCCAACCTGAGCCCGGATCCCCCGTTCAAGAACCAGCCGAAGCGCCTGCAGGCGGTGGGCACCTACGACGCCGCCGCCTTCCCGAAGTATGACATCCAGCCGGACGGCTATCCCGCGTCCTACGACGTGGATGGCAAGATTCTTTTCGGGTTCGGCGCGAACGGCGACCGTTACGAGACCTGGCTGACCAAGCCGCTCACGGTGATCGACAGCCTGCTGCCCTCGAACATCAAGGGCGAGTTGGCCGGGAAGGGGTACTCGTCCACGCCGCTCGGGCGCACTATCGACCAGCCCGGGTTCTTCATCCGTGGGCAGGCGCCGGGCGATCAGGCCGTGCACACCGCCTCCGACGTTCCCATCTCGGCGTACAGCACCGGCAGCAGCGCATGGAGGAGGTTCGTCGGCATGCAGAAGAACACCGACGTCTTCTTCAAGCTGCTCGAGTCGGTTGTCGGAGAAGGCGAGGACTAGCGGCACTCCGTCGCGATAGCAAAGCAGCGTACCCCTGTTGCTACCCACCAAGTGCGGCGGTGCAAAGGGGGAGAAATGGCGAAAGCTCCGCGGCCGTAATGGGCTTCACCGGTCAGGAGCCGAAGGTGCCGCCGTTCTTCAAGCTGCGCGCCGTGAACGACAAGAAGGCGCTCAAAGCCGACCTCCTGCGGCTTGCCGAGACGACGGGCCTCGTGCGCCTGGTGCCGACTCATGGCCGCATCGTGAGGAACGATCCGGCGGGCGCCATCCGGCGCGCTGTTGAAAAGGCTCTCTGATCCAGGGCGAATCAGAACGACGGCCGCGTAGGGCTCGCCGAGAGAGCCCCAACATCGAGGCCGGAAGAAATGTTCGCCGTCTGACTCCGACGCCCTTCGGTCGTCGCGATGCACGCGGAGCATCTGGCATCTCCCTCTCGCCATCGCCCGAACGGCCGGCGAACACCACCCAAATCGTTTCGTAGCCGCCACGCGCGGCATTGCTGCGAGAGGAGAACACATGAAGGATTTTTGCCCGCGCGGTTCGCTGCTGCTTGCGGTTGCGTTGCTCGGTTCGCCGACCGTCAGCCACGCCAGTGGCAGCAGTGACTTTCACCTGGTCGAGACCACCATCTCCGATATCCAGGCCGCATACCGCTCTGGGACGCTGAGCCCCGAGGATCTGGTGCACATGTATCTCGAGCGGATCGCGAAATACGACCAGAGCAACCTTCCACAGCCGCTCCGGCCGTTGGACGGTCCGCAGCCGCTCAACAGCTTCATGCACGTGAACGAGCGCGCCGCCGCCGACGCGCGCCGTTTGGACCTCGACGATCTGGATGGCGAGGATTCCCAGAATGATGATGGGGCCCGAAGGCCGTTGTTCGGAATCCCGGTCATCCTCAAGGACAACATCGCCACCAAGGACATGCCGACCACGGCGGGATCCGTGGCTTTGGGCGGATCGAGGCCGAAGAAGGACGCGTTCATCGTCAGGAAGCTGCGCCGGGCCGGCGCCATCATCCTCGGTAAGGGCACCCTGACGGAGTTCGCCAATTTCATCGCCTTGACCATGCCGACGGGCTTCAGCTCGCAGCTCCGGTTCCAGCTTTTCCAGGCTCCGGGCGCCGACCTGGCCAGGGTGGGCTATGGCTTCAATCCTTACGACCCTCGCATCGATCCGAGAACGACGTCCCCGGTGAATGACGGCCGCCCGGTGTTGCAGACCGGCGGCTCCAGCTCCGGTCCGGGCATCGCCGTGGCCGCGAACCTCGCAACCGTCGGGGTGGGCACCGAGACGTCGGGATCGATCCTGAGTCCTTCAGGTCAGAACAGCCTCGTCGGCATCAAGCCGACGCTGGGCCTGGTGAGCCGAACGGGGATCGTTCCGATCACCGCCGATCAGGACACGGCAGGGCCGATGGCGCGGACGGTGACCGACGCTGCGAAGCTCCTCGGAGTGCTGGCGGGATTCGATGAAAAGGACCCCGCCACCCGCGCCTGTCTCACACCCGGGAACTGCTTCCGCGACTATGCGCAGTTCCTGAACAAGAACGCGCTTCGTGGAGCACGCATCGCGGTCCCACGCTCGCCCTATTGGGTCGGCCTGACCGCCGCCCAGCAGGGGCTGATGCAGGACGCGATTGCGCTGTTGCGGGCCCAGGGCGCGACGGTCGATCTCGACGTCGAGCTTCCCGACCAGGCGAAGCTCAGCAACTTTGGCAGCTGTGTCACCGTGGATCAGGTCCGCGCCAGGAGGGCCAGCCCGCCTCGGTCATCGGAGCAGTGCGTGGTGACACAGAATTGCACGACGGTCCTGGTCTTCGGCTTCAAGCGCGATCTCAACGCCTATCTGGCCGACGAGGATTTCGGTCCCGGGGTGAGTGCTTCGAATGCCGGGATCCCGGTCCGAACGGTGCACACGCTTGAAGACGTGATCGCCTTCAACAGCGCGCACGGAGACGTGGCTCTCAAGTACCTGCAGGAGATCGCCGAAGCCGCGCAGGAGCTCAAGACCGGCCCAGGCGACGATCTGAGGAACTACCAAGATGACCGCAAGAAGGATCTCGAGTTGTCGAGGACCTGCGGGCTCGATCAGATCTACAAGAACGCGGACGGTACGAACAGATACGATGCCGTGCTCTTCCCCGCCAATCGCGGCGCCAACGCCCCCGCGCGTGCAGGTTATCCCAGCGTCATCGTACCGGGCGGGTTCATCCCGAACCCGGCCACCCTCCCGCCCCAATTCGGCGCAAAGCCCTCGCCCTTCGGTGTGACCTTCTCCGGGCCGGCATTCAGCGAGCCGAAATTGATCGGTTTCGCTTATGCCTTCGAGCAGGCCACGCTGCATCGGGAGATGCCCGCGAGTACGCCGCCGCTGACGAGCGATGTGGTCCGGCAGTAGCGCGGGGCGCCCACCCGTTCAGACCTGAGCCAGGCCGCCGTCCACGAACAGCTCCATGCGCATTTCGGGGCCGCCGAACGTCAGGGCGCCAGTTTCTCGGCGCTCGTCGACGCGAGACGGTCTCCGGTCGGATCGACGAGGCACGTGGCTTCCCCGCTCCTAACCTTCCGACAGTTGAAACTCCAGGGCATGTCGCTCTGAAGTCGGAAAGGGAAAGGGAAAACCAATGAGATGGATGATGGTCGGAACAATGATTGCGGCCGGATCCCTGGCCGCGACGGCGGTGCGGGCCCAGGACAGTGCTGCAGGAACGGGAGCCACCGCGACCGGGCAGAGCCAGCAGTCGGATCCGCCCCCCTACGGGGCGTACGTCAAAGGGCCAGCCACGATCGACGCCGACGGAGTTCCCGTGGCGAAGCCGAATCCGATGTCCAGGTTCCTGGATGAGAACAAGGGCGGGCCGCCAATCGGGGGGCCGTTGGTGGATGAGCCGACGGACGACTCGGGAACCGACGCAGCTACGCACTGATGTCCAGCCGGCGCCTTTGCAAGAAGGAGGACGGCGGCTCCCACGGAGCCGCCGTACGTACCAGCCGACCATTCTCTTGACCACTGATCATCTGACGCCGACCGATCGTCTCGAAGAACCGGCTCTGGATCAGAAAATGAGCCTTCAACGGGGAGCCTGTTGCTGCGAGAATCCAAGCCGTGAGCTCGCGCGCGTTTCCGCCGGACTTCCTGTGGGGGACTTCGACGTCCGCGCACCAGGTCGAGGGCGGGAACGACAACAACGACTGGTCCGAGTGGGAGGAGATTCCAGGACGGATCCACGACGGCACCAGAGCGGGCCGTGCATGCGCCTGGTGGGCGGGAATGGCCGAGGAAGATCTTGCCGTTGCCGCCCGTCTCGGACAGAACGCGCACCGGCTCGGACTGGAGTGGAGCCGTCTCGAGCCCGAGGAGGGCCGTTTTGACGAAGCCGCCTTCGCGCGATACGCGCGCCTCCTCGATCGCATGCACGAGCTCGGATTGCGCGCGATGGTCACGCTCAATCACTGCACCCTGCCGCGCTGGGTCGCGCGCGCCGGCGGGTGGGAATGTAGCGCTGCGGTCACGTGGTTCGCGCGGTTTGCGCGCAAGTGTCTCGAGGCGCTCGGCACCCGGGTCCAGCTTTGGGTCACCTTGAACGAGCCCGCGGCAGTCGCGGGAGCTGGCTATGCGATGGCCGAGTGGCCGCCGGGTCGAGGCAGCCTCTTCGCCGGCCTGCGAGCGCTCTCCATCATGCTGCGCGCTCACGCCGCCGCGTATCGGACGATGAAGGAAATCGATGCACGGTGCACCGTCGGCATCGTCGTCAACGCGCCGCTCCTGGAGCCAGATCGCGCCCGGGCGGCGGACCGGATTGTGGCGCTTCTCCAGGACTGGTCGTTCATGGGAGCCGTCATTCACGCGCTGGAAACCGGCATGCTGCTGCCTCCCATCCGGGCGGTTCCCGAGCGCGTACCGTTCCTCCGGCGATCATTCGACTTCCTCGGTCTCAATTACTACGGCCGTTACGCCGTGCGTTTCGATGCGCGCGAGCAGCAGCGACTGTTTGGAAGGCACGTGCAGACCCCGACGGTTCGGGGCGCCGTGGTTGATTGGGGACAGGTGTCGCCGTCGGGACTGACTCGCCAGCTCCTGCGACACGCGCGCCTGCGCGTTCCCTTGTACGTGACCGAGAACGGCATCGCGAATGGCGCCGACTCCGTGCGGAATGGCTTCCTGCGTGACCATGTCGCGGCAGTCCATGAGGCGATCCAGCAAGGCGCCGACGTTCGCGGGTACTTCCACTGGTCGCTCGTCGACAACTTCGAGTGGTCGGAAGGATGGGCGCCGCGATTTGGGCTGTTGTCCCTCGACCTGGCCACCCAGAAGCGCGAGTTACGTCCTAGCGCGGACGCATACGCGGCGATCTGCCGCGCGAACGCGCTGGAACCCTGACCACGAATTCCGCTGAAGACTTCGGCGAAGCCGCAGTGGTATTGTGCGCGCCTCTCTCCCGCCGGAGGACTTCTCATGCAGCTCTATCTCGTACGTCACGGCATCGCGGTGGATGGTGGCGAAGCAATTCCGGATGGCTCGCGAGGGTTGACCGACAAAGGCCGCCGTCGATTCCACAAGACCGCCCGCGCGTTCGGGAAGCTCGGCCACAAGCTGGACCTCATCCTCACGAGCCCACTGGTGCGCGCCGTACAGACCGCGGAGATTCTCGCAGGCGCCACCAAGCACGGCGAAGTGGCTGTCCTGGAGGAGCTGGATCCGAAGTTCGACGTCGCCACCTTGCGCGCTGCCGTCGCGAAGCGAGCCGGCAGGTCAGGGGCGGTCGCGCTCGTCGGTCATGAGCCTCAATTGTCCTTGGCCCTGGCCGCCCTTTCCGGCGTGTCGCCGGCGGACATCGACCTGAAAAAAGGAGCCATCGTTCGGGTCGACGCGTCCAAGCTCAGCGACGCGAAGCCGGTGGATGTGCGCTGGTGGCTCAAACCGAAGACAGGCACCCAGGTCAAAGGACTGCCGTTGCAGAAGGAAGCCGCAAGGAAGCTGCGTAAGGCGGCAAGAGCTGAACCCGGCCAGAAGCGCAAGCGGGTCGCGAAAAAGGCAAGTCCGCGCAAGCGCGCCATGGCGCCGCCATTGAACTCTCCGGGCCGTCCGGCTGGTGCGACCGTCGCGGCGACCACTTGAACGGCTCGCGATTCTGAACGCAAACCGTCCATGAAGGCGGCGTGAACGACTGCGAAGCCATTTTGTCATGGACTGACAGATCGCCGGACTTGCTGTCAGTCCGATTCCGGGCGAGGCGGCGTCCGCAGAGAGGCGAGCAGCGAGCGGCGGTCCGGCACATCGCGTGCAGACGGACCCGGCGTGCCGCTCGCGCATCTGCTTGTCTCCGCACTGTCCGTGGCGCCCGCGCCTGTCCAACCGGTCGATCACAAGGAGGTGGGCAGGAACGCAAAGACGGTGCTGATGTCCTTCGACAAGCGCGACCTGGCGGAAGTGATCCAGTTCGTGAGCCAGTTCACGCAGCGCAACTTCATCCTGCCGGAGCGGCTCTCGGGAAAGGTCACCATTCTTTCCAACGTCCCCATTCCCGCGGACGAGGTCTGGAGCGTCTTTCTCGCGGCGCTGGATGCGAACAACTGGGCACTGTATCCGGTAGGCCGCTACTGGAAGCTCGTCGAGAAGAAGCAGTCGTCGCGCGCCGTCATCCCGACCTATCTCGACAGCGGCCAGGAAGTGCCGGCGACCGAGCAGATGGTGACCAAGCTGTTCAAGCTCGGCTTCGTCGAGGCGGAGCAGATGCGCAACGTGCTCGCTCAGTTCACTTCGCGCGATTCCGATCTGCAGATTGTTCCGCCCAACACGCTCATCCTTTCGGATCTCGGCCTCAACATGCGGCGGTTGGAGAAGCTGATCGAGCAGCTCGATCAGCCCGGCGGTTCGCAGGACATCCACATCGTCGCCGTGCAGCATGCCGGAGCCCAGGATCTGGCGCAGAAGCTGAGCGAGATCTTGCAGGCGCAGGCGGGATCGAAGCAGGGGCCGACTTCGCCCGCAGCGGTTGGGGGGCGCGGAGCCCGGCTCATCGCTGACGAGCGAACGAACAAGCTCGTCGTGATCGCCGGTGACAATTCGTTCCAGTCCGTGCTCGATCTGCTGCGGCAACTCGATATTCCGACGGGCGAGGGCGGCGTGCACGTCTACTATCTCGAAAATGCCAAGGCGGAGGACGTTGCCTCCACGCTGCAGTCGTTCGCCCAGGGACTCTCCGGAAAGCGGCGTGCTGCAGCGCCGCCGTCGGCGCCGAGTCCATCAGGGGCGCCGGCCGCGGATCTGCTCAACGGCGAGGTCAAGGTGACCGCGGACAAGAACACGAACTCGCTGGTGGTGATCGCGAGCCAAGCCGACTACCGCAACGTCGTGAAGTTGATCGAGCGGCTCGATATCGCGCGGCGGCAGGTCTTCGTCGAGGCAGTGATCATGGAAGTCAACCTGGAGGATGACGCGGAGCTGGGCGCGTCGCTGCACGCCGGCACGCAGAGGGACTTCACCTTTGCGAACACGACCGGGTCGGGCACCGCCGTCCTGGGCACCGCGTTGGGCGGACTCAGCTCGCTCGGCGGCGTGTCGTCCCTGGCCAGCCTCAACGGCTTTCTCGCCGGCATCCAGGGACCCCCGATCACCGTTTCGGGGGTCAGCATTCCTTCGTTCGGGATCGTGCTGCAGGCGCTGCAGAGCTCGAGCGACGTGAACGTCATCAGCACGCCGCACCTGATCATGACCGACAATACGGAGGGCGAGATCACGGTGGGGCAGAACGTGCCGTTCCAGGCGGCGTACGCGCCGGCCGGGTCGAACAGCAGTAGCACGTCGACGATCGTGAGCAGCCTCGGCTCTCTGTACGCGCCCATCCAGCGCCAGAACGTGGAGCTGAAGCTCCACATCAAGCCGCAGATCAACCAGGGAGACTACGTGCGGCTTGAAGTGGACGAGCAGACGGAGGAGATCGCCAGCGTGGACAAGACGCTCGGGCCCACGACCAGCAAGCGCTCCGCCAAGACGACCGTGGTCGCCAGGGACCAGGAAACGGTCGTGATCGGCGGGTTGATCCAGGAGCGCGTCACGCGGAGCGTGTCGAAGGTGCCGGTCCTCGGGTCGCTGCCGCTTCTCGGCTGGTTTTTCCGCAGCGAGAGCAGCAGGAAGCAGAAGACCAATCTATTGCTCTTCCTCACCCCGTACATCATCCGGGACCAGAGCGACGTGCGCCGCATCTTCGAGCGCAAGATGGCTGAGCGCGAGGAGTTCGTGAGCCGCTTCTACAACGGCGACGCCGAGCAGCGCCGGTTCATCGACTACGACCGCAAGCCCGGCCCCCTGGCACGTTTGCGAAGAGGCGTCGCGGAAGAGCTGAACAAGGTGGAGAACGGCGGCCCCGGCGTTCAGGGCGAGCGCCGGATCGAAGCCGCAGCGAAGGAGAGCCCCTGACGACTGTCCGGAGGACATGAATCTGGCAGTTCTGCGGTCTTCGCGGGTGGCGTCAGATGTGACCTCTGTTGAAATGCCTGTCTGAGCAGAGGCCAGGATCCTGTACCATGGCCGCCGTGCACTCGTTCGAGCAAACGCCTCCGGAGGCGCGGGGCCTCCTCAAGGTGCAGATCAAGGACCTCGGGCTGAGGCTCGAAGGGTCGATGCTCGAGAAATACATCGCCCAGCTCTACCGCGAGCTGGCCGCGAGGGGGCTCAGCCGCTTCCGCCCTCCCTGCTACCTCAGCGACGAATGGGCGTGCCCCGACCGGGAGCCGATCATCGGCATTCCCTTCTACCTCGCCGACCCCAAGCTCGCGGCGCTGGAGCAGGCGGTCAACGACATCGAGGACGAGCGCGAGATCATGATGTACCTCCGTCATGAAGCGGGCCACGCCTTCAACTATGCGTACGAGCTGTACGCCACCCGCGAGTGGCACGACCTGTTCGGTCCCTTCGACCGCCCCTACTCCGACGACTACAGACCTGTGCCCTTCTCGCGCGGCTTCGTGCGCCACATCGCCGGCTGGTACGCGCAGAAGCACCCCGACGAGGACTTCGCCGAGACATTCGCGGTCTGGCTCACGCCGCGCTTGAACTGGCGCCGCCGCTATCAGGGGTGGGCGGCGCTGGCCAAGCTCGAATACGTCGACCGGACGGCCAAGGCGCTCGGGGACAAGGACCCGCGGCGCTCGGTGGGCAAGGCGGAGCTACCCGTCGACGAGATGCAGGCGACCATCGAGGACTTCTACCGCGAGCGCACGCCGGACGAGACGCCGGCGGCGGCCGACTTGCCGCTCGATGTGGACCTCGACGATCTCTTCGGACCCGCAGCGCCGCAGGGCACGCGGCCAGCAGCGGAGTTCCTCGGCGAACATCGCAAGGTGATCGTGGACAAGATCACCTACTGGACCGGAGTCCGCCGGACGCTGGTCAAGCACCTGGTCGAGTCGATCGAGAAGCGGGCGAAGGAGATGAACCTGGCGGTCGATACTGCGCGCGAGCCAGCCCACCTGGTGGAGGTGGTGTCCTACGCGACCACCTTGGTGATGAATTACCTGACCCGGGGCCGGTTCACCGAGAAATGAGCGGGAGTTGAAGATCGCGGTCCTCTACGAGTCGTCCAGCGACACCACGGCCGCGCCGCTTGGTGCGCCGGCCGCGCCGCGCGAGAAGCACAAGGCGAAGCGGCCGGCGCCGCGCAAGACCAAGCGGGTGCCCAAACTCGCGCGCGAGCAGGTGCTCGACGCGCTCCAGAAGCTGGGGCACCAGCCCTTCCTCTACTTGCTGGAGGGCGAGGAAAGCCTGCTCGGTCTCGCGCGCTGCCCGGCGGACCTGATTTTCAACCTGACCGAGTCGTACGCCGGCGACGACAGCAAGGACGTCCACGTCGCCGCCTTCCTCGATCTGCTCGAGATGCGCTACACCGGCTCTGGTCCGCACGGATTGCATCTGGGGCAGGACAAGGCGCTGGCCAAGAAGATCATCCGCTACCACGGCATCCGGACTCCCTCGTTCGTGGTGGCGGAGAGCGGCGATTTCGAGTTGGGTGAGAAGCTTTCGTTCCCGGTGATCGTCAAGCCTTGCTCGGGCGGCGGATCGGTGGGCATCGACGTGGGCTCCGTCGTCCACCGCAGGCAGGAGCTGCTGGAGCGGGCGCGGCTGATCCAGGACGAGCTCGGCTGTCCCGCCCTCGTCGAGCAGTACATCGAGGGCCGCGAGCTCTACGTCGGCATCCTCGGCAACGAACCGCCTGTCGCGCTGCCGCTGGTCGAGCTCGATCTCTCCCGGCTTCCGGAGGGGATGCCGCGCATCGCCGGTCGCGAGGTGAAGTGGGAGACGGATACGGAAGCGTACAAGGCGACCCGCTCCGCCATCGCCAGCGGCCTCGACGAGCAGGTGACCGCGCGCGCCAAGGAGGCCGCGCTCGGCGCATACCGCGCGCTCCAGCTTCGCGACTACGCGCGCATCGACCTGCGCCTCGCTCCCGACGGAAAGCTCTACGTGCTCGAGGCCAACCCCAATCCCTGGTTGGTCGTCGAGGCGGAGTTCGCCCTCGCCGCGCGCGAGGCGGGCCGTTCGTACACCGAGTTGGTTGGCGCGATCGTCGAGGCAGCCCTGGCTCGCTATTCCTGAGCGGAGCTGCTGCCGCCCATTAGAATCGCATTCACGTCGCGCACTGCTGCTGCGCAAGGGCGTCGCGTGGTATCCATCCGGCACGGAGGCAGGTTGGCAAGCCACATCCTCGCAGAGACGCAGCCCGGCGTCGCGCGCACCATTGCGCGCGCGTTCGCCGCTTCGGCCACCCTGCGCGAGGCCATGCTCCGCCTGCTCGAGGGACTCGGGCCGCAGCTCGGATTCGCCGCCGGCCTGTACTGGGAGCGAGATGCCGCCGCCGACGTCCTGCGCTTCGTCATGATCTGGCGCGCGCCGGACATCATCATCCCGGACTTCGAGGCGGCCAGCCGCGCGCGCGTCTTCCAGCGCGGGGAAGGGCTGCCAGGGCGAGTCTGGGAACGAGGCGAGTGGACCGTCATCCGCGATCTTTCCACCGACACCAATTTCCCTCGCCGAGACAGCGGGCTGCGCGATCACCTCCGTAGCGCGGTTGCGTTTCCAATCGGCGACGGCGTGCTCGAGTTCTTCCACCGCCAGGGGACCCTCGACGAGCACCAGCTGGAGGAGACCGCCCAACTCCTCGCTGCGCACGTCGAGGAGTTTCTCCGGCGCGCCGCCGCTTTGGAAGCCGAGCGCATCAGCGAAGCGCGCCGGGCAGCCATCCTGGACGCAGCGCTCGACTCCGTCGTCTCCATGGACGCCGCTGGCCGCGTGACGGACTGGAACGCTGCCGCCGAACGGATGTTCGGCTGGTCGCGCGAGGAGACGCTGGGGCGTGAGATGGCCGAGCTGATCATTCCGCCTGCACTGCGCGAGAACCACCGGCGGGGCCTGGCGCGCTACGTGAAAACGCAGCAAAGCGCGCTGCTCAATCGACGCCTGGAACTGGTCGGCATGCGGAAGGACGGGAGCGAATTTCCCGTCGAGCTGACCATCGCGCGCATCCCGCTGGAGGGCACCCTCGCCTTCACCGGGTATCTGCGCGACCTCACCGAGCGCCGGCGCGCCGAGGCGGAGAGCCGCGAGCGTGAAGCGTTCCGCGAGCGCTTCATCGGTATCCTCGGCCATGACCTGCGCAGCCCCATCCAGGCCATTCTCGGCTCCACCTACCAGATGAGGAACGCCACTCTCTCCGAGATGGAGCGCCAGTCGCTTGCGCGCATCGGCACCAGCGCGCAGCGGATGTCGCGCATGATCGACGATTTGCTCGATCTCACCCGCGGGCGGCGGGGGGGCGGCATCCCGGTTTCACCGCAAACGATGGACCTGGCGCAGACCGCGGCCCAGGTCGTCGAGGAAACGAGGGCGGCGCATCCCGGGCGCGAGATCGTCCTCGATGTGCAGGGTGAAGCTTCTGGCCGCTGGGATCCCGACCGCATGGCGCAGCTGCTCTCGAACCTGACGGTGAACGCAGTCGTGCACGGCGTCCCGGACAAAACCGTGCGCATCGCCCTCGCGGCGACGGCGGACCGCGTCGAGATCGCGGTGCACAACGAAGGGGCGCCCATTCCTGAGGGCGACCGCGAGCGGATCTTCGATCCGTTCCGCCGCGCCGCGACCGAGGGCGGGAAGGGACTCGGGCTCGGTTTGTACATCGCCCGCGAGATCGCCCATGCGCATGGCGGCGAGCTTTCGCTGGACTCGTCCGCCGAGCAGGGCACGACCTTCCGCGTGCTCTTGCCGCGGGTTTGCTAACCGCGCTCAAACGTAGCCGCTAAACCGCCTTCCGCGGCCAGCGGCCCAGCCCGGTTGCAAGCGGCCAACCTGTCCCGGAGCGGGCAGGCCGCGACTACCGCTCCGGTAGGTGCGACGAACTAGGACTTAAGTCGGGGGTCGCCGTCAAGTGGCGCAGGCGCCGCGCTGCCGCACGCACCTCGCGAAGTCGGGTCGCCGCCAGAGCTGGCCCCGGCGGCGACCCGACGTCCAACCTGGATTACTTCGCGGCGGAGGCAGCCGCGGCTGGGTGGTCCTCTCGAGCTTCGCCGCGCTTCTCGAGGCGGTCTCCGTGCTTCTCGATGCGTTCGCCCCGCTTCTCCACGCGCTCCCCGCGCTTTTCGAGGCGATCGCCGCGAGCAGCTTCGCGATCCGCCTTCCGCTCCTCGGCGCGCGCAGCCTTGTTCTTGCCCTCGCTGCGCAGCTCCGCGGCTTTGGCATCGTCAGCGGCAGCTTTGTGCTCGAGCACGTCGCCGCGCTTTTCGATGCGCTCGCCACGCTTCTCGACGCGCTCGCCACGCTGCTCGATCCGCTCGCCGCGCTTCTCCACGTGCTCGCCTGCCGAGGCGAGCGCGATGCCCGGGGCCAGCAAAGCGCCGGCGACGATACCGCTCAAGATCCAATTGGCCTTCATCTCATTCTCCCTTCGGTTGACTTGCTCGAGGAGCAATTGAGCAAGCGACATGCCGGCCCGAAGCCGTCCGGCACTCACGCGTTTGCGCGCGCGGGACAGTCGGGCGGGTCAGAATGCCCCGCCTGGATCCGGTGACCTGTCCAATGCCGCCCCAGGCGGCCCGAAGGTCGCAGAGGAAATGTCCGACATGCGAGGTGAAAACCCAGAGGAGCGCGCCATTAGAATACAGCCATGTTGCTCGCACTATGGATGATGTTCGCCGCGCCGATCGCTGGCAACGAGCGGACCGTCGTGGTGGACGGAAAGCCGCTGGCGCTGCCGGCGAGCGCAAGCGCCGCGGGCGTCGCGCTGCCCGTCAATCTGTTGGTGGCTTCGGAAGAGCGCACGATCGTGGCGACTCTCCTCCACCGAGCCTGGACGCCGCGCGACCCCGCCGCGTCGCACGCTCATGCTGAAGCCCCGGTGCTGCTGGGAGGCCGTGCCCCGGACCTGGAGTTGGAGCACGCAGGCGCCCGGATCGATGAGCGACTCCGCCTCTTCCTCTGGCGACGGCCGGAGCGTCTGCGCGGGTTGTCGCTCTGGGTGGCGGTCGCGGCCAAGGAGTCCGGCGTAAGACCGCTGCTTCCCTCCGTGAAACCTCCTGCCGCGGCGCAGGACGCGGTAGATCGCGCGTTGGCCGACTTTTCCTTCGGGCTCTCGCAGGCGCGAATCATCGCGACCCAGCCGCGGGTCACCTGGGTCGAGCTGGTCGAGCCGCCTGCCGGGGCCGAGGATCTCCTCGTCGATCTGCCACCCGCACCGGAGCCGCCGCTTGAACCCGAGGGACCGCATCCGGCTGGTCCACCGACGCTGAAGCCGTTGCCGCCGTTCCAGCCCGTCGCGGCGGAATTGATCTCGCACGCCGAGGGCGCGGGCCGGCAAGTTGCCCTCACGTTCGACGCCTGCTCCACCCTCGACCGCAGCTTTTACGACGACCGGGTGACTCGCGTCCTCGTCAAGACGCATACGCCGGCCACTCTCTTCATCAGCGGCCGCTGGGCGGAAACCCACCTGCTCCAGATGCGCGTCCTTGCCCAGAATCCGCTCTTTGAAATCGCCAACCACTCGTACACGCACCCGCACATGACGGAAGTCCCGCCCGAGCGGAAGCGGGAGGAGTTGCTCTGGACGCAGCAGATCCTGTTCTCGCTGACTGGACGCCTGCCGCGCTTCTTCCGGCCGCCGTACGGCGAGGTCGATTCAGAGCTGACGGAACAGGCGGCCCAGGCCGGTTTGCGCACCGTGGAGTTCGACTTTCCCTCTGGCGATCCCGACAGGCACATCACGCGGGAGCGGTTGGTCGCATGGGTCCTGGCCAAGGCCCGACCAGGCTCGATCGTGGTGATGCACATGAACCGGCGCGGTTGGCACACTGCGGAGGCACTTCCAGAGATCATCGCGGGCCTGCGCGCGAAGGGCTTCGTCCTCTCGCAGGTCGGCTCGATGGTCCAAAGCGCTCACGCCACTGCTCAGTAAAGTTGGCCCGGAGTTGCGTTTGGATGGCCCCGGGGGTCGCGCCACGTCACCCGACGAGAGGGGCAGGTCTTGCGCTCGACGCATGAATGATTACGAGATTGCGATGGACGATGATCGCGTCGAATACTCCTGCGCCCGCTGCGGCGCGACGAACCGCATCCCGCGTAGCCGGTTGCGGGATGACCCGCGGTGCGGCCGCTGCAAGGAGAGCGTCTTTCCCGACCACCCGGTCGCTGCCACCGATTCGACCTGGAAGCGGGAGGTCGAGGACTGCCCCATCCCGGTGCTGGTCGATTTCTGGGCGCCATGGTGCGGCCCTTGCCGCGCGGTCGCGCCGGTGCTCGAACAGGCAGCGAAGGAGCGGAGGGGAAAAATCAAGATCGTGAAGCTCAACGTCGATGAGAACCCGCGGATCTCCGCGCTGCATCAAGTGCAGTCGATTCCCACCTTGATCCTGCAGCGCGGGCCGCTCTTCATCGGCCGCGTGGCGGGCGCGTTGCCCAAAGCGGAGCTGGACGCGTTCATCGATCGATACGTCTGAGCCCCGCCGCGGACGGCGAGCTCCGGCGCTTCCCGGCGAGGCCGAGCGGACGACGTGCCCACCCGGCCTGGCGTACTCTCGCGCCATGCCCACCCTGCTCTTCCGCGCCGGCACGCTGACCTATTCGCCCTTTTTCGTCGCGCTGCTCTTCCTCTTGGTCACCGCGCTGGCGCTGAACACCAGCCGCCATCGGCTGCGCACCCGCGTCAGGTTCGGCGACGGCGGCGATGACTCGCTGCGCCGCGCAAACCGCGCCCACGGAAACGCCATCGAGCACGTCACCGTGATCGCGATCCTGCTCGTCCTGCTCGAGTACCAGGGCGCGGCAAAGACGTGGATCGTCGTCCTCGGCACCGCGGCGCTGATCGCGCGGGCACTGCATGCGGCGGCGTTCATCGGGAAGATCCGCCGCATCGGCCTGGTCGGCGTCGTGACTACCTACTCGCTCGAATTGCTCCTCGGTGTGTGGGTGGCCGCGAACGGCCTGAACACGATGTCCTAGGTCGGTGGCCGGGGGTAGCCGTTCCTCGCGGCCTCGACTTCGACGTGCGCCTCGAACTCCGCTTGACCCGCGGAGAATTCGAACAGGTCGACGGCAGTGTCCGGCAGGACGGGCTCGCCCGAGGTGAGCGTGTTGAGCCCTTCCCACCCGTCGCGCATCCAGACCGTGCCGGGCGGGACGCGGTCAGTGACGAGTGCGCGAGCCCGCATCTCGCCGCGCCGGTTGAAGATCCGGATTTCCTCGCCGTCACGGAGCGTGCGTCGCGCGGCGTCGTCAGAAGCGATCCAGAGTCGCGGCTCCGGGTCAGCGGCGGCGAGGGTGGGCAACGCCCGGCCGTGATCGTAGAAGCCGTGGAACTGCGTGAGAGTGCGACCGGTCCGCAGCTCGAGCGGATATTCCGACTGCGGCTCGCTCGCGAACACGGGCAACGCGGGAAGGCCGAGACGGGCGGCGCGCTCGGAGAAGAATTCGATGTTTCCCGATGGCGTGTCGAACTTCAGATCGGGATAGGCAACGTGCGAGACGTGCAGCGGCCGGATTCCGTCCTCGGACGCGAGTGCCGCGACCGTCGCGTGCCCGGTGGCCGGATGATCGAGGATCGCGTCCAGGGGTCCTGAGTCGTCCTGCCAGGGAAAGAAATCGCGGACATCGAGACGCCGGGCAAGCTCGCGAAGCACCCAGGTCGGCGGCCGCGCCTCGCCCTCAGGCTCGAGCGCCTTGGGCATGAGATAGAGATGCGTGTTCGTGCTCTTGCAGCCTGTGTCCTCGAGCCAGGCAGTCGCGGGCAGGATCACGTCCGCGTGGCGGCGCGCAGTGTCGTGCATGAAGAGATCGTAACTGGCGAGCAGCTCGAGCCGCTCGAGCGCCCTCCCCACCCGGCCCGCGTCGGCGAACGAGGACAGCATGTCGGTGCCGAACAACATCAGCACGCGCACGCGCCCGCCGGCGAGCGCCTCGGTGATTCGCGACATCTGATTGGGGACGTAGTCGCCCGGTGGACGCCGATCGCGCGCGGCAATGCTCGAGAGACCCTGCCCATGCGTAGCGGCGCCGTGTCGTGGCCCCAGGCCACCGCCCGGGATGCCGAAGTTGCCGGTGAGCGCGGGCAGGCACGCCACGGCCCGGGCGCCCTGCCAACCCTGGGTGCCTTTGTGCATGGAGCTGCCGCCGAGGAGGATCATTGCGGGTTTCGTGCTCGCGTAGCGGCGCGCCAGGGAAGCAATGCGCTCGCCATCCACGCCCGTGGTCGCGGTTGCCCACGCGACGTCGTGCTTGGCGAGATGAGCTGCAAGCGCATCGAAACCCAGGGTGTGGCGCTCAACGAACGCGGCGTCCTGACGTCGTTCCGCGACGATCACGTGCATCATGCCCAGGGCGAGCGCGGCGTCGGTTCCGGGCCGGAGGAGCAGCGTCTCGTCCGACTGCGCGGACGCCTCGGTGCGCCGCACGTCGACGGTGACGACGTACGCGCCGCGCCGCTTCGCAGCCGTGAGGTACCGCCCCGTGTTCGGCTGGCTCGCGAGATTCGCCCCCCACAGGACGACGAGCGCGGCATGCGCCCCCATGTCCTCCTTCGTGCTCGCGCGCAGCGCGCCGGTGAGACCGAGGCCGAAGGCGCCGAGCCCCCAGCAGATCATGTTCGGGTTCCACCACTGGCAGCCGTAGAGGTTCGAGAAGCGGCGCAGCAGCTCGGATGCGACGCGGGTGCCGTAGTTGTTGGCGAAGAATCCGTGCCCCGACCATGTCCCCAGGGCAGCCGGCCCGACCGCGCGGGCGCGCTCGGCGATCCTGTCGAGCGCGTCTTCCCAGGTCGTGCGCTGCCACGAGCCGCTGCGCGCCGTGCGCCGCATGGGGTAGAGGAGCCGCCGCGGGTTGCCGATGATCTCGCGCGCCGCTTGACCGCGGATGCAGAGGAATCCGCGGCTGTCCGGATTGTCCGGGTCGCCGCGGACGCCGACGAGCCTGCCCTCCTCGATATCCGCCAGCATTCCGCAGAGCGTCGGGTGGCAGTTCATCGGGCACATCGTGCGGACGGTGCGCAATGACGCCATGGTGGCGGAGGATACCGGATGTCGGCGAATCGAGGGGATGCGACCTCAAACGAACTTTCGCGCGTCGAGGGTCTGGCCCTGGTACTTCCCCTCGATCGGTCCACTTCAATTGCGCGGGAGACGCAGGCGTGATCGACGGTAGTTCCCCGAGCAGCTACTGCTCTGAGCACCGACGGTTGACAACGAACGCGCGCCGCGCCTAGCTCCGCGCCATGGCCCTTGCCGACCAGCAGTGCGTACCCTGCCGCGGAGGAGTGCCCCCGCTCGGCGCCGCGCGGATCGCGGAGCTTCTCCGCGAGCTCGAGCCGGGCTGGGAATCGGTGCGCGACCATCACTTGCGCAAGACCTACAAGTCGAAGGACTTCAAGAGCTCGCTGGCGTTCGTGAACCGCATCGGAGCCATGGCCGAGGAGCAAGGACACCACCCCGATTTGCAGCTCGCCTGGGGAAGGGTGGTGGTCGAGATCTGGACGCACAAGATCGACGGCCTGACCGAGAGCGATTTCATTTTCGCCGCGAAGTGCGATCGGCTCTTCGCGACGTAGGAGCCGAGGGCACCGCCCGGCGAGGCTCGCTGAAGTCCTCTTTTCCATTTTTTGTGGTCGGCTGTGTCTCCATTCAGGCACGCGATCGGAGGTCCGACCTCATGGCAAGCCTGAGTGTTGACTGGAACCTGCTCTCGCCTTACCGGGTCCCGGACGCGATCCGGGCGTCGGTCGAGAAGCAACTCGCCGTCCTCTGGCGCTTCCTGGACCGAACCCGCTTCATGGAGGTCCTGCGGTGGAAGGGCCGGTGCAGGTCGGAAGAGTTCGAAATCAACCTCGACCAGTGGACCTTCACCTACGAGATCGATCTGGCCACCGAGGCTGCCATCGTCCGGCGGGTCGTCAGCCACCTCGGAGGTCTCGGTTGAAGAAGCTCCGCGGCGAACCGCATCGCGTGCCGCTCACGAGACTCTGACGAAGGTCGCGGTCTGTCATTCGATCGCCGCTCTGACGATTGGCAGCGTGATTTCAGAGGGGTGATCTTCGTCGTGGTAGATGACCTGGTCCGCGATCTCCAGTTCCGCGTCCTGGGCGAACGCATGCCCGGTATTGGGATTCCGATCCCACATGGGGAAGTTGCTGCTGGTAATCTCGAGCCGGATCTGGTGGCCAGCCTTGAACACGTTGCTCGTCGGCCAGACGTGGATCGTGTACTTGTAGATCTTGCCAGGCTTGATCAGCGTCGGCCTGGTGGAAGACTCGCGATACCTGGCGCGCTGGATGCCCAACTCGATGAGCATCGAGGTGCCATCCGGATGGACGTCGTCCAGCTTGGCGACGAAGTCGGTGTCCCTGGCCGATGACGAAGCGTAGAGCGTGACGGTAATCGGTCCCGTCACCTCCAGGTCCCTCTCCAGCGGCGCGGAGGTATACACGAGCACGTCTGGCCGCTCGAGCACGGGCCTCTGGTCGTAGGGGCCACCGGGTACCGACGCCTGGAACCGGCCGCCGATGCTGGGGACTGGATCGCTCGGGTCGTACTCGAACGCGTCGGTCGGCGCCTCCCCCACCCTGCGACGTGATCCGCGACCGTCGCGGTTGCTCTCCGGCTTCTTCGTGCTCAGCCAGCCGTCGCCGGAAACCGTGTTCGCCTCGCCCTGGCTGTGCAGGTAGTACTTGCGGAATTCCGTGCCGGGGATGGGCCACGCGTCGGCGGTGCGCCACTTGTTCGCGCCCATCACGAAGATGCGCACTTTCGGTTCACGGTCCACGCCGTTGTCGATCCCCTTCAGCCAGTAGTCGAACCAGCGCAGCTGAAGTTGGTCGATGGGGTTGTCGGCTTGAGGGCCGAAGTCGAGCGCGCCCACATTGCGGCCCCAAGGGAGATGCAGCCACGGACCGACGACCAGCTGCTGGTTTTCGCGCGCGAGCTTCGAGCCCGCGTTTCTGCGCAGCCCGTTGAAGTTCTCGAGGGCACCGTCGATGAAGATGTCGTACCAGCCGTCGAAGTGCAACGCCGGTACGGTGATGCGGTCATAGCGCTCGCGGATGCTCCACTGCTTCCAGTAGGCGTCGTTGTCCGGGTGCCGCAGCCAGTCGAAGAAGTAAGGGGCGACGCGCGGGTCTTCAGGATGGAGAGGCGGGAAATCCTTGAGCGGAAGAAACCAGTACCACTTCGTGAATTCCTCGGCGACGGCCTGGTTCATCTCCGCGTCGAGCGCTGCCCCGTCCGGGTAGCGGCGGACATGGCTGTTGGCCAGGGTCGTCAACGGCCAGTCCTCGGCGAATGACTGGTCGAGGGCCCCGCCCTCGTAGGTCCAGCCGTCGTGGTAGTCGGATGAAGTCATCGCGGGCACGATCGCCACCAGGTGCGGAGGACGGAGCGTAGCGGGAAGGAGCTGCGTCCCGCCGGGATAAGAGAAGCCGTACATGCCGACCTTGCCGTTCGACTTCGGCAGCGCCGCCGCCCATTCGATGGTGTCGTACCCGTCGTTCGCCTCGTACCGGAACGTGTAGAAGAACCCGTCCGACTTGTACTGGCCGCGGACGTCCTGGACGACCACGATGTAGCAATGCGAGGCGTAGAAGCCTGGAGAGGCGTAGACGTACGTCTGCGCGAGGTCCTTGTTGTAGGGCAGCCGCAAGAGGATCACCGGAAACGTGCCCGGCGCGGTCGGCGTAAAGACGTTCGAGCGCAGGATGGTGCCGTCTCGCATGGCGGTCGGGACGTCGTCCGCCTTGGTGTAACTGCAGCTCTCGGCGGCGGCAGACGCTGCCACCGCTGGGACCGGAACAGCGACGGCGAGCGACGCGAGCAGCAGGATCGGGATCGAGCGCTTCCCGCTGGACGGCCAGCACAGAATCGGAGTCATCTACGTCTCCTGTGGATGCTGAGATGGTTGCGGCAGGCGAAGATTTCCCGCGTATTGGGGGTCGACCAGATGCGAGATCAAGACGCGGCGTGTCAGCGTTTCAAAAAACGCAGAAGGCCCGGCACCTCGCGGTCCCGGGCCTTCGCGTTCAGGCGCCGAGCGCCTGGCCTAGACTGGCTTCACGTTCTGTGCCTGGAGCCCCTTGGGCCCCTTCGTCACGTCGAAGCTGACCTTCTGGCCTTCCGCGAGAGTGCGAAAACCTTCCGCGCTGATGGCCGTGTGGTGGCAGAAGACGTCCTCGCCGCCATTGTCCTGCGTGATGAACCCGAAGCCCTTCGCATCATTGAACCACTTCACTGTACCGGTCGCCATGCTCTTCCTTCTCAATCGCGGACGGTGAACCCGCCCGCGCCTCGCGCATTCTGGCGAGGAACGGGCCGTGTATCCGGTTCGAGCACGGAATACAAGCAAGCAATGAAGGACGGCCTCAAGTGGCCCGGCCAAGCGCGCTAGCGGCAGGTACCTCGACGATGCGCCCGGTCTCCACCTGGTAGATGTAAGCGTAGATGGGGATCGCCCTTGGCACCAGCGGGTGACGCCGGATCCGTTCGACATCGGTGGCGACGCTTTCGGCCTGATCGCCGATGGTGAGCCAGTCGATGAAGTCGCCCTGCCGCGAACCAGGTCCCTTGCCGTGGTCGTGCCAGCCGGCGGCGTCCACCGAGGCGGTGTCGAGGCTCTGCGCAAGGAGCCCCCGCATGACCTCGTCGGTGAACAGCTCCATGCCGCAGTTGGTGTGGTGGATGACGAACCACTCATTGGTGCCGAGCAGCTTGTGCGAGATGACCAGCGAGCGGATCGCATCATCGCTGGCCCGCCCGCCGGCGTTGCGGATCACGTGCGCATCTCCTTCCCGCAGGCCGAGCGCCTTGGCGGGATCGATGCGCGCGTCCATGCAGGTGAGGACAGCGAAGCGGCGGGCCGGGGGCAGTGCGAGCGAGCCTTTGTCGCCGAAGTCGGCGGCATAGCGAGTATTGGCGGACAGGATCTGGTCGAGAACTGCGGGCATGATGAAGCTCCTTGAGCTGAACGTGCGCCGGAGGGACTGCTGTTCGGTGAGCGGAGGGTCGGGAACGCCGCGACGCACGGACCGCGCCCGCCTCGGCCGGGGAGGATACTGCTCCGCGCCTGAGTGTCGATACCTGGGCCCTTCTGCCAGTCGCCTGGCCCGATGCCAGACAATACGAATTTGCACTTTGGCATCGGGGTGCGCCTCGCGCGCCGCTAGTCCTAGTCGTCTTCGCGCCCGAGTCCGAAGATCGCGAGGTCGACGGCGCCGGCCATCTTCCGATCCCCGGCGGCGTTCGGGTGGTAGCAGTCGTTCATCCAGTCTGCGCGGATTCGCGTCGGATCGAGCGGATCTTTCATCACCGCGTCCCAGTCGATCACGGCGTCGCAGCTGCCGCGCGTGCGGATGAACGCGTTCACCTCGAGCCGATTCTCCTCCTTCGAGCTGCCCGCCGGGTTGCACATGGGAAGCACGGTCGAGCAGACGATGCGAAGCCCGCGGGCGCGGACCCGCGTGACGATCTCCTTGATGCCTCCGATGACCTGCACCGCGGGCGATGGAGGCCAAGCGCCGTCGCCTCCCAGATCGTTGGTCCCCTCGAGCAGCATCACGTCGGTTACGCCGGGCACGCTGAGCACGTCGCGCTCCAGACGGACCGGGGCCGGCGCCCCGCAGCACTGCTGAGTCGGATCGTACGGGTTCGGCTGCCGGCTGACGGTGTTGCCGGAGATGCCCGCGTTGACGATCGACTTCTGCCTCTCGGCCGGTAGCTGGTTGATGCGCTCGCTGAGCAGGTCGGTCCAGCGATCGCCGCCTCCGCTCACCTGGTAGCCGTCCGTGATGGAGTCACCGAGCGCGACGATGGTGCCCTGGATGTCCGCGTTGACGTCGATCAGATCGACCCACAGCAGCTCGCCGGGGTGCCAGCCCGGAGTGCGCGTATTCTCGAACATGTACGTGGAGGGAAACGACGCGCCGGGTACATCGGCGGTGTGGTCTCCGGCGGTGGCGGAGATGAAGCAGCCGGGCGGGTTCGCCTCCGGCGCGGGGAACGTGTGGTCGTTCACCTGCGCGCCGGGAGCATAGAGGCTGACAGCCATGTTCTGCTGGGCATGGACCCGCAGGGAGACCGGGTCGCTCCACACCAGCTCGCCGGCCTTGACGTTCACCGAGGTCTGGCCGTGGTGGAACGTGAGAGTTCGCAGCGAGTCGGGAATGAGCGCCGGCTGCGCCACGCTGCGCTGCAGCCCGATGGTAGCCGCCCGGATGGTGATGCTCTGCGTGCCGTACTGATTTCCGATGCGGACGCGGATCCGCGTCCCCGAGACCGACGCGCGAGCGATGTTGCGCACCGTGAAGTCTTCCGACGTGCCGTGCACGCCTTCGAGCGCCGATTCCCAGGTCGCGAAGCGGTGGCCATCACGGTCCTCGTCGCGGTCGGCGAGCGCGGCGGCCGGCATGACCAGTGCTCCGATCGCCAGCGCAATCGCAGCGCGGACAGTCCAGCAGCCTTTCGATTCAGGAGCGGAGGGCATGGTGGTTCTCCTTGGGCGGTCGCGCCCCGGTGGGGACCGGAACGCTCGACACGGCCTGCGTCAGGGTCGCCGACATGCCAAGGTGTCCGAACGTAAGTCACGTCTCGTCGCGTCAGCCGGTCCGGATCATGGCAAGGTCGTCGACGGCAAGATCGTCGTCTTTTTCCAGACCGCGCCGGCCGATCAGGCACAGTCTGCCGTTCGGCTCTCGCCGGCGGAGCGGGCCGAGACGGCCAGGCTGCAAGCGGCGGCCCTGACCGCCGCCGCTCAAAAAGGCGGCCCTTCTGCGCGGAGTGCGAACAGGCGCGCCGGGAGCTCGAGAAACAGCGCGGAGAGACGTTCGCCCGCTCCTTCGAAATGCTGGACGGCGATTTTTACTTCGGCCTGGGATGCGATCCGGAACGTCTCCGGCCCGAGACGGGCCGCATCTTGAAAGTGCCTGCGCCGGCGCTCGGCTAGCCCCGGCGCCGCAGCCAACTCAGGGGCTTGTAGCGAGATCATTCGGCAGTTCCGGTTGTGTAAGAGACCCTGGAGCGGGTCGGCTCCTCCCAGCGTGCGGGTCGGATGCCGGGTCTCCAGCGGAACCTCGACTGGAGCGGGTGATTCCGTCCTTCGACGACGTCGGCGATGATCGACCCGAGCACCGGGGCGAACTTGAACGCGTGACCGCTGTCGCCCGCGGCCACCACCAGCGCGGGGCGCTCGGGGTCGCGGGCGATCCAGAAGTGACCGTCGCAGGAGTCGCAGTAGAGGCAGACCCGCGTGTACACGATCGGCGCGTCCTGCAGGCGCGGGAAGGTCGCGGCAAGGAACGCGCGCAAGTCCCGGATCTCTTCCGCCGTCACCGACCGCTCCGGAGATTCGGGATGCATCGGCCGGCCCAGCCCATGTCGGGCGATCTTGAGGACACCGCTCACCGGATGCAGGGGAAAGCCGTAATACCCGGTGGCCTGGATGTCCGCACAGAAGACCGGGAACCGTTCGGGCCGGAACGCCTCCGGGTCGTGCGGGGCGAGGTGGAAGACCGGATGCCCGGTCGATCGAAACTCGGAGGCGAGCCATGGAAGCGCGTGCGGCGTCCAGGCGCCGAGCGCGAGGACGACCCGCCCGGCTTCGACGCGCTCCCCCTCGGTCGAGACGATCCCGGCGATTCGAGGGGAGAGACCTCCTGGCGATGGTGCCTCGAGCAATCTCGCGAAGGAGACTCCCTCCCGGAGGTCGACGCCGAGGTTCCGCGCCTCTTCGACCAGGCGCGAGACCACCCGTCCGCTCTCGACGAAGCCGCCCTCGGGATTGTAGATGCCGTGCCGATAGAGGTCCGCGTTCCAGGCGGGAAACCGCGCGCGGACCGCCGCACGGTCGAGGAGCTCGGGCCGGTGCCCTCGGCCCTCGAGCACCTCGAAGCTGTCCTGCTCCAGGCTGCCTGCGGCGAGCGGAGTCCGCCGCAGCAGCAACAGGCCGGTCTCATGGTAGAGAGCCACGCCGAAATCGCGGTTCCACTTTCGCCAGCCCTCGATCGATTCCTCGGAGAGCGCCGTGTAGGTCTCGTCCGCGCCGTACTCCAGGCGGACCACCTTGCTGATGTCGGTGGACGCCGCGAGCGGATGGGGAAGCGGCCCGGGATCGACGAGTCGGACCGCATGCCCGCGCTTTCGGAGCTCGATCGCGGCGGTCACGCCGAAAATGCCGGCCCCGACTACCAGAGTTCGTTCCATGGATCCTGGTCTGCCCCTCTACACCTTCCCGGGCCCCTACGGTCCTCTGTGGCGGCCAGACGGCGGCCTGGCAAACGTGGTACACAAGTCCGGGTGAAGGACATGACGGAGCAGCAGGCGCTCGCCGAGGCAGTCCGACGCTGGGGCGCGACCGGAACGATCAAGTTCCGCCCTTCGCGCGGGGCCGGCGGCCACCGGGGCCGCCTCGCTCGCTACTGCTGCACCGTGGGCAACGGCGTCTCGGGATCCTTCTATTCGATCGAAGGCCAAGGGAACAGCTGGCGCGAAGCATTCGACGACGCCCGCCCGCGCTAGCCCCGGCCACCGGAGGTGGCTCAGGGGCTACGCTTGAGCGTCAGTCAGGGGCTGCCGCCCGCTGTTATGTTCTCGCGCGGGCACGGCCCTGCAGCGATGACCCTTTCCGACCTGATCGACCTGGAGGCGCAGCTCGCCCGCGACCGCGAGGCGGATCTCGCCGTCCTCGAGGCGCGCGACCGGGCGCTGCTGGCCGGCGCGCCTGGGGGGTCGCGCCGGACGTTGCTCGAGCGCTGGTTGCAGACCTTGCGCGAAACGGAGCCCGGGCAGCTCCGCCCCGGGCGGGCCGTCGTGGGCGTGCTGCGCGGGATCCGCGCCGCGCTCGTGGTCGCCGGCCTGGTCCTGGGCTGGACTACGGCGGCCGCCCTCTTGCACTACACCGGGGACAGGCCGGTGAACGTCTGGGACTTCCTCCTCGTCTTCGTCGGCCTCCAGCTGCTGCTCTTCGCGCTCTTGCTGGCTTCGTTCTTCCTCCCGGTGGCCGCGCTGGGGACCCCGCTGCTGGGCCTCTTCCGTGGCCTGGTCGCGGCGGTCTATCCGTCGCTCGCGGCGCGCGCCTCCGGATCGACCGGCGCCCGGCTGGAGGCGTGGCGCGCTCTGTGGCATCGCCTCCGCAGCCGTCGATCGCTCTATCATCGCGTCGAGCCCTGGATCCTGCTCGGCCTCACGCAGGCATTCGGAGTCGCCTTCAACTTGGGCGCAATCCTCGGGTGCCTGCGGCTGATCGTCTTCTCGGACATCGCCTTCTCCTGGAGCACGACGCTCGTCCAGCTCGATCCGGGCCGCTTCCACGCGCTCGTGCACGCGCTGGCGGCGCCGTTCGGCTGGCTCTGGCCCGATGCGGATCCTTCCCGCGCCCTGGTGGAAGCGACGCGGTACTCCCGCCTGGAAGGCGCCTATGTGCTCTCCGGGGCCGGCCGCTCCGCCCAGCCGGAGATCGTGGGGGGCTGGTGGCCCTTCCTGCTCGCGGCCCTCTCGTTCTACGGCCTGCTCCCGCGCTGCCTGACGCTCGCCGTTTCGCGGATGCGCGCGGCGCGATTGCTCTCG
>DATBZA010000162.1:0-32781 GCA_036513415.1 Myxococcales bacterium | reverse complement strand
GGCGCGTGAATCATTTGTACAGGACGAAGCCGGCATAGTCGGCGGCGCTCTCGCTGCGGGTCTGGTCGCCGTCGCTCATCACGCCGATGCCTTGCAGCTCGGGGACTTCCGCGCTCGGATCGCCGCCGGCGAAGTGCTCGCGAAAGAGCGCTTCAGGATCGATCATTTCCTCGACCCAGTCGCCGTTGGCCGGCCCGGTCCGCAGGATGATGCTGTCTGAAGCCACCAGGGGGTTGCGCATCCTGTTGCACGTTGCGCCCAGGGGAGCGTCGCTGCTCCAGACGAATTTCAGCGAGTACCAGCGGAGGCCGCGCTTCCAGGTGACGTAGACGGCGGCGGCAGAGTCCCCGAGGCCACCGACGCACTCGTTGCCATTGCGGGGGAGAGCGAGCGCTCTCCAGCGCCAGCGCATCGTCCGCACGCCCTGGCGTAACTGCGCGGGCACTTCGTGAAACAGCGTCACCGTGTCCATGGGCGGAACGTAGGCGCTGTGGATGAAGCTCTGCTCGGCGTCGTCGATGGTGCGGTAATAAGTCTTGGCCGCCTCCCGGCTGGGGTTCTCCGGATCGTAGTCTTCACCGAGCACCCTGAACCCGTGGACGTCGAGAGGGAATGAACGGGCCCGGGACGCGCCATCCGCCGCCTTCAAATGCGGTGAAAGCGCGAGCACGGCAGCCACAATCGGAATCGACGACATGCCCCCCCTCCTGCATGTGACGCGCCAACGCCCCCCGGGATTCGAGAGCCTCGTCGATGACGGCCGCGGTGTCGGCCGATCGGGCAGTCATGTCGGCGATTCCATCAGCCGCGTGACATCATCGAGCTCTCCGCCGCCAGCTTTCCGGCCGGGCTCCGCTCGGGTGTGATCGTCCACCCCACGGAAGTGGTGCGAACGGCCCTCGAGCGCCGCTATGATGGTTCGAATTCAATCCGCCCCGTCGCGTTCCGCGAGGGGGCGAGCGGCGCGGAGAGCTCATGCAGCACACCGGAAGAGACCTGGCCGCGCTCGTGGCGCTCGTTGCTCTCGCAGCCCCCGCGCAGCAACCGGCCCAGCCGGCGGACAAACCGTACGCGATCCAGCTCCGCGTCGGCGAGTCGCTGGACATCTGCAAGACCGGAACGATCGCCCGCCCGGCGAACAACCCCATCTGCGATGACACTTCGATCGTAGGCGCGGAGATCAAGAACGCCCAGGGCCTCGTCTTCAAGGGCCTGAAGCCCGGGACGACCCTTTGCTCGGCAGCCGGCGGCAGCGGCTTCGGGCTGCGGCGCGTCTATCGCGTGACCGTCTCCTGACAGCTGCGCAGGTCTGTTCCATCGGCCGTTGAGGCCCCGCGGGTCGCTGCTGGCGTTACGTCCTCGACGGCGGCGTCAGCGGCTGATCCCCGCCTGGGCGCGCGCGTCCATCAGCTGCACCGCGAACGTGCCGAGCCAGTGCTCGCCCTCGTAGCTTCCGCTGGCGATGTAGGGCAGCGAGGCCTGCGCCTGCGTGTCGCCGAGCCGGGCGAGGGCCGGCCGACCCAGCGCCGACGAGAGCGCGTACAGACAGCGTGCGCGGGACAGGTTGAGCCCATCCAGGTGGACGATCTTGGGGTCGGTGCGATCGGACACGATCGCCGGCGTCAGCTTCAGCGCGGGAAGGAACGACTTCATCCAGCGGCGGAAGTCGCGCGCGGGCAGGATGCGCGACATCAGCGCCGCCTCCTCCAGCGACGGGGAGAGGAAGTCCTCGCCGCCCGGCTCCCACTTGAGCGGCGCGTCCGTGTCCTTGCCGAAATACGTCCGCGCCCGTTCGGCGATCAATCCGCCGAGCTCGTCGTCGCGGATCGCCTTCGCGTAATCGAGGGCGAGGGAAAGTCCATAGGCCGTGTTCGGGTGCACGCCGGTGCGTATCGGATAGGTCTGCCTGGGGAGGAAGTCGAGAAACGCGCGCTTCACCCGGTCCGCGAGAGGCTGCAGCGCTTCCGCCCAGCGGCGCGCATCCGGCGAGTCCCAGGAGCGCAGCTCAGCCTGCAGCTCGAGAAGCCACGCCCACCCGTACGTCCGCTCGAAGCTCTTGCGGTTCGGCTGCCCGAAGTACTCCACCTCCACGGCGACGGGAACCGGCGCGAGGTGCTCGTCCAGGACGCCGCGGATCGCCGCCGCCTCGGGCAACTGCGGGAACCGGCGCAGCAGCCGCGCCAGCATCCAGTGGCCGTGCACGGAGGAGTGCCAGTCGTAGCAACCGTAGAACGAGGGGTGGAGCGCGCGGGGCGACTGCACCTCCTGGGGGCCGTTCATCACGTGGTCGAGCTTGTTGGGGTACTCCTGCCGGACGCACTTGAGGGCGAGCTGCGCGAAATGCGACCCCCCGCCGGCGTCCAGCGAGAGCGCGATCGCGAGGATCTGGACCATGGCGCCCAGTCTACTCGCACCCGGCGTCCCTGAATGTGCGGCGCGGCACTGGCCGTTGGTGTAGATCGCAGCCCCTATGGGACTTGCGATCGGGATCGTCGGCCTGCCCAACGTGGGCAAGAGCACGCTGTTCAACGCCCTCTCGGGCGCTTCGGTGCTCGCCGCCAACTATCCGTTCGCCACCAAGGACCCGAACGTCGGCGTGGTGCCGGTGCCCGACGACCGCCTGGACAAGCTCTCGCGCCTGTACGAGCCGAAGAAGACCACGCACGCCGCCCTGGAATTCGTGGACATCGCAGGTCTCGTCAAAGGAGCGTCGAAGGGCGAAGGCCTGGGCAACCAGTTCCTCGGCAACATCCGCGAGGCGGACGCGGTCGCCCACGTGCTCCGCTGCTTCAGCGATCCCGACGTGGTGCACGTGGATGGCACCGTCGACCCGCTGCGCGACCAGGCAGTGGTCGAGACGGAGCTGCAGCTCAAGGACTTGGAGTCGCTGGAGAAGAAGCGGGAGCGCCGGCTCAAGGACGCCAAGGCGCCGGGAAAGCCGGGAGAGGAAGCCCGGGCCGACCTCCTCGTCTACGACAAGCTGAAGGCCGCCCTCGAGGCCGGCAGGCCGGCGCGCAGCGTCCCGCTCGCCGACGACGACAAGCCGCGCGCCCGCGAGCTGTTCCTGCTCACCGCGAAGCCGGTCCTGTACGTCGCCAATGTCGACGAGTCGCAGCTCGCGAGGATCGACGCCGATCCGCTGGTCGCCAAGGTGCGCGAGCTCGCCGAGCGCGAGGGCGCCCGCGCGGTGGCGATCTGCAGCAAGGTCGAAGCGGAGATCCAGCAGCTCCCTGCCGGGGAACGCGCCGACTTCCTCGCCACCGTCGGGCTCTCCGAACCCGGCTTGAACAAGCTGGTCCGGGAGGGATTCGCGCTCCTCGGGCTGCAAAGCTACTTCACGGTGGGCGAGGACGAATGCCGAGCCTGGGTGATCCGCAAGGGCCTCCGGGCCCCCCAGGCGGCGGGCGTCATCCACACCGACTTCGAGCGCGGCTTCATCAAGGCCGAGGTGATCCGCTGGGACGAGCTGCTTCGCCACGGCTCGGAGGCCGCGGCCAAGAGCAGGGGGGTCATGCGCGTGGAAGGGAAGGACTACGTCGTCCAGGACGGCGACGTCATCCACTTCCTCTTCAACGTCTAAAGTAGTCCGCGGCTTCCGATCAAACGCCGAGCACGCCGAGCACGCCGAGATAAGAAAGTACGCTCAAAGCTTTTTGGGTTTTTCGTTGGGAGCCACCCCGGGGCGGCGGGGTAGCCCCGAACCCAACCAAAAAGAGACCACTCGGACTCCGTTTCCGCCTCGGCGTGCTTGGCGTGCTCGGCGTTTGATCGGAAGCGCCCCGTCGCGCTCAGGAGTCGGCGGGGCGTTCGGCTTCGATGACGCGCGCCTGCGTCTTCATCACCGTGAACGCGACCCGGCGGTTCGCTGCCCGGCCTGCTGGCGTCCCGTTGGTGTCGATGGGATGCGTAGGACCAAGCCCCTTCGCCTCCAGGCGGTCGCGCTCGACTCCCTTCGCTGCCAGGTAGTCGAGCACGGCCGCAGCGCGCGCTTGCGAGAGCAGGAGGTTGTAGGTGGCGCCGCCGCGATCGTCGGTGTGTCCCTCGACCTGCACGAGCAGCAGATGGGGATGGCTCTTGAGCACGGCGGCGACCTGGTCGAGCAGCGGATACGATCGCTGCTCGATGCGCGACTGCCCCGTCGCGAAATGCACCCGGTCGAGGATCTCGAGCGAGGTCGCCGAGACGATGACGCGCTGGGGAATCCCCGGCGGGCACCCATGGTTCGCGGCGGTTCCGGCCTGGTCTGGACAGGCGTCGTCGGCGTCCGGGATCCCGTCCCCATCGCGATCGACGATGACCGGCGGTGCGGGAAGGGGCAGGGCTTCCGCGACAGGCTGCGGCGGCTCCGGGGGAGGAGCCACCACGGGCGCCGGCGCGGTCATGGCGAGCATCGGCTCGGCGCGGCTGCCGCAGGCCGAGGGCGACCAGGCGAAGCCGAGCAGGAAGCGGGAGCGGGGCGCACCGACGCCGTCGCTGATGGCGCTCCCACCCGCGAGGTCCACCGCGAAGCTTCCCACCGGGCAGACCGTTCCACCCAGGCGCCACTCCGCCGGAGCGGTGCCGGCGGCGAAGCCGGCGCGCAGGGACGATCGGCCCTCGAGCTCGACGTAAAGCCGGCGCGGCACCCAAGCGCGCGAAGGCGCGATCGCGTATCCCAGCGCACCGCGCAGGCCGGCCTCGCTCCCGGACTTCACGTCGAGGAACTCGCGCGCTGGCCGGACGCGCACGTACGCGTTCGCGAGCAGGTCCAGCGCGCCCGCCGGCACCTCGCCGAGGCGGCGCCCGATCGCGAGCAGGGCCTCTCCGCGCACCGTGCCGTCGCTCGACAGGCCCTGGGCCCGCGCCGTCGGGAGCTCGAGCGAGAGCTGCGTCGCGAGATCGATCCCCGCCCATTCCTGGCGCAGCAGCCCCAGGCGCGGGGTCAGCCGCAGGTCGGCCATCCCGGAGAGCAACTCCGAAGGCCCGCGAGAGGAGGGCGGCAGGCGCGAGAGATCGCCTCCCGCCGACACCGTCACTGGGACCTCGGCGGCGATCGAAAGGGGGCCGATCAGGTGGACCTGCACGTCGAGCCATTGGGTCGTGCGGGAGCGCACCACCGCGTACTCGGAACCCGAAGACACGTACGTCACGGGCCGATTCGCATAGTCGGTCCAGGTGCGGACTTCCAGGCGCGGTTCGCCCGGCAAGGGTGGACGCGCTCCCTCGACGGCGGCGTATCCGTCGCCGCCCGACGCCGGCCTGAACGAAGAGACGTCGATGTTCTGCGCCCGCACGGCCGATGGCGCGGCCACGGCGGCCAGGATCCCGGCCATGCAGAGAGCGCGGCGCCGGCGCACTCCTGCGAAGAGGAGAGCGAGAACCGCCAGCAGCGGCCCCGGCGGACCGCCGCTCGAGCACCCTCCGCGGACCACGCCGGTATCGACGATCGCGAACTGGCTCGAGGTGGGGTCGCTCACGTTCTGCCCGGGATCGGTGGCGGACGCCGAGATCTGATGTGTCCCGACGGGGAGGTCCGCCGGGGGAAGCAGGGTCCATTGGCCGTTCCCGGCCATCTGCGCCACGTACACCACGCCGTCCACCGATACTTCCACGAGCGTGCCCGGAAGCGTCGTCCCGGCGATCACGGGCCGGCGCAGCTCGAGCTCGGTTCCATTGGCCGGCGAATCGATGGTGGGCGAAGGCGGGACGGTATCCGAGATCATCACGCCGACCGGCTGCGCCGGGAGCGACACGTTGCCGGCCTGGTCCGTGGCGATCGCGGTCAGGCGGTGCTCGCCGGCGATCAGGGCGGCAGGCGCGCTGCACCGGAACATTCCCGCCGCGCTCGCGATCGCCCGGCAGATCGTTTCGCCCGACGCCGCGTCGGCCACCGCGACCGACGATCCTGCCTCGGCGGTGCCGCTGAGCAGGGGCTGCCGCTTCCGCGTCGGCGAGACGGGTTGCTCGAGGACGGGCGCCGCGGGCGGGGTGGTGTCGACCACCAGCGCGCGGGCGGCGCTCGCACCCGACGCGTGACCTGAAGCGTCGCTCACCCGGGCCTGGAGCAGGTAGGCCCCGTCCGGGAACGCCTCGGACGGACGGCAGCTCCAGCTTCCGCTTCCGTCCGCACGCTCCGCACAGATCGGCGTCTCGCCCACGTAGACGGAGACCGTGGCGCCTGCCTGCGCGTGACCGCTCAGCACGGGCGTCGTCTCGCGGGTGGGCGATGCGGGCGCCTCGAACAAGGGCGCAAGCAGCGTCCGGACGCTCAGGGGCACCGCGGCGGAAGGCCCACTCCTGTTCCCCACCGCAGTGACCTGGAACGCGCTGAGGAGGTAGTCGCCATCCTCCACGCCCGCCGCCGGGGCGCAGCTCCAGACCCCGCCCGCGCCGACCGTCGCGGAACAGAGCAGCCGCGAGTAGCTGTCGAGGACGGAGACGCGGGCGGACGCCTCGCCGGTCCCGGTGAAGCTGACCGCTGGATCCGAGGTCGGCGTGGCCGGCGCATCGAGGGTGGGCGCCGCGGGCACGTGGGTGTCGATCACGAACGAAGCCGACGCGGGCGCGCTCAGGTTGCCCGCTGCATCCTTCTGGGTGGCCGAGACGCCATGGGGACCGTCCGCGAGCGGCTTTACCGCAGTGCAGGACCAGGCCCCGCCGGGCGATACCGCCGCCTGGCAGACGATCTCGGCGCCCTGCGCGACCGTCAGCGCCGCGCCCGGCTCACCGGTGCCGGAGAAGGGGACCATGCTCACGCTGGTCGGGGTGGGGACCGCGTTCAGCGTCGGCCGGGCGATGGCGGTCTTCACCACGAAGGCGTTCGGGTTTCCAGACGGAGTGGCTTCGTCGCTGTCCGGATCATCGACATCCGTTGACAGTACGTGCGGGCCGTCGGCCAGCTTTTGCGAAAGCGAGCACGCCCAGTTGGTCGACTTGATCGGACTCAGGATGCAGATCGCCTGGCCATTCTCGGTGACCTCGAGATAGAAGCCGCGATCGACCAGCGCGGAGCTGACGGTGCCCGTCAGGATGGGCTTGGCGTCGTTGGTGGGCGACGGCAAGTGATCGATGGTCGGCGCCGGATACTTGCCGGTGTTCACGATGAAGTCGACCGGCCCCGAGACGGGTCCGTCGCCGACCTGTGCCGTCCAGGTGTACCCGCGGTCCGCCAGCGTCTGCGTGCAGGACCAGGTGTGATCGCTCGCGACCGACGCGGTGCACGTCCGCCGTGCCATCGCCGAGTCGAAGCTCGCGACGGTCACGGCTGCTCCGGCGGCTGCCCCGCTCCTCCCGAAGAACACCACCTTGTTGCGCGTGACGATCTCCGCCTGCCCGGGTGAGTCCGGAGTCGCGGCGGTCGCGGCGCGGACAGCTTCGCGCGACGCATGGCTCGACTCGAGAGCGCCACCGCAGGCGGTCGCAAGGCAAACGAACAGCCAGGAATAATCCCGGACGATGATGGTCATGTCGAACTCCGCCCCCCCCGTGCCGCGTCATTCACGGTTCGTGAGTGACCCGGCCGTCCCGGAAGTGCGGTTACTTTACGTCCTGTACCCGGGGCGCCCACAAGCGAGCACATCGACCCACTGTACGATTCGCGCGGGAGGCGACATGCGCGCCCGGAAAATGCGCGGTCTAGCGCGGCCTGAAAACCCAGGAAAATCAGTTCAGAACGAGGCTGGAACGCTGACCTTCTGCAACACGTTCCCGCCCTTGTCGATGACCTGGAGGTCGACGCTGCGCCGACCTCGCGGCCCCGACACGCGGCCAGTCGCGGTGAGCTGCGGGTCGCCCGCGACCTGGAACTGCGGCATCGAATCGAGCGCTGCTCGCAGCTCGCTGGCGAGCAGCGTGGCGAGCTCCGGCTGCGCGCCCGGACCCGGCTGCACGGCCTCGACGCCGATCTTGAGCGGCAGCGAGGTCAGCGTGTCGCCGTCCTCGATCACTCCGCCGGGCTCACGCTTCACCCGCCCGCTGCAGCCGTTCTTCGACCAGGCGCTGAGCAGGAAGTAGCCCTTGCGCGTCTCCTGCTCCGTCACTTCATCGCGGCCGGAGATCTCGAAGAACTCGCCCTTGAACGGCTGGCCCGAGGCGAACGAGCAAGAGGCGGTCCCGTTCGGCAAGGCACTGACGATCGCGCCCGTCAGCTTCGGGAAGCGCTGCGCCAGCGACCGCGCCACGTCCTGGGCAGAGTCCTTGACCAGCGCCGGGTCGAAGTCCCCCAGCACGTCGCCCGACGCGGATGCTGGCGGGGATCCTCCAACGGACGGCCCGAGCAGCTTCTCTTCCATCCGCCGGGCAAGCTGCTTCGCGCCCGCTTCCACCTGCTCGTCCGAGCCGACCTTGAGGCTCTCGGAGAACGCCACCTGCGCGCTGGAGGAATCGAGCGCGCGCAGGGCAACCACGTAGCTGCGGCCCTTCGTCCCCACCGTCCCCAGCACGATGAACCGGGCGCCCACCAGCTGGGCGACCTTGATCTGCACCTCGTCGCTCATCGCCCCCGACTGCGCGAGCATCTGCTCCTTCATCACCTTGGCGATCTGCTGCCGCTCCACCACGCGCAGCCGTGCGCCGGCCACCAGCTGCTCCGTCAGCGCGTCGCTCATGTCCGACGCCAGGTCCGGGCCGGCGTTGCCGCGCGCTGTCACCTCGGCGATGGCGACGGTGGGCGGGGCGCTCTGCGGCTGCGCGAAGGCCGCGGGAGTCGCCGCGAGCAGCGCCGCACAGGTGAGGAAATTGCGCATGTGGATCCCCCGCGGATGGGTGTCCCTCCTTGCTATCGCCGCAAGCGGCTACGGTCCAGAAAGTCGTCAGAGAATTTGACCCTACCGCGACGCCGATGCTAGCGATTGAAAGGGCGCAACTCGCCCAAGCGCCTCGGGGAAACCGAACCATGAAGAACGTCGTTTTCAGCGCGCTGGCGGCAGGGTCTCTCTGCGCCTGTGGCACGGTCGCCGTCCGCGTTCCCGTGATGAGGCCGGCGGAGATCAACATGGCCCCCTACCAGAGCGTCGCCATCGGGGACATGAGCGGGGGCGGAAACCGGCCGATGACCGATTCGCTGGAAGAGGCGTTGGTCAACACCAACCGGTTCACGGTCGTCGATCGCCAGCACATGTCACAGCTGATGGGCGAGCTGCGGCTCTCCTCCAGCGACCTGGCCGACCCGAGCGCCGCGGCGAAGCTCGGCAAGGTGGTCGCCGCGGGCGCGCTGATCTTCGGCGACGTGCAGACCAACTACCGCGAGCAGCCTGACGAAACGCGCTACAAGGACGACAAGGGCGCCTACCACACCTGGTACTCGCTCAAGGGCGAGGCGTACGTGCGGAGCACCTTCAAGATCGTGGACGTCTCCACCGGCCGGCTGATCGTCGCCAGGACCTATGAGGAGAGGGCCGACGATGTGAACCGCGCGCTGGACAAGCGCCCGCAGCAGATCGATCGCATCGCGCTGGAGAACGCGGCGCGCCGCGCGGTGGTCGAGCGCTTCATGAGGGCGATCGTTCCGCACCAGGAATTCATGTACGCGCATTTCCAGAAGGACGGCGACATCCCGCAGCTCGAGGGCGGAATCGGCTGGGCGGAGCGTGGCGACTGGAAGAAGGCCCAGAGCGCCTTCAATGACGCCGCCCAGGCCGCCGAGAAGAACGTGAAGCTGAAGGCGGCGCAGGTCGCGAAGTGCTATTGGAACCTCGGCCTTGCCTACGAGTACGCGGGCGACTACGACAAGGGGGAGGCGATGGTGAACAAGGCCTACTCGCTGTCGAACGACCGCGACATGCTCGCCGAGATCGACAACATCCACCGGTTGCAGGCCGACGCCAGGAAGCTGGCCGAGCAGACCCCGCCGCCGGAGACCCTCGGTGCGAAGTAGGCTCGGCCCTCTGGCCGCGTTGGCCCTTTGCGCCTGCGGGGGCGAGAAGGTGGCCCTGAAGACCAGCTCGTCGCCCAGGCCGCCGGCCTGGCTCGCCAATGCCCCCAGCTCGTCCGAGACGCTGTACTTCTCCGGGGCGAAAGAGGGTGCCTCCTCGCTGGAAGACGGCAAGGCGAGCGCGATCGAATCGGCTCGAAGCCAGGCGGCGCAATACATCGGGGTCGAGATCAGCGCCGAGCACCACGACGTGATGAGCACCGAAGAAGCGGAGAACATGGCCAGGGACACGGTGAAGAGCCGTGCCAACGCGATGCTCCGCTCGGCCGAGCTCTCCGACGTGTACTACGAGAAGATCTCGCGCGAGGTCGGCTCCGGCACCGTCGATCGGTTCGACGTCTGGGTGCTGCTCAAGCTGCCCCGCTCCGAGGTCGAGAAGGAGCGGCAGCGGCAAGCGCAGGAAGCGCAGCAGACTGCCGCGGCCGGCGTGGCGCTGTACCGGCAAGGCCGCGAGCAGGAGAAGCAGGGCAACGCGATCGGCGCGCTGGTCCGCTATCGCGATGCGCTCTCGAAAGCCAAGGCGGTCGCGGGCTCGACTCCCACCGGGGACCGGGACGTCGCGAGCGCTTCCGCGCTCTTGCAGAAGGCGCAGGACGCCGCCAACGCAGCGCGAGGGAAGGCCCGCCGGGCGATCCTGATCGCGCCTCCCTGGGTCGCCGGCGCGGTGACGCAGGCGCTCGCCAAGCAGGGGTTCGCCGCGCAGACCCAGGACGGAAGCAGCGAGAACGCCGCCCTGGCGCAGGCGAAGGCGCAGGGAACTCCCTGGGTGATCGTGGTCCATGCCACCACCACGCCCGGAGGGCCGGTCTTCGCGCAGGTGGCCGCCACCGCTGCTCTAGACGTCCGTGCTCTGGATGCGCAGAGCGGGGCAGTGGTGGCGTCGGCCCAGAAGCAGGCGAAGGGGGTAGGGCGCACCCCGGAGGCGGCGCAGCAGGCCGCGGCGAACGAGGCAGGGCTCGGCGCGGGAAACGATCTCGCGGCGGCGCTGGTGGCGAAGGAAAATGCGGGACTCTAACGAACGCGCGTCGGCAGGGCCGTCGCTAAACATGGAGGAACGACAGTGAAGAAGATCCTTGGGCTCGCGATGGTGGCGTTGCTCGGAGCGTGCGGTGGCAGCAAGCCGCCGGAGATGTCGAACCAGGTGCTGCATGCCAACGGCCCGGATTGGGTGAACCGGGGGACGGGAGCATTCGGCGGCGACAAGGGGAAGGTGTTCTACGGGGTCGGGATCGCCAGCGGAATTCGCAACGCGGCCATGCGCCGCTCTACCTCCGACTCGCGCGCCCGGGCGGAGATCTCGAAGATCCTCGACACCTACGTTTCGGTGCTGAACAAGGACTACATGGCGTCGACTACCGCGGGCGACATGGACAAGTCGTCCGAGGAGCAGCACGTCCAGCAGGCGCTCAAGACGTACTCCCAGATGGAGCTGTCGGGGGTCCAGATCATCGACCACTGGGTGGATACCGACGGAACCGAGTACGCTCTCGCCGCGCTCGAGATGGATTCCTTCAAGAACAACATCGACAAGATGAAGGAGCTGAACGCCAAGGTGCGCGACGCGGTGCGGGCGAATGCGGACAAGGCGTTCGACGAGCTGAGCGCCGAGGAAGCCAAGCGCCAGCGGTAGGGGTCAGGACGGCGGCTCCATGAACCGGGTCGCGCGGGTGGCCGCCGCGCTGGCGCTCTGTGCCGCCTGCGCCGGTGCGCCGAAGCCCCCTGCCTCGCAGCCGAGGGTTGATGGGCCCCGCAAGCCCGACAAGGAAGGGGCTGCGGTGCCGGCCTGGGTGGACCAGGTGCCCGAGAGCAGCAAGGGCAAGCTGGTCGCGGTCGGTTACTCGCAGCCGAGTTTCTGGCCGCAGGACGCGATCGACGCCGCTGCCGCCGACGCGCGCGGCAAGCTCGCGCTCGCGCTGGGCTCCCACGTGGAGGTGCTCGGCATCGACACCGCGACGGCCACGGCCAATGCCGGCGCGACCATCAGCAAGGAAGCGACCGACGTGGTGATGCAGAACTCGAGGATCGAGGCGACCTGGGTGGACGCGAGCGGAGAGCGGAGCGATCCGGGCGGCGTCTGGGCGCTGGCGTCGCTCGAGATCGAGTCCATCCACGGGAAGTCGCAGCCAGTCTCGGAGACGGCGTCGGGCAAGGCCGGAGTGGGGAGGGCCGGACCAGCCTGGCTCGACCGGCTGCCGGCGTCCCGGACCCGGATCTACGCCGCCGGCTACGCGGGTCCCACCTACCACCCCGAGGACGCGAAGCAGTACGCGCGCGACAACGCCATCGACAATCTGGCCGCTTCGCTGCGCGCGCACGTGCAAGCGTACACGCTGCTGGTCGAGAACGCGTCCGGCCTGACCGTCGACCAGTTCGCGCAGACGCTGGAGGATCCGGACGAAGCGTTCCGCGGAATCGTGCGCCGGAGCGCGAGGGTGGAGGACACCTGGGTGGATGCGGAAGGCATTCGCCCCGGCGATCCGAAGGGCGCCGTCTGGGCGCTGGCGTCGATCGACGTCCAGTCCAGCAAGGGCGGGGTGAGGGCGGTGGAGAGTCAAGACCTGGGGCCTGCGCTCGACTCCCAGGGGAACCCGGCGAAGGACGCGCCGGAATAGCCGTCAGAGCTTCTCGTCCACCTGCGCGGACTTGCGGAGCTGCGAGAGGTAGTGCTCGCGCTCCTTGGTCACGGACTCGGCGGTGAGCCGGTTCCGGATCTCCTCCTGCACCTCGGAGAGCGGCCGGGGAGGAAGCTGGCGCCGGTCTTCGACGGTCACGAGATGGAACCCGCCGTGGTCGCCTTCGATCCGGATCAGGCCGGAGATCTCCCCGGGGTGCAGGGCGAAGGCGGCCTGCTCCAGCTGGGTCAGCATCTGCCCGCGGCGGAAGTAGCCGAGATCGCCGCCCTCCTTCGCGGTGGGGCCGTCGGAGACCTCACGGGCGACCTTCGCGAAGCTCTCGCCGGCGCGGACCCGCCGCAGCGCCGCGTCCGCATTGGCGCGTGCGGCGCTCACCTGCGCCGGGTTGGCGCCGTCGGGAGCGGAGATGAAGATGTCCCGCGCGCGCACCTCGTACTCGCTGGTCTTGGTCATGTTCGCGTAGGCGGCCTGGACCTCCTCGTCGCTGACCCGGCGGGGCTTCACCTTGTACTGGAGCAGCCGCATCATCAGCTGTTGCCGCTTGAGCGAGTCGCGCACGTTTTCCATGCTGAGGCCCTGCTGCGCGAGCGCCTGGCGGAACTGGGTCATGTCCATGCGGTTCTCGCGCGCGAGCTGCTCGACCAGGCGCTGGACCTCGTCGTCGGACACGTCGATTCCCAGGGCCGAGGCCTCGCCCTGCACGAGCTGCTCGTCGATCAGCTGCCCGAGCGCCTGCCGCAGAAGCTCCTTCCGCTGTGGCACGCCGGCCGGCCCGGCCGGGACCCGCGCCAGCTCCGGCGCAACCCTTTCCTCGACGTCGGAAAGCGTGATTGCCCGGCCATTCACCACCGCCGCGATGCGGTCCTTGATCTCCGCGAACGCAGCCAAGGGAAGGAACGCCAACAGCACGAAACGACGCATAGGGGCGTGAAACATAACGGATCCGCGCTGCGGTTGAAGGGAAGAATTGATCTAGTGCACCAGCGCGAGGGCGGAGTCGTCGATCTTGATCTCCGCCCCGGTGCGGATCTGCTGCAGCAGTTGCCGCTCGGCCTGGGCGCGCTTCTCGGCGGTGGCGCGCCGCTCGGTGTCGGCCTTGACCTCATCGAACTTCCGCGTCCGCGGGGCGCGCCGGCCCAGCACCTTGAACACGTGATAGCCGTAGGGCGAGGCGACCACGCCGGAGATCTTGTTGTTCCCCAGCGAGAAGCAGGTGTCGTCGAATACCTTCGGCATCGTCCCCTTCGGGAACCAGCCCAGGTCCCCGCCGTTTCGCGCGTCCGGAGAGGTGCCCGCCTGCCGGGCCACCTTGTCGAACGGAGCGCCGGCGCGGAGCTGATCCAGCACGCTCTTCGCCTCCTCGGGAGTGCGGACCACGATCTGCAGGCAGTGGACCGCCTCCGGGTCCTCGAATTCGGCCTTGTGCGCGTCGTACCAGGCGCGCGTCTCCGCCGCCGAGGCGCGCTCGGCGCGGGTCTGCTCGGCCACGTACTTCTCCGCCAGGAGGCGCTCGCGCGTCTCGTCCGAGAGCTGCTCGGGGTTGAGGCCGGCGCGGGCGAGGTGCTCTCCCCACGCCGCTCCAGTCTTGCGCGTGTCATCGGCGAGCGCGTCGGTCGCGCGCTGCACTTCCGCCTCGCTCACCGACAGCCCGGCGGCCTTTGCGCGCTGCAGCACGAGGGCGCGATCGATCAGCGCGTCGAGCACCGCCCTGGCCTGTTTGGGGACGTCCTGCGGGGCCACCTTCGCTTCGCCGCTCTCCTCCGACCCCAGCCGCATCCGGTCCAGCTCGACCTGGACGCGGCTCACCGGGATGGGTGAGCCGTTCACCGTTGCCGCCGCGCGCGGCGGCGCGGGAGCGGGAGGGGGAGCGCGGCGGCAGGCCTGCACGAGCATGAAGAGACCGAGCGCGAGCAGAGCGCCTCGGCCTAGCCGTGCCGCCAGGAGAGGCCCAGGAGGCATACCGCAGCTAGTTTCCGCCGATCTTCGACGCTGCGGTCGGAGGCGCCTTCTGCGCCGGAGGGGGGGCCATCGGCGGAACGCCCTGCGGGGGCGCGTGGACGTTGATGCCCGACTGTGCTGGCGCGGCCGGTGGCTGCGCCGGCTCCACCTGGATCTTCTCCAACTCCTGGTCGTAGACGGTGACCTTCGTGCCCTCGCGCAGCTTCTTCACCCACTCGTCGTAATCCCGGCTCCGGCGCTCGCGTGCCATCCGCTGCCGGATGGACTCCTTGCTCTCGTCGAAGGTGCGGCTCAGCGCCACCGTCTTCACCTGGAGCTTCACCAGCTCGACGCCGGCGGGCGTGTCCAGCGGCCCCGCCTTGTCGCCCGGATTCTTCAGGTCGAAGGCAGCGTTGGCCAGCTCCGGATTGTAGGCTTTCCCGAGCTCGTCCTTGGAGAGGAAGCGCAGATCGCCGCCCATCGGCGCCGAGAGCGGATCCTTGCTCTCCTTCATGGCGACGCTCTGGAAGGCATTCACCTCCCCCTTCTTCTCGCGCGCGTCGATTTCTTTGAGCAGCGCCGCGGCGTGCTTGCGCGCCTCGGCGCGCTGCTTGGCATCGGTGGCAGGCAGGAAGACGTGCAGCACGCGCGCGCGCTCAGGCTTCACGAACTCGTCGATGTGCGCCTCGTAGAACTTCTTCAGCTCCTCATCCGCAATGTCGGTCCCGGACAACTTGGCGTCGAGCTGGCGCTTGATCAGCTCCTGGATCATCGCCCGCTTCATCTGCTCGCGGACCGCGGGGCTCTTGTCGTAGCCCTGGCGGACCGCCTCCTGCGCGAGCAGCTCGTTGCGGACCATGTTCTCCACGAACTCCTTCTTGCGCTCGAGCGTGCTGTAGCGGGCGCGCAGGAAGGGACTGGTCTCGTTCAGCCGCTGGCGGACCTCGTCGGCGGTGATGACTTCATCGCCCACCCGGGCGACGGCGGGACCCGACTTCTCGCTTTTCTTGCAGGCCGCGGCGGCGGCGAGGACGGTGCACAGGATGCTGGCAAGGCGGGTGTTCATGCGGCGGATCCTTCGCAAGGGGGCCGAGGGGAGATACCAGACGGAACAGGGGACGGGAAAGATTTAGTTCAATTGCCGTGCAGTGCCGCGCAGCTCCCGGACCAGCTGGCGGGCAGCCTCCAGGATGGCCGCCTGCCCGTCCACGGTCGCCACCAGCTCCATTCCCGGGGTAAGGCGGTATCGCCCCTTTCCCTTCGCCACCAGCTGGGCGAGCTTGACCGGGTCGAGGGCTGCGTCGGGCCCGAGCTGCACGACCAGGCGCCCGGGTCCGCTCTTCAGCCCCCGCATCCGCAGCGCGCGCAGCTCGTTCTTCAGCGACATCACCTCGACCAGGGCGTCGACCTCCGCCGGCGGCTCGCCGCACTGATCGCGCAGCTCGCCCTTGGCGTCGTAGAGAGCCTCCTCGGTCGTCGCCGACGCCAGCCGCTTGTAGAAGAACAGCCGCTGCTGCACGTCGGGGACGTAATCGTCGGGGATCAGCGCCGGGATGGGCAGCTCCACGTCGGGCTCGAAGTCCTGACGGACCTCTTCGCCCTTGAGCGAGGCGACCGCCTCCTCCATCAGCTGCGTGTACAGGTCGAAGCCGACCGAGGCGATGTTGCCGCTCTGGTCCGGTCCGAGCAGGTTGCCCGCGCCGCGGATCTCCAGATCGTGAGAGGCGATCTGGAAGCCGGCGCCCAGCTCGCTGAACTGCTGCAAGACTTGAAGGCGCTTCTGGGCATCGCGGGTGATCCTCCGCCGGGCCGGAATCAGCAGATACGCATACGCCCGCTCGCGGCTGCGGCCGACGCGCCCCCGGATCTGGTAGAGCTGCGAGAGGCCGAAGTGGTCCGCCCGGTCGACGACGATGGTGTTCGCCGAGGGGATGTCGAGGCCGCTCTCGATGATGGCGGTGCAGAGGAGCACGTCGTGCTTCTTGTCCACGAACTCCGTCATCACCTGTTCGAGCTTTCGCTCGGGCATCTGCCCGTGGGCCACCGCGATCTTGGCCTGCGGCACGAGCTTCGTCAGGTAGTCCAGCACGCCGGAGATGGTCTCGATGCGGTTGTGCAGGAAGAAGACCTGGCCCCCGCGCGCGAGCTCCCGCTCGATGGCCTCCTTGATCGTGCCGCCGTCGAACTTGGAGACGAAAGTCCGGATCGCGCGCCGATCCACCGGAGGCGTCCCGATGATCGACAGATCGCGCACGCCCATCATCGACATGTGCAGGGTGCGCGGAATGGGCGTTGCGGTCAGCGTGAGCACGTCGACGAGCTTGCGAAGCTTCTTCAGCTGCTCCTTGTGCTTGACGCCGAAGCGCTGCTCCTCGTCCACTACCACCAGCCCCAGGTCCTTGAAGGACACGTCCGCTGAAAGGAGACGGTGGGTGCCGATCAGCACGTCGACCTTGCCCTCCCGCGCGCGCTGGAGGATCTCGCGGATCTGCTTGTCGTCGCGGTAGCGCGAGATCATCTCCACCGTGACCGGGTAGTCGGCGAAGCGCTTGGAGAAGGTCCGGAAGTGCTGGGCGGCAAGCACGGTCGTCGGCACCAACACGGCGACCTGCTTCTTGTCCTCCACCGCCTTGAAGGCGGCCCGGAGCGCGACTTCCGTCTTGCCGTAGCCCACGTCGCCGCAGACCAGGCGGTCCATCGGCTTTCTGTCCTGCATGTCCACCAGGACCTCGCCGATGGCGCGCTCCTGATCGGGGGTCTCCTCGAACTCGAAGTCCGCTTCGAACTGGCGGTACATCGAGTCAGGCGGCGAATACGCGTAGCCTTGGTGGGCGGCGCGCGCGGCGTAGATGTCGAGCAGCTCGGCGGCCATCTTGAGCAGCTCTTCCTTGACCCGCGCCTTGCGCTTCTGGAAGGTCTGGGTCTTGAGCGAGTCGAGCTTGACCTTCTCCGGGTCGCCTCCCGCGTACTTCTGGATCTGTCGCAGCCGCCCGACGGGCAGGTACAGCCTGTCCTTGCCGGCGAAGTGGAGCAGGATGAAATCGGCTGCAAATCCGCGCACATTCAACCGCGTGAGACCGTTGTAGCGCGCGATGCCGTGGTCGACGTGCACGACCAGGTCGCCTTCCTTGAGGTCGCGGAAGTCGGCGCCCTCCGCGCCGAACGTGCGCGGCCGCCGCGGGGTCCTGCGGGTCTGGGCGCGGGGACCGAAGATGTCCTCGTCCGAGAAGACCGCCAGTCGGTTGTGCGGATCGATGAAGCCCGCGCTGATCTCGCCCACCACCAGGTGCGCGTGCAGGTGCGGCGAGAACGCGGCCTGTTCGAGCGGCACGATCTGCGCCATCAGATTGCGGTCCAACAGCAGACGCCGCGTCCGCTCCGCCTGGGCCGAGGAATGGCACGCGATCACCGCGGTGCTCCCCCGCTCGCGCAGCGACTCCAGCCGCCGCACCAGGGGGGAGAGCGCCCCGTCCTCGCCGTGGTGGCTCTGGATCTCGGCGCGAAGGTCGCTGGTCGGCCGCAGATCGAAGTCGATCTCCCTGGTGCCGATGGCCGCGTCCGCGCCGACGGTGAGCCCGGACAGCTCCAGCACCGGCGCGGAATCCAGGACCGGGCGGACGTCGCGCTCGTGCAGGAAGTGCTGATCGGGCGGCAGCGCCAGCTCGCCCTTTCCGCGCGCGTCCTCGAATGCCTTCTCGAGACCGCTCCAGAGGTCGCCCCACTGCCGCTCCAGCTCGAGCGGATCGTCGAGCATCCAGATGGCGTCCTTGGGCAGGTACTCGGTCAATGGCGAAAGACCGCCTGGATAGAAGCCGGGGAGGATCGCGGTCAGGCCGGCGGCGAACAGCTCGTCGTCCTGGGAGAGCGTGGAGAGGTCGTCGATCAGCTCGCGGAGCTGCCGCGACGGCGTCTCCACCGCGTCGGCCGCCGCCCGCACCGTCGCGATCGCCGCCCGGCGTCCCTCGTCGTCGAGCACGATCTCGCGCGCGGGGCAGAGGGAGACCTCGGTCAGCTCGCGGACCGTGCGCTGGGTCTGCGGGTCGAAGGCCCGGATCTTCTCCACGAAGTCGCCGAAGAACTCCATCCGAGCCGGCTGCGGGTCGAGCGGCGACCAGACGTCGAACACGCCGCCGCGGATGGCGAAGGTGCCGGGATCCTCCACCAGCGGCACCCTCGCGTACCCGGCGGCGGTGAGCTTGCGCGCGAGCTCGTCGCGGTCCTGCTCCAGCTCGAGCGAGATCTGCAGGCTGCGGCGGTCGAGCGCCGCGCGGGGGAGGACACGCCGGGCCAGGGAGCGCACCGAGCAGACCACGATCGGACGCTCGCCGAGGTGGAGGCGGAACAGCGCGGCGAGACGCTGCTGCGCCACCATGCGGTCGGGGGTCAGCCCCTCGTAGGGGAGGACCTCGTCCGCCGGCAGCCGCACCACGGCGGCGTCGCTGCCGAGGAAGAAGCGCAGGTCCTTCTCGAGGGCCTCGGCAGCCGCCTCGTCAGGCTCGACGCACACCAGCGGCAACTTGAGATCCGTGGAGAGCTGCGCGAGGACATGGCCGCGGGCGGCGCCGGACAGGCCGCGCGCCTGGACCTTGCGGGCTCCGTCGCGGAAGGCGGCGAGGAGCTCGGCATGGGCCGTCGCGCTGCCCTTCGGCTGGGGCGAGAGCAGCACGGATTTGGTCGCGGTCGTTTCCAATGCACACGACCGCCTCCGCGCAGGCGTTTGCGCGGGGCGGGACCGGAAGGTTTAAGGGGTGCGACGCTTCAGATCAACCGCAGAGCGCGCGGAGCGCGCAGAGGGGTTTCATTTCAGGTGGTCGAAGCCGACCCGGCGGGGGAGCGGGCGGGGTCGGCCCAGTTCCGTCAGCTGGATGCCGCGGCCGCGGACGATGCGGCCGACCTCGGCGAAACGGAGATTGTTGGAGAGGGCCGGCAACTTGCGGCGGGGGACGGAGAGTAGCAGGGCGTAGTCTTCGCCACCGCCGAGCGCGAGCTCCATGCCGTCGGGGAGGGCGCGGGCGGCCTTGCCGAGGGGTAGCGCGCTGCATTCGACCACCGAGCCTACGCCACTCTCCTTGCAGAGATGCCCGAGGTCCTGGAGGAAGCCATCGCTGATGTCGATGGCGGCGGACGCCTGCGCTGCTGCAATCTGTCCCTCGCGGACCAGGGGCGTGGGCCTGCGCTGCGCGCGAGAGGCGGCCGGAGATGGGTACGGCCGGAGGCCGGCGGCGGCGTCGCCCAGCACGCCGACGACCACCAGGGCGTCCCCAGGACGTGCCCCGGCGCGGGAGAGCGGGCGGCGAGATTCCCCGAGAGCGGTGATGGTCACCGACCACTCCGAGGCGCCAGTCACGTTGCCGCCCACCAGGGCGCATCCGGACTTCTTCGCGAGCGGCGCCATTCCGCGCGAGATCCTCCGGACCAGCTGGCTTGTGGGGCCGCTCTTCGGCACCCCGAGGGCGCAGAGGAACCAGCGCGGCCGGGCGCCGGCGGCAGCCAGGTCCGAAAGGTTCACCGCCAGGGCCTTCCATCCGACGTCCTCGGGGGAAAAGCGCTCGAGGTCGAAATGCACGCCCTCGACCACCGCGTCGGTGGTGGCGACCAGCTGCATCCCGCGGGAGACTGACACCACCGCGCAGTCGCTGCCGGGCCCGAGGCGCACGCCCTGGCCGCGTGGGAACGGCCTCAGGAATGCCTCGATGAGATCGAATTCCGAGCTCAATTGCGCGGCATCTAGAGCCCCATGCCTGGCGGCTCGACAGGGACGATCAGCGTGAAGGTGGAGCCCTTGCCGAGATCGCTCCGCACCGCCACCTCGCCCCCGTGCGCCTCGATGTAGCTCTTCACGATCGAGAGCCCCAGGCCCGCCCCGCCGTATTCACGCGAGGCGGACGAGTCGGCCTGGAAGAACGTCTCGAACACCTTGTCTTTGAGGTCGGGCGGGATCCCGATCCCGTTGTCGGTGACCGAGATCTGGAAATGTCCCGAGCTTCCGAACGGCCCCGAGCGGGAGGGCGGACGCTCCGCCGGCCCCGCCTCCACCACGATGAGCCCGCCGGCAGGCGTGAACTTCACCGAGTTGGAGAGCAGGTTCACCACGCTCTGCCGGATCTTGTCGCCGTCCACCGTCACGGTCTTGATGGTCCGCGAGACGGTCGAGGTGAGCTGGAGGTTCTTCTTCAGGCTCTGCGGGAGCACGCTCTCCATCGCGCTCTGCACGATGTCGTCGAGGTTGGTGGCCTTGCGCACCAGCTGCACGCCGCGGGCCTCGATCCGCGAGAGATCGAGGATCGAGGAGATCAGGCGCAAGAGCGACTCGCCCTTCTCGAGGATGGTCTTGAGGTAGTCCTTCTGCTCGTCGTTCATCTCGCCGGCCAGGCCGGCGAGCAGCATCTCGCTGTAGCCGATCACCGAGGTGAGCGGCGTGCGCAGCTCGTGCGAGACGGTGGCGAGGAAGTTCGACTTGAGCCGCGAGAGCTCCTGCAGGCGCTCCAGGGCGTCGGAGAGCTTCTTGTTCTTCTCCTGCACTTCCCGGTAGCTCTCGGTGACGCTCTCGATGTGCAGCTGGCTGGAGATCATCGCCTTGTGGGAGGTGAAGACCAGCACGTCCACCAGCTTGGCGAAGTGCTCGAGGATGCGCCGGACGGTGGTCTCGGGAGCGCGCCGGATGCGGTCGATCAGGTCTTTCGCCTTCTTGAGATCGAACTCCCCCTGCATCGATTGCAGATCGGCGCCCAGCTCGCCCAGCTCCTCGGGCATGAAGGGGCCGAAGATGATCCGGCCCAGGAGGTCTCCCTCGTACAGGACGGGCATCATCAGATACCGGAGCCCGCTGAAGCAGTTGCGCACCGCGATGGCCGGCTGCGCGTTGGGCGCGTCGAGCGGCCGCACCTTGATGTGCGTGACCGTCTCGGTGCACAGCCTGCGGCCGTTCGGGCCCGTGAACATGTACGCGCAGAAGTCGCCCGAGGCGACCTTCATGTCCACCAGCTTGGTGCCGTTGGCGTCGAAGACCTTGAGGCCGACCTTGTACAGGTCCACGAACGTCCTGCAGACGTTGGTGAAGCTCTGCAAATCGAGCAACTCGCCCAGAACGAGCTGCTTGTGGATGATGCTCTCGGCCACGTCCTCAGGCTCCGTCCGCGGGCCGCTCGCCGCCGCCGCCCGGAGGGCCGCTCGTGACGGGCGGATCCACGAGGCACCTTCTAACTTCGTCGACGAATGCGCGCCGGTCCAGCCCGATCTTCTGGGACAAGAGATAGGTCTTGTCGATCTGCTGGAAGGTGAGCTCCACCAGCCCCAGGAAGGTCTCGACCACTCCCTCTCCCTGGACCGCGACCGCCTCGTAGACCGGCTGCTTGTTCTCCCGCCGCATCTTCTCGATGGCTTCGTCGGTCGAGGCGTCACCGAGGTCCTTCTTGTTCCATTGGACCACGTTGGGCATCGAATCGATGTCCAAGCCGTTCGCCTTGAGGTTCTCCACCATGTTCAGCCAGTACTTGTAGTTTTCCTGGCGCTTGCTCGGCTGGCTGTCGGCGATGAAGGCGATGGCGTCGGCGCCCTGCAGCACGATCCGGCGGGTCGAGTTGTGCATCACCTGGCCGGGCACCGTGAAGAGCTTGAGCTTCACCTTGAGGGTGCCGGCGGTGAACACCAGGGGAAGGGTGTCGAAGAAAAGGGTGCGGTCGTCGGCCGTGTCCAGGGTCATCAAGTGACCGCGGAGCTGTGGCTGGATGCGCTGGTAGAGCGCGCGCAGGTTCGTCGTCTTCCCAGAGAGGCCGGGGCCGTAATAGACGATCTTGAGCGTCAGCTCGCGTTGTCCCGTATTGAACTGCACCCTGCGGTCACCCTGCCGTCACTTCGGCCCAACGGGCCTTTGCGCGGTCCCGGCACTCCGCCCGCGATCGGCGCGGGAAAGGACGTTCACTGCGAGTAGTTTCTCCCGAACCCAACGGGACGCCAAGAGACTTCCAGACGCCGGATCGGCGGGGTGCGCGGAGCTAGGCCCCTGTCGCACCTCTGCGGTCCGCCCCCTGCGACCAGAAATGCGCTGCGTCCTCCGGGCTGCGCAGGACGCGGCAGCGGGGGAGGGACTCGACGAAGACGCGACCGTAGGCCTTGCGCGTCATGCGGCCGTCGAGCACCGCCACGATTCCGCGGTCGGTGGCCCCGCGGATGAGCCTGCCAAAGCCCTGCTTCAAGGCCAGCGCCGCTTGCGGTAACTGGTAGCCGGAGAAGGCGTCCTGACCGTTGGCGCGCAGCCGGTCGATCCGCGCCGCCACGATCGGGTCTCCGGGAGAGGCGAACGGGAGCTTGTCGATGACCACCAGGCTCAGGGCCTCGCCGGGGACGTCCACGCCCTCCCAGAAGCTCTGGGAGGCGAAGAGGACGGTGGGTCTCTCGCGGAACCGCTTGAGCAGCTGCGCTTTCGGGGCCTCGCCCTGGAGCAGCACTTGCCAGGGCAGCTCGTCCGCGAGGATCGCGTGCACCGCCCGCATGTTGCGCAGCGAGGTGAAGAGCACGAAGGCGCGGCCCCCGGTGATGGGAAGGAGCGTGCGCAGCTGGGCCGCGACCGCCTCGGGAAAGGCGGGATCCTGGGGATCCGGCATGTCGCGGGGAAGGTAGAGCGCGGCGTTGGACTGGTAATCGAACGGCGACGCAAGCACTTCGGTCTGCAGCGGAAAGAGCGGGCCCGAATCGTCCACCAGGCCCATTCGGCGCGCGAAGTACTCGAGCTGTCCGCCCACCGCCAGCGTCGCGCTGGTGAAGACGACGGGACCAACGCGATCGTACAGCTTTTCCTGCAGCAGCCCGGCCACGTCGATCGGCGATGCGTGCAGGAAGAGGTGGCCTCCGCGCGACTCCGCCCAGTGGATCAGATCGGGACGCCGCTGGGATTCGGAAAAAAGGGCAAGGTCGGCCCCGAGCGCCAGGCAGCGCCGCTCGAGGAGCGCGAGCTCCTCGTCACCCGCGCCGGACAGGGCGGCTCCGAGAGCGCGCGTCAGCTCGGCCAGCTTCTGGCGCTCGCCTTCCGCGGGCCGCAGGGCGCCCGGCAACAGGGCCCAGCGCGCCGTTTCGCTCCATGGCTCGACGGAGGCCCCGGTCGCCTTGCGGGACGATCGCGGGATCGGGACCTGGCGCTCCGGCGCGGTTTCCTGGGCGACATCGAAGAAGTCGCGCCCTTCGCGCGACAGACGCGTCGCGAGCCCGGCCGCCTCCAGCATCTGCGGCCGGCCCTGCAGCGCTTTGAGCGCATCGCGCGCCAGCTCCGTGATCCGGAAGCTGGAGAGCTGCGCTCCGAAGTGCTCGGTCGCCACTTCTTCCACCGCGTGCGCCTCGTCGAACACCACGGCGTCGTACTTGGGGAGCACCGCGGCGCCGGCATCTCCGGCCGACGAGCTGCGCAGGGCGAGGTCGGCGAAGAAGAGGTGGTGGTTCACCACGATCAGGTCCGCTTCCGCGGCCTGCCGCCGCATGCGGAACACGAAGCAGCGGTCGTAATGGGCGCAGTTGGACCCGAGGCACTGGTCGGCGCTCGCGGACAGGTCGCGCCAGGAGGCGAGGTTCTCCGGCAGCTCGCTCAGCTCGGCGCGGTCGCCGGTCTGCGTCGTCTCCGCCCAGCGGGCGATGCCCTCGAAGACCGCGGCTTCCTCGCGCACCGCGAACGTCGGGTTGCGGTGGAACTGCTCGAAGCGCAGCAGGCAGAGATAGTTCTGCCTGCCTTTCAGGAACGCGACCCTGGCGTCCACGCCCAGCGCGCGGAGCAGCGGCACGTCCTTCTCGGCGAGCTGCTCCTGCAGCGTCTTGGTGGCGGTGGACACCACCACCTTGAGCCCGCTGCGGGCGGCGGGAAGAAGATAGGCGAGCGTCTTGCCGGTCCCGGTCCCGGCCTCCACCAGCAGCGCGCGGCCGTGCCCGAGCGCATCCTCGACGCGTTCGGCCATCGCAAGCTGGGGCGGCCGTGGCTCATAGGCGGGGAGCACGCGGGAGAGAGCACCCCCGGGACCGAGCACCTCGCGCAGCGGTTCAGGCACGTCCCCGTTCTACCGCGCGAGGAGGGCGAGGGGCACGGGCGAAAACGAAAGCACGAACAGCAGGCAGCTCGCGGCGACGAGCAGCCGTCGCCGGCCGTCGATGCGCTCCTCCGGCTCGGCGAGTCGCGGGTGCGCGCCCAGCCCCAGTCCCATCAGCAGGCCCCAGAGGATCCAGCCCGGGAAGGGAGTGAACACGCCCATGGCGAGCAGGGCGGCCGAAAGCGGGGGACCCAGCAGCCGGTGCAGCCGCGGCGAGGCGGCGAAGAGCACGTGACCGCCGTCGAGCTGGCCGAGGGGGAGCAGGTTCAGCGCCGTGAGCAGGAACCCGAACCAGCCCGCCACCGCGATGGGATGGAGCGCCAGCGTCATCCCGGGTGGCAGATTGCCGAGCACCAGATCGTGGACCAGCTCCATTCCCAGGGGATAGCCGAGGGCGAAGGCCTCGCGCAGCGGGGGCCAGGTCCCGTCCTGGAACCAGTGGAGCACGGCGTCGAAGATCGTCCAGCCTGGTGTTTCCGGCTCTGCCGGGACCACCTTCGACCAGTGCAGCCCGAGCACGAGTACAGGTAGGGTTGCGAGGAACCCGGCGATGGGCCCCGAAGCTCCGATGTCCAGGAGCGCCCGCCTCGTCTTCGGAAGGGAGCGGAGCCGGATGACGGCGCCGAGCGTCCCGATCAGCGAGAGAAATGGCGCGGGGATGAAGAACGGCCAAGTCGCGTCCACGCCGTGCTTCCGCGCGAGCAGGAAATGCCCCATCTCGTGGGCGAGCATGATGAAGAGCAGCGCCAGGGCGAAACCGAGCCCCTGGCGGAGCGCCTCCGCCTCCGTGGGCTCCGGGTGCTGCGCGCCCGTGAGCCAGGTCCCAGCGAGGAATGCCGAGCCGAAGGTCAGCAGGAAGAGCAGGACGTTGAGCAGCGGCGGCCGCAGCGCCCCAAGCGTGCCCGGGAGGGGCGGCCGGGGCGGGACCAACGTCTCGTCAGCGCGAGGGACGGGCTCCACCCGAGAGCCATTCCCACGCTTCGCGCAGCAGATCCAGCCCGAATCGAGGCTTCCCCTGCAGCCGGCGGGATAGTGCACGGTGCTCACGCGCCTCCTGGCGGCGGCCGAGAGCGGAGAGCGCATGGGCCAGCTTGTCGTGGATGTCCGCGGTTGCGACTCCGCGGCGCAGCGCCTCCTTCCAGCAATCCACCGCGCGCTCCAGCTCCTTGCACTCGGCCAGCGCCACGCCCAACCCCTGCAGGGCGTCCGTGTCCTCGCGCCGCCCCCGGAGCGCTTTCTCGAACCAGGCGATGGCCTCGCGGTGGCGGTTCTGCCGGACGAGCGCGGTCCCCATCCGCTCGAACGCGGGCGGCCACTCCGGTTGCAGCGAGAGGGCGTTCGTGATCCGCTGCTCGGCCGCTCCGGGCTGGCCCTGCGCGAGGTCGATCTCTGCGAGCGCCAGCCAGGCCTTGAAGGCGGACGGATCGATCGCCAACAGCTTCTCGCAGGCCTCGCGCGCGTCCGCCACCGGCCCTTTGCCGCCGAGAGCGAAATCGAGCGCCAGCGCGAGCAGGCGGTCCTGGGCGTCGACGAACCGGGGGTCCCGGCGCATCGCCTCCAGGTAGGGCTCGAAGCTCCGCCGTGGATCGGGGACGCGCACGCCCATCTCGTGAGCGGCGCTCATGTCCCGCCCGCGCAGGTACGCCACGTACGCCTCGACGTCGCGAGTCGGCCAGGGGAACTCGGGCGGCTCTTCGCCGAGCGCCCGCGCGATCTCCACCGCGGCCTCGTCGAGCGCCGAGAACAGCTCGCTGCGCGGGCGGAGCACCACGTGATCCAGCGCCAGCTGCCTCTGCGGCGAATCGACCAGCAGGATCCGGATGCGGACGCGGTCGGTCAGCTCGGCGGACCCATGCAAGACGAACTCGGTCCCGTCGGGCAGGCCGATGTGGCATGCCTCCTCCAGGGTCCAGGGCTGGGAGGCGACGATCCAGCCGTGACCGCGCGCGCCGTTCTCGCCGTCCAACGGGCCGTCCGCCGTCAGCTGGGCGAGGTTTGCCTGCAGGCGCGGCGGCTCGCTCAGGCGCTCCGCCAGCATCCGCGCCAGCGAGCGCGCGTAGACCCCTTGCGCGGAGTCGAGCATCCGCCCGCTGCCGTCGAGCGGCACGGTGAAGGGAAAGACCATCATCTGCTTGCTCACCGCGCACTCCTGCCCGGGCAAAAGTGTATTGCCGGAGGCCCGGGACGGCTCGTACGCAACCGCACACTTTCGCGGAACTATCGGCTTTTCGCGCCCTTGGTGGCGTCGGCGAGCGGCGATGCGGGCGGGACCGGAGGCGGCCCTTCCGGGTCGAACTCCAGGATGTTGCCCCGGTTGATCCAGAGCCAGAAGAACGGCTTCTGCGCCTCGCGGTCCCTGCCGAACACCGTGTCGCCCGCGGCCCCCTCGAAGGGCTTGCTCAGATTCGAAAACGCCGCGCGGAGATCGTCGCGGGACCCTGGCCGGCGCTCGTCCAGCACCCGCTTGAGCATGCTCGCGGCGTCGAAGGCGTGGGCCTCCAGGAAGCCGGGCGAGCGGCGATACGCGCTGTTGAAGTCGTCCACGAACTTCTTCGTCGCGGGCCGCTCGGAGTTGGCGAAGAACACGTCCACGAAGATGCTGCACTGGACATACCGGGCTACCCCGGAGCGCTCGTCGACCAGATCGGGCGAATCCCACAGGCTGGTGCCGAGCAACTGCACGGTCCGGAGCTGCTCGTTCTTGGTGGTCCGCTTCACCACCTCCAGCTCCTTGGTGTCGCAGCCGGTGGTGATCACGTCTTCGGCCGCGATGGCCGGCGCGATCAGGCGCACGGTCCGGGCCGAGTCCGGAATGAACATCGCGTCGAAGTCCACGATGGGGGCCTGCTGGTTGCGCAGCTGGCTGAGCGCCTTGCGCCTGCGGTAGGGGTCCTTGATCTCCTTCATGATCTTCTCCGCCTCGTCGGAGAACTGTTGCCGCTCCTCGAGGTCGGCCGGCGAGCGCCCCACCATGTGCTGCACGAAGGGCTTGAACGTCGTCGTGCGCAGCGGGTAGTGCTCGAACGCGCGCACTTCGCTTCCGCCCGCGTCGACGGCGTCCCAGAAGTAGCGCGCCATCTCGTCGCCGTAGGTGGAGTCGGGATGAAGGATTCCGAAGCTCTTCGCATTCAGCTTCTTCTGCGCGTACTCCGCCACCGCCCGGGCCTGCGCGCTGGAGGTGGGCATGTCCCGGAAGATGTACTCACCCAGCGCGGTGAGGCCCTCGGCCCGCGAGAGGGAGAGGAGGGGGATTCCGAGCTGCTGCGCCCGGGTCGCTGCCGCGAGACCCTCGGCGATCCCCAGCGGCCCCAGGATGGCGATCGCGCCCCTTTGCGCCAGCTGGTCCACCGCGTCCGCTGCCGCGTCCGGCTCGCCCTTGGTGTCGACGACCTCGACCATGAGGCTTCCGCGTCCCTGCAGGTCGAGGGTCAACGCGATTCCATTGAGCGCCTGGTCCGCGAACCCCTTCAGGTCTCCGGTCAGCGGCAGGACGATGCCGAGCAACCTCGGGTTGAGCGGTCCGGGTTCCTGCGCCGCCTTCAACACCCCGCGCGCGGTGTCGGCATACGGCCCCTGCCCGTCCGCGGAGACGATGTCGGAAGCGAGCTCCCTGGCGTGCGAGCGATCGCCGAGGTGCAGCTGGATGCGGGCCAGCTTGAGGGCCGCGGCGGGCCAGGCGGGCGACTTCCGGTCGAGGTCGGAGACGAGCTTTGCGATGTCCCGTCCAGGGGCAGCATCGAGCGCGCGCTCGAAGTCCTTGAGGCGGGAGTCGTGCTCCTGAGCGGGCGCGCTCTCCAGGGCCCGCGCCGCCCAGCGCATCGCCTCGCCGGGCTGGCCGCTGCGCGCATACGATTCGGCCAGAGCGGCCGCGGCCTGGTTCTTCTCCTTCTCGCTGAGCTGCGAGGTGTCCAGCTGCGCCGGCGGCGGGCCGGCCTGGCCGAGCTTGGACTGGACGGCGGCAAGCTCCAGGGCGGCGGAGTTCTTGTACGGCGACGTGGGGTGCTTCTCGAGGAAGTCCTGCAGCGCCGCCTGGGATTCCTGGAGCCTGCCGGCCTTGGTGAGCGCCTGGGCGCGGCGGAACAAGGCCTCGTCGACCAGCTGGCTATCCTTGTAGCGCTGCACGAAGGCGCTGAACCGAAGCGCGGCCAGGTCGTACTTGCCGTCGTCGAGCGCCGCTTTCGCCAGCTGGAAATCGGACTGGGCGGCCTCCTCGTAGGGCACTTGCCGTCCGTTCACCACAACGGTGCGGCCCGGCCCGCAGGCGAGCAGGAGCAGCACCAGGACCGCGGAGATCCTCTTCATGGCGGTGTGCCTTGTACCGCGTTCCGGCCGCGGGCGCCGCTCAGAACTCCTGGACATAGGCTCCTGGCGGAGGCGCGAAGTGGAAGAGGGAATCGGGGAGTCCCTGGTTGACCTTGGCCTCGCTGAACACGATCCGGTTCACGTCGCCCTGCGGGTTCGTGACCACGCTCGCCAGCACCTGACCGTCCTTGCCCACCACGAAGAGCAGCTTCTGCACTCCCGCGGTGGGCTTGAGCGGCGTCAGCTCCAGGGCGTCGCCGGCCGGCAGGCCCGCCGGCGCCGGGACCGTCCGCGGCGAGAATTCCTTGAGCAAGTCGCCCTTGCCCCACAGGAACGTGAACGCGCTGCTGAGCTGGTCGCCGCCGAAGTCGCGCTTCACCTGCGCTTCCTGGTCGTCGGGGCGCCAGATCCAAAGCGTCCGGCCTTCGAGGTAGAGCGTGCGGCGATCCGGCTTTGCGTAGTCCCAGCGCACCCGCCCCGGCTTCTTGACCTGGACGATCCCCTCGGAGTCCTCGGTCCGCCCGAGCGCCACGTACGTGTACTGCTGGCGGAAGCTGGCGGAGAAATCGGCGGTCTGCGCGTAGAAGGCGTGGACGCGGCGCGCGACGGCGCGCGCGGGATCCTTCGCGGGCGCCGGAGTCCTCGTGGGCGCGGCGAGCAGGAGTGCGAGCACCAGGGTCATGGGCATTGGATTCCCGATCAGCCCCTCGACTTCAAGCGTCCGGCGAGCTTGGCGGCGAGCAGCGTGAAGCGGTTGCGGAGGTGAACGCGCTCCTCCTCGGGAAGATCTCCGGCCTGCCCGAGATGCCGCCGGCGGGCGCCCGTCACCTGCGCCAGCGCGATGGCCGCCGCGACGGACACGTTGAAGCTCTGGGTGAAGCCGGCCATCGGGATGCGAAACGCGCCCGTGCAAACGCGCAGCGTCTCGGTGGACGGCCCCTCGTGCTCGTTGCCGAACAGCAGCGCCAACGGCCGATCGGCGGGCACCTCGGTGTAGAGGCGCGCGCCCGGCGCGAGGTGGCCCGCCCAGACCTCGTAGCCCCGGGCCCGCAGCTCCTGCGCGGCCTGGGCGCCGCTCGGGTGGGAATCGATCTCCAGCCACTTGTGCGCGTCCTGGGTGACGCGGCGGTGCGCGATGGCGTCGCTCGCGTCATGCGGCACGACATGGGCCCGGGCGAGACCGAGCCCCTCCGCGGTGCGGAGGACGGCAGCCGTGTTGTGCGGGTCCAGGAGGCGGTCGAGCACCACCGTGACGCTCTGCAGGCGGGCGTCGACCACCGACTGGATCCGGGCCTTCCGCTCGGGCGTGAGCATCGACCAGTAGAAAGCAGGCGACCCGGCCGGCGCCGGGGAGTCGTCCTCCTCCTCTCGCAGGACCTCCTCGGTCAGGCCACGGGGCCCCGTTAGATCGGATCGGTCCATGGTCGGGACACCGACCCAAGGACGCGGCGGCCGCCGGGGGCTCAAGTCCGTCTGCTCCGGGGCTTCGTCGGCCGGGCGGCGGCCTTGGCTTTCAGGACGCCGTCCTTTTGCCGCCCCGTCAGCGGCGGGGCACGCCGGGCCCGGGCGCGCGAATCGATCTCCCGCTCGTCCTCCACCGCTTCAGCCTTCGGGGCTTCGTCGGGCGGAGCCGGGTGGACGTCGCGCTGGAGAGGCGAGGGCATCGGAGCGGAGTCGAGCGCGCGCATCGTCGCGTCGACCAGCTCGGCGACGCCCTCGCCGGTCGCCCCGGAGACCAGGTGCACGTCGATCTTCCGGCGCTTCAGCTTCTTGCGCAGCTCCTCCCCCCGCGCGCGCGCCTCGGGGAGGTCGATCTTGTTCGCCGCCACCACCTGCGACTTGCGCCCCAGCGCCGGGTCGAAGAGCTCCAGCTCGCGGTTGATCGCGTCGAAGTCGGCGACCAGATCGCGATCCTGGGAGGCATCGATCAGGTGGATGATCGTCCTGCACCGCGCCATGTGCTTGAGGAAGCGGTGGCCGAGCCCGGCGCCGCGGTGGGCGCCCTCGATCAGGCCGGGGAGATCGGAGAGGACGAAGCTGCGGCCGTCCTTGTACTGCACGACGCCGAGATGCGGCTGCAGCGTGGTGAACGGGTAGTCGGCGATCTTGGGACGGGCCCGGGAGAGACGCGAGACGAGGGTGCTCTTCCCGGCGTTGGGAAAGCCGACCAGGCCCACGTCCGCGAGCAGGCGCAGCTCGAGCCGGATCCGCTTTTCCTCGCCTTCTGTCCCCGGCTGCGCGAACCGCGGCGCTTGCAGGGTGGGCGTGGCGAAGTTCATGTTCCCGAGCCCGCCCCGGCCGCCCTTCGCCAGCACCCAACGGCGGGCGTTCTCGCGCAGGTCCGCCAAGATCTCGCCGCTCGCGACGTCGCGCACCAAGGTGCCCGGAGGCACCCTGAGGACCATCTCCGGCGCCGCGTGCCCGTTCTGATCCCGGCCGCGGCCGGGTTCGCCGTTCCTCGCCCGGTATTCGCGCTTGAAGCGGAAGTCGAGCAGGGTGGTCAGGCGCTCGTCCGTCTCGAGGACGATGTCGGCTCCGTTTCCCCCGTCGCCGCCCGAAGGGCCGCCGCGCGGGACGAACTTCTCCCGCCGGAAGGCAACGGCGCCTGCGCCGCCGTCGCCGGCCCTGACGAACACTTCCGCTTCATCGATGAACTGCATGGCACCCGGCGGCCGCGATGCCCTGCCGGATCACCCGGGCCGCCCCACGGCCTAAGCCTGGGCCTGCGCCTTGACCGGCTCGACGTGCACGTACACGCGGTCGCCCCGGCCCTTCTGGTACTTCACGGTGCCTGGGATGAGCGCGTAGAGCGTGAAGTCGCGCCCCATCTCCACGTTGCGGCCGGCGTGCACCTTGGTGCCCACCTGCCGGACGAGGATGTTGCCGCTGACGACGGCCTCGCCGCCGTACACTTTGATGCCCCGGTGCTGCCCCGGGGAGTCGCGCCCGTTGCGCGAAGAACCCTGACCTTTTTTGTGCGCCATGGCGTTGGTCCTCTAGGCTAGGCGGAGATCCCGGTGATGCGGAGCTCCGTGTACGGCTGGCGGTGGCCGCGGATCCGGTCCCAGCCCTCTTCCTGCGTGCGGAAGTGCCAGAGCTTGCGGTGCTTGCCGTGCGACACCACCTCGGCCTCGACGCGGGCGCCGGAAACCGTGGGCGCGCCCAGCTTCACCTCGGGCCCTTCGCCGACCAGCAGCACCTCGAGCTCGAGCTTGGCGCCGACGTCCTGGGTAAGCTTCTCCACCTTGAGGAGGTCGCCCTGCTTCACGCGGTATTGCTTCCCGCCCGTCCTGATCACTGCGTACATCTCGAATCTCCCGGCTTTCCGGCTTGGAACCGGCCCCGCTGGCAGGGAAATCCCGCCGCGGGGCGCGGAAAGGAACGGGCGATCTAGCGGGTCCGTGCCATGGAGTCAAGCTATCGCGCTCTGGGCACGTTTTCCCACACGTCGATGAGCGTCGCGTCCGGTGTCTCCATCACGTAGAGGAACACACCGGGCCTGGTGGGGTCCTTGGGGCTGGCGGAGCCGTCCTTTCCGATCCCGCCGGTGTGGACGACGTTGTCGTCGGCGTACCCGTCGCCGGAGCGCGACGCGCGGCGCTTTTCCATCTCCGGCGCGTAGAAGGCGAGCGCTTGTCCGGCGTGGCCGGGGTACCGGTAGACGGTGTGGAACATCACCGCTTCCGGCGTCTCGAAAGTCCCGCCGCCGGGGCCGATGTTGGAGTCCGGAATGCGCGGGACGGTGGGTTGAGGGGACTTCTTGCAAGCGAGGAAGGCGAGGCAGAGGACAGCGAGCGCGGCTATGCGCATTCAGGTCTCCAGGAGGGCGGGAAGGGACTGATCGAACGGCGCGCGGGCAACGCCGCGCTCGGTGACGATGGCGGAGATGTAGCGGGCGGGAGTCACGTCGAAAGCGGGGTTGAACACTTCC
>DATBZA010000161.1:0-18667 GCA_036513415.1 Myxococcales bacterium | reverse complement strand
CCCGCCGTATTGAGCGCGTAGAGCAGGCTCAACTCGCGCCCCACGCTTTCGGCCCGCGCCACGAATGCGCGCGTCATCGCGGGCAGGGTGGCGCCCATCAAGAACGTGGGCGGGACGACCACCAGGGACGCCAGCAGCACCCGGATCAGGAGCAGCGCCGGCGAGCCCGGCGCGAGCCGCACCGCGGCGGCGTCGTGGAAAGGCTCGAGGAAGCGCAAGAGCAGCGTCCCGAGAAGCGCCGCCGCGCCGATGCCCAACTCGAGAATTCCATAGAAACGAAGGGGATTGGGCTGACGGTCGGCCCTGCTCCCCAGGAGCCATCCTCCCAGCGCCAGCCCGCCGAGATACGTGGCCAGGACCGCGGCGACCGCGTACGCGGTGACCCCGAAGACGTCCTTCAGGAGTCGCGACCAGACCACCTCGTACACGAGCCCCGCCGCGCCCGAGACGAGGAACAGGCCGTAGATCATGCGCAGGCGGGCCGCTCTTCCCATTGCCTGATCCTACTGCGAAGGATGCGCGCCCTGGGGCGGGAAAGGCGAAGGGCCGGACCCCCATTCGGGCCCGGCCCCCGCCGTTTCCAAGCTCAGACCTAGAACTTGTGCTCGATGCGGCCGTAGAAGAACCGGCCAACGAAGTCGTAGGCCGGGTCCGCATACGTGAGGAACGAGTCATACAACCGCGGCGGAGCCCGGTTGGTCAGGTTCCGCACGCCCAAGGCGAGCGTGGTCGCGCCGGCGGGCGAGGCCAACCGGTAGGACCCCATCAAGTCGAACGTCACCTGGGAGGAGACGGTGTGGCGAGGGTACCGGACACCGGTCGCGGGATCGGCGCTGTTCTGGTAGCAGAATCCCGGACCCGTGTTCGCGCCCGCGACCAGACCACCCTCCGGCGAGCACTCGGTCAGTGAGCCGATGAAGTGCGTCACAAAGCCAGCCGAGAAGCCCGCCAGGGTGTAATTCACGCCCGCATTGAACTTGACGCGCGGGTTGAAGTTCTGGTTGCCGTCCGCGTTCACCGCCCCCGTGCCGTCGTAATTGCCGGCGCCGTGGATGACCAAGCCGGATGGGTCCGTGAAGTCGTACTTCAACAAGTACGTGCCGTTGAAGCGGAACAGGAACCGGCCGATATCCGTCGGCATCGCGAACTGCGCGCCAAGGTCGATGCCCTGGGTCAAGAGGGCGCCGACGTTCTTGTTGGTATCCACCACGCGATTGATCGCACCTGTGGGCCCGTCACGCGTGATCAAAGGGCAGAAGGACGTGTCCTGCGTGGTCCCGACGCCGTAGCACTTGTTGACGATGAACTGCGTGCCGAAGGCGCTGATCAGCTGCGACATCGAAATGGTGAAGAAGTCAAAGGTGAGCGTGAGACCCCTCACCATCTGGGGCTCGAAGACGACGCCGATGGTGCCGATCTTCGCCTTCTCCGGCTGTAGCTGCGGGTTACCGCCGACCACCGAGTTGATCTGGGCGACGGTGACACCGTTGTTCGCCGCGTTCGGACCGCCGGCCGACCCGGGTGCGGCGGTGCAGCGTGCCGCCAGGGCCGTATCGCCGTGGGTATCGGCGCACGGGTCGTTCGACGACTCGAAGTTGCCGCCGGTCTGCCCCCGGAACAGCTCCAGGATGTTCGGAGCGCGGAAGGCCGTCGAGTACGTTCCGCGGAAGGTGACGTCCCGGATCGGGCTCCAGCGCGCGCCCAGCTTGTACGTCCAGTCGGATCCGAACGTGTTGTAGTCGAAAACACGTGCGGCAGCCTGGACCTCGAGCTCCTCGGCAAGCGGGAGGTGGTTGATCACCGGCACCACCAGTTCGCCATAGACCTCGTTGACGTAGAAGCCGCCCCTGGTATCCGACGGGCCCGGCGATCCCGTGTCGCTGTCCCAGCCAGCCGCGAGGATGGGGTTGTTGGTGAACGCGCCGAACTCGTTGCGGTGCTCGTACCCCAGTGCCAGAGCTGCGGGCCGGTCAGCTGCGACCTTGAAGAGCTCTCCGCTCAAGTTCGCACCGACGATGAAGAGCTGGGTCTTGCCCTCGTCAGTGCCGTTGTACGCGCCGAGTTGGGTGGCCATGTCCGGGGTGATGGTGTTCGGCGCCCCGAACAAGTTGATCGGCGTGCAGCCGTTGATCGGCGCGGTGGAAGTGCCGCAACGGAAGGTCCCGGTGGCCGAGTCCAGGAAGCCCGGCCCGAGGCCCGGACCGGTCTTCTGCGTATTGAGGAAGCCGCTGCTGGTCGAGGTGCCCGCGGTGCGGCCGTAGTTGACCGAGGCATCCCAGTACCACCCTCCGAGCGGGCCGGCGAAGTCACCAAGTGTGCCGTCGACTCCTGTGACTACGCGGTAGGTATTCACGTCAAACGCGCCGCCGCGGCCCACGAGATCCGTCAGGCGCCGCTGGATGCTGGTCAAGGGGATCCCGAACGGGTTGTAAGGGTTGGCCGCGGAAATCACCAGGTCAGCGTTGCCGGTGGTGACGAACGGCTCCGGAGCAACCAGGAAACTCGATGACCGCTGGACGTACGTCGCCTGGAAGTAGGTTCGCGCGAAGTCCGCGATGCGGTACTCGCCGTTCCCGAAGAGCGAGATCCGCTGCGACGGCGTGACCAGGTAGTTGACGGCCTGGTAGTTGAAGAAGTCCACGGCCGAGTCGCGAACGCGCCACCCCTCGGGACTGTACGTCGCGCCAGCCTTCACGTGGGTCGGGTCGAAGATGAAGTTCTGCTTGCCCGGCCCGAAGGTGGCAAGCAAGCCCGCGCAGGCCGGCTTCGCCGGATCGCAGGCGGAGGGGTCGAGCGCGTTGACGCGCACCCTGGGCAGCGTGCCGCTTCCGCTCTTGCCTACCGACCCGGTCGTGAAGTCATAGCTGAGCGCATTGACCGCCCAGTCGCGCGCGGCGGCGAAGAATTCTTTCTGCTTGAAGTAGCCTGCGCCGAACATGAAGCTGCCGCGGTCAGCTTGCGCGCCGGCGAGGACGTTGAAGTCGTATACGTTCGCATCGCCGTGCTCCGATGCACCGGTGTAGCCGCTGAGCTCGACGCCGTCCACACGCTTGCGTGTGATGATGTTGACCACGCCGGCGATGGCATCCGAGCCGTACACGGCCGAGCCGCCGTCCTTGAGGATCTCGATGCGCTCTACCGCCGCGGTGGGGATGCTGTTCAGGTCCACCGCGGTACCCGCGCCGACGCCGCCGTTGACGAAGCGCTTGCCGTCGACCAGCACCAGGGTGCGCTGGGCGCCGAGGTCGCGCAGGTTGATCTGCGTCTGCCCGTCACCGCCGTTGTTGACGTTGGTGTTCAGCGAGCCGCCCTGCTCGGGCAGCTGCTGCAGGAATTGACCGATGCTGGCCACGCCGCTCGCGGTGATCTGGTCGCGGCTGATCACCGTCACGGGGGCAGGCGTGGTCAGGTCCTTGCGGCGCACGCGCGATCCGGTGACGATGATCTCTTCCTGGGCCGACTTACGGGCGACGTCCTCGGTTGCACCCGTAGAGCTGGGCGGCGCGGTGGCTGGGACCTCAGCTGGTGGTTGGCTTTGATCGGCGGGTGGATTCTGACCCATGGCGGCCCCTGACATGGCGACGGACGCCAGGGCGGCCAGCCGAATTGCCTTGTACTTCCAGTGCATGTTCAGCTCCTGTTGTTATGTTCCAGTTTCTCCGGGGAGGACAGCAGCGAGAACTTGGTTCCTTGGTCACGCGCTGAGCGCGGTGGGCGAAGAGATCCGAACGGTATCCGTGGCGCGCTTTTCCGTGTCCGTAGGGCTCAATGCCGCGGGCAGACTGCACGATCGCCTGCTCAGCGTCAAGCGAGGCAAATTCCGACAGCGCTGCAACCGCACACTAGGGCGTGACGGGCGTCGCTGTGGAGATCGCAAATTCCGAGGAGAAGCGCCAGGTCCGCTGGCGGAGAGTTGGAGCGCTGCCGGTAAGCGGGAAGGCGGTGGCTTGCAGCGCCGGGGGGGTCCGGGCGAGACGGGATGGGGTTCCTCGAAGCGGGCAGTCCGCATGGCCCGCGAGCCGGATTGGCCCCGATTGCACTTTGGGAGATCGGCAGGCCGCCTCAGCCGTTGACAATGTCAGAGTGCTTGTTTAAGTCTCCACGCCTTTTCCTCTAGCCTCCAGGCGTTTTCGTCTTTTTCCCGCTAGACAAACAGGGCGCACATGTTTGACAACATCACCGCTCCGCAGGCCAAGAGGCGGGGCGGCACCTCGATGGCGGTCTCGATCCTCCTCCACGGCGCGGTGGTGGGAGCCGCCTTCCTGCTTGCTTACGCCAGGGCGCACATGCCGAAGTCGACCGAGCAGCCCGTCGCGGTCACCTTCCGGCCGCCTCCCCCTCCGCCTCCGCCTCCTCCGCCGCCCCCCGCGAGCCGGAAAAAGGTGACGCCCAGGACGGAGAGGATCAAGCCCAAGGTTCCGCCGACGACGGTGATCCAGCCGAAGGAGATCCCCAAGGTCGAAGAGAAGCCGCCCGACATTCCGGAGCCGGAGGTCGAGGAGGACGAGGGCGTCGAGGGCGGCGTCGAGGGCGGTGTGGTCGGCGGGGTGGTGGGTGGCGTGGTCGGCGGGCAGATCGGCGGCCAGATCGGCAGCTCCGGGGCCGGCCCCGTCGAGTTCAACGATACGATGACCCCGCCAGCAAAAATCTCCGGGCCCGACCCGCAGTACACCTCGCAGGCGTTGGAGCGGGAGGTCGAAGGCCTGATGATCGTCAAGTGCGTGGTCAGCACCCAGGGCGTGGTGCGCAATTGCCGGGTGATGAAGAGCCTCCCCTTCATGGACCGCGCCGTGATCGAAGCCCTCGAGCACCGCAGGTACTCGCCGGCGCTGCTGCGCGGGCAGCCGATCGAGGTCGACTACACCTTCAAGATCAAGCTCACGCTCCCGCGATAGCCGACAGGCCCCGCGGGGGCATTCGCCGGCAAGGGGTACTCGGTCGAAACAGGGCCCCGGCCATCCGGCACCGAGGAGCGCATGACGTCACGATGTGGAGTTCTGGTTGCCGCGGCCCCTGCTGTCGCGGCGTTCTTGCTCGCCGCCGGTTGTGGGTCGGTGGCCGCGGTCAACAAGAGGTCTCCAGGCGTTCTCGAGAACGGCTCTTTCCGCCCCAGCATGGCGCCGGTGGCGAACTATGGGCCGGATCCGGCGCTGACCTGCCCCGAGCGTGGAATCAACGGACTGGTCGCCGATGAGGTCGGGGGCGCCGCCCAGCCGGAGGGCCGCCTTTGTGCGGTCGCCGACACGCTGTTCGGCTGGGAGGGGACCGGAGCCGAGATCCCCCCGGACAACGTTCTCGCGGTCATCTCCAGCGACTTCGGCCTGCCTCAGCAGGTGCGCAAGGTGGTGTTGAGCACGGTGAACACGGCTGAGCGCTCGTCCCGGGGGGACGTGCCGGGCGCGTCGGACAAGGACGTGGCAACGATGATCGCCGAGCCGATCAAGAACTTCGCCTCTAGCGCGCAAGTCCCGCGATACGGCCTGGTCGTGCAGCGCATCAAGAAGGGGGTCACCAAGATCTCCCTGGTCATGCAAGACCAGAACATCGAGATGAAGCCGCTCCCCCGGAAGCTCAACCCGGGCCAGACGGCGACTGTCTCGGGAACGTTGGCGGGCAAGCTGTCCAACCCGAAGGTCCAATATACGGACGCCGTCGGCAAGCTCGAGCGGCCGCCGGCCCAGCCCGGCAAAGAGTTCAGCGCGGAGCTGAAGTGCGGCGATCGGCCCGGACGCATCCTGGTGCAGATCGTCGGGCAGCAGGAAGGCGCCGACGTGCTGCTGGCCAACTTCCCGGTGGGCTGCGGGATCGATCTCCCCGTCGCCGCCGCGGTGGCGCCCGCCGGCGGAAAGCAGGCGGCCGTGACCACGGATCCGGCGGCAGGAGAGAAGCAGCTGCTGGAGCAGATCAACCACGACCGGTCGACCGCGGGCCTGAAGCCGGTGGATCTCGACCCGGATCTCTCCAAGGTTGCGCGCAGCCTCTCCGACGATCGGGCCAAGGGCAAAGGCACTACGGCCGAGGAAGTGCAGCGGCGCCTGAAGGAGCTGGACATCTCCGCGCCCCTCCTGCTGGTGAGCGAGGCGCAGGCGTTCGGCGCCGAGGACGCCTACATGCGCTTCTCCAACAGCCCCGAGGACCGAGCCAATGCGATGAACCCGGACATGACCCAGGTGGGCATCGGAATCGCGCCCACCCCGCCCGTGAACGGCCGTCCGATGGTGGTCGTCACCGAGCTGTTCCTCAAGCAGCTTCCCCCGCCCGATGCCGCCGAGGTGAAGGCCAACCTGTACAAGGCCATCCAGCGCAGGCGCAGCGACGCGCGAGCGGGCGCGGTGACGAAGGATCCGCAGCTCGAGCAGATCGCGCAAGCCTATGCCAGCGAGATGGCCAAGCGGAGCGGCAAGGTTCCCAAGGAGCGCATCGCGGAGATCGAAGCGCCTCTCTACAAGTCGTTCGCGACGGTGAACGAGCTCGGCGGCGTGAAGTCGGACCCGCTCGATTTTGCGGAAGAGCCGGCGATCGTCGGCGATGCCAAGGCCGTCGGCGTCGGCGTGGGCGTTGGCGGCTCGCCACAGTTCGGGAAGAACTCGACGTACGTCGTGATCCTGCTGGGAAAGAGGCCTACCGCGAAGGCGCCCGCCGCCAACAGGCAGCCGGTCAAGAAGAGGTAGCAGCCCGCCCATGCGCATCCATCTCGCGGCTTCCGCCACCCTCCTCTTCGCCTGCTCCCACGCCGCGCCCGCTCCCGTCTCGCGGGCCGGGCCGCGAGACTGGATCTCGAAGAGTGACCAGAACGCGCAACTGCTCCTCGACGTGCAGGCGACGTTCGTTCCGGAGCTCGCCGCGCGCACCGGCGTCGCCGGCATCGACGACCGCATCTCGGACTTCACGCCTGGCCGCCGCCAGCGGCAGCGCCAGGCCATCCAGCAGGCGGTTTCGGAGCTCGAGGACCGGCAGAAGAGCGAGCGCGATCCCAACGTCAATGAGGACCTCGCCATCCTGATCGAGGCCGGCCGGCGCCAGATCCGCGGCTCCGAGCTGCAGGAGAGCCTTCAAGTCCCGTACCTGAACCTGCCGCGGCTGATCTTCGGCAGCGTCCACGCGCTGCTCGATCCCCAGATCGCCGCGGATCGGAGACCGGCGGCGCTGGTCCGGGTCCGCAAGTACGCCGGCCTCGAGCCGGGGTTCCTGCCGGTGGTGCACCTCGCGGAAGCGGAGGCGCGCGAGGGACTCCAGAAGGGCCTCTTGCCCCCCAGCCGAATCGAGGTGGAGAACGATCTGCAGACGTCGCAGTTCTTGATCGAGGGGATCGACAAGCTGTTCGCCGAGTACAAGATTCCGGGAGCGAAGGAGCCGGTGGCCACGCTGCACGGTCAGCTCGAGGAGTACGTGAAGTTCGTGCGGGCCGAAGTGCTCCCCAAGGCCCGCGAGGACTTCCGCCTGCCTCGCGAGCTATACGAGTTCCAGCTGCGCCAGGTCGGCGTGGACATCAGCGGAGAGGAGCTGGCGGAACGCGCGCACCGCGGCTTCGTCCAGATCCAGGGCGAGATGCAGAAGGTGGCGGCGCGGGTCGCGCAGCAACGCGGGCTGCCCAGCTCGGACTACCGCCAAGTGATCCAGGAGCTGAAGAAGAGCCAGATCCCCGACGACCGGGTGCTCGACTTCTACAACCGGCGCCTTGCGCAGATCGAGCGGATCATCCGCGAGCAGCGCCTGGTCACCATGCCTTCGCGGCCCGCCCGGATCCGGCTGGGCACTCCCGCCGAAAATGCGCAGCAGCCGGCCCCGCACATGTCGCCTCCGCGGCTGATCGGCAACACCGGCGAGCAGGGCGAGTTCGTGCTGCCGCTCAGCATGCCCGGAAAGGTGACGATGAAGTACGACGACTTCAACTATGACGCGGCGGCGTGGACGCTGACCGCGCACGAAGCCCGTCCCGGGCACGAGCTGCAGTTCGCCAGGATGGTCGAGCGCGGCGTTTCCCTGACGCGAGCCGTGTTCGCGTTCAACAGCGTGAACGTCGAGGGATGGGGTCTGTACGCCGAGGCGATCACCCTTCCTTACATGCCGGACGACGGCAAGCTCATCTCCCTCCAGCTCCGGCTGCAGCGGGCCGCGCGGGCGTTCCTCGATCCCGAGCTGCAGATGGGAAAGTGGACGCCGGAAACCGCCCGGGAATTCTTGGAGAAAGAGGTGGGACTCTCGCCGGCCTTCGCAACCCAGGAGGTGGATCGATACACGTTCCGCGCGCCGGCGCAGGCGACCGCGTACTACTACGGGTATCTCAGGATCCTGGAGCTGCGAAATGCGGCGGAGAAGCAGCTCGGTTCGCGCTTCGAGCCGCTCACCTTTCACGACACCATCCTCGCCCAGGGCCTGCTGCCCCCCGATCTGATGAAGAAAGCGGTGCTCGTGCAGCTCGAGTGACCGATTCCTTGGTCCTCCGTGGCGATCCGGCTACTCTTTTTTGCGGGGTGTTTTCAGGGAGGAGCCGATGCGCCGCCCGGTCCTGGCGATCACGTTTGCGCTCTCCGCCGGCGCCTTTGCGCAGACCGCGCCCGCCGTCCTGATCGGGATGGTGGTGGACGCCGCCACCCAGAGCCCGCTCGGCGATGTGGTGGTGATCGCGCGCAGCCCGGTGCTGCCCGGCGAGCAGACCGTGGTCACCGACTCCTCCGGCGCGTTCGAGATGACGCTCCTGCCTCCCGGCACGTATTCGCTGGCCGTGAAGCGCGACGGATTCCAGACCTATTCTCCAGAAGGCCTGGTGCTGAAGGGCGGCAGGATGCGCGTGCGCATCGCGGTGCTCCCGGTGCCGACGCCCGCCACCCTGGCCGCCGCCGCCGCCGTCGAGTTCAACGATACGATGACCGCGCCGGCGATGATCTCCGGGCCCGCGCCGGAGTACACGGCCAACGCCGTCGAGCGCGGGGTGGAAGGCAGCATGGAGGTGCGCTGCGTCGTGACTGCCGAGGGGCAGGTTCGCGCGTGCAAGGTGATCAAGGGGCTGCCGTTCATGAACGTCGCGGTGGTCGACGCGCTGGAGCGGCGGAAGTACAAGCCGGCGATAGCGCAGGGAAAGGCCGTCGACGTCTATTACACCTTCAATATTCGTCTGAAGCTGCCTTCCCAGTAGCCATCCCGTACCGGTATGCGACGCTGACCCGTGGTCCCGCCTGGGAGACCTTGGGCACGCTGTGCTCCCACGCTCGCTGCGTCCGGCCACCGGTCACCAGCAGATCTCCGCCCTCGAGTTGGAAGGCGCGCGACTTGCCGCCGCCCCGCGGACGGAGGAGGAACTTGCGCGGCTCACCTAGCGACACCAGCGCGACGATCGGCTCCTCGATCTCCTTGCCGATCCGATCCCCATGCCAGGCCACGCTATCCTGGCCGTCGCGGTAGAGATTGAAGCCGGCGGAGTCGAAGACCACGCCGTAACGCGCCGAGAGCGCGAGGCGGACGTCTTCGAGGATTCTCGGCTCCAGCGGAACGCCAGAGCGGAGGTTCCAGGGCGCCGTCAGTCGCGGTTCGAGGACACGCCGATCGTACATGCGGCGGGTGCGTTGCCCCCATCTGCGGCTGTCGATCACCTCGCGGAAGAGGGCGTCCGAGCCGCGCACCCAACCCGGAACGAAGTCGATCCAGCTCTTCGGGTCGAGCCAGGTCCGCGTCAGGTCGCGGAAGTCGGCATCGAACGAGGGTTCCGCGCGGTCGAAGGAGAAGGAGGCCTGCACAGGCGCTCATTTCTAACTCGCCTGTCCCGTCCTCGCCGTTGCCGGTGTATGCCCCGTCGGGTTGGCCGTCATCCGCCCCTAGGGAGAACATCCGATGAAACGCCTGATCGTCAGCTTCACTGCCTTGCTCGTCCTCGCCTGCGCGCGCAGCAGCGGCGCCCCGGTGTCTTTCAGTGTTGGGACGGCGAAGACCGCAACCGCCTCGCGCGCCTTGGTGGTGGCCGGAACCATCGACGTGCAGCGCATCCGCCTCAACGTGGGCCGGCTGAAGCTCGAAGGTCAGGGGAGCAGCACCGGATTTGACGGCGAGCACGACGACGGCGAGGACGGCGGAATGGCTGACGGCGGCACCGGCCAGGTCGACGAGGTCGAAATCCGCCAGGGACCGTTCCTCGTCGACCTGGACGCGACCGCCTTGAGCGCCGGCGCGGTCACCAAGGTCTTCGACGCCCAGGTGCCCGCCGGGACCTACCAGGAGCTCAGGCTGGAGATCTTCCCCAGCGCGGCGCTGAAGGACGCCTCGCTGAAGGATGCCTCCGTGATCGTGGACGGGACCATCGGCACCAAGTCCTTCAGCTTCTCTTCGGCGCTGCTGGCGAAGCAGAAGAAGGAAGGCAGCTTCGTGGTGGGCGGCACCACCGCGAACATCACGCTCCTGATCGACCCGCAGCAGTGGTTCGGCACCGCTGCTGCTCCGCTCGATCCGACGGTGGACTCGAACCGGGCCGCCATCGAGTCCAACATCCAGCGCTCCATCGACGTCTTCCAGGACGACGACGGCTCCGGCCACGAGAACCACGACGGCGACCACGACGACGGCAAGCACGGCGACGGCGGGCACGTCGACGGCGGCCACGGGTGAGATCGGGCCGGTCCGGCCCTGCTCACCACACCGTGCAGCGGTTGACCGGCGCCATGGGCGAGCCCGCCGCGCATTTGAAGGCGGCGGCGAAGTCCGGATTGTCGGAGACCGGCCCGTTGACCCGCCACTGCGCCGTCGAGTGGGGGTTGGTCAGCGCCTGCGTGCGCGCCGCCTCCGGCCGGTAGTTCGTGCACCAGACCTGCGCAAAGGCGATGAACGCCTGCTGCTCGTCGTCGAAGCCGCCGACGTTCGAAGGCGGCCACCCCCGGCGGTTCGCGCGCAGCGCCGAGATCATCAACTTCACCCCGCCGATGTCGGCGATGTTCTCGCCCAGGGTGAGCCGGCCGTTGAGGCGGACATCCTCCACCGCCAGGTAGCCGTCGTATTGCTTCGCCACGCACGCGGCCCGTTCCTCGTACGCCCTCGCCACCCGGGACGACCACCATTCGCGCAGGTTTCCGTCGCCGTCGAACTTGCGCCCCTGGTCGTCGAACCCGTGCGTCAGCTCGTGCCCCATCACCATCCCGAGGCCGCCGTAGTTCGAAGGCACCTGCGCCTCCAGCGAGAAGAAGGGAAGCTGCAGGATTCCCGCCGGGAACACCATCTCGTTGAGCGAGGCGCTGTAGTACGCGTTCACGGTGGGCGGGGTCATCCGCCATTCTCCGCGATCGACGGGCTTCCCGATCTTCGCCAGGTCACGCGCGGTCTCGAAGCGCGCCGCGCTCAGGACGTTCTCGAGGAGCGAATTGCGCCCGATCGAAAGGCGGCTGTAGTCGCGCCACCTCTCCGGATAGGCGACCTTGTTGTCGATCTTGCGCAGCTTGTAGAGGGAAGCCTTCTTGGCGGCGTCGTCCATCCAGTCGAGGGTGGCGAGGTTCGACTCGAACGCCTGCTCGATGTCGAGGATCATCTCTTTCGCCACCGCCTTGCCTTCGGCCCCCACCGTGGTGGTCACGAAGCTGCGCCCCAGGGCCTCGCCCAGGGCCCGATCGGTCATCTGCACGCAGCGCTTCCACCGGGGAAGGATGGTCTTGGCCCCGGTGAGGGCCTGCGAGTAGCGGAAGCGCTCCTCGACGAAGCGAGCGCCCAGCGTATCGGCCGCCGCCTCGATGGCCCGCCATTTCAGGTAGATCCGGGTGTCGCCCAGGTTGCCGAGCGCGAGCAGGGCATCGAGCGCGCGGAAGAAGTCCGGCGCGGTCACGTTGATCGCCTGCACCTCCGGCGCGCCCACCGTGGCGAAGTAATCGTTCCAGTCGAAGTGCGGCGCCGCCGTGAGCAGCCCGGTGCGATCCAGGCGGTGGTAGGTCTTGCTCGGGTCGCGGCGCGAGACGCGGTCCAGCGATGCCCTGGCCAGGTCCGTCTCCAATTGGAAGATGCGCCGGGCGTGCGCCTGCGCTTGCGCATCGCCTGCCATGGAGAGCATGCGGCCGACGTGGTCGAGGTAAAGGGCCCGCAGCTCCTCGGACTTCTTGTCGTCGCGGAAGTAGTAGTCGCGATCGGGAAGTCCCAGGCCGCCCTGGTCGACTCCGCCGATCACCTGCGTCGCGTCCTTGAAGTCCTGGCGCGCGCCGAAGCCGAAGAAGGCGCGCGCGCCGCCGCGGTGCAGCTGCGCAACCCGACGTGCCAGCGCGCGGGAGTCGGCGATCTGGTCGATGGCCTGCAATTGCTTGCGCAGGGTGGCGAAGGAGGCCGTCTCCGCCTTCTGCTCGTCCATGCAGGTGGCGTAGAAATCGCCCACCTTCTTGGCGAAGGGGTCCGCGGGATCGGGTGCGCCGCGGGCGTTCTTCTCCAGGATCTCGCGCAGCACCACCTCGTTGCGCTGCAGGACCTCGCTGAAGCCCCGGCCCCACTGCGGGCGGTCCTCGGGAATGGGCGTCCTTGCCAGCCAGCTCCCGCAGGCGAACTTGTAGAAGTCGTCGCAGGGACCCACCGAGCGATCCAGCGCGGAGAGATCGATCCCGGCCGGCGGCGCCTGTCGAGCGAGGCCCGCGGAGGTGGTCCCCTGCTGCTCCGGGGGAACAGGCGGGGTACCCGGTTGGCCTGCCGTCTCGGACACTTTCTGTCGCGCACCCGTCACCTGCGTCGCAGGCGGATTCGCCGGCGAGGCGGGCGCGGCCGCCGTCTGCGGCGGCTGGGCGGGCTTGGCGGCCGGAGTGGACTTGCAGGAGAGGATGGCCAGGCAGAGCAGCACGGCGGTCGTTCGCATCAGGCTCCTCACGAGGGTCGGGGCGCGGATCCTAGACGCCCTCTTCGCGAGTCGCACGCGATTTGCGATATGTGTCGGCGCGTGCGCGTGCTCGGGATCGGCGAGTCGAACGACCTCGGCGACCTCTACCGGCGGCTTGCCGGGCGCGGGCACGAAGTCCGCGTCTTCATCTCCGACGAAGCCTGCCAGGAGGTCCTAGCGGGGATCGTCGCGCGCACGCCCGATTGGCGCCGCGAGCTCGGCTGGGTCGGCCGGGAGGGCTTGGTGATCTTCGAGCAGTCCACGCTGGGCATCGAGCAGGACGAGCTGCGGCGGGAGGGCTTTCAGGTCATCGGCGGCGGTGCGCTGGGCGAGCGTCTGGAGAACGATCGCGCGTTCGGCCAGGCTGCGCTGCACGACGCCGGCCTGCGCACCGCCAGGGTCCACGCCTTCGACGGATTCGACGATGCGATCGGGTTCGTCCAGCGGAACCCGGCGCGCTACGTCTTCAAGCTCAACGGCAGCTTCTCGTCCACTCGCAACTACGTGGGCGAGCTGCCCGACGGGTCGGACGTGACCGCCGTCCTCGAGCTGCAGCGCCGGGAATGGACCTTCATCGACCGGCCCTCGTTCGTGTTGATGGAGCACGTGGCCGGAGTCGAGATGGGCGTGGGCGCCTACTTCGACGGCGAAGCGTTTCTCGAGCCGGCCTGCCTGGACTGGGAGCACAAGCGGTTCTTCCCCGGCGATCTGGGAGAGCTGACGGGCGAGATGGGGACGCTGGTCACCTACCGCGGCGCCGGGCCTTTCTTGCAATCGACGCTGGGGCGCCTCGCCCCGATCCTCCGGGAGGGCCGGTATCAGGGCTACATCAACCTGAACACCATCGTGAACGAAGGCGGGATCTGGCCGCTGGAGCTGACTTGCCGGTTCGGATATCCCGGATTCGCCATCCTCGAAGCGCTGCACGTCGATTCCTGGGACACCATCCTGATGGCGATGTTGCGCCGCGATCGGCCGCGCAGCTTCCGCACGCACGGAGGATTCGCCGTCGGCGTGGTGCTCACCGTGCCGCCGTTTCCGTACCCGCAAGCGACCGTGTCCGCGCGAGGTCAGCCGCTGGCGTTCCGGCGCACGCTGTCGGCCGAGGAAGAGGAAGAGCTTCACTTCGGCGAGCTGATGCTGGAGGGTGGACGGCTCGTGACCAGCGGCCCGTCCGGATACGCGCTGGTGGTCACCGGGCGCGGCGAGACGGTGCAGGACGCCCAGCGCGCGGCCTATTCGCTGGTGAGCACGGTGGTCCTGCCCAACGTGCGCTACCGATCCGACATCGGCGATCGGTACCTACGAACCGACGCGGACGTCCTGCGCCGCCTCGGGTGGTTGTAGTCCGAATTCGTGCCGGTACCGCGCGAAGCAGCGCGCACCGGCCTGTAGCCGCATCAGCGCTCCTTCCGCGATCGCGCGCGCGGCGCGCGGCTCCCGCGCAACCAGCGGCCGGAGCACTTCGCGGTTCCAGGCCTCGCTGTGCTGCAGGTCGAGCGTCGCGTGCAGGGTGAAGTAACGGCGCGAGGCCTTGGCCACGCCCAGCCTGGCAAGGCCGCGGTCGACGAGCACCACCCGTCCCGGCGCCGTCAGCTCGATGGCGCCGAGCGCGCCGATCGATTGGTAGGCGAGGCGCCGCTCGAGAGCGAGGCCGACCATCAGATTCGCGAGCGCGAGAGACTCCCAGACCGTGCTCTCCGCGCGGGCCTGCACGTCGAGGGCGCGGGCCAGGTCCGAGAGGAGCGGACCGTGCATCGCCGACGCCCGCCCGCGGCCCATCTCGTCCCAGTAATTGCGGGCGAGCTCGAGTTTCGCCTGCGCCGGCATCTTCACTTGCGTCAAGGCGACCAGGTCGTCGAAGCCGGCCTCGCCCGCCACCTCCTGGGCGAGGAACCAACGCATCTGGGCCAGCGAGGCCGACTCCGCTAGCCAGGGGAAGAGGGGATCGCCCTGCCCCGGTCCGACCTCGCGCAGCGCCTCGAACCAGCGTACGAACGCGTCGGGCGCCGCCGGCGCCTCCGCCGCGCGCTTCACGACGGCAGCCCGCTCGGCTTCGAGGAACTCCACTTCCAGCGCACGGAGGAGGTCGGGGTCGCCTTCGAGCGGCGGGCGATCGGGCAAGGAAGGCTCCAGCCGGTTGCGCGCGAAGCGGTCCAGCGCAAGGTGGAGCTGCCGGGAATCCATCGGCCCTCCAGGATGTCCGCCGGTCGGGCCTCTTGCACGAGATTGTGGGGGGTTTCTCATGGCCTCAGGGCATCCAGACCCACGACAGCAATGCGGTCCGCGGCCGCATATGGCGGATTTTCGAGCTCCTCGCCGAACACGTCGGGATCCAGTTCGAAATATTCGTGCGGGACTCCCTCCAGCAAGGGGGCGAGCCACTGCTGGAGCAGGTGTTCACCCTCGACCACGGCTGTCCCGGTGTAGAGCAGCAAGCGGCCCCCCGGCCGCAACCGCTCGAGCGCCTCTCGCACGATGCGCAGGGAGAGCCCGGTTCCGAGGTCGCCGCCGCCATCCCGGTACGCGCGGCGCAGGGGATCGGCCAGGTAAGGCGGATTCGCGATGATCAGATCCAGGGCGCCGGCGGCGCCGGAAAGCACGTCGCTCTGCTCGACGACGGCGGGGATCCCATTCAGCTCGCAGTTCGCGCGCGCGAAACGCAGGGCCGAGGGGTTGACGTCCAGCAGCTGGACGGATCCGGCGCGCGAAGCGAGCAGCAGGCCTCCGGCGCCCGTCCCGCAGCCGACGTCGGCGAGCGAGGCAATCCGCGGCGGGGCGCGCGACTGGACGAACGAGGCGAACCGGTACGTGTCCGGTCCCAGGAAGACCGCGTCCGCCGCGGTGGTCGGGTACGCCGAGTGGGCGAGCAGGAGCGGACCCAGAGACGAGAAGCGCACCCGGCTCCGCAACAGCGGTCCCGCGCTTTCGACCGCGCCCGCCTCTTCCAGCAGGTCGAACAAGCGCTGCGGCAACGCGCCGCGGGCGAAAGGCCGGCTCCAGCCGAAGACGTCGCGCAGCGTTCGCGCCTCGCCGCCGCGCGCGAGCACGCGGCGGTGCGTCTCCGGCGTCGGCGTCACGAACGCATATCCTGCCTCGGCCAGCGCCTGGCCGAGCCTTGCCAGCGGGTCCACCGCGCGCGACGCTAGCACGCTGAGCCGCCTCCGGCGGCCGCGGCTAGAGATTCGGGAGGCGGTACACCAGGCCGACGGACATCAGGTACACGTGCGTGTTGTAGTGGCCGGGGAATGCATCGGCGCCGGTGGCGGTCACCTTGTCGAAAAGCGCGTACTGGAAGGCCGCGTCGGCGCGCAGGTTGGGAATGATCTCGTAGCCGGCTCCGAGCGAAAATGCCCAGCTGTTTGCGTCCGTCAGCGTGGGAGAGATGGTGTCGGTAGGCTGCTTGGAGACGCTGCGCAGGAACCCGCCGCGCAGCGTGAGCGCAGGCAGGAAGCTCGCCTTGGTGTACTCGGCGCCGAACCGGTAGACCCAGGCATTGTGGTAGCGGCGTGGGACGGTGATGATGAGGCCCTTCTCCCCGATGTACTGGTCCTGACCGTACACGCGCCAGCGCTCGAGGTTCCAGCTTCCCATCAGCTTGAGGTTGGGCACGACGTCGTAGGCCAGGCCGACGTAGAAGTCGTTGGGCACGGTCAGCTTCTCCGACGCCTGCTGGTCCTGGAGCGAAGTTTGGAATGGCGGGGGAACGTTCTCGAAGTGCGCGTGCCCATCCAGCGTCAGAGGCGCCTGGTGGCGGTAGGCGATTCCCAGGGTGAGCGGGATGCCTTCAGGGGCATGGATTTCGGTCGAGAGCCCGTAGCTGAAGCGGTCACCGGATAGGCCGAGCCTGGCCGTCGAGTTGATGACGCTGATTTGCTGACTGAGATCTTCCACGATCCGGTAGTAGAGAAGGCTGGCGCCAAACTTGAACAGCTGGTGCGGCTGGATGGCCGCGCCCACCTCCGTCAGCCACGCTTTCTGCTCCACCGTCTGGATCCGTCCGGCGCCTGCCCATCCCTGCGGCCAGAGCAGCGAACCCCCACCGACGACGAGGACTGCGGCGCCGACCCCGTACGGCATCCCGTTGGGAAGCTTGTTGCCGTAGGAGATCGCGACCTCCGGAGGAGTGTTCGCCTTCTTGTTGATCGTCGCGGAACCGAGCGACGGATCGGACCAGGTGGTGCGGTTGTAGAGCACCTCCAGATTGCCCGCGAACCCGAGCCCCTGCTGGCCGGCGAGCGCCGCCGGATTGGTATGGGCCGCCTCGGGTCCATTCTGCGCGGCTACGGTAGCCTGCGAGAGCGCCAGGTCGCGCGCGTTCTCGTTAGGGATGGCGTAACCGCCGGCGAAGGCCGCCGCGGGCGCGAGGAGCAGAGCTACGATCAGTTTGCGCATGGGGTGGCCTCGGTCACTGCACGAGAACGATAGAGGATGGAGAAGCGGTCCCGCTGAGGAAGTCAGCCGCGCGCCCTTGTCCGAGGACGGTGGCGTTGCCGGCCGCCCAGTCGGTCAAGAAGCCGTGGTTGACGGCGGTGACTGGAGGCGGCTGGCCGCTGGTCGGCGCGGGGCATGCTGCAAGATCAGTGGGCGTCGGTGCGCTGTTGCTCTTGAAGAAGAGCTCGAAGGTGCCGGGGGCGCCGGTGGGAGGCAGCGGGCCGGTACCCGCCGTGGAGTCGAGGATGTAGTTCCACGGATTGGGGACCGTCTGGTCGCAGAACGCGGCCTGGGTCAGCAGAGACTTGGGGGCCTGGAGGACGCTTCCGTTGGGATTGGCGAGGAGGTTCGGCAGCGGGTTCGCCGTGAGGTGCCCCGCGAAGTTCACCGGGTCGGCTGGGTCGAGGATCATCTTCGCCACGATCAGGAACTGCAGATAGGCGGAGTTCGCCCCTGGAAGGATGCCGAGCGAGGCCAGCAACGCGTTGGTCGTGGACGAGAACGCCGGTGAGGTCGTGAACACGTCGACCACCGTGCCGCCACCCACGTTGAGCACGGCGCGAGAGATGCGCGGGTTGGTTGCCACGTCGGCGGCGCCCTGGATCGACCCCAGCGATTGGGCGGCGAAGTAGACCTTTGCCGGGTCGATGATCGCGCCTTGCACCACCATGTAGTCGAACAGCGCATTCCCGCTCGGCGGGGGACCCTGGGGGACGAAGGCGATCGCCCGAACGAGCTGAGACTGGTCGATGATGTCCTGCCGGAGCGTGTCGCGGGTGCGGAAGAAGTTCGCGCTCACCAGGTAGTTGGACGAGACCAGTGGAATGCCGTCCGCGCCTGCATAGCTGCAGGACGCCGGATTGGCGCGGCAGGCCGCGCTGACCGGCTGCTTGACGAACTTGGTCGGGTCGCGGCCGGTGGTCGGGTCGTTGGCACAGATGCCAGGGGGACTCGCATCGCCTTGCGCCCCCGCCGGGAGGGTGGTCGTGCAGGACACGCCGGTCACGCACTGGGGAACGGTCACGCCCCCGATGGTCAGCGTGGCCTGGCCGCTAGTGCAGAACGAGCGGTCTCCATGGTCGGCGGCGTCGATGGCGGCGGTCACGAATCCCTTCGCTGCGAACGAGTCGGCTACGGTGAGCAGGTCCGCCCGCCCCCGCCCGAGTCCGTGCCGGAACACCACCAGCGGAGCGCAGTTTCCGAACGGGGCGAGGCCACCGGTGCACGCCGGCGCGCTCGTTGCCATGGGCGTCGCGATCAGGACCCGGATGGTTTCGTCGGTGGTCGTCCCGGCCGGGTTGAACGCTCCAGTCGCCGGATCGAGCAGGTTGAAGGTGGTGATCGTCGTCTCCAGGACCTCGCGGATGTGGGAGCTCGGGACGGTCGGATCGACGCCGTACTTGACGAAGG
>DATBZA010000160.1:0-25826 GCA_036513415.1 Myxococcales bacterium | reverse complement strand
TAACTGATCCAGCAACGTGGCGTTTCCCCTTGGAATCTGTTCGGCAGCTTGCGCGGTCAGTGCCAGGAACTCGATGGCGCACCTGTACACGTCGAGTTTTTGAAAGCTGAGCATGAACGCTGTGTACCAGGCACACCCGACGTGCCCGGTCGTCCACCGCCACGTCGCCGTCGCCGTCGCCGTCCACGCACACGACAACGTCAACGACGACGACCACGTCAATCGCTTGACTGAGCGGCATTGGGATTAGCCCCCGCCACCGAAAGGTGGCTCAGGGTCCACGCTTGAGCCTCAGACACCAGGCGCTACGGCAGCACCTTCTCCAGCAGCGAGAGAAGCTGCGGCGCTTCGAAGGGCTTGCTCAGGTACCCGGCCGCTCCGGTGCGAGAAGCAACCTGCGCGAGATCTTCTTTCGCGGAGATGAGCACGACGGGGACGCGGCTGCTGGCCGGCAGCCCCGTCATGCCGCGCAGGAATGCTTCGCCGTCGAGATGGGGCATGCGAAGGTCGAGCAGGATGACTTCCGGCCGGAACACGGGAAGCACGCGAACCGCCTCGACCGCGTCCCGCGCCACGGACACGTCGTATCCCTCCATGCCGAGCAGGTCCGCGACTCCGTCGCGGAATCCCTCTTCGTCGTCCACGATGAGGACGCGCCGCCCGGCCATGATCCCTCGCCTCTTCACGCTCCTCCCACCCAGGTGGGACATGCGACCACAGGAGGGGGGGCCTTGTCCATGCGGTGCATCATTGCAGGGCGCCTCCTTGACTTGAATCGTGCAGTCCGTTAGATCGCCACGGCTTTTCTGGCGTCGCGCCGAAGTGGTGGAATTGGCAGACACGCCAGATTCAGGGTCTGGTGGGGGCAACCCCGTGGAGGTTCGAGTCCTCTCTTCGGCACCACCGACGCCCCGGCGGCGGACCCCTGAGCGCAGCGGTCTGCGCCCGCTACTGGACAGCGGAGCCTCGGCCCACCGGCCGGGGCTTTTCTGTTTCTTGCGGGTACCCAGCGGATGATGACTTCCCTGGAAGAGGCGCTCGCTGCGATCCGGGACCGCGCGCGGCCGCTTCCGGCCGAAGAGGTCCCTCTCGCCGAGGCGTACGGCCGCGTCCTCGCTGAAGCAGTCCGCGCCCGGCGCGACCAGCCCGCGACCGACATCTCGATGATGGACGGCTATGCGCTTCGGGCGAGCGAAGCGGGCGGACCGTTGCGCGTCGCTGGAGAGATCGCCGCGGGCGATCCGCCCTGGTCCCGGCCGCTCTCGAAGGGAGAGTCCGCGCGCATCTTCACGGGCGCTCCGCTGCCCCCCGCTGCCGACTGCGTTGTCATGCAGGAGCATGCAGTCCGCGAAGGCGCAACCGTGCGCGTGCAGCGACCGCCGGAGGCCGGACAGCATATCCGGCGGCGCGGCGAAGAGCTCACGGCCGGCGCGGAAGCGCTGCCGCCAGGCCGCGTGCTCGACGCGGCCGACCTCGCGCTCGCGGCCGCTTGCGGCGTCGGCTCCGTGCGCGCGCACCGGCGTCCACGGATCGCGCTGCTCTGCACCGGCAGCGAGCTCGTGCCCGTCGGCGAGGAACCCGGGCCGGGAAAGATCGTCGAGACGAATAGCCTGACCCTGGCCGCTCTCGCCCGCGATGCCGGCGCAGACGTCTTGCGCCTCGGGGTCGCACCCGATTCGGTGGACCGCATCGCGGAGCGGCTCCGCGACGCTCCCGCCGACATCCTGCTTACCACCGGCGGCGCGTCCGTCGGCGACCACGATCACGCGCAGGACGCGCTCGAGCGGCTGGGCGGGGAGCTGATCTTCCATACCGTCGCGATCCGGCCGGGCAAGCCGGTGCTCTTCGGAACTGCGTCCGGCGCGCGGATCGTCTTCGGGCTGCCGGGAAACCCCGCCGCGGCGACGCTCGGCTTCGAGCTGTTCGTCCGGCTCGCCATCCGCCTGCTGTCGGGCGACCCGAAGCCCGCTCGTCCTCGGGCGCGGGCGCGTTTGCGCGGCACGCTCTCGCCGGTCGAGGGGCTCACCTTCTTTCCCCGGGGTTCGGTCACCGCGGAAGGCTCACACCTGATCTTCTCGCCAGGAGGTCAGCAGAGCAGCATGCAGATCGCTTCCTGGTCAGGCGCGAACGCGGTGGCGGTGGTACCGCCGGGAGAGGGCCGGATCGAGGACGGCGCGGAGGTCGACGTGCTCCTGGTCGGCCCGCTCGCCTGAGCTGCCTTTCGGCCAACTCGTCCCGGGCTATGCGCCACGCGAGCGGCCCCGCTGCGAGCGTTTGGCGGTTACGGATGACGCGCGCTTGGGGGCCACGGCGGCGTAGCTCTCATCGATCCACTGCTTGAGCAGATCGACGGGCACGTCGTCCTTCGGCTCGAACCTTGCGCTCACCCAGCCCGACTTGCCGAGTCCGTACCCGGTGGGCTCGGCCCAGGAAAACATCGTGATCGCCGCCTCGCCGGAATCGGGCAGCTTGCACGACATCCCGTAGCCGTAGTCCTGGTGGCCGAGAAAGACGAAAACCTTCTTGCCGATCTTGTAGACCGTCTCGCCCCAGGGGTGGTCCTCCCAGGCGCCGGGTTTGCCCGAGGCGTACTTCTTCAGGGCCTTCCAGGCGGCGGCCGGTTTCAATCGTCGCGCTCGTCGAGCCAGGCCATCTGGATCGCTTCCAGGATCTTCTCGTTCGACTTGTTCGGGTCGTCGGAGAAGCCCGGCAGCTCGCGCACCCAGCGGTGCAGATCGGTGAAGCGTACCGAGAGCGGGTCGGTGTCCGGGAACTTCTCGTGCAGCGCGATGCCGATGTCCTGCACGTCGTGCCAGGTCAGCTTCTGGGGCATGGTCGGTCCAGCGGGTGGAGAGCGGTCATTTCGGGGGCCACAGGCCTTTGGCCTCCGCCTCGTGACGCTCCTTCGGGTGCTCGTCGTACCACGTCTTTTCGGATTCCTCGGTGATCTGGTACTCGACGTCCTTCCCGTCGAGCACCGCCTGGCAGCCCAGGCGGGAGTACGGCTTCACGTCGTAGGCCCGGTCGAGGATGTCCGCTTCGCAGTCGCCCATCTCCTCCAGCGACTCGAATCCCTTCTTCACCCAGCAGTGGCAGGTGGAGCAGGCGCACACGCCGCCGCAGGCGGAGCCGTGCTTCGCGCCCAGTTGCTGGGAGGCCTGCAGCAGGTTGACTCCCGCCGGCACTTCGCCTTCCGCTTCCTTCGCGCCGCGCGGATCGTAGATGGTGACGCGGGGCATGCTTCAGTCCTCCCGCAACGCTTCGTACGCCTTTTTCGCGTGCGGCGAGAGCTCGCCCTGGTCGAACTCGCCGACCGAGTGACCCTTGAGCGCGCGCTCGATCCCGCGATCCATCACCCGCTTGGCGAAGTCCGCGCTCACCCGATCGAGCTTCTCGATCTCGCCGTGGATGACGGTGTGGTCGGTGCCCTGCGCGGCGGTCCGGACCACGGCCATCTGCGCCTCGATCTGCCGCCGCTCGTCGGCAGAGAGCAAGTCGCCGTTCGAGTCGAGCTGCTTCTCGGCGGCCTTGAGGATCCGCTGCGCCTCGACCCGGTTGTCGATCAGCAGCCGCGCCTGCACGTCCTCTTCCGCGTGTTCGATGGAGGCGAGGAGCATCCGCTCGATCTCCTCGTCGGTGAGCCCGTGCGACGGCTTCACGGTGATGGTTTGCGAGACGCCGGTGAGCTGCTCGCGCGCGGTGACGGAGAGGATGCCGTCCGCGTCCACCTGGAAGGTGACGGCGACGCGCGCCAGGCCGGCGGGAAGAGGAGGGATGCCGGAGAGCGTGAACTTGGCCAGCGACCGGTTGTCCTGCACCAGCTCGCGCTCGCCCTGCAGGACGTGGATGTCCATCCCGGTCTGGCCGTCGGCGAAGGTGGTGAACTCCTGCGTGGCGCGCGCCGGAATGGTGGTGTTGCGCAGGATCAGCTTCTCCACCAGGCCGCCCATCGTCTCCAGCCCGAGCGAGAGCGGCGCCACGTCGAGCAAGAGCACGTCGTGCTGCGGGCTCTCGCTGGTGAGCAGATCCGCCTGCACCGCCGCTCCCAGGGCGACGACCTCGTCGGGGTCGATGTCGGCGAGCGGCTCCATCCCGAACAGCTCGCGGACGTAGCGCCGCACGGCGGGGACCCGGGTCGACCCGCCCACCAGGATCACGCCATCGAGCCCCTTGCCGTCGGGCACGCCGGCATCGCGCAACGCCCGGCGGGACGGACCTCCGGTCTTTTCGATCAGCGGCCCGATGGCCGCCTCGAGCTGCGCGCGCGTGACGCGCTTTCCCAGCGCCTCGGTGACCTCGACGCGCGTCAGCTCTTCCTTGGCGCGTTTGGCGGCATCGATCGCCTCGCGCACCTTGCGCGGGGTGCGCTCCTGTCCTTCGAGGAGCATCTCCGCCAGCGCGCGGTCGAAGTCGTCACCGCCCAGCGCGGAGTCGCCGCCCACCGCCTTCACCTCGAAGACGCCCCGCTGCAGCTGCAGGATGGAGATGTCGAAGGTGCCGCCTCCCAGATCGTAGACCGCGAACGTCCCCTCCGATCGCTTGTCGAGGCCGTACGCCAGCGCTGCCGCGGTGGGCTCGTTGAGCAGGCGCAGAACTTCCAGGCCGGCGAGCCGCCCGGCCTCCTTGGTGGCCTGCCGCTGCGCGTCGTCGAAGTACGCGGGCACGGTGATCACCGCCTGGTTCACCTTGATGCCGAGACGGTCCTCGGCCCGCGTGCGCAGCGCGCGCAGGACCTCGGCCGACACCTCCACCGGGTTGACCACGCGCGCGCCGTCCACCACGAAGCGCACCACGCCCGACTCGCCTTCCGCGAACCGGTACGGGCTCAGCCGCCGCGTCTCCGGGTCCGCCGAGGAGCGGCCCATGAAGCGCTTCACGGAGACGATGGTGTCGCGGGGGAACTCCGCGGCCAACCTGCGCGCGGCCTGGCCGACCACCACCGATCCCGGTCCCCCGCCTTCGCCGTAGTGCACCACCGAGGGGAGCAGCGTGCTGCCTTCGTCGACGGCGAGGGCGTGTGGTTTCCCGTCGCCGAGGACGATGGCGATCAGCGAGTTCGTGGTGCCGAGATCGATGCCGACCGCGCCGGTGGTGCAGGCTTCCTTCGCGCGGCTTTCGCCCGGCTCGCTGATCTGGAGGAGGGCGGGCATCAGAGCTCCACCGAGCGTCCCTCGACCTCGTCGAGGTAGCGCGCGTAATAGCGCATGCGCGCCAGCAGCTCGGCGGCCTGGGCGAGATCGCCGCCGTTCTCCACCAGCTCGCGGACCTGGCTGAGCGTCCGGTCGCGCTGCTCGCGCACGCCTTTGGCCAGCGGGTCCAGCGGTGCCCCGGACATCTTCGCCTCGAGCAGCCTTTCGCGGTCTTCCAGGGTCTGCTCGAGAAACTCGGGCGACATCTTGGGCTCGACCTTGATCCCGCGCAGCGCCAGCAGATGCTCGGCGCGCCGGACCGGATCCTTGACCGTCTTGTAGGCGTCGTTCAGCAGCGTGGTCTGCTCGAGGGAGTAGCGCCGTTCCCTCGGGGTGGCGCGGGCGAACCGGTCGGGGTGGAGCTTGCGGGAGAGCGCGCGGAATTGGTCGTCCAGGCCCTGCTGCTCGTCGAACGACGGCTCGAGCCCGAGCAGGGCGAACTTGTCGAGGCTGGCGCCCGCCGGGACCGGCGGCTGCACCTTCGCGCAGGAAGGGCAAAGGGCATCCCTCGCTGCGACCCCGCCGCCGCAGCTCCAGCATGTGCGATCGCTCATCGAAAGCTCAGACCGAGAAGGACTCGCCGCACCCGCACTCGCTCTTGACCTGCGGGTTCACGAACTTGAAGCCCTTCTGCTGAAAAGTATCCACGAAGTCGAACGTCGTGCCGTTCAGGTAGACGAGACTCTTGGGGTCCACGTAGACCCTGGCGCCGTCGACCTCGAAGACCTGGTCCTTCGGCCGCGGCTGATCGCAGTACTCGATCACGTAGCTCATCCCCGAGCAGCCGCCACCCTTCACGCCCAACCGAACGCCGCTCTGCGGCTTCGTCTGCGGGCGGCGGGCGAGCTGCGCCTTGATCTGCTGCGCGGCGCTGGGCGTGACGTGGATGCGCGGCTCAGCCATCGACCCTCTGCTCCTCGGGCTTGTGCTCCGCCTGGGGGGCGAGCCCCTTCTTCTTCTTCCAGTCGGCGATGGCGGCCTTGATGGCGTCCTCTGCCAGCACCGAGCAGTGGATCTTCACCGGCGGCAGCGCCAGCTCCTTGGCGATGTGCGTGTTCTTGATGGTGAGCGCCTCGTCGACCGACTTGCCCTTCACCCACTCCGTCACCAGCGAGGACGAGGCGATGGCGGACCCGCAGCCGAACGTCTTGAACTTGGCGTCCTCGATCTTGCCGTCGTCGCTGATCTTGACTTGAAGACGCATGACGTCGCCGCAGGCCGGCGCGCCGACCAGGCCGGTACCCACGTTCGGGTCGCTCTTGTCCAGCGTCCCGACGTTCCGCGGGTTCTCGTAGTGATCCAGGACCTTGTCGCCGTATGCCATCGGTCTTCTCCAGTCTGAGTCTAAAGCGTAGCCCCTGAGCCGCCTTTGGCGGCCGGGGCTAATGAGCGGCCCACTCGATCTTCGAGAGGTCGATCCCTTCCTTCGCCATTTCGTAGAGCGGGCTCATCTCGCGCAGCCGCCGGACCTGGTCGACCACGTACTTGCCCACGTAGTCCACTTCCTCTTCGGTGTTGAACCTTCCGATGCCGAAGCGGATGGAAGTGTGCGCCAGATCCTCGGAGACGCCGCACGCGCGCAGCACGTAGCTGGGTTCCAGGCTGGCGCTCGTGCAGGCAGACCCCGAGGACACGGCGACGTTCTTGATCGCCATCATCAGGGCCTCGCCCTCCACGTAAGCGAAGCTGGTGTTCAGGTTGCCCGGCAGGCGCTCGGTGGGGTGCCCGTTCAGCTCCAGGTGATCGAGGTGGCTGAACAGGTAGTCTTGCAGCCGCTTCCGCAGCTGATACGTCCGCTTGGTCTCCTCGGGCATGAGCTGCTGCGCGAGCTCCGCAGCCTTCCCGAAGCCGACGATGCCGGGGACGTTCAGGGTGCCGCTGCGCATGCCGCGCTCATGGCCGCCGCCGTCGATGATCGGGGCGATGCGGACGCGCGGCTTCCGCCGGACCCAGAGAGCGCCGATGCCCTTCGGGCCGTAGATCTTGTGCCCCGACAGCGAGGCAAGGTCGACCTTCATCTTCTCGACGTCGAAGGGCACCTTGCCCACGCCCTGGACCGCGTCGACGTGAAAGAGGACGCCCTTCTCGCGCGTAACCTCGCCAAGTTCCGCGATGGGCTGGACGGTCCCAATCTCGTTGTTCGCCAGCATCACCGAGACCAGGATGGTCTTTTCGCTGATGGCCTCGCGCAGCTGCTTCGCGCTGATGCGGCCGTCCTTGTCGGTCGGGAGGTATGTGACGTCGAACCCCTGGCGCTCGAGCCGCTTCATGGTGTCGAGCGTCGCCTTGTGCTCGGTTCGGACCGTGATGAGATGATTGCCCTTTTCCTTGTAGAACTCGGCGGCGCCCTTGAGCGCCAGGTTGATGCTCTCGGTCGCGCCCGAGGTGAAGACGATCTCCTTCTCGTTGCCGCCGATCATCGACGCGATCTGCTCGCGCGCCCGGTCCACGGCCTCTTCGGCCTTCCAGCCGAAGGGATGGCTGCGCGAGGCGGCATTGCCGAATTCGGTCGTGAGATACGGCATCATCGCCTCCAGCACCCTCGGATCGAGGGGGGTGGTGGCGTTGTTGTCCATGTAGATGGGGAGCTTGATCGGCATGTGGTTCCTAATGTGGACTGGACTGGTCTATTATAACCCCGCCCGCTGCGGGTCAAGGCTGACGCGGTTAGGATGGCGCCGATGAAAAAGTGGTTTCCCCGACTGCTCCTCGCCTTGGCGGTCGGTGTCGCATTGCCCCTCCTGCCAGCGCTTTTGACGCAGAGCGTCGGACCGGGTGCCGACCTCTCCGGAAAGCTTGGCCTGGCGGCTGGCGTGTCGGTGGGCACGTTTGCCGTGCTCTTTCTGGGCGGGGTGCTCACCAGCCTCACTCCGTGCGTCTACCCGCTCATCCCGATCACAGTGGGCATCTTCGGCGCCGGGCAGGCTCAGCACCGCTCTCGTTCCGTAGCTCTTTCAGCCACTTACGTCGCTGGGATCGCGGCGATGTACTCGGCCCTCGGAGTGTTCGCGGCGCTCTCCGGAAAGGCGTTCGGCACGGCGCTCTCGTCGCCGGCGGTCGTGGTCCTGCTGGCCGTGTTCCTGGTGGCCCTGGCGGCCAGCATGTTCGGCGCTTTCGAGATCGCGCTGCCTTCGGGCCTCCAGCAGAAGCTCTCGGGCGTGAAGGGGACCGGCCATGCCGGCGCCTTCGGGATGGGGCTGGTCGCCGGCATCATCGCTGCCCCTTGCACGGGCCCCGTGCTGGCGGGCGTGCTCGCCTATGTGGCGACGCAGCGCAGCCCGGTGCTCGGGTTCTGGATGCTGTTCACGTACGCCATCGGCATGGGTCTGCTCTTCTTCGTGCTGGGAGCGACTTCGCTGCGGTTGCCGCGCTCCGGCGCCTGGATGGAGACCGTGAAGAGCGTGCTCGGCGTTGCGCTGCTAGCCGCGGCTGTCTCCCTGGTGCTGCCGTTCATCCCGCGCGCCGGTCCCCTGCCGCTCTCCGCGCGCGCGGTCGGCATCGCCACGGGCGTGCTCGCGTTCGTGGGGGTCGCCCTGGGCGCGCTCAGTTTGTCGTTTCACGGCGACCGGCGCGAGAAGGCGATGAAGCTCGTCGCCCTGGGTCTGCTCGTCGCCGGCCTCGGCCTGCGGTTCGGCTGGGCGGGGGAGCCGCGGAGCGAGAAGTCGTTCCAGATCGCCTGGGTCCGCGACGAAAAGGCGGCGGTGCAGCAGTCCCGCGCCACGGGCAAGCCGCTCCTGATCGACTTCTCCGCCGAATGGTGCGCGGCCTGCAAGGAGCTCGATCTGCACACCTGGACGGACCCCGTGGTGGCGAAGGAAGTGGCCGACCGGTTCGTGCCGCTGAAGATCGATGGGACCGAGGAGACGGACCAGACCGACGAGCTCTACCGGAAGTACAACGTGCCGGGCCTCCCCACGGTGTTGATGCTGGCCTGTCGCGACGAGCCGCCGGAGTGCGCGGTTCCTGGCGACGGGCCGGCGCGCGTCACCGGCTTCCTCCCGCCCCCGGAGATGCTCGAGCGGCTGAGGCGCGTGCAATGAAGCTCGCGGTCGTGGCGCTGGTGCTCGGCACGGCCTGCAGCCACGGCGACGCGGTCTTGCGCGAAGAGCAGGCGAAGACGCGGCACTACCGCGACGCGTACGAGACGCAGGCTCAGGAGATCCAGCAGCTCAAGAAGCGTGTGGCGGAGCTCGAGTCGAGGGACTGCCGGTAGAGAAACGCGTAGCTCCTGATCGGCCTTCGGCGGGCGGCTGGGGCTAGCGGCGAAAATCGCCTATTTCGATGGCGAAAGCGGTGGCGCAAGCGCGCGGCGGACCGCCGCCAGCAGCGACTCCGGTGCGAACGGTTTCTCCACGAACGCCTCGCAAGCCAGCTCCTGCGCCGCAGCGGCAACTTCCCGGTCCGCGGAGAAGAGGACGACTCGCGGCGCCAGCCCTGAAGCGCGTACGGCCGCAAGCAGCGCGCGGCCGTCCATGTCAGGCATGCGCAGGTCCAGCACGATGGCGTCGGGCGGCTCGGCGTTGATCTTCGCCAGCGCCGCGCGGCCGCCGCCAGCCCAGTCCGCCTCGAAGCCGTGCTCGGCGAGGAACTCCGCCATCATCCGCGCGATCGGCTCGTCGTCGTCGACCACCAGCACGCGCCCTTCCGTGGTTCCGCCCCGCCCCGCAAGCCGGGCCCGGAGCGGCAGATGGAGCACGAACGCGTGGGTCTCCGCCTGGAGGGAGCCGCCGTGCAGCTCCGCGGCTTTGAGCGCGATCAGCAAGGCCATCCCCAGCCCCTGCCGCTGCTGCTGTGGCAGCTCCCAGTGCGGCCCCAGCGCGTCCTGCGGATCGGCAAGCGGGTCGCCGGTCCAGTGGACGCGCACCTCGGCCGTCACTCCCTCGCGGCCGGCATCGATGCGCACCGGGCCGAGCCCGCGCGCGCGCAGCACCATCGCCGTCAGCGCCCGCTCGATCCGCTCGCGGTCGGCAAGCAGCGGCAGCGAGGGCTCGACGTGCGCTTCGACGTCCGCATCCGCTCCCAGGCGGCGCAGCGAACGGCGGGCCGCCTCCACCAGCTCGACCACCTCGCAAGGCTCCTGGTGGAGGACGAAGCGGCCGGTCTCGATGCGCGAAACCTCGAGCATCTCCTCGAGCAGCGCGTGAAGCCGCTCCGCCTGGCGTTCGAGCACCTGCACGTGCCGGGGATCGCTGGGCTCGCCTTTCTCGAGTCGGCGGGCCAGCGAGTAGGAGAAGCCCTTGATACTGGTGAGCGGCGTCTTCAGCTCGTGCGCGGCAAGAGAGAGGAAACGATCCTTGCGCGATTCGCGCTCGGCCGCCGCCAGCACCGCGGCGGCGCGGGTCAGCAACGGCCGCAGCGGACGCAGGTCGCGAACTCCGCCACGGAACTGGAGAGAGAGGGTCCCGACCAGGTGCTCCTGGAGGCAGAGCGGCACGGCCGCGGAGTCTTTGCCCCACTCCACCCGTCCGGTCTCGACGCCCAGGGCAGCAAGCTCCTGCGAGCAAGGCTCGCCATCGGCGCCCAGCATCTGCAGGCCCGCGGCCGTGCGCAGGTGGACCGCCACTCCAGCCGCGCCAGACAGCCGCCGCGCGAGCCTGGCGATCCTTCCGGCAAGCTCGTGCGTGTTTTCGCCGGCCAGCGCCGCGTCGGCGAGCTGCGTGGCGGCGCCGGAGGCGAGGAATGCGCTCTCGATGCGGCGCTGCAGCGAGAAGATGCCGGAGAGGAAACGGAGAGCGCGGAGCTGCAGGGCCTTGTGGAACGACCCGCGGACGAGTCGGGCTCCGTCCCGGAGAAACCCGAGGGGGGTTCCGGTGCGCGCCTGCTGCACGCGCGTCTGGAACGTGGTCGAACGGGCGCTCGGCGCCGGACGCCGCAGCCAGGCAGACCAGGACGGCTCACTCTGTGCAGGCCGAAGTTCAAGCACGCGCCGGATGCTCCGGAGTAGGGGGTCTCGGTTTGGCACCCCGAGCGCCCCAATCTGGGCATGCCCGATCGGCCGCGAAACTGGGAAGAGCGGGCGAATCGGGCCTCGGCGGGACGGCACGGCGCCTGCAAAGGGCCTGCGGAAGGTCCACTTCCGGACCCAGGGAGGGGACGTGCCGCCGGCACTCACACTGGGAGTGTGGCTCCTTGCCATGCCAGCGGCCGATCCGGAACCCGGCCTCCTGGAGACTCAGGAGGCGGCCGCAAGAACGGCCGGTGGGTCGTCGGCGCAGGACGCATCGCGCGTAGCGCGGGCCCGGGCCGCGCATTGGGCGCCCCAGCTTCGCGGACAGGCGACGGCCCGCGATGACGAGAGGACCCGGAACGGCGAGTACCGCCTGGCGCCGCTGCACGAGCAGAACGTCGCGGTCGGCCACGCCTGGATGCTCACCCTCACCTGGGATCTCTCCCAGGTGATCTTCGCGCGGGAGGAGACGCAGCTCGCGCTCGCGCACATCCAATTGGCCCGCGTCCGGCGAGACGCGGCGGATCGGGCCGCCCAGCTCTGGATCGAACGGCGGCAGGCGCAGGCGCTGTGGATTGCGGCGCGGACGCGGGAGTCCTGCTTCGCGCTCTTGCGCGCTACCGCGGGCCTGGTCGCGCTCACTGGAGGGCTGTTTCGCGACGCGGCCGCGCGCGAGGAGGCCGCTTGCGCACGGGAGGGGAAATGAGCTGGTCGCGAGTCGGTGCATCGTTGCCCGCGGTCCTGGCCTGCTGTGCGCAGGTCTCCGCGCCCGGCGAGACAACCGATGCGGGAGCTTCGCAACCCACGGTAGCCGACGTCGAGCCGCAGCCCGGCACGGTGCCGGGGAACGCGCGATTCGCCGTGCACTTCTCGGAGGCCATGGACGAAGGTCAGCTGTTGGCCGCCTCGGGGCGCAGCGAGACGGTGGCACTGGTCCCCGAAGCCGACGTGGAGCGGGCTGCGGCGGCGATCGAGCACGCGCCGCTCTCGGCCCATGAACGGACCCTGCTGGTCGCCGCGGCGGCGCAGATCGCATCGGATCGGAAGTCCGTCACGCTCGTCCCGGAGCAGGCGCTGCCGCCGGGCGGGTACTACCTGCTGGTCTCTCCACGCTTGAAGGACGAGCGCGGCCGCCGCCTGGCGGGAAACGGAGCGCGGTTCGGGTATCAGGTGCCTCCCCCGCCGCGCAGCGCGAAGCTGATCACACCGACTGCGGGCGGAGAGACGCCCTGGAACCTCGCGATCGCCCGCGCCTTTGCCGAGGCCGGCCGCGTGGCCCTGATCGGCCCAGGCGGGCAGGAGGTCGCCTCGGCCGATGCGCACGGTCCGGTCGAGTTGCACTTGAGCGCGCCGCTGGTCGCGGGCGGCAGGTATTCGCTCTCGCTCGACGGGTCGGCAGCCGCGGACCAGGGCTTCACAGCGGCGCCCTGCGCGCGCAGCGCCGCTCCCGCGCTGCAAGGCGGAACGCCGCAGCTCTCGGTCCGGGACACCGGGGTGACGGCGCAGTTCGTGCTCGACTGGCCCGCGCATGTGGAGCTCTCCATCCAGGACGCGGCCGGCGCAGTGGTCGCCACCGCCGCGGACGTCGTCTGCGCTCCTCCTCCGTGCGGTCCCCAGAGCTTCATCTGCACAGCCTTCGTGCGCGTCGAGGGGCTCAGGCCCGCGCGGGACTACACGCTGCAGCTCGCGGCGCGTGACGATTTCAATTTCTCGCTCCGGACGCCGCCGCAGAAGTTCAGCACGGTAGCGGCGCTGCCGCGGATGATGATCTCGGAGGTGATGGCCTCGGGCGTGGACGGCGAGTACGCCGAGCTGCTCAACCTGGGCCCGGGAGCCGCTAATCTGGAAACCCTCGCGCTCCAAGGTCCGGACGGCGCCGTCCGGCCCTTGCTGGCGGCCCCGCCACCGCTGCCCCTGCTGCTTGTCCCGGGTTCGCGCGCACTTGCGGTCGGCGCGTCGTTCGACGCGGGGCTCTATCCGGCCCTTCCGGTTGTCACCCCAGTCTTGCGCGCATCGACCCAGCGCCTGCTCGGCCGCGGGCTGTCCGATGATGCCACACCGCCATTCCGGCTGGTGTCGCGAGGGCAGGTGCCGGTGGAGCTGGCCGAGTTCCCCCTCAGTGCTCCGCACTGCGCCTCGGGAATCAGCGTCCAGCGCGATGAGGCCATCCCGCCCGACGCCGCGGCGGGATGGAGCTGCGGCATCCGGGGCGGCACGCCGGGACGGCCGCCTTGAGGGCGCATGTCCGACGCCTCGCCGCCGACGCGTTCCCAGCAGGATGTGCTCTGGAAAGGCGCCGGTTGACATGCTAGAGCGGACGGCCGCCCTGTCGAGGGAGCCTCACGATGTCCGGCCATAACCGGTGGACCAAGATCAAGCGCAAGAAGGAAGCGATGGGCGCCAGCAAGGGCGCCCTGTTCACCAAGCTCATTCGCGAAGTCACCGTCGCGGCCCGCACCGGGGGCGGTGACCCGGACCACAACGCCAGGCTCCGCTCCGCCGTCCTCGCCGCCCGCGAGGCGAACATGCCCGCCGACAACATCACCCGGGCCATCAAGAAGGGCACCGGCGAGCTGGAGGGCGTGAACTACGACGAGCTCACCTACGAGGGTTATGGGCCTGGCGGGGTGGCGTTCGTCCTGGAGATCCTCACCGACAACAAGAACCGGACGGCGGGGGACGTCCGCGCCATCTTCACCAAGGGGGGCGGCAGCATGGCGGCGTCCGGCGCGGTCGCTTTCCAGTTCGAGCGCAAGGGAGTGGTCCCGGTGAAGAAGGGCGCCAGTGAGGACCAGGTGATGGAGCTGGCGCTGGATGCGGGCGCGGAAGACGTGGTCGGTGACGGCGAGGGCGGATTCGAGGTCCGCACCGAACCCGGATCGGCGATCCAGGTGCACAAGGCGCTCGAGGCCAGGCTCCCCGTCGGCGCTCCGCGCGTCGTGTACCTGCCGAGAAGCACGGTCCAGGTCCAGGGCGACACGGCGGAGAAAGTGCTCAGGCTGGTCGAGAACCTCGAGGACAACGACGACGTGCAGCACGTCTACGCCAACTTCGAGATTTCCGACGAGGAGATGGCCGCGATAGAGTCGCGGGTCGAGTGAGAGTCCTGGGGATCGATCCGGGTTCGAGGTACTGCGGGTTCGGCGTCGTCGAGGACGCGGGTGGGGCCTGCGTCCGCCACCTCGCCCACGGCGTCCTGGAGGTCGCGGGGGCCGGCGCCATCGAGGAGCGCCTCTGCGCACTGCACGAGGGGCTCGCGCGCGAGCTGCTCCGCCACCGGCCGGAGATGGTGGCGGTAGAGGACGTCTTCCACGCGAGGAACGCGAGGTCCGCGCTGGTGCTGGGGCAAGCGCGTGGCGTGGCGCTGCTCGCGGCGGCCCAGGCCGGAGTGCGGGTGCGCAGCTTCGCTCCCAGCATGATCAAGCAGGCCGTGACCGGGACGGGGCGGGCGGAGAAGGAACAGGTGGGTCGGATGGTCGGCGTGGTCCTGGGGATCTCCCTCCACGGACGCCTCGACGCGAGCGATGCACTGGCCGCGGCCATCTGCGGCGTGCTGCGCGCCCGGGATCCGGCAGCGTCTTTGCCGCGGCGGCGGGGCGACTGGCGCGCCGCGCTGGCGCGGAGATTCGCGAAGTGATCGGGCGGCTGTCGGGGGTGGTGGTCGAGAAGCGCGGCGATGTCGTGATCCTCGACGTGCAAGGCGTCGGGTATCTGGTGCACCTCTCGCTGCAATCGATGAGCAGGCTTCCGGCGGAGGGCGGCCGCGCGCAGCTTCGCTGCTACACGCACGTCCGCGACGACGCCCTGCAACTCTTCGGTTTCGCGAGCCCGGAGGAAGAGGAGCTGTTCCATCTGTTGATCTCGGTATCCGGCGTGGGTCCGAAGCTCGGCATCAACATCCTCTCCGGGATGCCGGCGCCCGAGCTGGCCACGGCCATTCTCCACGGCGAGCTGGCCCGCCTGACCAAGATCCCCGGCGTCGGCAAGAAGACGGCCGAGCGGCTCGTGCTGGAGCTGAAGGACCGCATCCGCGCCAGCGGGCTCGCGGTCACGCGTCCGTCCCAGCCTCCCATCGCTGCCGCCGCGGACCAGGTGCTGCTCTCGGCGCTGGTGAACCTCGGATACCGGCCGGCGGCCGCTGAGCGAACCGCGGAGACGGTGCGCCGGAACCTGGGCGCCACGGCGCCCCTCGAGGATCAGCTGCGGGAGGCGCTGCGCCTCATCGCTGGAGCGCCGTGAAGCTCGAGACCCGCGATCTGACGCCGGAGCTGTGGCCGGAGATGGAGAAGCTGTTCGGCCCCAACGGCGCCTGCGCCGGCTGCTGGTGCATGTGGTGGCGGCTCGCGCCTTCCGAGCGCATCAGCATCGCGAACGGCCCGCGCATGAAGCGGCGCCAGCGGGAGCTGGTGAAAGCCGGCGCTTCCCGCGGGGTGCTGGCGTTCGTCGACGGGGAACCGGTCGGCTGGTGCGCGTACGCCCCGCGATCCGATCTGCCCAAGCTGGAGCGCTCCAAGGCGCTGGCCTGCGATGACCCGGCCCAGGTCTGGAGCATCCCCTGCTTCTTCGTCAAAGCGGGTTTCCGCGGCCAGGGTGTCTCCAGAGCGTTGCTCCGGCATGCCCTGCGGAGCATCCGGGCCGCGGGCGGGCGGATCGCCGAGGCCTACCCTGTGCGTCCCCCCGCGACCAATGCCGCAGCCTTCACCGGAACCGTGCCCTTCCTCGAATCGGAGGGCTTCGTCACGCTCACCGCGCACCCGCGCGGACGCCAGCGCGCGCGCCGCGTCCTCCGCTGACCCGCTGTGGTACCTTGGAATCGGATGCGTGAAGACCCGCTCGATGATCGGCAGATCGCTTCCGCCGCCTCCGGCGAGGACGCCCGGTTCGACCTGACGCTGCGTCCCCGCAATTTCGCCGAGGTGGTCGGACAGCGGGCGCTGATCGAGAACCTCAAGGTCTTCGTCAAGGCCGCGGCGGCGCGCCGGGAGCCGCTCGACCACGTGCTCTTCTGCGGGCCGCCCGGGCTGGGCAAGACCTCGCTGGCGCATGTGATCGCGCACGAGCTCGGGGCCCAGATCCACGTCACTTCCGGTCCGGCGCTGGAGCGGAAGGGCGACCTGGCGGGAATCTTGACGAATCTGGGCGACAATGACGTTCTCTTCATCGACGAGATCCACCGGATGAACCCCGCGATCGAGGAGAACCTGTACCCGGCGATGGAGAGCTTCACGTTCGACATCGTGATCGGGGACGGGGCGGGGGCCCGGGCGCTGAAGCTTCCCTTGAAGAGCTTCACGCTGATCGGCGCGACCACGCGAACGGGGCTGCTGACCGGGCCGTTGCGCGACCGTTTCGGAATCGTCAGCCGGCTCGAGTACTACCCGCCTGACGATCTTCAAGAGATCGTGCGGCGCTCGGCGCAGAAGCTCTCGGTCCTTCTCGACGAAGGAGGAGCGCGGGAGATCGCCCGCCGGGCGCGCGGAACGCCGCGCATCGCCAACCGGCTGCTCCGCCGCGTGCGCGACTTCGCGGAAGTGGAAGGAGACGGCCGGGTCAACAAGACGGTCGCGGATCGGGCGCTGCAGCGGATGGAAGTGGACGCGGCCGGCCTGGACGCGATGGACCGCAAGATCCTCACCTCGCTGATCGACAAGTTCGGCGGGGGGCCGGTGGGGCTGGAGACGCTGGCCACCGCCGCAGGAGAGCGGTCGGACACGCTGGAAGACGTCTACGAGCCGTACCTCTTGATGGAGGGTTACCTCGCGCGCACGCCGCGCGGACGCGTCGCCACCCAGCGCGCGTTCGAGCACCTGGGCAGGAAGGTGCCTGCGGGCCTGCAGGGATCGCTGCTCTGATGGCGCCGGTGGGGGAAAAGCGCTCCTTCGCGCAGGACTTCTTCTTCGAGCTGATGCGCGACTCCCAGCGGGTGCGCGCCGTCTACCTGGCCGAGCGCGAGCGCTGGATCCGGAGCCTGGAGATCAGCGGCCGCGAGGAGATCCTCTTCGAGCTGGAGATGCTGCTGCGCGGTATCGATCGGTTCTTCAACCTGCGCAACCTCTTCGGCGAGGCCCAGCCGCCCCAGGAGAGGGACTGGAAGGAGGAGCTGAAGGCGACGCGCGACGCCGTCCATCGCGGGGTGCACCTCTCCCGCAAGCTGATCGAGCAGCGGCAGGAGCAGGCGCTTTTGTTCCGCAACTTCGTGGAGGGATCGCTGGCCGACGACCGTGCCCGGTCGCGCCTCGGGGCCGAGCTGCGCGAGCAGCGCACGCCGGAAGAATCGCTGTTCCTGCTTCGCACCGGACTGGTCGCGCACCAGGGCATCCTCGACCACCTGCTGCGGCTCGACGGAGCGCCGCAGTCGCTCTTCCTCGACGTCGGACGCGCCCTGCAGCACGAGCTGTTCGTCTCGCGCTACTTCTGCCCTCCGGCGGCGCTGGAGTTCCGCGCCGAATACGACCGCATCGGGTCCGTGCTGCTGCTGGAAGGCCTGCGGCTCCTGGACGACGAGAAGAAGCGGAAGGCGTACGCGCTCGGGCTCCTCGCCTCCTTCCGCTCCTTGCGCTCGCTCCGCTACGTCCCCTCGCCTCCGGTGCCGCATACCCGGCGCGTGCTGGTGATCCTCGCGTTGGTCCGCAGCGAGCTGCAGGCGCTGGTCGGATATCTGGAGTCCGATCTCCCGCGCCTGGCCGGCGGGACCGGAGCGCCGGTTGCCGCCGGCAAGGCGGCTGCCCAGAAGATCCGCGACGTGCTCGCGTCGGTGCCGGCGCTCCTGGCCCAGCCGCTCACGGATCGGGCCCAACTCGACTTCCAGCGTGACAAGCTGGTCGAGGCCACCAAGGAATGCGTCGGTATTCTCGCCAATGCCCTGGATCCGGCGATGGGACACTACGCGCTCTTCGAGGATGATGCGGCGCGCACCGATCAGAGCGAACGCTTGCGCAAGGACCTGTGGCTCTTCCGCGAGATGTGCCGCTACACGGCGCACGCGCTGGAGGAGCCGGGTGGCACGCCCGATGCCGCGGAGCCGCTGCGCAGGTACGCGACCGAGTTCCGCGACGTCGGCTACCAGCTGCTGCGCCACTCCGATCGCGAGCTGTTCGATCGCTTCCTCGACCTGCTCGAGGGTTGGGCGAACCGCCGGGGAGAGAGCGCGCAGATCCGGATGCAGCGCTTGCGCGACGACTGCCAGCGCTTCGCAGAGATCCTCGACCGGGCCCTCGACCTCGTTTCCAAGCGGTCTGAGTTGCAAAAAATACCGATCGACGAGGCCATGTACCGGGAAGCGCTTGCCAAAGTGCAAAAGGGACGGTAAGGGAAGCGCCCGCCATCGAATCGCGACATCCGTGTCATGAATGTGGCAGGCACTGTACAGCGCTCGGGCCTGCAGGCAGGTGCCGTTGCGGCTCATCCCCGCAGAGTCACTAGATTCGTGGCGCCGGGTGGACCCGGGCACGCTTGTTGCTGAAGTGCGCAGTTGCTGCTGCCGAACCAACCGGAGGGGACGCACCAGGCATGGATCTCCACCCGTTCCGCCAGAGGACGTTCAAGCAGCGCGCCAGGCTTTCCGGCATCGGTCTTCACTCGGGCGCCAGCGTGCGCGTCACCTTGGCGCCGGCGCCGGTGGACAGCGGCATCGTCTTCGTGCGCGACGGCGTGGAAATCCCGGCCCTCTCGGAATTCGTGGTCGATACGACCATGAACACTTCCCTGGGGCGGGGCTCCGTTCGCGTCGGCACCGTCGAGCACTTGCTCGCCGCGCTCGCGGGCTGCGGCATCGACAACGCGCTGATCGAGGTGGAGGGACCGGAGGTCCCCATCGCCGACGGCAGCTCGGAGCCGTTCGTGGCGCTGGTGCGGGAGGCCGGCATCCACGAGCAGCGCGCGACGCGCAGGTTCCTGATGGTGCGTAAGAGCGTGACGGTCACCGACGGCGACAAGCTCGCCCGTCTTTCGCCGGCCCGGGGGAAGTTCACGGTCAACTACACCATCGACTTCCGCCACCCGCTGATCACCGATCAGAGCTTCCGGCTCGAGGTCAACGAGAGATCGTTCCAGAAGGACATCGCCCGGGCGCGGACGTTTGGCTTCAAGCGCGACGTGGAGAGCCTCCACAAGGCGGGCCTCGCCCGCGGCGGCTCGCTCGAGAATGCGGTGGTGGTGGACGACTTCAACATCCTCAACCCCGAGGGGCTGCGCTTTCCGGACGAGTTCGTCCGCCACAAGATCCTCGACGCGCTCGGCGACCTGTCGCTTATCGGGATGCCCGTCATCGGCCAGCTCACCGCCGTGAAGTCGGGGCACGCCCTCAACCAGCAACTGGTGCGCAAGCTCCTCGCCGAGCAGGAGGCGTGCGAAGTGGTGCAGCCACGCGCCGCCGACGAGCTGAACGCCCTGCAAGAGAGCCTGCTCCCGGTGCTTGCGCTGGAAGAGCAGGTCGTCGCCTGACACCGACGCTGCAGGCGGTTTTTTCTACGGGTGTTCCAGCCGCGCACCTTTTCCGACGTTGCGCCGCTGAACGGCACTGCGCTCTACTCCGGACCTTGCCGCCCGGAGCCAGCGTTGGAAGATCCGCCGAACCGCGACTCTAGCGAGCGCGTCCTCGCGCTCGAGGCGTTGCGCGCATCCGAAGACCGGTACCGCCTCCTCTTCGATCGAAGTCCGCTCCCGATGTGGGTCTACGACCAGCAGACGCTGGGTTTCCTGGCGGTGAACCAGGCGGCCATCGATCATTACGGCTACACGCGGGACCAGTTCGGGGCGATGACCATCGCGCAAGTGCGACCCGAGGGAGAGCCCCTGGACCCCGAGGAGGAGCTCGGGGCGGGCGCGGAGGAGAAGGCGCAGCCCAGCATCCTGCGACACCGCAAGGCCAGCGGCGATACCATCGACGTGGAGATCACCTCGCACGCGCTGAATTTCGCCGGGCGCGCGGCGCGGCTGGTGATCGCGAACGACGTGACCGAACGCGTCCGTGCCGAGCAGAGGCTGTGGCGCGCGGCGTTCTACGACGCGCTCACCGGGCTGCCCAACCGCGCCCTGTTCATGGAACGGCTGGGCCAGGCCGAGGCGCGAGCGCGGGGAAGGCTGGGCGGCGGGTTCGCGGTACTGTTTCTCGATCTGGACCGCTTCAAGCTGGTGAACGACTCGATGGGACACCGCACCGGGGACCAGCTCCTGATCGCCATCGCGCGCAGGTTGGACCGGATCCGCCGCGCCGGAGATACCGTTGCGCGCCTCGGCGGTGACGAGTTCGCTTTCCTGGTCGAAGGACTCGACGACGCGGCTTCCGCCGGGCGCGTGGCGGACCGGGTGCAGCGGGAGCTCGCGCAGCCGTTCGAGATCGCCGGGCAGGAAGTATTCACCAGCGCTTCCATCGGCATCTCGTTCGGGGGCGCCGCGGACCAGCGGCCCGAAGATCTGTTGAGGGACGCCGACACCGCGATATACCGCGCCAAGGCGGAGGGCATCGCCAGGCAAGCCGTGTTCGACGTCACCATGCATGACGACGCCGTCGCGGCGCTGCAGCTCCAGAACGACTTGCGGCGCGCCGTCGACCGCGGGGAGCTGAGGGTGCGATACCAGCCGATCGTCGCGCTGCAATCGGCGCGGATCGTGGGCTTCGAGGCGCTGGTCCGCTGGCAGCATCGCCAGCGGGGGCTGGTTCCGCCGCAGGACTTCATCCCGCTGGCGGAAGAGACGGGCGTCATCGGAGTCGTCGGCCGATGGGTGCTGGCGGAATCATGCCGGCAGATGCGGGCGCTCCAGCGGCTGCGGCCGCGCGGACCGGGGCTCTCGCTCGCGGTCAACGTCTCGGGCCGCCAGGTGCTCCAGCCGGATCTGGTCGAACAAATCGGGGAAATCCTCCAGACCACCGGGCTGGACCCGAGGCTCCTGAGGCTGGAGCTGACCGAGAGCGTGCTGGTGGAAAACGAAGCTGCCGCCGCGCGGTGCCTGCACCGCCTGCGCCAGCTGGGGCTCAGGATCGCGATCGACGATTTTGGCACGGGGTACTCCTCGCTCTCCTACTTGCACCGGATGCCCATCGACCTGCTCAAGATCGACGCCTCGTTCGTGCAGACGATGGCCACGGACGAGAAGAACCGGCGGATCGTCGAGACCATCCTCGCGCTGGGGAAGAACCTGGGCGTGGAGGTGATCGCCGAGGGCGTGGAGACGGCGCAGCAGGCGCAGGTCTTGACTCGCCTGGGCTGCGACTACGTCCAGGGGTACTTGTTCAGCGAGGCCGTGGACCTGGACGCCGCCGCGCGGCTGCTGGAGAGCGAGGCGCCGTTCACACCGGCGGCGCTCAAGCTGCCCGCCTGACCGTGGCGCGGGCAATGAGCGGCAGCTCGCGAATCAAGGCGGGGGTGTCTTCGACGAGCTCAGTCCCGCCTTGCGGTGTTCCTTGAGCATGCAGCGATCCATCACCACGACCAGCCCGGCGGCCCGGGCCCGCTCTGCGGCCGCCTCGTCGACGATGCCCTCCTGCATCCAGATGGCTGGTACGCGGACGCGGATGGCCTCGTCGATGTGCGGCCCGACCAGCGAGCTCCTGCGGAAGTGGTCGACCAGGTCGACGGCAAAGGGAATGTCCGACAAGCCCCCGTAGACCTTCTCGCCGAGGATCTCGCCACCGCCGGGCCGCACCGGGACGATCCGGTAGCCGTTCTGCTGCAGGTACATGGCCACGCTGTATGAGGGTCGGTCCGGATCGGTCGAGAGACCCACCACCGCCACCGTCTTGACGCGCTGGAGCAGGGCCTTGATTTCGCCGGGGCTGGGGTTCTGGAACGCCAAGGGCTTCCCGCTTGTTGACGTGGGCGCCGCGCCCGCTTAGGGTCCGCCGTTCGCCTCGTCTGGAGATTGTCATGAAGAGCCGTCCTTTGCACGCCTTGGCCCTGTGTGCCGCGTCGTTCGTCGCCTGCAAGACAGGCGGGGAGCCGACCGCCGCGAAGCGGGGCGTCGGGCTGGACCCGACCACCAAGGTCGCGGAAGTCGATGGAAAGACAATTAGTTACGGGGATCTGCAGAACGACAAGGAGATCGGGCCCAAGCTGCGCCAGGCGGAGGTGAAGGCGCTCACCGATCTGTACGACCAGAGGCGCGGCCTCCTCGATGAGCTGATCAGCCGCCAGCTCCTGGAGGAGGAAGCCAAGGCCAAGGGCAAGACGCTCGAGCAATGGTTCCAGACGGACTACATGAGCTCGGTTCCCGAACCCACCGACGCCGAGGCGAAGGCGTTCTACGAAGAGCACAAAGCGCAGATTCCGCCGGGTCAGTCGTTCGACGAGCTGAAGCCCCGGATCAAGCAGGGCGTCCGGCAGCAGAAGCTCCGCGAGGGCATGGGCAAGATGCTCGAAGATCTCAAGGCGAAGCACCATGTCCAGGTAGCGCTCGAGGCGCCGGACCTGCCGCGCGTCGAGGTGGAGGCGAAGGGCCCCTCGCGCGGCCCGGCCAACGCGCCGGTGACCATCGTCGAGTTCAGCGACTTCCAGTGCCCCTACTGCGGGCGCGAGGTCCCGGTGATCGACCGCATCCTCAAGGAGTACGACGGGAAGGTGAGGCTGGTGTTCCGGCACTACCCGCTCGATTTCCACCCGTTCGCGGGGAAAGCGGCTGAAGCGGGCGCCTGCGCTCAGGACCAGGGCAAGTTCTGGGAGCTGCACGACAAGATGTTCAGCAACCAGGGCAAGCTCGCGGTGGACGACCTGAAGGGATACGCGAAGTCGGTGGGGATCGACGCCTCGAAGTTCGACAAGTGCCTGGACAGCGGCGAGAAGAAGGCGCTGGTCGAAGAGGACCTGAAGGCGGGAAGCGCGGCGGGCGTGAGCGGGACGCCGGCCTTCTTCATCAACGGCGTGTTCATCAACGGAGCGCAGCCGTACGAGCAGATCAAGCAGACGGTGGACCGGGAGCTGAAGCGGAAGGGATAGCCGCCGGCTCTGCGGCGGCGGTTCGTGCGGGTGCATGCATGCGAATGTCCAGGTCCTTCACCCCGACCCTCAAGGAGGTGCCGGCGGACGCGCTGGTGGCCTCGCACCAGTTCCTGGTGCGCGCCGGCTACATCCGCCAGCTCTCCGCCGGCATCTACTCCATCCTGCCGCTCGGGCAGCGCTCCATCCTCAAGATCACCGAGATCGTTCGCGCGGAGATGAACGCGATCGGCGGGCAGGAGTTCTACCTGCCCGCGCTGAACCCGCGTGAGATCTGGGAGGAGTCGGGCCGTTGGACGGTGATGGGCGAGAACATGTTCCGCCTGAAGGACCGCAAGGGCGCCGATCTCTGCCTGGCGATGACGCACGAGGAGGTCTTCACCGCGCTGGCCCGCGCCGAGTTGCGCAGTTACCGGCAGCTTCCCCAGACCTGGTACCAGATCCAGACCAAGTTCCGGGACGAGCTGCGACCGAAGAGCGGGCTCTTGCGGGTCCGGCAGTTCACGATGAAGGACAGCTATTCGTTCGATCTCGATCGGGCGGGGCTGGACAAGTCGTTCGAGGATCACCGCCAGGCGTACGCGCGCATCTTCTCGCGCTGCGGTCTGAAGACCATCCAGGTGGACGCGCATTCGGGCGCGATGGGCGGCTCGGGGTCCACCGAGTTCATGGTGCCGACCGACGCGGGCGAGGATCTGATCGCCTCTTGCGAGAGCTGCGGCTACTCCGCGAACACGGAGAAGGCCGAGTCGCGCCTGGAGACGCCGGACAAGTACAAGGCTGCGGGCGAGTCACCTCCGCTGGAGGAGTTTCCCACGCCCGGTGCGCTCACCATCGAGGCGCTCGCAGCGAAGCCGTACGGCGTCGCTGCCGATCAGCAGCTGAAGACGCTGATCTACGTCGGCGACGACAAGCCGGTGATCGCCATCGTTCGCGGAGACGACCAGCTCAACGAGGCCAAGCTCCAGACGGCGAGCGGCGCCTCGGTGCTCCGGCCCGCGCACCCGGAGGAGATCCAGCGCTGGATGGGCGCGAAGCCCGGTTCGCTGGGCGGCGTGGGCCTGGCCGGGAAGGGGCTGCGCGTCTTCCTCGACCAGCGCCTGGTGGGACTCTCCGGGCTGGTAACGGGCGCGAACCGGGACGGGTTCCACGTCCGCAACGTTTCCGTCCCCCGCGATCTGGCGCACGCGACCGCGGCGGACCTGCGCACTGTCGGCGCCGGCGAGCCTTGCCCGCGCTGCGGGCATCCGCTCGTCGTCGGCAAGGCGCTCGAGGTCGGGCACATCTTCAAGCTGGGGACCCGCTACTCCGAGTCGATGGGCGCGCGCGTGCTCGACGAAGGCGGGAAGGAAGTCCCCATCGTCATGGGCAGCTACGGCATCGGCATCGAGCGGATCCTGGCTGGCGCGGTGGAATTGCACCACGACGCGGACGGCATCCGCATGCCGATGAGCATTGCCCCGTTCCACCTCGCGCTGCTGCCTTTGCAGATGCAGGACGCCGCGGTCCGGCAGGCGGCGGAGAAGCTGTACCTGGAGCTGACACAGGCCGGCGTCGAGGTGCTGCTCGACGACCGCGACGACCGGGCGGGCGTCAAGTTCAAGGACGCCGATCTGATCGGGCTGCCCCTGCGCATCGCCATCGGCAAGAAGGGGCTGGCCGAGGGCAAGGTCGAATGGAAGCAGCGCGGCGCGAAGGACGTCGAGCTGATCGCGCTCGCGGACGTGGTCGGCCGCGCGCAGGCGGCGGTGCGCGACGGCGGAGGGAGGCTCGGGGGGTGAATCGGATCTGCGCGGCCCTCGACGTTCCCGATCTCGGCGCCGCGGAACGGCTCGCCTCCAGGCTCGCGGGACACGTCGGCTTGTTCAAGGTCGGTCTGGAGCTCTTCGTCGCCCACGGCGGCGCGGCAGTCGAGGCGGTGCGCAAGTTCGGCGCCCCGATCTTCCTCGATCTGAAGCTCCACGACATCCCGCAGACGGTGGAGGGCGCTGCCCGGGGCGTCGCGGCCCTGGGCGTCGAGTACGTCACCGTTCACGCGAGCGGCGGAGCGGAGATGATCCGCGCGGCCCGACGCGCGCTGCCACGGACCCGGCTCCTCGCGGTCACGGCGCTGACCTCCCTCGGACCGCAGGATCTCGAGGCCATCGGTCTCGCGCGGGATGCGGTGTCCCGATTGGCCAGGCTGGCCATCGCCGCCGGCGCGGACGGAGTGGTCTGCTCGCCGCAGGAGGTCGCGGCGCTGCGAGCCGAGCTGGGCGCGGCGCCGCTCCTGGTCGTGCCGGGGATCCGCCCCGCCGGCGCCGCCAGCGGCGATCAACGCCGCACCGGCACTCCGGCGGAAGCGGTACGAGCCGGAGCATCGATACTCGTGATCGGGCGGCCGCTCCGTGACGCCGCCGACCCAGCCGCGGCCGCCGACGCTATCGCACGCGAGATCCGGGCGATCTGATCCACGCTTTGTGTATCGTTCGCTGAGACGCCGCCGGGCTGCATGGCCCTGCGCCGCCACGCAGAACGCCTCCGTGCGGCGCGTAGCGCTGTGTGTATCGTTCGCTGAGACGCCGCCGGGCTGCATGGCCCTGCGCCGCCACGCAGAAAGCGAGCCCATCCGCGAGGCACTTCACGTGAAGCGAGAGACACGGGGCGGCGCGGACAGCGCGTCGTGTGCTTTCTGATGCGTCGGCGCGAGGGCCATTCACCCCGTCGGCTATCTGCGCGCGTCCCACTGAGTCGACACGGCGCACACCGCGCCCCGCGTTG
>DATBZA010000159.1:0-11552 GCA_036513415.1 Myxococcales bacterium | reverse complement strand
GTTTCACCGTGCACATCGAGACCGATGAATCGGATATTCTTCTTCACGACCGGCTCCTTTCGCTTGTAGCTCTGCGCTACAGATCTCCCGATCCGTGGCGTAATCTACGCCCAGCGAATCGGGGCCGGTCGTTCCATCTTGACTGAGCCGCCTGCGGCGGCCGGGGCTATGGCCGGGCTTCCTTTCCGCTGAAGAGGCGCTTGAACCAGCCGAGCAGGCCGCCATTCGGCTGCGGGACCGCGCGCGTATCGGTCACCGGCGCTTCGGCCAGCCGCTTGCGCACCTCTTCCGGCGTGCTCTTGGTGGAGAAGTTGGCCACCACTGCGCGGTCGCTCTTCTTGTCCTTCGCCGTGACCGTCAGGATGGATTCGGGGGAGAGCACGAACACGATCTCGTAGTCCTGCGACCCGCGCGGCCCCCTGGGCAATCCAGGCACCAGCAGCGTGCCGAGGTACTCGTTCTCCTGCGCCTTCTCGCTCTCGCCCTGGAAGATGAGGATCTCGATCGAAGGCTGGTTCTCGCGGGTGGTGGTGATGCCGAGCGCCTTCTTGTGCGGAAGCTTGGTGTTGCGCTCGATGATCTTCCTGAACCGGCCGCCTGGGAGCCCGACCCCGATGCTCATCGGTAGCACGTCGACCAGCACGACGGCGTCCATGTCGTCCGTATCCATCGAGTGCGCCAGCACGGCCGCGCCCAGGGCCACAGCCTCGTCCGGGTGCACGGCCTTCGACGGCTCCTTCCCGAAGAATTCGCGGATCCGCTCACGCACCAGCGGCATGCGGCTCTGCCCGCCCACCAGCAGCACGTCGTCGAGGTCCTCCACCTTGAGCTCACGGGCGGTGAGGACTTCCTGGCAGACGCTGAGCGTCCGGTCCACCAGGTGGCCCGCCATCGACACCAGCTCGGCGCGCGTGAGAGTTGCCGCGAGATCGTACGGCTTCTGGCCCACCAGCGCGACGAAGGGGACCATCACTTTGACCTCCAGCTGCTCGGAGAGGGCGATCTTCGCGCGCTCAGCGGCGTCGGTCACCCGCTGCATCGCCACGCGATCGCCGGGGAACTGGATGCCGTGCTCTTCCTCGAAGCCGGCGAGGAGGTGATCGACGATCACCTTGTCGAAGTCCACGCCGCCCAGGAAGGTGTCGCCCCCGGTCGAGACGACCTCGTAGACGTTCCCGTTCAGCTCGAGCACGCTGGCGTCGAACGTCCCGCCGCCCAGGTCGTAGACCAGGATGCGCTTCTCGAGCTGCTTTCCATGCCCGAAGGCGAGCGCGGCCGCGGTGGGCTCATTGAGGATGCGCTCGACGTGCAGACCGGCCAGCTCGCCGGCCTCGCGCACGGCCTGGCGCTGGTTGTCGTTGTAGTACGCGGGGACGGTGATCACCGCCCGGTTGACATCGGTCTTGAGCCACTGCTGCGCGACGCCCTTCACCTCGGCCAGCACCAACGCCGAGATCTGCTGGAGCGAGAACTGCCGGTCTCCGAGCTGTACCGCCGCCTCGCCGCGCGCGCCGGCCACGATCTGGTAGGGGAAGCGCCCCATCAGATCCCGCACCGCGGGCGACTCGAACTGGCGGCCCACCAGCCGCTTCGAGCCGTAGACGGTGTTGCCCGGATTGATCAGCAGCTGCGACTTCGCCGGGTGACCGACGATCAAGTTTCCCTTGTCGTTGATGGCCACGATCGAGGGGATGGTGTTGTATCCCTCTCGCGACGGGATGACGAACGGCTTGCCATCCTTCACCGCCGCGGCGGCGGAGTTGGTGGTGCCGAGATCGATCCCGATCATCGCGCCCTTGATCGCCGCCTTCGCCGGCGGTGCCGGCGCTGCAGCTGGCGCGGCGGCGGGCGCCTTCGGGGGTGGCTGGGTCATCACCGGAGGCGGGAGCTTCGCCTCCGCGGGCCGGGTCGACGCTCTGGAAGGCATCGCGTCCGGTGGCGGTGGCGGGGGCGCTTTGGCAGGCATCGCGTCCGGTGGCGGCGGCGGGGGAACGGCCCGGGAAAAGGGCGAGGGCGGCGGAGTGATTCCCTTGAGCGTGGTGATGTCCGGCTTTCGCTGCGAAAGGGCCAGCGCCCCGTCGGCTGCCGCAGCGCGGGCCGGGTCCGCTTTGAAGGTCGGGGGCGGCGTGCCGCCAAGCTCGGCGATCATCGCGCTCGCGGCGTCGTCCACGCTCAGGAGCTGCAGACGAATCCCGGCCTCGGTGACTTCGCAGACGATCGCCGCCGCGCGGAAGCCCGGGTCCCCCGACGCAAGGTGCGCCTCCAACCGGACCAGCGTATCCCTGGGGCGGGGCGTCCGGGTGCGGACGAAGAACTGGTTCTGCCGGAGCTCGTCCGCGTAGCGAGCTTTGACATCGTCGAGCGACGCACAGGGAAGCTTGATCTGCAGCCCGATGGCCGGCCGCTTGCCACCGGCTGGTTGCCCCGGCGGCGGGGTTCCGGAGCCCTCCGACATTCGCGCGATATTCGTACGGGCGCGCAGGTCGCCGCAACAAAGCTTCCGTCGCGTTGCCCCGCCCGTCCCCAGCGGCTACACTGGTCGGCTTACCGGGAGCCAAGCTTGATCGATCCCAACGTGCCGACGGCCCTCACTTTCGACGACGTTCTCCTGTTGCCCGCGGAGAGCGACGTCCTGCCGCGGCAGGTGGATGTGAGTGCGCAACTCACACGCAACATCCGCCTCCGGATCCCGCTGGTCAGCGCGGCCATGGACACGGTCACCGAGGCCCGCACCGCCATCGCCATCGCGCAGGAGGGCGGGCTGGGATTCGTCCACAAGAACATGACCATCCAGCAGCAGGCGCTGGAGGTGACCAAGGTCAAGAAGTACGAGAGCGGAATGGTGGTGGACCCGGTCACCATCGAGCCGGACGCGCCTGTGCACAAGGCGGTCGCGCTGATGCGGCAGCACGAGATCAGCGGCATCCCCGTCACCAAGAAGGGACGGCTGGTGGGCATCTTGACCAACCGCGACCTGCGCTTCGAGAAGAACCTCGACCAGAAGGTCGAGGCGATGATGACTCGGGATCTGGTCACCTGCCGTGAGGGGATCTCGCAGGACGAAGCGAAGGAGCTGCTGCACCGCAACCGGATCGAGAAACTCCTGGTGGTGGACGACCGGTACGAGCTCAAGGGCCTGATCACCATCAAGGACATCGAGAAGACGCGCGCCCACCCCAGCGCGGCCAAGGATGACAAGGGCAGCCTGCTGGTGGGAGCGGCGGTCGGGGTCGGTCCCGATCGCGACGAGCGGGTCCACGCGCTCCTGCAGGCGGGCGCCGACGTGATCGCGGTGGATACGGCCCACGGCCATTCGCGCGCGGTGCTCGACGCCGTGCGGGACCTCAAGCGCAACTTCAAGGGCATCGAGATCGTGGCCGGCAACGTGGCCACCGGCGAGGGGGCCGCCGCGCTGTGCGAGGCGGGGGCGGACGCGGTGAAGGTCGGAATCGGCCCCGGATCCATCTGCACCACCCGCGTGGTTGCGGGCGTCGGCGTGCCGCAGATCAGCGCCATCGACAGCTGCGTGCGGGCGGTCACCCGGCACGGGGTGCCCTGCATTTCGGACGGCGGGATCAAGTACTCCGGCGACATCGTGAAGGCGCTCGCCGCGGGGGCGCACACGGTGATGATCGGATCGCTCTTCGCCGGGACGGAGGAAGCGCCGGGGGAGGTCATCCTCTTCCAGGGCCGCTCCTACAAGTCGTACCGGGGAATGGGCTCGATGTCCGCGATGAAGAAGGGTTCCAAGGACCGCTACTTCCAGGAAGAGGCGGAAGATCTAAAATTGGTGCCCGAGGGCATCGAGGGGCGCGTCCCCTACAAGGGTCCCCTGGCGATGAACGTCTTCCAGCTCGTGGGCGGTCTGCGCAGCGGCATGGGCTACACCGGCTGCCACGACATCGACGAGCTGCGCACCAAGGCGAAGTTCGTGCGCATCACCGCCGCGGGCCTGCGCGAGAGCCACGTCCATGACGTGCAGGTGACGCAGGAAGCGCCGAACTACCGGATCGAGAACTGAGCTGTCGAAGCCGCGCGTCCTGGCGCTGATCATCGTCGGCGCCCCCGTCCTGTTCTTTCTTCTCACCGGCTGGCGGGCGGTGCAGCTCGCGCAGGAAGGCGAGGTGCCGGGGGCCTGGCGGGACCTGGACTGCGACGGAAAGGTTTCGTGGGCTGAGTGGCTGCGCGGCGGGATCGACTTCCGCCTGCGGCCGTCGGAGCTGGTTCCCGGGTGTCGGGACGTGTACGCGGTGAAGACGGGCAGGGCGATGGTGGTGCGGTGCGAGGCGGCGCCGCAATGCCGTCAGGCGCGCGACCTGGTCAAGTGAGCGGGACGCACCGATCGCGCAGGAACACGGCGATCTCGGGCTTCCCGATCTCGCCGCGAGCAACGCTGAGAACCATCTCCACTAGCTCGGCTGGATCGGATTCCAGCCAGGTGTCGTTGAGGCCCAGAAAAGCGATCGCGGCCGCCAGCCCGATGCGCTTGTTGCCGTCGAGGAATGGATGATTCTGCGTGAGATGGAAGAGGTAAGCGGCCGCCATTTCGTGCAGTGTGGGGTGCAGATACTGGCCGCTGAACGATGCTTGCGGCATCGCCAAGGCGGACTTCACCAGCCCGAGATCCCGGACGCCAAGGCCACCGCCATACCGCCGGACCTGGTCGGCGTGGATGGCGAGGACCTGTTCCAGGCTGAGGAAACGAACCCCCTTCATTCCGCAAGCTTGCGGAACACTCCGGCATACCGCTCGTGCGCGCGAGCCATCACGTCCTTCAGACGCTCCTCGGCGCGCCGGCCCCGGACGGGAGAGACCACGAGGATGTCCCCGTCCGTCGACAGCTCGAGAGGGGTCTCGGCGTCGATGCCCAGTTGCTCGAGCAGGTCCTTGTCGAGCACGAGAGCGAGACTGTTGCCGGTCCGGGTCAGTTTCTTGCGCATCTGGCCTCCGTTCGTACGAACATCATATCTCGTACGAACGAGCACCGCAAAGGCAAGTGTTTGCTACGCGAACGCGGCTTCGGGCAGGCGACGCGCGTCGCGGCTCTCGCGCCAGGCCGCGAAGCCCCAGGCGGCCGCGAAGCCCAGCTGGGTGATGCCGTTGGCCAGGTAGACGCGCGAGATCCGGCGCTGGACGCCCGCGTACCAGAAGTCCATGGCGGCGAAGCTGAGCGCGGTGGTCACGCCGAGGAGGCGCAGTTCCCGGGCCACTTTCCCGCGGGCGCCGGCTGCCGCCAGGGCGGCGCCGACGTTCGCCATGCAGGTGCCGACTCCTTTCGTCAGCCAACCTTCCAGCTTCGGTCCGGTCGCCAGCATGAACGTCTTGAGGTCCAGGACTGGCCAGAGTCCCATGGCGACGTAGTAGACGCCCTGGACCATGGCCACGCGAGCCGCGGGTGGACGCCGCACGCGGGCGGGCGGCGGTTTCGATTCCCGCGGGCCCGGCATCATCGGGCGTGTGGTCGCCTGCTCGGTCGCAACTTCAGCCATGGGAGCGCCCCCTGTGACAGTAAGGTAGGGCGCGGGCACGCGTCCCGGCAGTCCGGTACAATGCGCGAATCGTATGCGCGAACTCGTCAAGACCGTCTGCAACCGCGACTGCCCGGACGCCTGCTCGGTCGTCGCGCATGTGGAGGACGGCCGGGTGGTACAGCTGGGAGGCGATCCGGCCCACCCGGTGACGAACGGCTTCCTCTGCTGGCGGACGAACAACTTCCTGCCGCTGCAGTACTCGCCGGAGCGCCTGACGACGCCGTTGCTCCGGGGGAAGCCGGTGTCGTGGGACGAGGCGCTCGACTTCGCCGCCCGGGAGTTGCTCCGCATCCGCGCCGAATCGGGGCCAGCGGCCATCTTCCATTACCGCAGCGGCGGCAGCCTCGGCGCCCTCAAGCACTTGAGCGACTACTTCTTCGAGAAGTTCGGTCCGGTCACCACCAAGCGCGGCGACATCTGCTCGGGCGCGGGCGACGAAGCGCAGATGCTCGACTTCGGCGAGGAGGACTCGCACGACATCTTCGACCTGCTGAATTCGCGCAACATCATCCTCTGGGGGAAGAACCCGGTCATCTCGTCCCCGCACCTGGTGCCGGTGCTGAAGGACGCGCGCGCCTCCAAGCTCCTGATCGACCCGGTCTGGCACAAGACAGCGCGGCTCTGCGACGCCTTCGTACAGCCGCGGCCAGGGGGAGATTTCTCGCTGGCGATGGCTGCGGCGCGGCTGCTGTTCGAGCGCGGCTGGACGGACCCAGGATTCCAGAACTATTGCGACAACGTTCCGGAGTTCCGCGCGCTCGCTTTCACACACTCGGTGGCGGGCTGGTGCGAGGACGCGGACGTGTCGCCGGCCATGGCGGAGGACATCGCGCGCCGGCTGCACGAGGGCCCGACCGCGATTCTGGTCGGCTGGGGCATGGCGAGGCGGGTGAACGGCGGTTCCATCGTGCGCGCGCTCGATGCGCTTACGGCGATCTCCGGGAACCTGGGCATCGCGGGCGGCGGCGTCTCCTACTACTTCAAGCGGCGGAAGACGTTCGATCACACTTTCATCAAGGGCATCCCGGCCGCGCCGCGCACCGTGCTGGAGCCGCTCTTCGGGCCCGAGGTGATGGCGTTCAAGGATCCGCCGATCCGGGCCATCTGGATCACCGCCGGAAACCCGGTGGCGATGCTGCCCGAGTCCGGCACGGTGGACCGGGCGCTGCGCTCGCGCGATTTCGTCTGCGTGGTCGATGCCTGGCCCACCGACAGCACGCGGGCGGCGACGCTGGTCCTTCCAACCACCACGCTGCTCGAGGACGACGACCTGGTCGGCGCCTACGGGCACCACTGGGTCGGCGCGTCGCGACCCGTGGTCCCACCCCCGCCCGGCGTGAAGTCGGATCTCAATATCCTGCAGGCGCTCTCGTCGCGGGTCGGGTTGAACGGCGTGCTCGACGGCAGCGCGCGCGACTGGAAAGAGCGCATCCTCCGCAAGGACGCCGGCTTCACGCTCTCACAGATCGAGAGCGACGGCCCTCAGCGCAGCGCCCTCTCCGGCAAGGTGCTCTTCGCCGACCGGAAGTTCCCCACCAGGACGGGCAGGGTGAACCTGATCACCTCCGCCCCGGCGCGTTCCCAGGTATCTGCGGAGTTCCCTCTCTACCTGATGGCGCTTGCGACGGAGAAGTCGCAGAGCTCGCAGTGGTCGAAGGGCCAGCCGCCTGGTCCCCCCGTCGTGACCGTCCACCCGGAAGCGGCGCGGGGCATCCCCGACGGCGGCTTCGCCCGCCTGGAGTCCGCGATCGGTTCTCTGCCGATTCAAGTCCGCCACGACCCGAAGCAACGCCGCGACGTCGCGCTATTGGCGAAGGGCGGCCACCTCCGCGAGAACCGCAACGCCAACCTGCTCTCCCGAGCCCGGGCCACCGACATCGGGGGCGGCGGCGCACTCTACGACGAGCCGGTCCGGATCGCTGCCGGGCAATAGAGCGCGTTCCGAGCGCCCTTCGTTCCGCTTGCTGCGGAACGGGGCTTCCCACTACACTGCGCCGCCTCCTGGAGGTCACGGGTGGCGGACATCCACGCAGAAAAGATCCTGATCCTCGACTTCGGGTCGCAGTACACGCAGCTCATCGCCCGCCGGATCCGGGAGCTGCACGTCTACTGCGAGATCCATCCCTGCACGATGCCGTTCGACCAGGTCCGCGCCTTCCGGGCGAAGGGGATCGTTCTCTCCGGCAGCCCCTACAGCGTCGAGCAGCCCGGCGCGCCGATGGTCGATCCGAAGATCTTCGAGCTCGGCGTCCCCGTACTTGGCGTCTGCTACGGCCTCCAGCTCATGGCCAAGTTGCTGGGCGGCCAGATCGACCGCGCCGCGCACCGGGAGTACGGGCCGGCCCGCGTCGAGGTGATCGAGCCGATCGGGCCGTTCCGCGACATGCAGCCCGGCGAGCATCTCGACGTCTGGATGTCCCACGGCGACAAGGTCTCCGCGCCGCCGAAGGGCTTCCGCACCATCGCCAAGACCGCCAACTCGCCATACTGCGCGGTGGGCGACCCGAAGCGGAAGCTCTACGCCCTCCAGTTCCATGCGGAAGTCGTGCACACGCCGCGCGGCCGCGAGATCTACGAGGCGTTCCTCGAGGAATGCGGCGTCTCCTTCAGCTTCAAGATGGGCGCGTTCGCGGAGGAAGCCTCGAAGCAGATCCGCGAGAAGGTCGGCAAGGAGCGCGTCATCTGTGCGCTCTCCGGGGGCGTGGACAGCGCCGTCGTGGCGCTGCTCCTGCACAAGGCCATCGGCCCGCAGCTCCAGTGCATCTTCGTCGACAACGGCCTCTTGCGCGAGGGCGAGTGTCATCAAGTGCAGCAGACCTTCAAGGACCGCTTCCACGTTCCGCTCCGCGTGGTGGACGCCCGCAAGCGGTTCCTCGACGCGCTCAAGGGCGTCACGGACCCCGAGCAAAAGCGGAAGATCATCGGGCGCGAGTTCATCGCGGTCTTCGAGGACGAGGTGGAGAAGGACCGCCGCGAGCACGGCGAGGCGCGCTTCCTCGCCCAGGGCACGCTCTATCCCGACGTGATCGAGAGCGTCTCGTTCAAGGGTCCGAGCGCCGTCATCAAGAGTCACCATAATGTCGGCGGTCTTCCGGAGCGGATGAAGATGCAGCTGATCGAACCGCTCCGTGAGCTCTTCAAGGACGAGGTCCGCGCGCTCGGCCGCGAGCTGGGGCTCCCGGAAGCGATCGTCTCCCGCCAGCCGTTCCCGGGACCCGGCCTCGCCATCCGCGTGCTCGGTGAGATCACCGAAGAGCGCCTCGCGATCGTCCGCAAGGCTGACGCTATCGTACAGGAGGAGGTCGCCAACGCAGGTCTGCGCGAGAAGCTCTGGCAGGCCTTCGCCGTGCTGCTGCCGGTCAAGTCCGTGGGCGTGATGGGCGACGAGCGGACCTACGAATCCACCTGCGTGCTGCGCGCGGTGGAGAGCCTGGACGGCATGACGGCCGACTGGGCGCGCCTGCCCTGGGACCTGGTGGCGAAGATCTCCAGCCGCGTCACCAACGAGGTCCGCGGCATCAACCGCGTGGTCCTCGACGTCAGCAGCAAGCCCCCCGCGACCATCGAGTGGGAGTAGGCGGGCTTAGTTGACGTAATCCTTCTTATCAGACCTTCAGGTGTAGAGGCCACGGTGCTTGCCGCCTCAGCTGCAGGCGAGGTCAGAACCGCCTGGTTGCTGGCTTGCGCCAATGGTCCTACTTGCACGAGCGCGCGGAGGTAACACATTAAAATGCGGGGGGAATTCTATGAACGGTGCATTGGACTGGATGGCAAAGGCCATCCAGAGGGCGAGGGCACGCGTCAGCGAGACCGTCAACAACAGCGCTGCTGCGTCTGAGCTGCAAGGCCACGGACTGATTGCTTGGGCCAACATGCCCTTTCTGTCCGAAAGCGAACGGCTCGGGGCGCTCCTCAAGGCTTGCCGCAGGACCTCGATGGACCGCTCGCGCCACGCGATCCAGAAGGGCTTGTGGCCGTACCTCGTCGGGGATCTCCGCACCGTCGGCCGGAAGCAGAAGGTCGGCTGGGAGAGGTACTACGGCGAGTTCGGCGAGCTCGGCACGAGATCGCCGCTCACCACCAGCGTGGTCCTGAAGGCGCCCAAACCCAACGGCGAAAAGGGCGTGCTCTATTGCTCGTTCGAGTACAACTGGATGCGGCTGGTCGCGCACCATGACGCGGCAGCGATCCTCTCCGACTACTACCTGGTAGGCGCGTCGTCCTGGTCGCCCACGGATTACGCGGTGCTGGCCGCATTCTCGGGTCTGAGCACGGACCCTATCTTCATCGGCGTGTCGAATCAGGTGGACGTCGAGCAGCTTGCGCTGATGCGACCCGTCGTCGAACCGCTGCCGATCCTGGCGAGCGACTGGATCGATCCGGACTTCTACAAAGCGAAGCCTCATTGCAAGCGCACGATCGACATCCTCATGGTCGCGAACTGGTCGCGCGTGAAGCGCCACTGGCCGCTCTTCGAGGCGCTGCGCGACATGCCCAGCTCCTTGCGGGTGGTGCTCGTCGGACGCAACGCGCCGGGTCGCACCGAGGCCGAGATCCGCTCGGAGGCGCGCGCGTTCGGCGTCCGGCAGGAGCTGGAGCTGCACACGAACCTGGAGATCGACGAGGTCGCCGCGATGCAATGTGACGCGCGCATTTCGCTGATCTTCAGCAGGCGAGAAGGCTCCTGCGTCTCGACGGCCGAGAGTCTCTTCGCGGGCTCACCGGTAGGAATGCTGGATGACGCTCACATCGGCTCGCGCGCCTACCTCAATCGGCAGACCGGAGCAGTGTTCTCGCGCCAGGGGCTGGCGCGGTCGTTGCTCCGATTCTGGGAGGAGAGCGAGAGCTTTGCTCCCCGGCAGTGGGCCCTGGAGAACATCTCCTGCCAGAAGACCTCGCAACGCCTCAACAGCATCCTGCGGGACTGGGCGGTGAAGACCAACCGTCCCTGGACCGAGGACATCGCCCCGCTCTGCTGGCGCTATGTCCCGTCGTACTTGAACCCGGCCGATGAGCACCGGCTCGCGCCTGCGGTTCGTGAGCTGAAGGAGAAGCACGGGGTCGAGTTCGAGAAGTTCCCGGGCGAGCGTGCGGCTCTCCTGAAACAGCGGGCCGCGGCGCCTTCGCGCCACCTCAATCCGCGGCGGCGGCGAGCCGCGTAGCGTTCCCGCTCTGCCGGCTCGCGGCCCCGGCAATCCGGACCGCGAGCCGTCGATGATTGCGAGCGGCTGGGCCGGCCTGCTTCTAGGCCGACCGCCGACGCCGCAGCGCGAAGGCGGCAAACACGGGCAACGCGAGCCAGATCGATTGCAGGCCCCAGCTCGAGCACCCGCCGCTGGGCAACCCGGTTTGGGACACCGCCGTCTGCGGACTCGTCGGATCGGTGGAGCAGGCCGTCGTGCCGCACCCGCTGCCCTCCTTGCCGAGCGCGTGCAGGATGAGCGCGGCCAGCTCGGCCCGCGCGCTGTCCAGCGCCGCCGGTGTGGTCGTTGCCTGGTACGTCTTCGTGTACACACCCTGCGCGATGGCCTTCGCCCTGTCGCCGACGCCGAGCGCCTTCGCAAGGTTCAGGAGCTCGTAGTCCTCCATGCCGTCGCGGATACCCTTCAGGCGCAGCGACTCGACCGGGACTTCCGTCTTGCCGCCAATCCTCGCCGGGGTGCCCGGGTAGAACAGCGTGCCATCGCCGGTGCCGCCGAAGGCCGTCTGGTTGACCCACGGATCGCCGACGAAGTATGCGAACGTGACGTCGAAGTAGAGCTCGCCTTGCACGTCGTAGGTGAACGACAGCCACTCCATGGCGCGGTGGCGGGTCGCGTCCGCGTCGATGGCGTAGGTGGGCCAGCCGGTCTCGCCGGTGCCGTCGAGAATGGGGCCCACGCCGCTGCAGCCGTGGGACATACAGCTCTGGTACCACCAGATGTTGGCAGGGAACCGCGAGCGCTGGTTGCCGGCGAGCGAGTTGCCCGGCTTGCCCTCGACGAAGTTGATCACCGGCACGAACAGGTCGATGCCGGTGAT
>DATBZA010000158.1:0-125496 GCA_036513415.1 Myxococcales bacterium | reverse complement strand
GGCCCGCCGCGGCTCGCGGGCCACCATCAAGCCGCTGGCAAACACCCGGGTCCTGCTCAGGGGAAAGCGCGCCTTCTACTGCATCACGCTGCGGCCCAAGTTCTTTCGCGCCAGCACCCCGGAAGAGAGGGTGGAGACCCTGCTGCACGAGCTGCTGCACATCTCCGCCGAGTTCGACGGCCGCCTGCACGAGGACCGCCGCCATTCCTCGCTGCCCGGAGCGAAGTTCCACTCGCTGCTCCGGCCGTTGGTCCGGCGTTACCTCGCGCACGCCGAGCCCAACCTGCTCTCCGGCCTGGGACACCATGGCGAGGTCGTGGCGCGCCAGTGGCTCGAGCACCCCACCGGGAAGTCGAGCCGCGGACAGGCGTACACCGAGAAGCACCTCTTCCTGGGGCCCGTCCAGATGATCACCCGCCGGCACCTACATTCTTGAAGCTTGAAATCGAGGCGGCGTCCTGCGAGGTTCCCCGGTCATGAAGATCGCGGTCCTGACGGGTGGAGGCGACTGCCCGGGCCTCAACGCGGTGATTCGCGCAGTGGTTCGTCGCGGCGAGCAGCACGGCCTGGAAGTGATGGGCGTCCGGGAGGGCTGGCGGGGCCTGATGGACCCGCCGCTGCATGATCGCCTCACCCGGGACGCGACCAGCGGCATCCTCCATCTCGGCGGCACCATCCTCGGCACCAGCCGCACCAACCCCTTCAAGAAGCCGGGCGGGCCGGAGATGGTGGTCCGCAACCTGAACGCGCTGAACGTGGGGGCCGTCGTCGCCATCGGCGGCGAGGACACGCTCGGCGTGGCGACCAAGCTCCATCAGATGGGCGTCAACGTGGTGGGCGTGCCGAAGACCATCGACAACGACCTGTCCGGCACCGACTTCACGTTCGGCTTCAACACCGCGGTGCAGATCGCCACCGAGGCCATCGACCGGCTCCATTCGACGGCGGAGTCGCACAACCGGGTGATCGTCTGCGAGGTGATGGGCCGCCACGCCGGCTGGATCGCCACCTACTCGGGCATCGCGGGCGGCGCCGACGTGATCCTCATCCCGGAGAAGCCCATCGAGATCGACAAGGTGTGCGAGCACATCCTGCGCCGCCACCGCTCGCGCGGGGTGAACTTCTCGATCGTGGTGGTGGCCGAGGGCGCCAAGCTCGGCGCCGGCGAGAGCAAGATGAACGAGAAGCTCGACGAGTTCGGGCACATCCGCCTGGGCGGCATCGGGCAGCAGATCGCCGAGTTGATCGAGAAGAAGACCGGCTTCGAAACACGCGCGACCGTGCTCGGCCACATCCAGCGCGGCGGCACGCCCACGGCATTCGACCGGGTCCTGGGGACGCGCTTTGGCGTCCACGCCGCCGACATGGTGGCGAAGAAGGAGTGGGGCAAGATGGCGGCCCTGCGCGGCAACCAGGTCCTCAGCGTCCCGCTCGCCGAGGCCACGTCGAAGCTGAAGACCGTGGACGACGCGTTCTTCTCGGTGGCCGAGGTCTTCTTCGGGTAGGCCCGGCCGCCGCAGGCGGCTCAGGGCCTCCAGGCGCCGGAGCCTCGATGCCTGTCGCTCCACCTCCGCTGCCAGCCGGGCCCTCTGTTGGCGCAGGCGCTCCGTGAGCGCGCGCACATCGCGGTCGTTGGAGAGCAGCGCGCGCACGTCGGCCAGGGAGAAGCCCAGGTCACGCAGCGCGAGGATCCGATCGAGCGCGCCGAGCTGATCGAACTGGTACGAACGGTAGCCTGTCGCCTCGTCGACCCGGGCCGGCGCGAGCAGCCGCTCCTCGTCGTAGTGCCGGAGCGCGCGCACGGTCACGCCGCCCAGCCGCGCGAAGTCGCCGATCCGCAGCATGAGCTCTGTGTAGGGTCTTCCGCAGCGGAAGAGTCAAGGGCGGCGCTTCGCCATCTCCGCGCGGAGGCCGGCGACCTGGCGCCGAAGCTCCGCGATCTCCGCCTGCTGGATTTGGAGAGTGGCGACGGCCATGCTTGTGTAGCTGTACAGATCGACATGGTCTCCGTCGACGCAGGCGAGCGACTCGTGCCCGTCGATCATGAATCCGAGCCGCATGCGCTCATCGCCGCCCCGATAGCGGAAGTCGGCGAGCGGCAGCGCGAGCAGATCGCGTGCATACCCGCCCAGCTCTTCGCGCGACAGATAGTGGATGTCCTTCTTGTAACGCATCCTGGAGACAGGACAGCCGCCATACTGCTGTTTCGGGTCCTTGGTGCTGCACAAGAGATAGACGCCGCAACCAAGCTGCGGATCGCACTGATCGCCGGGCGTTGCGCATGCCGACCCGGTGAGCTGCGGTGAGCAGGGCGGAAGAGCGGAAGGCGGCACTGCGGCGTCCGCGGAGCAGGCGGGCTGGCCGCAGGTGTGCCACCAGAGGGCTTCCTGTCCGCTGTCAGGCGGGCCTCGGCTCGTGTCCGCCGGGCGCCCGCCGCACGCCAGAGAACAGGTCAGAACGATCAAGATCGAACGACTCATCGCGTCCTCCCGGCAGATTGCCGCTGATACAATGTGGCGGTGCCGGAGTCCCGTCGAGGGCTTCTGAAAAAGACTGTCACCGGGGCGGCCTTGCTCGCCGCGGCAGGTTCGATCCCTCTCGCGCTGCGTCGAACGAAATTGCGCGACCTGCCGAAGGATCGCGCGCTCCAGTTCTTCACTCCCGCGGAATACTCGATCTGGGCGGCGGTGGCGGATCGGGTGCTCGCCGAGCAGAACCCTTCCGGCGCCCCGACCGCCGCGCAGGTCGACGTGGCGGCGAAGGCCGACGCGTTCCTTGCCCCGCTGCCTGACACCGACCGCAAGGACCTGAAGCAGCTCCTCGCGCTCTTCGACAATGCGCTCCTCAGCGCGCTCCAGGGCGGCCCGCCCCGCCCCTTCACCGCCATGTCCCCCGGCCAGCAGGACTCGCACCTGCGCCGCTGGCAGACCTCGCGGCTCGCCATCCAGCGGACCGGGTACCAGGCGATGAAGCGGCTGTGCTGCGCGCTCTATTTCTCGGCGCCCGAGACCTTCGCAGCCGTCGGGTACGCCGGACCACCCTACGAGCTGGTGAAGTCCGTGCTCGGGTCGCGCCGATGATCCACACCGCCAGCGACAGGGACGTCGTGGTCAGGCCCGACGTCTGCATCGTCGGCAGCGGCCCCGGCGGCGCGATGGTGGCCTCGCGACTCGCGCGCGCGGGGGCCAGCGTGCTGGTCCTCGAGGAAGGCGGCTACCACACCAAGGACGAGTTCGACATGCAGGAGGCGACGGCGTTTCCGCGCCTCTACCAGGATCGCGGAAACCGGGCGACCGCGGACCTCTCGGTGCAGGTGCTGCAGGGGCGCGCGGTCGGCGGCGGGACGGTAGTGAACTGGACCACGAGCTATCGCACGCCGGACGCCGTCCTCGACCATTGGCGCCGCACCGAAGGGCTGTCGCTGACTCCCGAAATGCTGCGGCCACACTTCGAGGAGGTGGAGCAGCGGCTCGGGATCAACAAGGCCGACTACGAGGACACCAATCCGAACAACCGCGCCATCTACGACGGGTGCAAGAAGCTCGGGTGGGACGTCGACACGACCCATCGGAACGTCCGGCAATGCTTGCGCACCGGGTACTGCGGGATGGGCTGCCCGGTCGACGCCAAGCAGAGCGCCACGCTCACCTACCTGCCTGACGCCGTCGGCGCCGGAGCCGAGGTCTACGCGAACTGCCGGGTGGAGAAGGTCGAATGGTCGGGCAAGCGGGCCGGCGCGGTGATCGGCTCGTTCCTGCGGCCCGGCACGCAGCAGGCGAATGGCCGCACCATGCGGGTCGAGCCCCGGGTCGTGGTCGTCTCGGGCGGCGCGATCAATTCGCCCGTCCTGCTGCTCCGCTCCGGTCTCGATCAGGGGCCGGTCGGCCAGAAGACCTGGCTGCACCCGGTGGTCGCGATGGGCGCCTTCTACGAGCAGCGGATCGAAGGCTTCTACGGCGCTCCCCAGAGCGTGGCATCGCACCACTTCGCGCGGCGCAGCGAAGGGGCCGGCTTCTTCATCGAAGCCGCGCCCGTGCACCCGATGCTCTCCTCCATCGCCATGCCCGGCTTCGGCGCGTCGCTCCGGGCGGACATGGCCCTGCTGCCGCACGTCTGCGCCACCATCTCGCTGATGATCGACGGCTTCGACGCGAGCGAGAACGGCGGGACGGTGACGCCGCGCGACGGAGGCGGCCCCAGGCTCGACTATCCCTTTACCGAGCGGATCTACGAGTGCTTCCGGGCCGGGATGAAGGCCATCGCCCGCATTCATCTCGCCAACGGTGCGAGAGAGATCGTCAGCTTCCACTCCGAGCCGGTGCGGATGGTGAAGGAGAGCGATCTGGCGAAGATCGATCAGGCGCCGCTCGGCCCCAACCGGATCTCCGTCTTCACCGCCCACCAGATGGGCGGCTGCAGGATGGGTGTCGATCCAGCGCGGTCCGTGGTCGACCTGCGCCTGCGTCACCACGCGCTCGAGAACCTGTTCGTGATCGACGGGAGCGTGTTCCCCACCTCCCTGGGCGTGAATCCGATGGAGTCGATCTACGCCCTCGCCTCCTGGGCGTCCGACCACGTCCGCACGGCCCTGACGTGAGCGCGCTGGAGCTCGACGAGCGGGTGGTCCCGGCGGACGCGCCCGCCGAGAGGCTGGACAAGGCGGTAGCAAAGCTCTTCGGTGTCTCGCGGGGGAGAGCGATGGAGTGGATCGCCGAAGGTCGCGTCCGCGTGGGCGGCAAGCGCGCGCCCAAGGGAACCCCGGTGGCTCCGGGTTCGCGGATCGCGGTGGAGAAGCCGCCTTCCGATCAGCCAGTCCCGGAGCCGGACCTGGCGATCCGGATCGTCCACGCCGACGCGCGCCTGGTGGTCGCCGACAAGCCGGCCGGCATGCCTTCGCACCCGCTGAGGCCCGGCGAAACGGGAACGGCGGCGAACGCCCTGGTGGGCCGCTTCCCGGAGCTGGCGGGCGTCGGGCCTGCTCCGCGGGAGGGAGGCCTGGTCCATCGACTGGACACCGACACGTCGGGACTGCTGCTCGCCGCCCGCACCGACGCGGCACACGCCATGCTGCGGGCGCAGTTCAGCGCGCGCACGGTGGAGAAAGGGTACCTCGCGCTGGTGGCCGGCGAGATCCATGCCGGCGGGGAGATCGCGCTTCCCCTGCTGCATGACACGCGGGATTCCCGCCGCATGCAGGCGGCGAGCGATCCCTCCTACGCGGAGGAGCACGGAGCCCGTCCAGCCGTGACCCGGTTCGAGCCCGTCGAGCGCAAGGGCGGATTCACGCTGCTCGAAGTCGAGATTCCCACCGGCGTGATGCACCAGATCCGCGCCCATCTCGCCTTCATCGGGCACCCCCTCGCGGGCGACGCGTTGTATGGCGGCCCGGATCTGCCCGGGCTCTCCCGACACTTCCTGCATGCAAGCCGGCTGGCCTTCGCCCACCCCGACGGATCGCGCGTGCGCTACGAGAGCCCTTTGCCGGCGGAGCTGGAAGCGGCATGGCGCGGGCTCCCCGGCCCTGCATGAGCCGCCCGGTTGCGGGAACGTACGGCAGACCCTGCGGTCAAAACGAGAGCCGGGCGCCGAACCGGATGGCCAGCGGCGGCTCCCCTCCGGCCCGGCGATCGAGCAGATTGACGGCATCCAACGTGACCGTGAGCAGGTACGGGCTGCTCAGCGAGCGGATCATTCCCAGGCGCACGTCCAGCGTCGTTTGCCAGGGGGAAGACTGGATGGCGCGAAAGCTCGTCCCACACGTCAGCGTGGTCTTCGCGTTCCACTCGTAGGCATAGGCCGCATCGAGCTTGAGAGCGTTCGGAGAGTCCCCGGCGATGTTTCCTGCCCCGCGAAGCGAGGACAGCGTGTAGCTGGCCTGCAGCAGGGAGCTGGCCGAGAACGGCTTCGCGACGAACAGCGTCGCGCCATCGTAGGAGGTGCGCCCGCCGGGCGCGTCATTGAACCGCTTGTGCACGTAGTCGAGCCCGGCGACCAGGTCGCGCCAGATCTGGGATTGCACGCCGGAGGCGAAGTCCCGTTCCCGCGTCCGCCGTGGAGCGGTCAGGGGCGGTGAATCGAGAAACCTGCCGAAGAACGCGTAGGCACGCGAGACGCCCCGCCCGCTGAAATCCCAGGAGACGCCCACCCGGGGCAGCAGGTCGGTCGCGTCGGCCAGGTCGTCGCGCTCGACCCGCAGGCCCGCCTGCACGAAGGCGTCGCGAAAGGGGCTCCAGGTGTCCTGCGCGAACGCGGCGCCATACCACCGCCTCGCGTCGCCCGCGGCATCGCGGGCGGTCTCGATTCCGTAGAGCATGCGGTGGGTGCCCAGGAGCTCCGCGCGATGCCCGATCTGCAGGCGCGACTGCACCGAGCTGGTGGCCGAGCCTTCATGGTGCCAGCCGGCCATCGCCTCCACCTGCGCGCCGCGATCGAACAGGTGGCCCAGGTAGCGCAGCGAGACGTCGTCGGAGATGGCCGCGAGCGCCAGGGTCTGTCCCTCCGCTGGCTGCCAGGTCAGCTTCCCGATGTACTGGTAATCGGTCTGGGCGGCGGACCTGGTCACCGCCAGCACCGGCGCGAACCCGCCATAGAACCAGAGCCTGTCGCGCTGGATGGGGCCGCCCAGCTCCGCTCCACCCTCGAGGTTGTAGCGCAGCGACTGCCGGGGCACCTCGATCGGCATCCAGTCGAGGAAGGCGGAGCCGTGCAGCTCATTGCCTCCCGACTTGGTGATCGCCTGGACGATCCCACCAGCCACGCGCCCGTATCCCGCCCCCAGGCCGCCCGTCTCCACGTCCACCTCTTCGACGAAATGCTGGAGGAGCCTGCGGCCCTGCTGGTCCGTGGCGGGGTTGGTGACGTCCAGGCCGTCGATGCGGTAGCGCGTGCCGGTCGCGGGCGACCCGTAGATCTGCAGCCGCGGCGGCTCTACCCGGGGCGGGACGATCAGGACGCCCGGAGTGGAGACGGCGGTCTGTTCATAGCTGCGCTCGTCGCGCCCGTACGGGATGAGCTCCATCCGCTCACGCGAGACGGCGGCGCCGCTCTGGGTCGTGGTCACCGGGAGCACGGGGATCTGGACGCCGAGCCGGACGGGCGCCGTCAGCCACGCGTCGGGCACGATCGCGAGGTGTACGCGAATTCCGCGTCCGGCGTGGACCACCAGCCGCTCCTGCGAGAACGACTGGTGCCCGTCGGCCTGCACGTTCAGGGCATACTCGCCGGGAGGCAACAGGCCGATCTCGAACTCGCCGTCGGAGTCGGTCCGCCCGCTCTCGCCCCCCTGGAGCGCGGGACCCGAAGCCACGACGACCGCGCCCGCCACAGGCCGCTCCGTCTGCGCGTCGACTATGCGGCCGGAGATCTCGCCCGTCGTCTGCGCCGCCGCAGAGGCCGCCAGCAAGAAGGGAACCGCGAGGCAGGCGCGCGTCATGCGTGCGCGGGCAGATTTCCCGATGTGGTCCGGGCAGTCAAGCAAGCGGCGGGGCGCCCAATGGCACGCAAGGCCTCATTCGCACTCTGCGAAACAAGTCCAGCCACGCCCCGCCCGGCTGCGTTGACAGCGAGTGTCCGCCTGTGTAGGTTCTGCCGCCCTTTACCAAAAAGAAAATTCTGGGAAGCGATTCCGGAGGAAGTTTCGCCTATGGATTTCAGTCTCGTTGGAATGTGGAAGTCGATGGGCCTGCCGGCCCGCCTGGTCGTCATCACGCTGGCGATCATGTCAGTCTACTCACTCAGCGTGATGGCCGAGCGCCTGTTCAGCTATTCTCGCGCGAAGGACCAGAGCCGCAAGTACGCCGAGAAGCTGCGGGATCTGCTCCCCGGTCACCAGATGATCGACGCTGCGCAGATCGCGTCCACCATGAAGTACGGGCACATCCCCCGGGTGCTGGGAGCAGGAATCTCCGAGTACAATCGCGGCCGTGAAGCGCTGCGCAGCGCAGGCCCGCACGATGTCGGCAGCTTCGACCTGGTTGAGGCCATCAACCGCGCCCTCGATCGCGCCACGCTCCGCGTCATGGCGGACCTGCGCAGGGGCCTCTCCGGCCTCGCCACGGTGGCTTCGTCGTCGCCGTTCGTCGGTCTGCTCGGCACGGTGCTCGGCATCATCACCGCCTTCCAGCTGATGGCGACGTCCGGCTCGGGCGGTCTCGCTTCCGTGTCCGCCGGCATTTCCGAGGCGCTGATCACGACAGCGTTCGGCCTGCTGGTCGCGATTCCCGCGCTGATGATGTACAACTACCTCACCAACCGGGTCGAGGAGATGAGCGTCGACATCGCCGACGCCTCCAACGAGTTGGTCGACTTCTTCCTCAAGGAAGGCCGCTTCGAGGAGCCGCTTACCAATCCCGGCACCAAGCCGGCCACCGCGCCTTCCACGGCGGCGAAGGCCTGAGCCATGGGAATGGACGTCGGCGCAAAGAGCGGAGTTCGCTCCGACATCAACATCACGCCGCTCGTCGATGTGGTCCTGGTGCTGCTCATCATCTTCATGGTGGTGACGCCCATGCTCCAGCGCGGCAAGAGCGTGGAGCTGCCGAAGGCGAAGCACGCCGTGGCCGGCCAGGGCGCGGAGCCCGCGTTCATCAGCGTGACCAGGGACGGCAGCGTCTACATCGAGCAGGACAAGACGCCCGCGAAGCAGGAGGAAGTCGTCGCCGCCATGAGGGGCGCGGCGGAGGCGGGCAAGCGGGTGATGATCAAGGCAGATACCGACGTCGAGTACGGCAAGGTCCGGCCGGTGCTCGACTGGGCTTCCAAGGCGAAGCTCAAGGGCGTCTCGCTCGCAGCCGAAGAGCTGAAGGGGGCGCAGTAGCGATGGCAATGGCCGTCGGCGTCACCAAGGGCCCTCGCTCGGACATCAACATCACGCCGCTGGTCGACGTGGTGCTGGTGCTCCTGATCATCTTCATGGTCCTCACGCCGTTGATGGAGAAGGAGATCGGCGTCCGCGTCCCGGAGGAGACCCCGCCGGAGATGCTGAACGAGCCTCCGCCGCCGGACCTGACGCAGGTAGTCTTCAAGGTGGACGAGTCCGGGATCTGGCACCTGAACAACGAGACGCTCACCGACGCCACGGCGCAGGACAGGCTCAGGGCGTACTTCCGGGTGGCGAAGAGCAAGGAAGCGACGCAGGGGCCGCCCGTCATCTTCTTCGATGCGGATGACAAGGCGAAGTACGTCAGGGCGGTGAAAGCGCTGGATGCGATCCGGGATTCGTCCTCGGGATGGACCATCGGGATGATGACCGAGAGCATCAAGCAGGAGGCGCAGCAGGCGCCGGCGCCGGGAGCGACGCCGGGCGCGCCGGCAGCTCCGGACCAGCAGGTCGCGCCCGAACCGAAGAAGTAGCGTTTCGAAACCCTGCGCTGAAGGGAGGCGCGAGTCCCGGCGAGGGGCTCGCGCTTTCGCGCTTCGGGGATCCGGGCGCGGTTTCCCCTCTGTACAGCAAACATGTAGTCTTCCGTCGGATGTCCGGCCCCATCCTCGACATTTCGCGCCTCATGCTGCGCTTCGGTGGCGTCACCGCCCTGCAGGACGTCAGCTTCTCGGTCGAGAATTCAGCCCTGAACGCCATCATCGGTCCGAACGGCGCCGGCAAGACCAGCCTCCTGAACTGCGTCAGCGGCGTCTATCACCCGCAGCAAGGCCGCATCGTCTTCGACGGGCAGGACGTCACCCGCCTCGGTCCCGCCGCCCGGACGCGGCTGGGCATCGCGCGGACCTTCCAGAACATCGCGCTGTTCCGGGGGATGACGGTGCTCGACAACCTCCTGATCGGGCGCCACGTGCACCAGAAGACCGGCACCATCGCGGGCGGCGTGTACTGGGGGCGGGGGCGGAAGGAAGAGATCCGCGAGCGGGAGCGGGTGGAGGAGATCATCGACTTCCTCGAGATCCAGCCCTGGCGCAAGCAGGTCGTGCACACGCTCGCGTACGGCCTGCAGAAGCGCGTCGAGCTGGGGCGCGCCCTCGCGCTCGATCCGCGCCTGTTGCTCCTCGACGAGCCGATGGCCGGCATGAACGCCGAGGAGAAAGAGGACATGGCCCGGTACATCCTCGACATCAACGAGGAGCGGGGCACCACCGTGCTCATGATCGAGCACGACATGGGCGTGGTGATGGACCTCTCGCACCGGGTAGTGGTGCTGAACTTCGGCCAGAAGATCGCCGAGGGGGCCCCTGAGGACGTCCAGCGCAGCCCCGAAGTCCAGGCCGCGTACCTGGGGGGCCATGCGGCATGAGCCCGAGCGACACCTTTCCCAAGCTCCTGCTGCAGAACGCGGAGCGCCTCGGCGACCGCGCGGCGCTGCGGGAGAAGGACCTCGGGATCTGGCGCGAGACCGGCTGGCGCCGCTACGGCGAGCGCGTGCGCGAGTTCTCGCTCGGGCTGGTCGCTCTCGGGCTCCAGCGGGGCGGAACGGTCGCGATCATCGGCGACAACCGCCCGGAGTGGGTGATCGCGGAGCTGGCCGCCCAGTCCGCGGGTGCGGCATCCGTCGGCGTCTATCAGGACTCGGGCCTCACCGAAGTGCTGTACGTGATCGATCACTGCGACGCGAAGTTCGTGATCGCCGAAGACCAGGAGCAGGTCGACAAGATCCTGGGCATGATCGAGCAGCTTCCCAAGATCACGCACCTCGTCTATTCCGACCCGCGCGGGCTGCGCCGGTACAGTCACGACAAGCTGATCTCGTTCGAGGAGGTGGAACGGCGCGGGCGCGAGCTTCACGCGCAGCGCCCGGAGCTGTTCGCCCAGAACGTGGCCCAGGGAAAGGGCGGCGACCTGGCGATGATCTGCTACACCTCCGGCACCACCGGCTCGCCCAAGGGGGCCATGCTCACCTTCGCGAACTTGTTGACCATGGCGATGAGCCTGCACCAGGTGGATCCGCGGCGGCCCACTGACGAGTTCGTCTCCTTCCTGCCGCTCGCCTGGATCGGTGAGCAGATGATGTCGGTGGCTACCGCGCTGGCCATCGGGTTCACCATCAACTTCCCGGAGGAACCGGAGACGGCCCTGCACGACATCCGCGAGATCGGGCCCAACGTGATGTTCGCGCCGCCCCGCATCTGGGAAGGACTGCACTCGACGGTGCAAGTGAAGATCATGGACACCACGCCGCTCAAGCGGTTCCTGTACGAGCGATTGATGCCGGTGGGAAGGAAGGTGGCGGACCTGCGCCTCGAGCAACGGCCCGTGCCAGTCGTCTGGAAGGTCCTCTATTTCATCGCCGACTGGCTGCTGTTCCGTCCCTTGAAGGACCGGCTCGGGCTCCTCAACCTGCGCAGTGCGACTACCGGCGGCGCCGCGCTGGGGCCGGACGTGTTCCGCTTCTTCCACGCCATGGGCGTGCGGCTCAAGCAGATCTACGGCCAGACGGAGATCAGCGGAATCTCCTGCATCCACCGCGACGAGCGGATCAGGTTCCACACCGTGGGCGAGCCGATCCCGGGGACGGAGGTGCGGACCAGCGAGCGCGGCGAGATCCTCTCGCGCAGCCCGGCGGTGTTCGTCGGCTACTACAAGAACGACGAGGCGACGCGGGCGACGCTGACGGACGGCTGGCTGCACTCGGGAGACGCGGGCTACCTGGAAAACGGCCAGCTGGTGGTCATCGACCGGCTCAAGGACGTGCTCCGTCTGGCTGACGGAACGCAGTTCTCGCCGCAGTTCATCGAGAACCGGCTCAAGTTCTCGCCCTACGTCAAGGAAGCGGTGGTCATCGGCCAGGACAAACCGTACCTGGGCGCGCTGGTGTGCATCGACCAGGGCATCGTGGGGAAGTGGGCCGAGAAGCAGAAGATCTCCTACACGACCTACACCGATCTCTCCGCCAAGCCCCGGGTCTATGACCTGTTGCAGAGGGAGATCGACCGCGTCAACCAGACGCTCCCGGACGCCGCGAAGATCCGCAAGTTCGTCCTCCTCTACAAGGAGCTGGACGCCGACGACGAGGAGCTGACCCGCACCCGCAAGGTGCGCCGCTCCTTCGTCGAGGAGCGCTACGCCGGGATCATCGCCGGCCTCTACGGCGATGAGCAGAAGATCGCCGTGGACACCACCATCCGCTACCAGGACGGCAGGACAGCTCGGATCCAGGCGAACCTCGCGGTGCGCGAGATGGGAGCCGCGTAGATGGAGTTCTTCCTGCAGCTGGTGATCAACGGCCTGGTGGTGGGAGCCATCTATTCGCTCGTCGCCCTGGGCTTCGTGATCATCTTCAAGTCGAGCGGCATCATCAACTTCGCGCAGGGCGAATTCCTCCTGCTCGGCGCCTACGTGTTCCTCGCCATCGTGGCGCAGGCGCACGTTCCCACTTTGCCGGCCCTGCTCCTCACCTTCGCCTTCGCCACCCTGCTGGGGCTCGTGCTCGAGCGCGTCATCCTGCGGCCGCTGATCGGCGAGCCGATCATCTCCGTCATCATGGTCACCTTGGGTCTCTCGAGCGTGCTGCGCGCCATCGTGCAGGGAATCTGGGGCACCGACACCCGGCCGGTGCCGGCCGTGTTCTCCCTCGATCCGGTGCAGCTCGGCCCGCTGCCGGTCGCGCGCGGCTACCTGTACAGCGCCGCCTCGGTGGCCGTGCTGCTGGTCGCGCTGACGCTGTTCTTCAAGTACGCGCGCCCCGGCATCGCCATGCGGGCCACTGCGGCCTCGCAGCAGGTCGCCCTGTCGATGGGCATCTCGGTGCGGCGCATCTTCGCGCTCTCCTGGAGCATCGCGGCGGTGGTCTCCGCAGCGGGCGGCATCTTGCTCGCCACCATGCGGGGCGGGGTGGACGGCTCGCTCGCCATCCTGGGACTCAAGGTCCTGCCGGTGGTGATCGTCGGCGGCCTGGATAGCATCGGCGGCGCGATCCTCGGGGGTCTCCTGGTCGGAGTTCTGGAGAACCTGGCCGGCGGCTACCTCGACCCCGTCTTCGGAGGGGGCGTGAAGGAGGTTGCGCCGTTCGTGGCGCTGGTGCTGATCCTGATGGTCCGGCCCTACGGCCTGTTCGGCAGGGTCCGCATCGAGCGGGTATGAACCATGCTCTCCGGCGAATTCCACACCACCTACGCCAGCGACATGGCCCTCTTCGAGACGCGCCGCGCGCGGCGCGCCCTCGCGGTGTTCATCGTCGCGCTCTTCGCCATCCCCTTCGCCGGCACCTCCTACTGGCTGGACGTGGCCAACCGCGCGGCCATCGCGGTGATCGCGGCGACAGGGCTCAACATCCTCACCGGCTACACTGGCCAGATCTCGCTCGGGAACGCCGCGTTCCTGGCGGTAGGCGGGTACACCACCGCTTTCCTCGCCAACCACGGCGTCCCTTTCCTGGTGGCATGTCCGGCGTCGGGGGTCGTCGCCGCTCTCGCCGGCATGGTGTTCGGGATCCCTTCGCTCCGCCTGAAGGGCCTCTACCTGGCGATGGCGACGCTGGCCGCCCACTTCATCGTCGAGTTCGCGGCCTCCCACTGGGAAGCGGTCACCGGCGGCGTGGCCGGCATCAGCGTTCCCGCGCCCAGCGTGTTCGGAGCCAGCTTCGCCGACGACCGCCGGCTCTTCTTCCTCACCGTTCCCATCTGCGTCGGCCTCCTCTACTTCGCCCGGAACCTGTTCCGGACCCGGGTCGGGAAGGCGTTCATCGCCATCCGCGACCAGGACATCTCGGCGGAGGTGATGGGCGTCGAGGTGTTCCGCCACAAGCTGCTCTCGTTCGCGGTCAGCTCGTTCTACGTCGGCGTGGCGGGCTCCCTGCTCGCCTACCAGGCGCGGATCATCAGCCCCGAGAACTTTCCCCTGGCCCTCGCCATCGATTATCTGGGCATGATCATCATCGGGGGGCTCGGCAGCGTGCTCGGCTCGATCCTGGGTGCCATCTTCCTCACCCTGCTCCCCGAGATCCTGCGCCTGGGGACCAGCGCCCTGTCCGGCAGCTTCCCGCACCTCGTGCAGCTCTTCACGCCGCTCAAGGTCGGCGTGTTCGGCCTCACCATCGTGCTCTTCCTGGTCTTCGAACCCGACGGGCTCGCGGACCTCTGGCGGCGGATCCGCAACTGGTTCCGGCTGTATCCGTTCTCGTACTGAAGGAGAAAAACAACATGAGACTGATTCTCTCGGCGCTCTTGTCGCTCTGCCTGGCCGGTTCGGCGCAGGCGCAGCAGGAGATCAAGGTGGGCGGCATCTTCGACCTCACCGGCATCACCTCCGACGTCGGCAAGCCGTATGCCCAGGGCGTGCGCGACGGGGTGGCCTGGACCAACGAGAACGGCGGGATCAACGGCAAGAAGATCCGGCTGGTCGACGTGGACTACGGGTACAAGATCCCGGAAGCCGTCGCCGCCTACAAGCGGATGACCGGCGACGAGAAGGTCATCCTGATCAACGGCTGGGGGACCGGCGACACCGAGGGGCTCAAGGCGCAGGTGAACCAGGACAAGGTCCCGTACATCTCCGCCTCGTTCTCCGCCGCGCTCACCGACCCCACGAAGACGCCCTACAACTTCTTCGTCGGCCCGAGCTACTCCGACGGGTTGCGGGCCTGGCTGCGGTGGGTGAAGGAGGACTGGAAGGACAAGTCGCGCAACCCGAAGGTGGCCTTCTTCTACGGCGACAACGCGTACGGCAAGAGTCCCATCGAGGCGGGGCGCCGGTTCTGCAAGGACAACGGGGTCGACCTGGTGGACGAGGAGATCGTGCCGGGCGCGTTCCAGGACGCCACCAGCCAGCTCCTGAACATGAAGCAGAAGGGCGCCGATTACGCGTACATCAACGTGACCACCACCGGGGTCTCCACCATCCTGCGCGACGCGAAAAAGCTGGGGCTTGCCACGAAGTTCGGCTCCAATCCGTACGGCTTCGGCGAGGCGCTTCCGCAGATCGCCGCGGAGGCGGCGGAAGGCGTCACCGGGATCATGGTGGACGTGCCCTTCGGCGAGAACGTGCCGGGCATGAAGCGGCTCACCGACTTCCACCAGAAGAACCATCCGGCCGACACGCACGACACCTTCTACGTACGCGGCTGGACGTACGCGCTGGTCTGGACCGAGGCGCTCAAGCGCGCCGACAAGGCCGGCCAGCTCACCGGCGAGGGAGTGAAGGCGGCGCTGGAAACCTTCAAGAACTTCGATCTGGGCGGGCTCACAGAGCCCGTCACGTACGCGCCGTCCGATCACCGGCCCACCACCACGGTGAACATCTACCAGATCAAGGAGGGCAAGCTGACCAAGGCGAAGAAGTACGACATGGACCGGCGCCCGGACTGGCTGGGCCTGTAGGGCACGAGGAGCCATGCCCGCTGCACCCATGCTCCGGCTCGCGAACGTCGAAGTCGTCTACGACGACGTCATCCTCGTGCTCAAGGGGCTGTCGCTCGACGTGCCGAAGGGGCAGATCGTCGCCCTGCTCGGCTCCAATGGCGCCGGCAAGAGCACGACGCTGAAGGCCATCTCCGGCCTCCTCCACGCGGAGGAAGGAGAGGTGACCGACGGCGCCATCGAGCTGGACGGCGAGCGCATCGAGGCGCTGGAGCCGGAGCAGATCGTCCGCCGGGGGATCTTCCAGGTGATGGAAGGGCGCCGCGTGTTCGAGGACCTGACCGTGGACGAGAACCTCACCATGGGCGGGTATACGCGGCGCGACTCGGCGGCGCTCAAGCGGGATCGCGACCTCTGCTTCGACTACTTCCCCCGCCTGCGGGAGCGGCGCAGGCAGATCGCGGGTTACCTGTCCGGCGGCGAGCAGCAGATGCTGGCGATCAGCCGCGCGCTGATGGCGCGGCCGCGGCTGATCCTGCTCGACGAGCCTTCGCTGGGCCTCGCGCCGCTCCTGGTCCAGGAGATCTTCCGCATCATCGGGAAGATCAACCAGGAGGAGAAGACGACCATGCTGCTGGTGGAACAGAACGCGAACGTGGCGCTCTCGATCGCGCACTTCGGCTACATCATGGAGAGCGGCCGGATCGTGCTCGACGGCGAGCCGGAGAAGCTGAAGAGCAACGAAGACGTGCGCGAGTTCTACCTGGGGGGCGGCAAGAAGAGCTACAAGGCCGTCAAGTCGTACCGGCGGCGCAAGCGGTGGTTGTCATGAGGCCGGGGCGCATCCTCGATCCAGTGATCGAGGCAGAGACGGCGGCGGACCGCGAGGGACGCCTCGCGCGCAGGCTTCGCGAGACCGTCGCGCACGCGCGGGCGAGCTCCGCGTACTTCCGCCGCATCCTGCCGGCGAAGGTCGAGCGCCTGGAGGACATTCCCATCACCCGCAAGGACGATCTCCCCGCGCTGCAGGCTTTGGACCCGCCTTTCGGAGGTCTGATCGCCGTCGAGGCCTCGCAGCTGGCCCGCGTCTTCTCCTCGCCGGGCCCCATCCTCGACCCGCAGGGCGACGTCGACGATTTCTGGCGGTTCCGGATGGCCCTCGCCGCAGCCGGGTTCCGGCAGGGCGACGTGGTCCTGAACTCGTCCTCCTACCACCTGACCCCGCTGGGATTCATGCTCGACTCCGCGGCCCGCACGCTGGGCTGCGTGGTGGTACCGGCCGGGACGGGGCAGACCGACCTCCAGGTGCGCATCGCCGCCACCTTGCGCGCCACCGGATATCTCGGCACGCCCAGCTTCCTCTACGCGCTGCTCAAGCGCGGTCGCGAGCTCGGCACGCCGCTGCAGACCGAGGTGGCGTTCGTGACCGCCGAGATGCTGCCCGAATCGCTGCGCGCCGAGGTGGAGAACGACTTCAAGGTGCGCCTCTTGCAGGGCTACGGGACCGCCGACCTCGGGTTGCTGGCCTACGAGTGCCCCGAAAAGGGCGGGATGCATCTACATCCAGAGTCCATCCTCGAAGTGTTGGATCTGGAGACCGGCGCGCCGGCGGCGCCAGGACAGCCGGGTCAGATCGTCGCCACCATCTTCGACGAGGCCTACCCGCTGCTCCGGTTCGCCACCGGCGACATCGGCGCCATGGCGGCCCCGGCCCGATGCGCCTGCGGCCGCACCGCCCCCAAGCTGGCCGGACTGCTGGGCCGCATGGGCGACGCGGTGAAGGTGAAAGGCATGTTCATTCGCGGCGCCGAGATCGACAAGGCGCTCAAGCCATTCCCCGGAATCGCGCGGTTCCAGGCTGTCGTCACCCGCGACCACCACCAGGACCACCTCGAGTACGTGCTGGAGCTCGCTCCCGGCGCGGCGGTGGACGTGGCGCTGGTCGCGGACGCGCTGCGCGACGCGGTGAAGGTGCGCGGTGAGGTCCACACCGGTCCTGTGCCGGAGAACGCCAAGCGGATCGACGACCGCCGCGTCTGGAAATGACCCGGTTCGCGCTCGACGATCGCGGAAGCGGGGCCCCGGCCCTGCTCGTGCACGGGTTCCCGACCACCCGCCGGCTGTGGAAGGGCGTGTTCCCGCGGCTCGCCGCCGTCGGGTTGCGCGTCCTGGCCCCGGATCTGGTCGGCTACGGCGACTCTCCCGGCGCTCCCGACGTCGGGATGGAGAACCAGGCCCGCTGGCTCATGGATTTGCTCGACGAGCGCGGGATCGACCGCGTCACGCTCATCGCCCACGACGTGGGGACCGCGGCGGCGCAGATCCTGACCGTCCTGTGGCCGGAGCGGGTCCGTGAGCTGGTGCTGATGGACGGCGTCTATGAGACCGAGTGGGCGATGGGTGCGGTGGCGAGCATCCGCGACTGGGACCCGGCGCAGGCGGCGCGCCTGCAGCCGGTGCTCGCCCGGCGGCTGCGCCCCATCCGCGACCTTCTCGGCGCGTTCTCGGGAGAAGAGGGCGGCAAGCGCTTGATCCACGCGGCGCGATGTCTCGATCCGCGGCAAACCGAGGGGATGACCGCGCGCTTGCGCCTCTCCAAGGTTCCGGTTCGCGTGATCTGGGGCGAGCAGGACGAGTACTTGCCCGTGGAGACCGTCGGCCGTCCGCTGGCCCGGGCGCTCGAGGTCGAACTCACGATCCTGCCCGGCGGCCATTTCCTCCCGCTCGACAACCCCGAAGGAGTAGCCCGGATCCTGGTCGACGCGTGCGCGTGAGGATCACCTCCCGCGGGCCTTGCCTTGCCCGCGGCCCCGGCGCCTCCGGCCGCCCCGGCCGCGCCGCTTGGGCGGACCGCTCCCGCCTCGCTCCTCGCCCGCGGGCACGTGGGAGAGATCCTGCCCCGCGAACGTCTGCTGCCATCGGGCCAGTTGCTCATGGCCCTGGCTGGTGCCGGCGACGGAGAGCTCGAAGACGGCGAGCGCTTCGGGAAAGTAGCTCTGCCGCGCGAACGCCTGGGGCGACGATCGCCGCCGCCGGCGCTCCCCGGAGAGGATCGGCTGCGCGAGCAGGATCATGCGGGCCCGCTCGGCGATGCGGCGCGGCAACCGCGCGGTCCGCACCATCTCGGACAGGACGACCTCCGGAGCGACGACGTCCTGCGGCAGGCTCCACGCCTGCACGTCGGCGGTCCCCGCGAACGCGGGATTGCCCAGGCGCTCGTCGTGGATCTCCGCCGCCTCCCGCAGCGCGCCCTCCGGCAGGGGCGCCTGCGTCGGGTCTTCGGCTTCCGGGGCCTCGGCGGACGCCTCCAGCGCGCTCAGCTCACGTTCGAGCTCGTCGTCGTCCTTCTCGGCGGCCGGGGGCGGCTCCTGGACCTGCGACGCCTTCGGAAGCGGCCCACGGCGCGCCGGCTCCCTGGGGAGCGGAGCGAGGAGGGTCGCCAGCAGGACTGCGTCGGAGGGGATCTCGCCGACGCGCACGTGCGCATCGAGCGCCTCGAGCGCCCGCAGGTGGCGCTCCGCTTCCTCCTCTCCGCGGCGTTCGAGGTAGGCAGCCACGGGAGGCAGCAGGATCCGCAGCGCTCCGACTTCGCGAAGCAGCTCGAAGGAGCGGCGGGAGGCCCCGGAGCGGATCAGCTTGAGGACCTCCTCGAGCACCCGCGGGGGCGCGCAGCGCGGGATCTCGTGCACGTGAGCCTTCATCGCGGCCCGCGTGTTCGGCTCGAGGTCGAAGGCGCACTTCGCGGCGAACCGGATGGCGCGCAGGATGCGCACGGGGTCTTCGCGCATGCGCACGTCGGGGTTGCCGATGGTGTGCACCAGGCGCGCGCGGAGATCCTCCTTCCCGCCGACGTAGTCGATCACCCGGCCTTCGTCCACGTCGTAGAAGAGGCCGTTGATGGTGAAGTCGCGCCGTCGCGCGTCCTCCTCCGCGTTCCCGAACACGTTGTCATGGCGGATGAGGAGATCCCGGGGAAGGTCCTGCAGCTCGTCCAGGGGATTGGCGCGGAAGGTGGAGACCTCGATGATCTTGCCGCCGCGGAAGAAGACGTGCGCGAGGCGGAAGCGGCGGCCGATCAGGCGCGAGTTGCGGAACGTGTCCTTGACCTGGTTGGGGTGCGCGCTGGTGGCGACGTCGAAGTCCTTGGGGCGGATTCCGAGCAGCAGATCGCGGACGCAGCCCCCGACGAGGTAGGCCTGGTGTCCGGCCCGCCGCAGCCGGCGCACCACCTTGACCGCGTCGGGATCGAGGAGGTCTTCGGGAATTTCGGGCGGCGCCTTGGCGCTCGGCTCCACGCTATGCGCTTCTGTCGACAATCGCCGCTACGTAGACTGAACTGGCCGGGGGCGTCAATGGAGGAGAGCCGGGGGGCGTCGGACGGCGACGTCCGAGCGGGCGATCGCCCCGTCTGGTTCGGCGATAGAGTGAAGGCATGAACTGTCATGCCGAGCTCGATCCGCTCGAGGCGTCGTCGCTCCTGAGCGCCTCCGAACGTTCCTTGCGCGACGCCGCGGCGCGAGCCACCGACGAGAGACTCCTGCCCCTCGCCGCCGGCGCCTTCGAGAAGGGCGAGATGCCCGACGCCGCCGTGTCCGCCCTGGCGCAGATGGGCGCTTTCGGCGCCTCCATCCACCTGGGCCCGATGGCGTACGGCCTGATGATGCAGGAGATCGAGCGCGCGGATTCCGGCTTTCGCTCCTGCGCGAGCGTCCAGACCTCGCTGGTGATGTGGCCCATCCACGCCCTGGGTTCCCCGGAGCAGAAGGCGAAGTGGCTGCCGCGCTTGCGAAGCGGGGAGGCGCTGGGGTGCTTCGCGCTGACGGAGCCGCTCTCGGGCAGCGACCCGGCATCGCTGCAAACCCGGGCCGTTCCGGAAGGAGCCTCGTGGAGGCTGACCGGGCAGAAGCGCTGGGCCACCAACGGCAACAAGGCGGAGGTGGCGGTGGTCTGGGCCAAGGCGGGTGGGGACGACGCGCGCAGCATCAGGGGGTTTTTGGTCGAGCGGGGACAATTCCAAGCCCGGCCGATCCCGGGGAAGATGTCGCTCCGGGCGTCGGATTCGGCGGAGCTGATGCTCGATGGCGCGGTCGGCGAGCCGCTTCCGGGAGCCACCGGGCTGGGGGCGGCGCTCAAGTGCCTCAACGAAGCGCGCTACGGGATCGCCTGGGGCGCCGTCGGCGCGGCGACGGCGTGCTTTGCGGCCGCGCGCGACTACGTCAAGGAACGGAAGCAGTTCGGCAAGCCCCTGGGCGCGTTCCAGCTGGTGCAGGAGAAGCTCGCCCGGATGTACACGGACATCGGCCTCGCCCAACTCGCCTGCGTCCAGCTGGCGCGCCTGAAGGAAAGGAATGCGCTGACGCCGGTGCAGGTCAGCTTCGCCAAGCGCGCGCACGCGGCGATGGCGCTCGAGGCCGCCCGCAGCGCGCGCGATCTGCTCGGCGCGAACGGAATCACGCTCGCCTACCCGCCCATCCGCCATCTGCTCAATCTAGAGACGGTCAAGACCTACGAGGGCACCCACGACGTGCACACCCTCGTGCTCGGCAAGCACATCACCGGTCTCGACGCCTTTTCGTAACGTCCAGCCCGCATCCCTAGAAGGAACACAGGGAAGGGGATCACGCCCGGCAAGTGCTTCCCCGCCGCTCATCTCATCTCCTCAAGTTGGCGGAGGATGAACTCACCGAATAGCGGCACCGCAAAGGAATACCTGCCGTGGCGGTTCTTGTAGACAAGGCCCGCGCCCGCGAGCGCCGCAAGGATCTGATTCGTGTGACTGCTACTGAATGGCTTGTCGAGTACCTCCTTCGACTTCTCGACGATCTCCTGCACGGTGAACTCGTCATCATGACTCTCGAGTCGCGCCACGACGATGAGCAGATCACGCTGTCTGTCGGTTGCACGAGCCCACCGCCCTGCAAAGAAGTCCGTGTCGAGTTTGCCAACGATCTCTTGGACCGGGATGCGCGAGGTTGGCGCGCCTCGGCGCATGTCGGACACGATGATGTCGAAAACCTCGCGGCAAATGAACTGGATGAAGTAGGGATAACCGCCGGATGTTTTCACGATCAGTTTGACGGAGGCTGCGTCCAGCTGGGCGGGGCATTTCGGATGCTCCATGGGTTTGCGAATGGCGTCCTCGCTGTCCGGGTCCTCCAGTCGAGTCAGGAACAAGACCCGGAACATCCGTTCCGAAAAGGTTCTCGCTTCGACGAGCTTGGGAAAGAGCGTCGGGAGACCTACGAGGACCAGCATGAGCCGCATGCCCTTCTTCTGCACCGATTGGAAGACGTCGAGCAGGAGCGACAAGGGAAATTGATCTCGCGATGCCTGGTCGGAGAGGTTTTGTGCCTCGTCGTATGCGAACACAATCCCGTGGCTCTTCGCGACCCCGACGCATTGCCAGGCGAGCTCGAGAACAGCTTTCAGCTTGTCGGCAACAAGCCCCGGTGTGTCCTCATAGATCTTGCGAAGGACTTCGTACGTGATTGGAGTGTCGATCTTCGTCCGTGTAGCTCCAAACCCGAGAGTCTTTCCGGGTGCGGTTGGCCTCGTGAACCCGCGGGTGATTACGGCCAGGTCCGTCATCAGCCTGATAGCGATTGCCTCTTCAGAGATGCTGGTTGACTCGGACAAGTCGGCGCCCACCCACAGCCACCCCTTCGCGAGAGCGACGGGCTTGAAGGTATCGAGCAAGACCGTTTTGCCGACGCCACGCAGACCAGTCAGAACCAAGTTTTGCAGCACAACTTCCTGATCCAGGAGCTTCTCAAACTCTTTTCGTTCGTCGCCACGTCCCGCGAGGTACGGGGGAGGATGTCCGGCGCCCGGTCGAAATGGGTTCTGAAAGATGGAACTCATGAGGTTTGTTTATGCTGATCACTAAATTTAGTCAACAACCTAATCCCATCTAAGTTGCGATTGGCAGGGGGAACGCTCGCATCATCCCGGCGGCCACCCCATCTTGCGCCCACCCAGGACATGAAGGTGGATGTGGAACACCACCTGGTTGGCATCGGGACCGGTGTTGATCACCGCTCGCCAGCCGGTCTTGTCGAGACCCTGCTGACGCGCCACCTGCTCGGCGAGCGCGAACACCGGGGCCATCACGCTTCCGTCGCCGACCTCGTTCAGCGACGCCACATGCTTCTTCGGGATCACCAACACATGCACCGGCATGCAGGGATTGATGTCCGGAAACGCGATCGCGCCCTCGTTCTCGGCCACCTTCTTCGCCGGGATCTTCCCCGCCACGATCTTGCAGAAGACGCAGTCGTCCATGGGCTCAGAATAACTTCTTCGAATCCAGCAGCAACGTCACCGGCCCCTCATTGACGATCCGCACCTCCATGGTCGCCCGAAAGACTCCCTCGCCGACCTCCACCCCGCGTGCCCGCACCTGCTCGCAGAACTTCGCATAGAGCGGCTGCGCCACCTCCGGCCTTGCCGCATCGACGAAACCCGGCCGGGTCCCCTTTCGGGCATCCCCGAACAACGTGAACTGCGAAATGGCCAGGACCCCTCCGCGGACATCCAGCACGGACCGATTCATCTTCCCCTGCTCATCCTCGAACACACGCAGGTCGACCACCTTGTCCGCGAGCCACCGCGCATCCTCCTCGGAATCCCCCTGCCCGACACCGACGAGCACACAAAGCCCTTGCCCGACGGCACCAGTCACCTTGCCGTCAACCACCACCGAGCCTTCACTCACTCGCTGCACCACCGCCCGCACGCCGCAACCCATACCAAACCTCGGCGTGCTCGGCGTGCTCTGCGTTTGATCTGCAGCTTCAGTGCCTCACTCCGTCCGCCTCCGGCTCCCTTGGATCGAGCGCCTCCAGCAGCGTCGCCATGTCGTCCGCATGCTCCTCCTCCTGCTCGAGCACGGACTCCATCAGCCGCCGGGAAGTGGGATCGTTGTCGCCGAAGTACCGGATCATCTCCGTGTACGACTCGATGGCGATCCTCTCCGCGATCAAGTCCTCCTTGATCATGTCGATCAGCGAGTTTCCCTCGGCGTACTGCGCGTGGCTCCTGGACAGCAGCCCCTCCGGGTTGAAGTCGGGCGCGCCGCCCAGTTGCCGGATGCGTTCCGCGATCTTGTCGCCGTGCTCCTGCTCCTGCTCGGCGTGCTCCAGGAACTCGGCCGCCACCGCCTGGGAGTGGATCCCGGTCGCCATGAAGTAGTGCCGCCGGTAGCGCAGCACGCAGACGATCTCCGTCGCCAGCGCCTCGTTCAGGAGCTTGACCGCGAGCTCGACGTCGCCACGGTAGGCGGGCGTCACCGCGCCCCTCTCCACGTGCTCCCGCGCGCGGCGCTGCAACTCCTTGATGTCGGTCAGAAACGGCGTCGCCTTCGGATCTTCCATTGCCCCACTCCCTTCCCGAAAAGTGTCGGGTGAAAACCTAGCCACGTGGTTGACCTGCGGCAGCGTCCGTGACAGACGGAGCGCCCCATGCTGTCCAAGGGCTTTCTCGAGCTGGCGCGGAAGCTCATCGCTGCCGATACCGTGTCGTCCCAGGGGACGCAGCGGGCGGCCGACCTCCTGGAGTCGCTATGGGAGCATGCCGGCCTCCCGGTGCGCAGGCAAGTGGTCGAGCAGGTCCATGTCAACCTCCTGGGCGGGCCCGGCGGCGGGACCCAGGGCCCGGGCGGGGTGCTTCTGGTGACGCATCTCGATACCGTGCCGCCGGGTCCCCGCGAACGATGGCAGACGGATCCCTGGACGCTCACGGAGCGCGATGGCTTCCTGTACGGCCTCGGCGTCGCCGACGTGAAGCTGGACGCGCTCTGCAAGGCGGAGGCAGCGCGGCGGCTGCAAGGGCGCAGGGCTCGGCGCCCGTTCTGGCTCCTGGGCACGTTCGGCGAAGAGGTGGGGCTGCGCGGCGCGAGGCATTTCACCCAGAGCGACCTGTTTCACGAGGTCGCGCCGGCGCAGGTGCTGTGCGGCGAGCCGAGCGAGCTCCAGATCATCTCCGCCCACAAGGGATACTTGGTGGTGCGCTGTACCATCCGCGATCGCAAGGCGCGTCCGGTCAACACGGACGGCCCAGGCGTAGAACAGCTGCACTTCGCCGGGAAAGCGGCGCACAGCTCGACGCCACACCTGGGGGACAACGCGATCCTGAAAGCCCTTGCCTGGGTCAAATCGTCGGGTTCGGCGGTGGTGGCGGCGAAGGGCGGTTCGGGGACCAACGTCGTTCCGGCGAGCTGCAGCCTGGAGGTGCCCGCGCCGCGCGAGAAGGGCCAACCGGAGCCCCAGCAGACGACGTTCCTGCCGCCGCGGCCCCCGCAGGCCAACCTCTGGCGCGCCCTCGCCACCGCTTCGGCGCTGGAGGAGCTCTGGCAGCGGACGCTTCCGGCCGGGAGCGATCCGCGCTTCGATCCGGCGGGCGCGGTCGGAGGGCTCAACGTCCTGGAGAGCGCCGACGGCGCGGTCTCCGTCCAACTGGATGCGCGCCTCTTGCCGGGCCACGATCCGGACGCGCTGGTCGAGGCCTTCAAGGCGCCGGCCCTGGCGTGGGTGGCCCAGCTCGGGCAGGGCGAGCTCGAGCTGGAGATCTCGGTGGAACGCAATGCCTCGGGAATGTCCCTGCCCGGCGACTCGCCCCTGGTAAAGTCCGCGGGCGCCGTCCTGGCCCGCTACGGACTCGATCCCGCGCCGCGCGCGAAACCGACCAGCACGGAGGCGGGAGTTTTCGCCCGCGCAGGGTGCGAGGCGATCGTGATCGGCCCGGGCCGGAGCACTGGAAACGCGCACACGCCCAACGAGCGCGTCGAGATGGCGCAACTGACGAAGGCGTGCGATCTCTACGAGTCCCTTCTTGTGGAGCTCTGCGCTTGTACGTGATCCGCGACGTCCAGAGGAGCGATCTGCCAGGGCTGCGCAAGCTCGCCTCCGAGCTGGACACCGTCAACTTGCCGGACGACGAACGGCAGCTCAGCTCGATCCTGGAAAAATCGGCGCGTTCATTCGACGGGCGCATCCGGGATCCGTTCGGGCGCGAGTACCTGTTCGTGATGGAGGAGACCCGGACGGGAAAGCTCGTCGGGTCCTCGCTGATCATCGCCCAGCACGGCACCCGCGACGCGCCGCACATCTTCTTCGACGTCTACGAGAAGGAGCATTACTCCCACAGCGTGGATCGACACTTCCGCCACCGCGTGCTCTCCATCGGTTACAACTTCGACGGTCCGACGGAGATCGGCGGTCTGGTGGTCGATCCAGAGTTCCGCGGGCAGGACAAGCCGGGAAAGCAGCTCAGCTACGTCCGCTTCCTCTGCATCGCCATGCACCGGCCCCGCTTTCGGGACCGGATCCTGGTGGAGCTGCTGCCACGGCTGGAAGAAGACGGCAGGAGCCCGCTCTGGGAGGCCCTGGGGCGGAAGTTCACCGGGTTGTCGTACCAGGATGCCGACCGGCTCTCCCGCGAGAAAAAGGAGTTCATCCAGCAGCTCTTTCCGCCCGGCGAGATCTACGCCACGCTGTTCTCGCAGAAGATCCAGGACGCTATCGGCGAAGTCGGACCGGAGAGCGTGGGCGCCAAGAACATGCTGACCCGGATCGGCTTCCGGTACGACGAGCGCATCGACCCGTTCGACGGAGGCCCGCATTACTCCGCTCCGACGGAGCTGATCGAGCCCATCCGCCGGTTCCGCCGCGCCAAGCTCGCCCGCCAGCGCCTGCCGGAGGGCACGGAGGCCTCCGCGTTCGACGTCGAGGACCGCCTCGTCGCGGTCGAGCGGGGGCAGGGGCGCAACCGCTTCCGCGCGGTGCGGGCGCTCTGCGCCTTCCACGATTCGGAAGTGCGGGTCCCCGAAGCCGCCGTCGAAACGCTGGGGGCGGAGGACGGGGAGCGGCTGCATACGATACCCTTCGAGTAGCCGATGGACTTCATAGCTGGCAGCTGGGCCGACCCCAAAGCGCCCGACGGAGTGATCGAGGACCGCTCCCCGGCGGATCTCTCGATGCTGCTCGGGCGCCATCCCTGGGCGGTGTCCCAGGCCGACGCCGCGGTCGCCGCCGCTCGGGAGGCGCAGCCCGCCTTCGCCGCGCGTCCATCGGGCGACCGCGAGCAGCTCGTGCGCCGCATCGGCGTGGCGCTCAAGGACCATGAGGAAGAGCTGGCCCGCGCCATCGCGCTCGACGTGGGAAAGCCGCTCTGGGAGGCCCGCACCGAGGCGCAGGCTTGCAGCGCCAAGGCGGCCATCACCGCCGACGAAGGCATGAAGTTGGTCTCCCCGTTCCCTGCGCCGGGGCAGCCCGGGGCGGAGTGCCGGTTCCGGCCCCTGGGTGTTCTGGCCGTGCTTGGGCCGTTCAACTTCCCCGTGCACCTCCCAAACGGGCACATCCTGCCCGCCCTCGCCTGCGGAAACGCCGTGGTCTTCAAGCCCAGCGACGTTGCCCCGCACGCTGCGGAAGTGTACGCGCGATGCCTGGACCAGGCCGGCGTCCCGCGCGGCCTCTTCAATCTCGTGCAGGGCGGGCCCGCGGTGGGAGCGGCGCTGGCCGCGCATGAAGGGGTCGACGGCATTCTGTTCACGGGGAGCTGGGCCGTCGGCCAGGCCATCCAGAAGGCCAACCAGGGCCGGACGAAGCTGCTGGCGCTGGAGATGGGAGGCAAGAACGCCGCCGTCGTCCTGGCGGACGCCGATCTGGAGAAGGCGGCCTACGACGTGCTCTTCTCGGCGTTCGTCTCCGCCGGGCAGCGCTGCACCGCGGCCTCGCGCGCCATCGTGGTGGGCGACGCGCGCCGATTCGCCCAGCGCATCGTGCAGCTCGCGCGCAAGCTGTCCATCGGGCACCCGCTCGACGAAGGCGTGTTCATGGGCCCGCTCGCCTCGCCGGCCGCGCTGGAGAAGTTCGAGCGCGGCATCCGCGCGGCCGAGGCGGAGACCTTGCTGGACGCGCGCCGGCTCCAGCCCCGCGGGCTCGAGGGTTGCTACGTGAGCCCTTCCGTCCACTTCGTCGGCCAGCGGCGAAGCTCGGCCTACGAGCGCGAAGAGCTGTTCGGTCCCGACCTCGCCGTCTATCCCGCCGGCTCTGAAGAGGAGGCGTTGCAGATCGCGAACGCCACCGATTATGGCCTGGCGGCGAGCGTGCACACCCGCAGCGAACAGACCTTCGACCGCTGCCAGCGCGCGCTCGAATGCGGCGTAGTGAACTGGAACGCCCCGACCGTGGGCGCGAGCGGGCGGCTGCCCTTCGGGGGACTGAAGCGGAGCGGCAACCACCGTCCCGCCGCCTTGTGGAGCACGCTCTACTGCTCCGCGCCCGTCGCGGTCCTGCGGGGAAACGGCGCGTTCGATCGGAACAAGCTCGCTCCTGGCGTGGCCTGGGTGGACGAATGACCAGCCCCCTTCGCGTCGTGATCGGGACCGCGGGACACGTCGACCACGGCAAGACGGCGCTGGTGAAGGCGCTCACCGGGATCGACACCGACCGCCTCCCCGAGGAGAAGCGGCGCGGCATCACGCTGGAAGCCGGGTACGCGAATCTGGCGTTGCCCGGGGTGGGCATCGCGGGCGTCGTGGACGTGCCGGGCCACGAGCGCTTCCTGCGCGCGATGGTCGGAGCGGCCGGCGGAATCGACGTCGCCATCCTTTGCGTCGCGGCGGACGAGGGCCCGATGCCGCAGACCGCCGAGCACCTGGACGTGCTGCGGCTTCTGGGGGTCCAGGCCGGCGTGATCGCCATGACCAAGGCCGACCTCCTCCCTGATCTCGGGGCCGACCACCGGGAGCTGCTCACCCTGGAGCTGCGGGAGCTGGTGCAAGGAACGTTCCTCGAGGGAGCGCCCATCGTAGAGGTGTCCGCCCGGACCGGGAAGGGGCTGCCGGAGCTGATCGGCGCCGTCGCCGCCGCCGTCAAGGCGCGGCAGGCTGCGCCGCGACCCGAGCAGGCGCCGCTCTTCCTTCCGCTCGACCGGGCCTTCGCGGTCAAGGGATTCGGCACCGTCATCACCGGGACCCTGTTTTCTGGCGCGCTCGCCCCGGGCGACGAAGTCGATCTGGCCGGGGCGGGCGCGCGAGCACGCGGCGTGCGCGTGCGCGGCGTCCAGGTCCATGGCGCGCCGATCGACAAGGCGCGCGCCGGCCAGCGCACCGCGGCCAACCTGGCGGGGATCGAAGTGCACGACGCTCCGCGCGGCGCGGCGCTGGTTCAGGCGGGGACCCTGGAGTCGGTGGGCGCGGCGCAGGTCCTCGATGTGGAGATCGAGCTGCTGCCTTGGGCCGCGCGCCCTTTGCGCGACCGGGCGCGGCTCTTGGCGCACATCGGCACCGCGCAAGTGCCCTGCGTGGTCGCCCTGGTGGATCGCGCGCAGCTCGCGCCCGGCGAGCGCGCGCTCGGGCAGCTTCGCCTGTCGCAGCCAGCGGCCGCCATCGCCGGGCTGCGCTTCCTGCTCCGCGGCGAGCTGCCCAAGGCACCGCCGGGGCGGGGACACCATCCAATGGTGTCCCCTAGCGTAGGAACCCGCGCGCACGCGTCCACGCTCGGAGGAGGCCGCATCCTGGCCGTCGCCTCGCGCAAGCGCCGCAGGCGGGAGCCCGACGCGGCGGCGCTGCAGGCGCTCGCGGGAGAGGACCCGCTGGCGCAAGCGGACCAGCTCTTGCTCGAATCCGGATACCCTGGCGCCTCGGCCCAGCGCCTGGCCGCGCGCGGCGCGTTCACGGTCAAGTCGGCAGAGAGGGCGCTCGAGCGCCTGGCGCAGGCCGGCAAGGCCGTGCTGTTCGATCGGGAAGCGCGCCTCTATGCGCACAAGGACGTCCTCGGCGTGCTCGACGCCAAGGTGCTGGCGCGCTTGCGCGAGCACTCCCAGCGCGACTCCATCGAACCGAGCATTGCGCGCGAGGAGCTGCGCCAGCGGGCCGGAGCGCCGCCGCAAAAGCTGTTCGCCAAGGCGCTGGCGTCGCTCGCCGAGCGCGGGGAGCTGCGCGCGGACGCGGAGCGCGTCCACCCGCCGGGCGCCACCGCCAAGCTGTCCGGGCCCGACGCGGATGCCCAGGAGAGGCTCGCGGGCGTCCTGGAGGGCGCCGGCCTCTCGCCTCCCCGCGCCGACGAGCTGCCCGCGCTGATCGGCCAGACGCCGCAGCGCACGCAGGCGCTCCTGAAAGCGCTGGCGGGCTCGGGCCGCGCCAGCAAGGTCAGCGAGGAGCTCTGGTTCGGAGCGACGCCGCTGATGGACCTGCGGCGGCGCCTGCTCTCCCACCTCTCGCAGCACGGCTCCATCGACGCCCAGTCGTTCAAGGAGCTCACCGGGTTGACGCGCAAGTTCGCCATTCCCCTGCTGGAATACTTCGACCGCGAGAAGCTCACGCTGCGCATCGGCGACAAGCGCGTGCTGCGCAAGGCCGATCGATGACCGGCGCCGCGCGCAGCGCCATCCTGATCCGCGGGTTCGTCGACGTGGCGGTGGCGGCCCAGCGCGAGCAGACGCAGGCGGGGATCCTGAAGGTGGCGGCCGCGGAGCTGCGGAAGCTCGGCCTCTCGGTCACCCTCTGCGAGCTGGGGGCCGGCTGCTTCCGGATCCTGGAGGCGGGCACAGGCAACCCGTTCATCACCTCCATCCAGGCGCGGTGGCCGGATTGGATCCCCGATTCGGCCTTCCCGATGCCTCGGGGGTCCTCGACCGAAGGAACGCTGATCGAAGACCTGCCGGGCCTCATCGCCAAGGGCTTCGACAAACCGCGCGAGCTCTTCACGAGCGCGCCACCCCAGGCGATCATCGCGTCGATCCCGATCGGCGGTGCGCCGACCTTCCTCTTCTCCTGCTCCGGCTCCGATCTCGACGCGACCATCGCCAACGCGTTCGGGCTGCTGGGAAAGCAGCTCGGCGCGGCCCTGGAGACCGTCCGGCGGCTCGAGGAGCTGGACCGGCGCAATTCCGAGCTGCGCGCCCAGGCCGAAGAGATGACCGTCCTCAACGACGTGGCGCGGCGGCTGGCGGGATCCTTCGAGGTGCGGCCGCTGCTGGAGCTCGGGGGCGAGACGCTGCGGCGCCTGCTGGATGCCGACAATTGGTTCGTCGTGCTCCCCGACCTGCGTGAGCCCACGCTCCGGTTCCACGTCGGGGCGCCGGAGGGCGCCACCCTGGATCTGGAGGCGGAGTCGGTCGCCATGACCGCCTTTCGCGAGCGCCGGGTCCTTCAGGTTCCGGAACCGGCGCCGGGCCCCGCCGCGCCGTCCACCCCGCGCACCCGGCTTGCCGTACCCCTGATCGCGCGCGACGAGGTGCTGGGGGTCGCGCTGATCCTCGACGAGCACGCGCGCAGCTTCACCCGCGCCGAGACGGACCGGGCGCTGGCGGTGGCCGGCCAGCTCGCCCTGGCGCTGCTCTCCGCGCGGCTCTACGACGCTCTGCGCACCAGCTACGCCGAGCTGGCCCGCACGCAGAAGGAGCTGATCGATCGCGAGCGCATGGCCGCCCTCGGCGAGCTGTCCGCCTCCATCGCGCACGAGGTGCGCAATCCGCTGGGAGTGATCTTCAACTCGGTGGGAAGCCTGCGCCGCATCCTCAAGCCGCAGGGCGATGCCGCGCTGCTCCTCGACATCATCGGCGAGGAAGCCGATCGCCTGAACCGGATGGTGGGCGACCTCCTCGACTACTCGCGCCCTGTGCAGCCCGCGCTGCAGCCCGTTCCGCTGCGGCCGCTCTTCGAGGAGGCGATCGAGTCGGCGCGCCAGCAGGCCGGTGCCGGCGCGGAAAACGTCGCCGCCACGGTCCGGGTAGCAGAGGACGCCGCCACCGTCCGCGCCGACGCGCGCCTGCTCAGGCAAGCGCTGGTGAACCTGTTCCTCAACGCGTACCAGGCCATGCCGCGCGCCGGACACCTGGACGTGCGGTCCTCGCGCGGCGCCATCGACGGACGGCCTTGCGCGGAGATCGTGGTGCAGGACAGCGGGGCCGGCATCGCCGCGGATATCGTGGACAAGATCTTCCAGCCCTTCTTCACCACCAAGGCCACCGGAACGGGGCTGGGACTGGCGGTCGTCCGCCGGATCGTGGAGGGTCATGGCGGGACCATCGATCTGGGCCGCGTCAGCCCGGGCGCCGAATTCCGGCTGCGGCTTCCGTTGGAAGGACAATCGGGTTAGGTCTTCAGGATATGTCCGCCGAGGCGCCCCCAACGGCCGTCCCCGACGCGTCCCGGCCACGGCCGCGGATCCTGATCGTCGACGATCAGCGCAACATGCGCACCACCACGGCGCTGGTGTTGCGGCAGCAGGGCTACGAGGTCTTCGAGGCGGAAAGCGGAGAGGCCGCGCTGTCCCGGCTGCTCGCCGAGCCCTTCGACGTGGTGCTCACCGATCTCAAGATGGCGCCGCTGGACGGGCTGGCCGTGCTGCGCGGCGCGCTGGAAGTCGCGCCCTCGACGCAGGTGATCGTGATGACCGGGTACGGCACCGTGGAGAGCGCGGTGGAGGCGATGCAGCAGGGCGCTTACGACTACGTGAGCAAGCCGTTCAAGGAGAGCGAGCTCCTGATGCGCGTCCAGCGCGCGCTCGAGCGGCGGCGGCTGCTCGTCGACGTCGGGCTCTTCTCCGACGAGTTCCGGCAACGCTACAAGCTGGACAACCTGGTGGGCCGATCGGCGCCGATGCGGGAGCTGCTCACCAAGCTGGTGCGCGTCGCTCCGACCGACGTCACCGTGCTGATCACCGGGGAGAGCGGCACCGGCAAGGAGCTGATCGCCCGCGCCATCCACGTGAACTCCAGGCGGGCCACCCGGCCTTTCGTGCCGGTGAACTGCGCGGCCATCTCCGAGACGCTGCTGGAGAGCGAGCTGTTCGGCCACGTGAAGGGGGCGTTCACCGGCGCGGTCAAGCTGCGGCAAGGGCTCTTCGAGGACGCGAGCGGAGGCACCTTCTTCTTCGACGAAATCGCGGAGACCACTCCGGCGTTCCAGGCGAAACTGCTGCGCGTGATCCAGGAGCACGAGATCCGGCGGGTGGGGGACAACGCGTCGATCCCGGTGGACGTCCGGGTGATCGCCGCCACCAACCAGGACATCCGCCAGGCGATCGCCGACAAGCGCTTTCGCGAGGACCTGTTCTACCGGCTCAACGTGGTCCCCCTGCAGGCGCCTCCGCTCCGCGAGCGCAAGGAGGACGTGCCGCTGCTGGCACAACACTTCCTCACCCGCTTCAACCAGCGAAACGGCGCGCGCAGGACGCTGACCCAGGGCGCAATGCAAAAGATGGCGGCGTACGATTTTCCCGGAAACGTGCGCGAGCTGGAGAACGTCGTCGAACAGGCGGCGGCGCTCGCGCGCGGCGACGAGATCGACGCGGACGACGTCTTCATCGAGACCCGGTCATCGCCTCCGCTGGAGACGCCGCCCTCCGGCGTCCGCACGCTGGCGCAGGAAGTGGACCAGGCGGAGCGCCGAGCGATCGAGTCCGCGATCGAGCGCCACGAGGGCTTTCTGGAAAAGGTCGCGCGAGAGCTCGACGTCTCCACGACTACGCTCTGGCGCAAGATGAAGCGCCTGGGACTGCGCAAGGAATAGCCCCGGCCACCGAGGTGACCCAGGGGCTACGCTTGAGCGAGGTCACGAAGCGCGTCGCGCGGTCCCGGGTTACGCTCCGCGGGTGCCGAAGAAGAAGCCCTTCAACAACCCCTTCTCCGGCGTCAAGCTGCCCCCGGCCCCGCCTCCGCCGGCTCCCAAGTCTCCTCCGGCGCCCGAGCCGCCAGCGCCCCGCCAGCAGCACGAGCTGAACGAGGACGAGCTGTGGACCGTCGCGGTCGACGGCACGACGCCGCTCTCGGACCGGAGCCGCCGCGTCAAGCCGGGTCCAACGCCGCTGTCGGTAGCGCCAGCGGCGCTGGATCCCGATCTGGAAGTGTACGACGAGCTTCGCGCGCTGGTCACCGGCGAGGTGCCGTTCGACATCGCGGACACCGACGAGTTCATCGAGGGCCACGCCCGCGGCCTCGATCCCCGGGTGGTGCGAAAGCTCCGGCGCGGCGAGTTCGCCATCCAGGACCACGTCGACCTGCACGGGATGCTCAAGGACGAAGCCAAGACGGAGCTCGAATCCTTCCTCTCCAAGTCGCGACAGCAACGAAAGCGCTGCGTCCTGGTGGTCCACGGGCGCGGCCTTCATTCCAAGGATCAAGTCCCGGTCCTCAAGGAAGCCCTCAAACGCTGGATGCACACGGCCCGCTTCGCCCGCCACGTGCTCGCCTTCTCCTCCTCGCGCCCTCACGACGGCGGCACCGGCGCCATCTATGTCCTGTTGAAGAAATCCTGAGCTTCAGATCAAACGCCGAGCACGCCGAGCACGCCGAGGTTGGGGGGGTTGTGATCATCTCGCCAACCGCGACCTCGGAGTTGCTCCGAAGGTCGGGGTCATCACCGACCAAACCAAAAAAATGACTTCTTGAGACGACGTTTCCGCCTCGGCGTGCTCTGCGTGCTCGGCGTTTGATCTTGCTTCTAGCGCGCGAAGGCGTTGGCGGCGGATTGGGTAAAGGCCGCGAAGGTGCCGGGTTGGACGCCCATCCAGAGGACGATGAGGGCGCAGCCTGCGATGGCCAGGCCGGCGGAGAGGAGGCGGCCGCCCTGGATCGGCTGCCCCTTCGAGCTCGGGTACATGTACACGTACACGACGACGCGCAGGTAGTAGTAGAGGCCCGCGACGCTGGTGAGGACGCCGAAGACCGCCAGCGGGGTGAGGCCGGCCTCGATGGCGGCGCGAAACACCGTCAGCTTGGCCATGAACCCCGCCGTAGGCGGCACCCCGGCGAGCGAGATCATGAACAGGGACATCGCGGCGGCAAGGCCGGGGTGGCGCTCCGAGAGGCCTGACCACGAGGAGAGGTCGTCGCTGTTGCCGCTGAGCGCGAGCCGGCGCTCGATGACCGCCACCACGCCGAATGCGCCGATCACCGTGGCGGCGTAGGCCGCGAGGTAGAAGAGCAGTCCCTGTGCCGCGTCCACCCGGGGCGGGGCCTTTTGCATCGATGCGACCGCGATGAGCAGGTAACCGGCGTGGGCGATGGAAGAGTAGGCCAGCATGCGCTTGACGCTGCGCTGGGGAATGGCGAGCAGGTTGCCCACCAGCATCGTCAGCGCCGCGAGCCACACCAAGAGCCCGCCCCAGTCCACCAGGATCAGATCGCCGGACCCGCCTCCGAAGCCCGAGACCAGGATCCTCACCAGGACCGCGAACGCGGCAGCCTTCACGCCTGCCGCCATGAAGCCCGTCACCGGGGCGGGGGCGCCTTCGTACACGTCCGGCACCCACATGTGGAAGGGGACCGCTGCGACCTTGAAGGCGAACCCCGCGGTCAGGAGCGCCGCCGCGGCATACAGCAGCCTCTCCGCTCCCGGAGCGGCGCCGTGGAGCAGCGCGTTCGCGACGTCGGCGAGACGCGTCGAGCCGGTGGCGCCGAACGCGAGCGCTGCCCCGTAGAGGAAGAGCGCGGAGGCAAAGCTGCCGAGGATGAAGTACTTGAACGCCGCCTCGGCCGGGCGCTTCCCGCGGCGGAGCCAGGCGCAGAGCGCATAGACCGCGAGCGACATCACCTCCAGGGAGAGGAAGATGACGATCAGGTCGGTGGCCTGCGCCAGGAGGCACATCCCCGCCGCCGAGAACAGCGAGAGCGCGTAGAACTCGCCCCGAGTGGCGTGCAGCGACTCGAGGTACGAGTAGGCGACGATGCTCGAGAGCAGCAGGGCCCCGCACACGACCGCGGCGATGACGCGCGCGAATCCGTCGCTCACGGCCGATCCGCCGAACAGCGGCACAGCGGGGTCGCTGATCTGCGCCAGCGCTGCCCAGAGGGCACCCGCCGCGAACGCGGCGGTCAGCCACGCCTGGTACCGGCGATCCGGCGGCGCCTCCGCCCCTTCGGGCTTCGAATCCGAGCCGGGAGGCAACTTCCGCTGCGCCTCCTCGGCGGGACCGGTCGAGGCGCCGAGCACCGCTGGCCTCACGCCGCGCAGGAAGACTTCGCTGGTCAGGAGCACGAGCGCGCCGAGGGAAAGGATGAGCGCGGGAAGGATGCCGTGGAGGTCGTTCGGGTCGAAGTTCATCGCTCGACCTCCGCCTTCCGGACCGGGGGCGGGCGGCTCACCCGCTGCACGAACGCGTCCACCGGCTCCTTCACCACCGAGAGGAGGGGCTGGGGCGCGAAGCCGATGGCGACGATCGCGAGCAGGATCGGCGCCAGCGTGAACCATTCGCGAACGGTCAGATCGGGGATGCCGTGCTCGGCCGCCTTGTGCGGCGGGCCGAAGAAGACGCGCTGGTACATCCAGAGCATGTAGACGGCGCCCAGGATCACGCCGGTGGCACCGGCCACCGCCAGCGGCGCGCCGCCGATCGTCCGCGAGGCGAAGGTCCCGATCAGGACCAGGAACTCCCCGACGAAACCGTTGGTGCCGGGCAGGCCGATCGACGACAGCGTGACCACCAGGAAGGTCGCCGCGATCGCCGGCGCGACCTTCGCCACTCCGCCGTAGGCCGAGAGGTCGCGGGTGTGCGTCCGCTCGTAGAGGAAGCCCACCATCAGGAACAGCGCGCCGGTGGAGATGCCGTGGTTCACCATCTGCAGCACCGCTCCGCTCACCGCCTCGGGCGTCAGGGCCGCGAGCCCGAGCATCACGAAACCGAGGTGCGCGACGGACGAGTACGCGATCAGCCGCTTCATGTCCGTCTGCGCCATGCACATCAAGGAGCCGTAGATGATGCCGATCACTCCCAGCACGGCGATGGTCGGCGCCCAGGCCAGCGCCGCCTGCGGGAAGAGGGGCATCGCGTACCGGACGAAGCCGAACGTGCCCATCTTCAGCATGACGCCCGCGAGGATGATCGACCCCGCCGCTGGCGCTTCGGTATGCGCATCCGGAAGCCAGGTGTGCAGCGGCCAGACCGGCACCTTGATGGCAAAAGCCACGGCAAAGGCGAGGAACAGCCAGTTCTGCGTCGACGGATCCACCAGGCCGGCGTTGAGCAGGTCGACATAGTCGAAGCTCTTCCGCCCGGCGTTGCTCCACAGCCAGAAGATGGCGAGGAGCATCAGCACCGAGCCCACGAAGGTGAAGAGGAAGAACTTGACCGCCGCGTAGATGCGCCGCTCGCTGCCCCAGATCCCGATCAGGAGGTACATCGGGATCAGCATCGCTTCCCAGAACACGTAGAAGAGGACGAGGTCGAGCGCGCCCAGCGTCCCCAGCATCGCCGTCTCCAGGAGCAAGAGCGCGATGCAGTACAGGCTCACCCGCTCCTGGATGTATTTCCACGAGCTGAGCACCACCAGCGGGCCGAGGAAGGTGGTGAGCAGGAAGAGCAGGAGCGCCACGCCGTCGAGCCCGACGTGGTAACTGAAGCCGAGAGCGGGCGCCCACTCCGTCCTCTGCTCGAACGCGTAGCGGCCCGACCCGGCGCGGAAGCCGGTCCAGAGCGGGATCGAGATCAGGAACGTGAGCAGGCTGAAGAGGAAGGCGATGCCCTTCTGCTGCCCGCCCTCGCTGCGAGGCAAGAGCGCGATCAGGACCGCGCCGAGCACCGGAAGGAAGATCACCAGGGTGAGGAGATGGGACTCGACGAAGCTCATCTCAGCTCCTCACCAGGAAGACGTAGAGCAGCGCGGCGACCCCGAGGGCGGTCACCGCGGCGTACCGCTGCACGTCGCCGTTCTGGAACCGGCGCGCCATCGCGGAGACCCAGGCGATCAGGGCCGGGATGCCGTTGACGAACAGCCCGTCGATGAGGGTGGCGTCGACGACGCGCCAGAGCCCCCGGGCCAGGGCCCAGAGGGGCCGCACGAAGACGCGGCCGTAGAACTCGTCCACGTAGAGCTTGTTCGCCAGGGCGCGCCGCACCGGCCCGAGGCGGGCGCTGAGCATCTCGTCTCCGAGAAGCCCGCGCTTGAAGTAGAGCGTGTACGAGCTCGCCCAGCCCAGCCAGCCGACGAGCAGCGCGATCCCGAATCCGACCGCGGGCGAGAACTCGCCCGGCGCGCCTCCACGGGGTCGCGCGAACACGCCTTCGGTGAAGTGCTCCCAGGTCCAGTGCTCCAGCGCGGTGCCGTGCACCCAGGACGGCGGCAGGCCCAGCAGAAGGCCCAGCACCGACAGCCCCGCCAGGATCCAGAGCGGCGCCGTCATCACCGGCGGGCTCTCGTGCGGATGAACGCTCTCCGGTCCGCGGTACTCGCCCGAGAAGGCGAGGAAGTAGCAGCGCCACATGTAGAAGCTGGTGAGGAACGCGGCGAACGATCCGACGGCGTAGATGACCGGCCCGAGCCAGGTCAGGCGCATGCTGCCTGTCGGCGTCAGCGTCAGGAAGCTGAAGGCGCGCGTGTGCAGCGCCTGGGCCAGGATCTCGTCCTTCGAGAAAAAGCCCGAGAGCGGGAAGATGCCGGTGATGGCGATGGTCGCGATCAGGAACGTGGTCCGGGTGGAGGGCATGTATTTCCGCAGCCCGCCCATCCTCTGCAGATCCTGCTCGCCGTGCAGCCCGTGGATCACCGCGCCGGCCCCGAGGAACAGGCAGGCCTTGAAGAAGGCGTGGGTGATCAGGTGCAGGGTCCCGGCGAAAAACGCTCCCACCCCGACGCCGATGAACATGAACCCGAGCTGCGAGACCGTCGAGTACGCCAGCACCTTCTTGATGTCGTTCTGAGAAGTGGCGATCAGCGCGGACCAGATCGCCGTGATCGTCCCCACCAGCGCGACCACCGCCATCACCCCCGGCGCGCTGACGTAGAGGTGCGACAGCCGCGCCACCATGTACACGCCCGCCGTCACCATGGTGGCGGCATGGATCAGCGCGGACACCGGCGTGGGACCCGCCATGGCGTCCGGCAGCCAGACGTAGAGCGGGATCTGGGCGCTCTTTCCGGTCGCGCCGATGAACAGGCAGAGCGCCGCCAGCGACGCTACCCCCAGCGGGATCACCGCCGAGTTGATCTGCGCGATGCTGACGGTCCCCAGCTGGGTGAAGAGGACGAAGATGCCGATCAAGAACCCGAAATCGCCGATGCGGTTGACGATGAATGCCTTGCGCCCGGCGGAGGCCTTCTCCTCGTCGGTGAACCAGAAGCCGATCAATAGATAACTGCAGAGGCCCACGCCCTCCCAGCCCACGAACATCGCCACCAGGTTGTCGCCGAGGATCAGCGTCAGCATCGCGGCGATGAACAGGTTCAGGTAGGCGAAGTACCGCCAGTACCCCGGGTCCTCGTCCATGTACCCGACCGAGTAGACGTGGATGAGGAAGCCGACCCCGGTGACCACCAGCGTGAGCGCTCCGGAGAGGCGGTCGAACGTGAACGCCATGTCCACGCGCAGCGAACCCGCCGAGAACCAGTTGAAGGCCAGCTGGTGGAAGAGCTGCACTCCTTCGCCCAACCCGAGGAAGGCGCGCAGCCCGACCAGGAAGGACAGCAGCACCGAGGCGAGCGCCACCGCGTAGAGCCACCCCTTGGGGAGCCACTTGCCGACCAGACCGCAGACGGCGGCGCCGATCAGGGGCAGGAGCGGGACCAGGTGCAGCCAGGAGACTTCCATCGGGGCTTGCGACTCCTAGAGCTTGAGCGTGTCGAACTCGTCCACGTTGACGGAGGTGCGGCTGCGGAACACGGCGATGATGATGGCGAGTCCCACCGCGGCCTCCGCCGCCGCGGTGGCGATCACGAAGAACACCGCCGCGTGGCCGGAGAGGAAGCTTCCCATCGGGGAGTTGGCGACCAGCGGGAACCGCGCGAAGGCGAGGAAGGTCAGGTTCACGGCGTTGAGCATCAGCTCGATGCTCATCAGCACGATGATGGCGTTGCGCCGCAGCACCACTCCGGCCGCCCCGAGGGCAAAGAGCAACGCCCCGAGCACGAGGTAATGCTGGGCCTGGTGCGCGTGGAAGAAGTCCATCAGATCTTCCCCTTGGCGACGACCACCGCGGCCACCACCGCGACCAGCAGCAAGAGCGAGGTGACCTCGAAGGGCAGGATCGAGGCGAGATAGAGCGTGCGCCCGACCGCCTTCACCCCGCCGAATCCGGCGATCAAGACCGCGTTGTCCACGCGCCGGCCCGCTTGGACCAGCGCGCCCTGGGGAAAGGCCGGGCCCAGCGCCCTCCAGGCGATCACTCCCGCAGCCACCATCACCGCGGCGAGCCCGATGCCTTTCCAGGCCGTGATCCGCTGCTCGCCGAGCTCCTCTTCCTTGAGGTTGAGGAGCATGATCACGAACACGAACAGCACCATCACCGCGCCCGCGTAGACCAGGATTTGAAGAATGGCGATCAGGTGCGCCCCCAGCAGCACGTAGACGCCGGAGAGGAAGAAGAAGCAGCCCACCAGCGAGAGCGCGCCGTAGATGGGATTGCGACGGAAGATCACCTGCGCGCCGGCGACCAGCACGCCGGCGGCGAAGAGGTAGAAGAGGATTGCCTCGACCACGTCAGCCTCGCACCAGCGCGTCGAAGTCGGCGCGGAACTTCTCGATGAAGCTCTTCGCCGGCATGGCCGCGCCGTCCGCGAGCGCGCAGATGGTCTTCATCTCCATCTGACGCGCGATCTGGTGGACGTTGTCCACGTCCTGCTTCTCGCCTTTACCGGCGACGATCTTGTCCAGCAGTCGCGAGAGCCACGCCGTCCCTTCGCGGCAGGGCGTGCACTGGCCGCAGCTCTCGTGCGCATAGAAGCGCATCACGTTGGCGAGGGCATGCGCCATGTTCACCGACTGGTCGAGGTAGATCACCGCGCCGGAGCCGGCCATCGTCTTCTTCGCCTTGAGCGTGTCGAAGTCGCTGGCCCAGTCCGCCTCCGCCGCGGTCATGATCGCGGACGAGCTGCCGCCGGGAATGATCCCCTTCAGCGTCGATCCCTCGCGCATGCCGCCGCAGTATTGGTCCAACAGCGCCTGGAAGGTGATCCCCATCGGCGCCTCGAAGACGCCGGTCTTCTTCACGTGGCCGCTCACCGCGAAGAGGCGCGTTCCGCCGTTCTTCGGCACCAGCCCGATGCGGCTGAACTCGTCGCCGCCGATGGTCACGATCACGGGGAGGTTCGCCAGCGTCTCGACGTTGTTGACCGCGGTGGGCTGCTTGAAGAGCCCGCCGCCCACGTTGGCCGGAAAGGGGGGCTTCAGGCGCGGGTAGCCCTTGCGCCCCTCCAGGGACTCGAGCAGCGCGGTCTCCTCGCCGCAGATGTACGCGCCCGCCCCGAAGACGGCGTGCACCTCGAGGTCGTAGCCCGACCCGAGGATGTTCTTGCCGATGTAGCCGGCCGCGCGAGCTTCCTCGATGGCCTGATCCAGGCGCGCCATCGCGCTGTCCCGGAACTCGCCCCGGCAATAGACGTAGGTGAGGTGGCACTCGATGGCGAAGCACCCGATGATCAGACCCTCGATGAACAGGTGCGGGCTGCGCAGGAGGATCTCGCGATCCTTGAAGGTCCCCGGCTCTCCCTCGTCGGCGTTGACCACCAGGTACTTGGGGAAGCTGGTCTCCTTGCGGACGAAGTTCCACTTCATCCCGGTGGGGAAGCCCGCGCCCCCGCGCCCGCGCAGGTTGGACTTGACCACTTCGTCGACGATCTGCTGGGGCTGCATCTTCAGCGCCTTCTCCAGCGCCTGGTAGCCGCCGCCCTGGCGGTACGTCTCCATCGACCAGCCCGAAGGCTTGTCCCAATCCTTGGTGAGGATCCTGGGGCCCGTCATCGGTCGCGCCCCGTGGTGCCCGCCTCGGGATGCGTCGCGACCGCGGGCATGCCCAGCGTGCCGGTGGCCTGCGGATCGCTCTGCTTCTCGATATGGGCGTGCGGATCGGGCATGCGGGGCAGCGGCCCCGGCGCCATGGCCTTCCCGGGCTGCTCGCGCAGCTCGCGGATCAGCTGCTTGAGCGAGTCCTCGGTGACGCTCTCGACGAAGGTGAAGTTGTTCAGCAGCATGGCCGGCGCGTTTCCGCAGGCGGCCAGGCAGGCCACTTCCTCGAGCGAGAAGTGGCCGTCCTCGGTGGTCTCGCCGGGGTGGATGCCGAGCATGTCCTCGCACCGGGCCAGGAGCTTCTCCGATCCCATCGCCCAGCACGACACCGAGTTGCAGATGCCGATGTGGTGCCGGCCCACCGGGCGCAGCCGGTACATCGTGTAGAAGGTGGCGACCTCGCGCACCCGGGCAGGCGGGACGTCGAGCCGGAGCGCGACGTACGCCATGGCGGGCTCCGGCAGCCAGCCCAGCTCGTCCTGCACGAGGTGCAGCGCCGCGAGCAGCGCCGCCTTGCCGCGCTCCGGCGGGTACTTGGCGATCGCCCGCTGAAGCCCGGCATCGAATCGCCCCTGCTGCTCCGCGTTGAACGGACTCTCCACGGGGCCCGCCTGCCGGATCGGGAGGGGAATCATTGCGGCGCGGACGTGTATGGCGAGCGCGCCAGAGTGTCAAGGCGGCAGACGTCCCACGCCCTGCCGCTCAGCGCAGCTCGAGAACCCGAAGCGAGGTGAGGGCCACCAGGGTCCCGAGGACCTCGTTCTCCGGCTTGCCGGCGGCCTTCACCAGCTCGGAGACGCTCCGGCTGCCATCGCAGCGCGGCAACAGGTGCGCCTCCCACGCCTGCAGCTCCACGTCGCTGAGGTTGAAGGAGGGGTCCTGGCTGGGGGTGGGGCGCGCCCCGTGCGGCATCAGCCGCCGGAGCCGCTCCGGCTTGTAGAGCTTCTTCACGCCGCGCATGATCAGGTTGGCCGGGTGGATGTCGAGCTTGATCGCTTCCTTCCGGGCCCGGGCCTGGAACGAGAGGGTGAAGATGCCCTCCTCCCAGGCGAACACCGAGTACAGGATGCTCTTGATCTGCTGCCCGACGTAGTAGAGCCGCTCCTCCTCCTCGAGAGCTCCCAAGCGGATGAGCACGTCGCCGGTGCGCTGCCGGGTCGTCGCGGCCTGTTCGGCAGCTTGCTTCAAGGTCTCCTCGTCGATCTTTCCTGCCCGGACGAGGAACTGGCCCAGCCGGTCGGCCACCAGATTCGAGAGGGCGAACACGGGAAATCCGCCTTCGAAGAAGATGATCTTCTTCACCTGACCCTTCATCAGGCCCAACTCGCCGGTTTCCTTGGCGTTGTAGAAGGCGGCGAGCAGATGTGGGAGGTTGTCCTTCAGGTCCCCGCGGCGGATGCCGTCCTTTTCGCTCAGGGGCTGCAGCGCCGGGTCGGGCTGCGAAGCAGGCGCGATGGGCCCGGTGTCGACCTTTCTGGACTGCACGTTCGGAGGAGTGGCCCTGTCCCGCAGCCGCGCCATCTGATCGCGGTTCATCGGACGGAGCTGGAGGGGGGAGGTGCCCTTCATCGACCCGCTTTGCAGGTCGATGCGCGCCGTGAGCTGCATCGCCTCGGCAGCCTCGGCGACCTGCGGTCCCGACTCGACATCGAAGGCGAGACTCTCCCGCCCCGGAGAGGAGACCGGGACCTGTTTACGCACTGCGGCGAGGAGCGCGCTGCGCTCGAACGGCTTCTCGAAGAAGGCCAGCGCGCCGTACTTCGAGATAGCGGTCGTATTGGTCTTGCCCCCCTTGTGCACCCCGGACATGAGGACGAAGGGGATCTTCAGCCGCTTGAGCGCCTCGGCCACGTCGAAGCCCATCAGGTCGGGCAAGAGGATGTCCACCACCGCCAGCGCGGGCTTCTCCTTCTTGGCCAGATCCAGGGCAGTCCGGCCCCGCGACGCCGTGCAGACGGAATAGCCAGCGTCTTCGAACGCCGACGAGAGAAGGGTGAGCAGCTCCGGGTTGTCGTCCACGACGAGGATGCGAGGAGCGGACACCGCCCGAGCCTACGACGCGTTCCCGGTCCCGGCAAGGATGCGGTCCCCTCCTCACGCCGAGGTTGATCCCCTCGGAGCGGAATGTTAAGCAGGCTCGCTTTTCCCTCTCCCTCGGAGCCGACCATGCGCCGCATGTCCGCGAAATTCCTCGTCTGCGTGCTCGCCGTCGCCATCGGCTGCAAACAGGAGCAGCAGGGCGGCGGAAACGTGGGTGGTGCTGACACCGCCGCCATCAAGGTTGGCGAAGTGGGCTCGATGACGGGCACCGAGGCCACCTTCGGCACCTCGAGCCACAACGGCATCCAGCTCGCAACCAACGAAGTGAACGGCGCCGGCGGCATCAAGGGGCGCCAGATCGTGGTGATCGCCCTCGACGACCAGGGCAAGCCGGAAGAGGCGGCCACCGCGGCCACGCGGCTGATCTCCAGCGAGCACGTGATCGCGCTGCTCGGCGAGGTGGCCTCGACGCGGTCGCTGTTCATGGCGCCCAAGGCGCAAGCGGCGAAGGTGCCGATGGTCTCGCCTTCGTCGACCAACGAGAAGGTGACCGCCGTCGGCGACTACATCTTCCGCGCGTGCTTCATCGATCCTTTCCAGGGCTACGTGATGGCGAAATTCGCCACCGATACGCTCAAGCTGAAGAAGGCGGCCATCCTGCGCGACGTCCGCAACGATTACTCGGTCGGCCTCGCCAAGGTGTTCAACGACAACTTCACCAAGCTGGGCGGGCAGATCGTGGACAACCAGAGCTATTCGTCCGGCGACGTGGACTTCAAGGCCCAACTCACCAACATCAAGAGCGCCGCGCCGCAGGCGCTCTACATCCCGGGCTACTACACCGACGTGGGCCTGATCGCGCGGCAGGCGCGCGAGGTCGGCCTGACGGTCCCGCTGCTCGGAGGCGACGGCTGGGACAGCGAGAAGCTCTACGAGATCGGCGGGACGGCGCTGGAGGGAAGCTACTTCTCGAACCACTACTCGGTCGACGACCCCAGCCCGCGAATCCAGGAATTCGTCGCCAAGTTCAAGAAAGCGTACGGCGGGCAGGTTCCAGACTCCCTGGCGGCACAGGCCTACGACGCGGCCGGCATGCTGTTTGACGCGATGAAGCGAGCCAACGACGTCTCCGGGCCGGCGATCCGGGATGCGCTGGCGAAGACCAAGGACTACCGCGGCGTCACCGGCGACATCACCATGGACGACAAGCGCAACGCGACCAAGCCGGCGGTGGTGCTCAGGGTCGGCAAGGGCGGCAAGTACGAGTATTCCGGCCGCATCCAGCCCGAGGGGACCAAGGAGACCAATCCCGCAGCGGAGCCGCCGAAGAAGACGGAGGGCGACACCGCGCCAAACGCGGCGCCCGGCTCCAGGCCCACGCCCACCCAGGCGCCCGCGCCGGGCGCCACCACCTCCGCACAGAGCGCGGCGAACACCGGACAGCGCCAAGGGGTTCCCGCCGGCGAGCATTCGAAGAAGTAGCCGACCTGCGTGACCGACTTCCTGCAGCACCTCGTCAACGGAGTGTCACAGGGCGCGATTTTCGCATTGATCGCGCTCGGCTACACGATGGTTTACGGCGTGTTGCAACTGATCAACTTCGCCCACGGCGACGTGTTCATGGTGGGCGCGATGGTCGGCTACTACGCCGCCAAATACACTGGCGCGGCGGAGTCGCCGGGCATTCCGAGCGCCATCGGGATCACCCTTCTCGCGATGCTGGCCTGCGGGCTGCTCGGCTTCACCATAGAGCGCGTCGCCTACCGCCGGCTGCGGTCTTCCCCGCGACTCAACTCGTTGATTACCGCGATCGGCGTCAGCTTCCTGCTCGAGTACGGTGGCCAGTTCCTCGTGGGTCCCAATCCGCGCAAGGCAGATGTGCTGCCCACCGGCAGTCCCCTGACCCTGGGCGGCGTTTCCATCGGCTCGGTGGACGTCATCACGATCGTCGCCTCGTGCCTTTTGATGTTCGCGCTGCAGCGGATCGTGTTCCATACCCGCATGGGTACCGCGATGCGCGCGGTCTCCTGGAACCCGTCGGTGGCGGCGTTGATGGGCGTGAACGTCGATCGGGTGATCTCGTTCACCTTCGTTCTCGGGTCCGTGCTCGCCGCGGTGGCAGGGATCCTCTACTCCGCCAAGTACGCGAAGGTCGACCCCCTGATGGGACTCATGCCCGGCCTGAAGGCGTTCGTCGCCGCGGTGTTGGGAGGAATCGGGAACGTGCCCGGGGCGATGCTCGGCGGGTTCTTGCTCGGCGTCGCGGAACAGCTTGTTTCGGGCTACGTCAGCTCGTCCTGGAAAGACGCGATCGCATTCGCAATCCTGATCCTGATCCTCCTGGTCAAGCCCACCGGCCTGCTGGGGCGCGGTCAGCCCGAGAAGGTGTAGCGTGCCGGGGCTCTACGGTGGTTCAGCGCTCCAGCGCACCGGCCGCGCCGTGCGGAGTTGGGCGCCGTTCATCGCGGCCGTTCCGCTTCTCGTCCTGATCGAGCAGCTCGGATCCGGCCACGGACTCGAATATCTCTTCGTCAACCTCAATCACATCGGGGTCGCGATCATCCTCGCGGTCTCGCTGAACCTGGTGAACGGCCTCACCGGGCAGTTCTCCATCGGTCACGCCGGCTTCATGGCGATCGGCGGATACGTGAGCGCCGTGCTGCTGATGCGCGGGCCGGAGGAGGACCCGTTCCGCATCTTCTTCGTCCTGGCCGTGCTCGCGGGCGCCGGCGCCGCCGCACTGGCGGGCTACCTGGTCGGCAAGCCCTCTCTGCGGCTGCGCGGCGACTACCTCGCCATCGTGACGCTCGGGTTCGGCGAGATCATCCGGGTCATCATCGAGAACACGCCGTTCTTCGGCGGCGCCATCGGCCTCTCGCCCATCCCCCACCGCGCGGACTTCGCCTGGATCTGGGCGGTGGCCATCGGGACCATCCTGATGGCCAAGCGGCTGCGCGATTCCACCCACGGTCGCGCCTTCCTTTCCGTGCGTGAGGACGAGGTCGCGGCGGAAGCGATGGGCATCGACACCACCGGCTACAAGGTGCGGGCGTTCGTCATCAGCGCGTTCTTCGCCGGAGTGGCCGGGGCCCTGAGCGGCGCCTTCGAGGGGAACCTCGCGCCGCAAAGCTTCACCTTCGTGCGCAGCTTCGAGGTGGTGGCCATGGTGGTGCTGGGCGGCATGGGGTCGATCACCGGCGCTACGATCGCCGCGGCTGTGCTCACCATCCTCCCCGAGTACCTGCGCGCCGTGGCCAGCCTGCGCATGGTGATCTACTCCCTCGCGCTGATCGCGCTCATGCTTGTGCGCCCCCGCGGCCTGCTCGGCACTCGGGAGCTCTGGGACTGGTGGCGCGAGCGGCGGGGGCGTCCGGCCCCGCCAAAGCCGGAGGTGAGCGAGGCGCTGATCGACGTCCGCAATGCCACCATCCGCTTCGGCGGCCTGGTCGCTGTCTGCGACTTCTCTCTTTCCGTGAAGCCGCGCGAGCTGGTGGCGTTGATCGGACCGAACGGGGCCGGGAAGACCACCGTCTTCAACCTTCTCACCGGCGTCTATCCGCCGAGCGCAGGCACCATCAAGGTGATGGGGCGGGACACCCGCGGTCTTTCGCCGCACGACATCGCGCATCTGGGCTGCGCGCGCACCTTCCAGAACATCCGGCTCTTCCGCGAGCTGACCGCCTTCGACAACGTCCGCGTCGCCTGTCACCACCTGACCCGCGAGTCGATCGCGGCCGCGGTGCGCCACGGCTCGCTCGCGGAGCAGGAGGAGAAGTGGGTGGCGGAGCGCTCCCAGGAGCTGCTCGAGATCATGGGGCTCTGGCAACGCCGCGGCGAGCTGGCGAAGAACCTCCCCTACGGCGAGCAGCGCCGCCTCGAGATCGCGCGCGCCCTCGCCACCGGCCCGCAGGTCTTGCTGCTCGACGAGCCGGCAGCCGGCACCAACACCCGGGAGAAGTCCGATCTGATGGCCCTGATCCGGTCCATCCGCGACCGCTTCGGCGTGGCCATCGTGCTGATCGAGCACGACATGCGGCTGGTGATGGGCGTCTCCGAGCGAATCCTGGTGCTGGACCACGGCGTCACCATCGCGGAGGGGCTGCCGCGGGACATTCAGCGGAACCCCAAGGTGATCGAGGCCTACCTGGGCGAGAAGTACGCGAGGGAGCACGCGGCGCAGATCGCGGCCTCGGGGGGCACGAGCTAGATGGCCGAGGCGCTGCTCGATCTGCAGAACCTCGACGTCCACTACGGTGCGATCCACGCTCTGCGCGGCGTCTCGTTCCGGGTGGGCCAGGGCGAGATCGTGACGCTGATCGGCGCCAACGGCGCCGGCAAGACCACCACGCTGCGCGCGGTGAGCGGGATGCTGCGGCCCAGCGGGGGCCAGATCCAGTACGAGGGCGTCCCCATCTCCGGCCTCAAGCCGCACCGGCTGGTCGCGCGCGGGCTCTGCCACGCGCCGGAGGGCCGGGGCATCTTTCCCAACCTGACCGTCACCGAGAACCTCGAGCTCGGCGCCTTCCTCCGGCGCGACGTCCAGGGCATCGCGCAGGACATGGAGCGCGGCTTCACGCTCTTTCCCCTCCTGAAGGAGCGCGCCAGGCAGATGGCCGGCACGCTCTCGGGCGGCGAGCAGCAGATGCTGGCGATCGCCCGCGCCCTGATGGCCCGCCCCCGGCTCTTGCTGCTCGACGAGCCTTCGCTGGGCCTCGCCCCGACGGTAGTGGAGACGATTTTCAACATCATCCAGGAGATCAACAAGCACGGCGTGACCATCCTCTTGGTGGAGCAGAACGCCCACCTCGCGCTCGGCATCGCCAACCACGGTTACGTCCTGGAGACCGGCACCGTGGTCCAATCCGGCACTGGCGCCGAGCTGCTGCGCTCACCCGAAGTCCGCAAAGCGTACCTGGGCGAGTAGCCAATTCTTCAGATCAAACGCCGAGCACGCCGAGATTTGGGGGGTGTGATCATCTCGCCAGCCGAGACGCTCGGAGTTGCTCCGACCGGTCGGGTTCGCATTAACCCAACCCCTAAAGTGCTTCCTTCAGTCTACGTTTCCATCTCGGCGTGCTTGGCGTGCTCGGCGTTTGATCTGGAGCTGCCCAGTTCGGCTACATTGCGGCCCTCATGTGGCCCGTAACCATTGCGGATGTGTTGGAGGCGCGCGAGAGGATTCGGGGGACGCTGGCGCCGACGGCGTTGCGGAGGTATGCGCCGCTCGAGGAGGCGGTCGGCTACAGCATCCGGCTATTCGTGAAGCACGAAAACCACCAGCCCACGCAGGCGTTCAAGGCGCGCAATGCGCTGGCGGCGCTGACCTCGCTCAGCGAGGAGGAGAAGAGAAAGGGGGTCGTGGGCGCGTCGCGCGGGAACCACGGCCAGGGGCTGGCCTGGGCGGGCCAGATGCTCGGGGTACCGGTAGTCATCTGCGTGCCGCGAGGAAACAATCCCGAGAAGAACGAGGCCATGCGGGGATTCGGGGCCGAGGTCATCGAGCAGGGCGACGACTACGACGCCGCGGTGCAGGTCGCGGACGGCCTCGTGCGCGAGCGCGGGATGACGCTCGTCCACTCGACCAACCACCGGCAGGTGATCGCCGGCGCGGGAACCCTGGCGCTGGAGATGCTGGAGCAGGAGCCCTCGCTGGAGGTGCTGGTGCTCTCGGTCGGAGGCGGCTCGCAGGCCGTCGGAGCGATGACGGTTGCCCGGGCGATGCGGCCCGAGCTCCGCGTGTTCGGGGTCCAGGCGGAGCGCGCCGCGGCGATCCACGATTCCTGGCACAAGGGGCGTCCGCTGACCGGCTACACGGCGAACACGTTCGCCGACGGAGTCGCTACCCGCGCGGTGTACGAGCTCACCTTCCCGGCCCTGCGCGAAGGCCTCGCCGGCTTCGTCAAGGTGAGCGAGGGCGCCATCGCGGACGCCGTGCGGTTGCTCCTGCGCACGACGCACAACCTGGTGGAGGGAGCGGGCGCAACTGGCCTCGCCGGCCTGCTTGTCCTGCGGGAGACCCTGGCCGGCAAGTCGGTCGGGATCTGCGTCTCCGGCGGCAATATCGACCAGGAGACCCTGCGGCGGGTGGTCAGCCGGGAAATCTGAGCGACGTGTCCGGTGTAATATCCGGGTCTCTGGTCCGTACGAAGGTCGATGCAGATGAGCCTGGTTCCGCCCGCATCTCCTGTCCTCACCGCGCCTCCCCGCAAGGGATTCGTCCGCTGGGCGCTGCGGCGCGTCCGCAACTACGCGGGTGGCGTGCAGGCTCCCCCGGCCGGGAGCACCGAGCAGGCGCTCTACGGATTCGCGCAGCCCATCCTGGGACTGAAGGTGCTGCTGTCAGACCCGGCATTGCTCAGGGAAGCCCTCTACCCCGCCGGCTTGCTCGCCGCGGCATGCGCGCTCTACGCCAGCGTCGGGACCGACGCGCCCGGCTGGGCGAACTGGTTCGGATGCTTCTACAAGGCGTTCGCGGCGCTGGCGCCGCTGCCGTCGTTCTTCTTCGCCAACCACTACGCCCGCCTGGCGGCGATGATCCGCTGGCGGATGGGGTTCGGCGCCTGCGGTCCGCGCGAGATGCCCTGGGGCCTGCTCGCCGGGCGGATGATCCGGCAGGCGCTGATCGTCGCCATCGGCGTAGCGCCGCTCCTGCTGCTCGCGCGGCTGCTCCCGGCCGTCGGCGATTTCCTCTCCGGCGCCGTGCTCGCCATCTGGAGCTTGCACTGGGTGGTCGCCGACGCGTTCGACGACGCGCAGGTCTGCCTGCCCGGGGAATCGCTGAAAGAGTCGATCCAGCGCGACCGGAACGCCCCCGAGCCCTGGTTCGTTCGCATCCTCAAGCGCACGGCAGCGCGGCTGCCCGGGATCCTCCGCGGTCCGTTGCGGCTGTTCGCGCGCCTCTGCGACAAGCTCTCGATGGACTCGCGCGGCGAGATCGAGCGGATGGAGTCGAACCGGGCGATGTCGGTGGGCTTCTCGCTCTCCACGGCGGCGCTGCTTGCGACGCCGGTGCTGAACCTCCTGTTCAGGCCGATCATCATCGCCGGGTCGTCGCACCTGCTCGGGCAGCTGGAGAAGGACGAGATCAGGAGCTACAGCCTGGCCACCAGGCTGCCCTCGGCCAGACCTAATGCAGTTGGAACTCGGACTTCAGCTCTCGAGAGGTGAGCGACTGCAGCGCCGCCTTCGGCGGCAGCTCTTCGTACAGGATGCGGTAGATGGCCTCGTGCAGCGGCACGTCCACGCCGAGCTTCTGCGCGAGATCGTGGACGCTCTTCGCCGTCCGGACGCCTTCCGCCACCTGGGTCATGCCCGCCAGGATGTCCCGAAGCCTCTCACCGCGCCCCAGCCCGAGGCCGACGGCCCGGTTTCGGGACAGCTCGCCGGTGCAGGTGAGCACCAGGTCGCCCATCCCGGCGAGCCCGCTGAGCGTGAGCGGATTGGCGCCCTTCTTCACCGCCAGCCGCACCAGCTCGGCCAGGCCGCGCGTCATGATGGCGGCGCGGGTGTTGCTGCCGAAGCCCATGCCGTCGGAGATGCCGGCGGCGATGGCGCAGACGTTCTTCAACGACCCTCCCAGCTCCACTCCCGCCACGTCGATGGAGGTGTAGACGCGGAAGTAATCGTTCGAGAACCAGCGCTGCACCCGCTGGGCCATCTTTTCCCAGGGCGACGCGACGACCACCGCCGTAGGCAACCGGAGCACGGTCTCCTTCGCGAACGAGGGCCCGGACAGGCAGACGAGGTAGGGGTGCATCTCGGCCGGGAGCACGTCCTCGAGCACCTCGTGCATGGTGAGCAGGGAGTCGTTCTCGATGCCCTTGGTGGCACAGACGATCGGCGTCGCCTTGGGCAACGCCGGCAGCGCATCGCTCATGACCGCGCGGGTCACGTGCGACGGGCTCGCCGCCACCACCAGCTCGGCGCCCGCCAGCGCCTGGCCCAGATCGTGCGCCCCGCTCACGCGGTCTGGGAGCCGTAGCCCTCGCAGGTATTTCGGGTTCTCGTGCTTCTCCGTCAGCGCTCGCGCGACGTCGGGGTCGTGCGCCCAGACGACGACTTCGTGGCCGTTGCCGCCCAGGACGGCCGCGAGCGCCGTACCCCAGCTTCCGCCGCCGATCACCGCCGCGCGCATCAGCTCTCCAGGCCGGAGCGCAACTCATACCCAGTGATGGGCCGGCGCCACAAGCCGAATGACCTCGCTCAAGCGTAGCCCTGCCTTCGGCGGCCGCGTCTAGACCGGAACCCGGCGGCCCGGGGTGGCGCAGACCACTGCGGCAATCGAGAGGGCCGCGGCGACCAGGTACGGTGCGCCGGGCGCCACCTGCTGGAACAGCGCTCCACCCATCGCGGGGCCGAGGACGCGGGCGAGGCTCGCCGCCGACTGCGAGATGCCGAGGGCTCCCCCCTGGGACTCGGCCGGAGAAGCGCGGGAGATCAAGCTCGTGATCGAGGGCTGCGAGAGCCCGTGGCCGCAGGCGAGCCCGAAGGCGCATCCGTAGATGCCAGCCCAGGACATCGCAGCGGGCATCGCCGCCAGCGAAAGCGCGGTGATGGAGCAACCCGCGATCAGGAGCTGCCGCTCGCCGAACGCGCGCGCGAGGCGGCCCACCAGGCCGCCCTGGAGCGCCACCTGGATGATCCCGATGAAGCCGAACAGGTACCCGACCCGGCGCACGAGCTGCGCGTGATCGCCCGCGCCGATGCGTCCTTCGATGAAGAGCGTCAGCGTCGCTTCCATCATGGTGAAGCCGAGCATGAAGAGGAAATAGGTCAGCAGCAGCCGCCGCACCCGCGGATCGGTCAGGCCGCGCGAAATCTGGTCGAGGCGCGAGAAGCGCTCCCCGATCCGGCTCCCGCGTCGCTCTTCGGGGAGGGACTCGGGCAAGAAGAACGCCGCGGCCACCAGGTTCAACGCGGCCAGGGCGGCGGAGGCGAGGCACGGCAGCGCGTACGGGTTCCGCTCGAACAACGGGAGCCGGAGCACGCTGGAGAGGTTCGACAGCAGGCCTCCCAGCGCCGGGCCCAGGATGAACCCGAGCCCGATGGCAGCGCCGATCAGGCCCATCCCCCTGGCGCGATCCTCGGGTGCGGTCACGTCGGCCACGGCGGCCTGGGCGGTCGGAATGGTGGCGCCGAAGATCCCCATCAGCACACGCCCGAGGAAGAGCATCGAGAGCGTGCTGGCGAGTCCGAAGAGCGTGAATCCGGCGACCGAGCCGAGGAGCCCGAGCAGGAGGATGGGGCGCCGGCCGACGCGATCCGAGAGCCGTCCCCACACCGGCGCGAAGACGAACTGCGCCAGCGAGTAGCTGGACATGAGCAGGCCGACGATCGCGGCGCGGGCCCCGAACGATTCCACGTAGTACGCGAGGAAGGGGATGATGATCCCGAATCCCACCAGATCGAGAAAGACGGTGACGAACAGGATCGGGAGCACGCGCGCGCAACCCTAGCATGCGACCTGCATGTCGGACCCCGCAGGCAGCATGCGGCCATGGCGAAAGCAGCGATCCAGCACGTGTGCAGGGAGTGCGGCTTCCGGACTGCGAAGTGGTTCGGAAAGTGCGGCGGGTGCGGAGCGTTCGGGTCCGTGGAGGAGGAGGCGCCGCGGATCGCCGGCGCCCGCGCGCTTTCGGTGGTCCTGCCCATCGACCAGGTGTCGCTCTCGCCGGGCCGCCGCCTGAAGACCGGGATCGGCGAGCTGGATCGCGCTCTCGGCGGCGGCCTGGTGCCGGGCGCAGTGGTGCTGCTCGCGGGAGACCCGGGCATCGGGAAGAGCACCCTGCTGCTCTCCGCGCTGGACCGGCTTGCCGGTCCACAACGGCCCGTGTTGTACGTGAGCGGAGAGGAATCGCTGCAGCAGATCCGCCTGCGCGGCGAACGGCTCGGCACGCTCTCCCCGGCCCTGCACCTCGCGGCGGAGACGGACGCGGTGGTCGCCCTGGAGCACGCGCGCAAGCTGCGGCCTTGCGCCCTGGCGGTGGACTCCATCCAGACGCTCGCCCTCTCCGCGTTGGAGAGCGCGCCCGGATCGGTCACCCAGGTGCGCGAGGTGGGACACCGGCTGGCCGCGTTTGCGAAGGACACCGGGACGCCCGTGATCCTCGTCGGCCACGTCACCAAGGAGGGGTCCATCGCCGGACCGCGGGTGCTCGAGCACCTCGTCGACACGGTGCTGTTCTTCGAGGGAGACCGGAGCCACGCCTACCGGGTGCTGCGCGCGCACAAGAACCGCTTCGGCTCGACCAACGAGATCGGCGTCTTCGAAATGAAGTCGGAGGGCCTCGTCGAAGTGCCGAATGCCTCGGCCCTCTTTCTCGCCGAGCGCCCGGTGGGCGCTTCGGGCAGCGCGGTGGTCGCGGTGATGAACGGCTCCCGGCCGCTGCTGCTCGAAGTGCAGGCGCTGGTGGCCGAGTCGTCATCGGGCGGCTCGGCCCGCCGGACGGCCATCGGCGTCGAGACCGCACGCGTCGCGCTGCTCACGGCGGTGCTGGAGCGCAAGCAGGGCTTCGTGCTCGCGGACAAGGACATCTACGTGAGCGTCGCCGGAGGAGGCGCCCTGGACGAGCCGGCGGGGGACCTGGCCGTCGCGGCCGCGCTGGTCTCCTCGCTCCGCGATCTGCCGCTTCCGGCTGGCACGCTGGTTCTCGGCGAAGTCGGTCTCGCCGGTGAGGTGCGGGCCGTGGGACAGGTCGACCAGCGGCTCGCGGAAGCGGCCCAGCTCGGCTTCTCGCACTGCGTGCTGCCGGAGGGCAACCGGGCGCGCGTAGTCAGCGCACCCCTGGAACTCTGCGGAGTTGCCAATGTGGGACAGGCCATGGACGCGCTGTTCGCATAGGATGGCGCGCGTGGGGGACGATCAGGAAGACCGCCGGCAGCATCAGCGCGCGCCCGTGGATCTCAAGGTAAGCCTGAATTTTCCCTCGGTGCAGCAGTTCCTCTCGGCGTACGCGGACGACTTGAGCGAGAGCGGCATGTTCATCCGGACAGAGGGTCCGGCCCACCAGCCCGGCGAGCTCGTCACCCTCAGGTTCGAGGCCGGCGAGGAGCGCATCGTCCAAGGCAAGGCGCGCGTCGTTCGCGTCGAGGCGGCCGGAATGGGCGTGGAGTTCGTGGAGCTGGACGAGACCTCGCGGCGCCTGATCGAGATGATCGTGAGAATCAAGCTCGCCGCGGGCTGACGCGCGCTGGTCGTGGATGCGAACGGCTCTGCCGACGTGAGCTTCTCTGAGGCAGCCACCCGCGAGGTGGTGTCCTTCCCCTGACTCGCCGGATTTCGACCGAATGACGGATATGACGCAGTGCGGCCCGCCCCGGAACGAGTTCACTATGCGACACACCAATGAGAAGCCCGGAGCGCAGGACTCCGTGTGCTGGTCCCGCGGCACCGTCGATCCATCGCCGGGAGCCACTTCGGCGCAGCGAACACGCCAAGCACCCCGCTCGGCCCGCCACCATCGTGTTCGGTTCGGGAGGACTGGGGCCGACACGACGGCGCCCCCGAAGGAGGCCGCAAATGTGATCAATCATGAGTTCAGGAACGAGTTGCCCCGGGACCAGCACACTGCGCGCTCCGCCCCGTCCACGAACAGCCAAATGCAGCTCACGTCGGCAGAGCGCTCGGATTCACTCCCTGCGCCGCTTCGCTCCGACTCGACTACGCCCGTTGCACCGCGGACTTCCAGCGCGCGAGGTGCGCCTCCCGGACCTCTGCCTTCATCTTGGGCTTGAACTGCTTGCCCGGGCGCCAAGCGCTCCGCAGCTCCTTCAGGCTCGCCCACATCCCGGTGCCCAGGCCGGCAAGAAACGCCGCCCCCAGGGCGGTGGTCTCGATCATGTGCGGCCGCTCGATCGACGTTTGCAAGAGGTCAGCCTGGAACTGCATCAGCAGATCGTTCGCCGAAGCCCCGCCGTCCACCCGGAACATCGGCATGGGCTTCCCGATGTCCTGCGCCATCGCCTGGGCGAGGTCGTTGATCTCGAACGCCACGCCCTCGAGCGCGGCCCGGGCGAGGTGCGCCTTGGTGACGCCCCGGTCGATCCCGCAGATGAGCCCGCGCGCTTCCTGCCGCCAGTGCGGTGCCCCCAGTCCCGCGAGCGCCGGAACGAAGACCACGCCTCCCGAATCCGGGACGGACGCTGCGAGCTTCTCGACCTCCGCTGACTTCTCGAAGAGTCCCAGCCCGTCCCGCAGCCACTGCACCACCGCGCCCGCGATGAACGCGCTGCCTTCGAGGGCGTACGCCACCTCGTCGCCGATCTGCCAGGCCACGGTGCCCAGCAGCCCGTGCCTCGAGGTCACCTTCTTCGGTCCGGCGTTCATGAGCAAGAACGCGCCGGTCCCGTAGGTGCACTTCGCCTCGCCTTCCTCGAAGCAGGCCTGCCCCACCAGCGCGCTCTGCTGATCCCCTGCGATGCCGGCGATGGGAATTCCGTCGGGAACCCCGCGCACGCCCTTGGTGGTGCCGAAGACCCCTGCGGACGGGCGGATCGCGGGCAGCACCGCGCGGGGGACGTCGAGCATCGCGAGCAGCTCGTTGTCCCAGGCGCGCTTCTCCAGGTCCATGAAGAGCGTGCGCGAGGCGTTGGTCACGTCGGTGGCGTGCACGGCGCCGCCGGTCAGCTTCCAGAGCAGCGCCGTGTCGATGGTGCCGAAGCAGAGATCGCCATTCTCCGCCCGAGCCTGCGCGCCGTGCACGTGGTCCAGCAGCCAGCGGACCTTGGTCCCGCTGAAGTAGGCGTCGAGGACCAGACCCGTCTTCTCGCGGACCCAGGGCTCCTTTCCCTGCGCCTTGAGCTCGTTGCACAGATCCGCGGTCCGACGGTCCTGCCAGACGATGGCGTTGTGGATGGGTCGCCCGGAATGGCGGTCCCAGAGCAGCGTGGTCTCGCGCTGGTTGGTAATGCCGATCGCCTGCAGCTCGGTGGGCTTGATCGACGCCTGGCGCATCGCCGTCGCGACCGCTTTCAGCGTCGCCGTCCAGATGTCGTCGAGGTCGTGCTCGACCCAGCCGGGCTTGGGGAAGATCTGCCGGAACTCGACGTTCGCCTTCGCCTTCACCGAGAGGCGCTGATCGAGGATCAACGCCGTGGTGCCGGTGGTGCCCTGATCGATCGCGAGGACGTACCTGGCCATCAGCCGACTCCCTGGAAGAACGAGACGATGCTGCGACACACTTCGGCGGACTCCCGGTCGAGCGGTAGCACATGACCGCTGTGCGCCAGGAAGCGGACGTCGACCTGCGTCGAGGCCAGCAGTCTGGCTAGCTTGCGGGAACCCGAAGGGGCGCTGGTGCGATCGAGAGCGCCGTGCAGCACCAGGGTGGGAGCCCGGACGCGTCGGGCGAGCTTCTGCGCCTCTTGCGAAAGTGCGCGCAGCTCGGCGCCCCAGCGCATCGGGATCGCCTCGTACGACCCGTCGGCCCTCACGCGCCCGTCTCCCGCCGGAGATCCACTGCTTGCGATGTCGCGCGCGCCCTTGCCCAGGATCACGGGCAACGCGGGCAGGCGCCCGACGACGTTTGCGAAGAGCCAGGTCGCCCCCGCGAACTCGATCGCCGGCGCAAGCAGCGCCAACGCAGAGAAGTCGGGCAGCCCTTCGCGCACCCAGGGGCGTGCCGCGAGGTGGATGGCGAGCAACCCTCCGACCGACAGCCCGCAGAGGAAGATGCGACGTGCGCCCTCTAGCGACAGCAGCGCCGATTCGGCGGCATGGATGAGGTCGGCCCGGGTGGTGGTGTCCAGGTCTTCCGGGGTGGTGCCGTGGCCTGGCAACAGCGGGCCGACGGCGCGAAATCCCGCTGCCGCCAGGGCTTCGCCCACCGGGCGCATCTCGGCCGGGGATCCGGTCAGGCCGTGCAGCAGCAGGCACGCGTCGGGTCCTTCGCCGAGCACGAACGGGTCCGCGGGTCCGACCATGCGCCGCGCGGCAGTAACAGCTTCGCCGCACGGCCGCAATCGCTTGCGCGCGAGTGGCCCAGATGCGAGAAGGCGCGCATGGCCGCCGATACAGCCGCTCAACCCCAGGTCCAGATCCAGCTCCAGATCGACGAGCAGACCGCTCAAGGCATGTACGTCAACATGGCGATGCTCAACCACAACGAGACCGAGTTCGTCATCGATTTCATCTATGTGCAACCGCAGGCCCCCAAAGCGGTGGTGCGGGCGCGCGTGATCAACAGCCCCAAGCACATGAAGCGGCTGCTGCACGCCCTGCAGGACAACGTCGCCAAGTACGAGGCCCAGTTCGGGAAGATCGACGTGTCCGGGCCGCTGCCGCCGTCGCTGGGGATGCCACACTGAGCGCGAGAGCGCCATCCTGTCCGGAACGCGACCGGGTTTCCGTTCCGGGGGTCCGATTCTGGGACCTGGACGCGCCGGCTCCGAGTCGAAGGCTTCTGGCACGCGGCCTGCTCTGTCTCCAGCGGGCGCGCCGGCTGAGGCGCGGGCGGAGGGGACATGGAGAACCAGCAGCAAGCGAACGGCGGAAGCGCGGGCGGCCGGAGGCCCTGGGCGGCTTACAACGTGGTGGAGAAGGGCGGCAAGCGGTACTGGAACCGGGTCGGGAGCGCGTTCCACAACCGGGATGGCTCGATGAACATCTACCTCGACGCGCTGCCCCGCGACGGAAAGATCCAGATCCGCGAGGACGACCGCGAGCGCGAGCCCAAGAAGGAGCGGGGCGCGCTGGCCGAAGAAGCGGTCGAGGCGTAGGGGCCGATGCCTCTCGCCATGTTGGCGGCGCTTCTGTGCGCCGCGGCGGATCCGCCCGCGGCTACGGCGGACGGCCGCAAGCCGGCCGCCGGGCAGGCAGCGAAGCCGCGGACGAAGAACGCCAAGCCGCCGATGACCGGGGTCTTGAACGTCAACCGCGCCACGGAAGCGGAGCTGCGCCTGCTTCCGGGCATCGGGAAGCGCCGCGCGCAGCTCATCGTCGAGCGTCGGGAGAAAAAGCCCTTTGCGAGCCTGGACGAGGTCGGGCGCATCCAGGGAATGCGGGCGCTCGTGCAGCGTCTGCGCGCCCGCCTCACCGTCCAGGGCGATACGACCTTGCGGCCGCTCCGTCCTTGACCCCGATGCGGGGAGGCGGTAATCGGCGCACGACATCGTAGTCCGCCGCCGTGGCGCCCCCGAACTGGGGGCCTCGAGGGAAGCCGGTCGAAAGCCGGTGCGGTCCCGCCACTGTAGCCGGGCAGCCAGTCCCAGGAAGCCACTCGCGGAAGCGTGCGGGGAAGGCGGGACGGCGAGCAGCGCGAGGGCGCTGCAGACCCGGGAGCCAGGAAACCTGCCTGGCGGCGCAAAATCGCTTGCACCTCTTCGAGAGAAAGAGGGGAGCCCGTGCCGCCATCTCGCGCCCTTGGGCGCTACCTCATCTCGCTCGCCCTCCTCGCCGTGCCGGCGGCACGCGCGCAAGAGCCGGACGAGACCATCGAGGTGGAGGGCGAGCGGCCGAAGGGGTCGCCACGAGCGCCCGGCGCGGCCGGGACCGTCATCGACCTGGCGCAGTTCGGCGGAGAGGTCCGCTCGGTCGCCGAGTTGCTGCTGACCGCACCCGGAGTGTCGGTCCACTCCCTGGGCGGCCCGGGACAGGCGGCCACGCTGTCGCTCCGCGGGGCCAGCGCGGACGAGTCGCTGGTGTTGCTGGACGGCATTCCACTGCAGGGTCCGGGGGGCGGCGCGGTCGACCTGGCCTCGCTGCCCGCAACGCTCCTCGACCGCATGATCGTTAGCCGGGGGGTGCTGGGCGCGCAGTTCGGCGCCGGAGCCCTGGGAGGGGCGCTCGAGCTGCTGCCGCGCGCCGCACGATCGACCTGGACCGGCGGCGCCGAGCTGTCGGCGGGCTCGTTCGGCACCCGGCGCGCAGCTTTCGATGTGGCGATGCCCATGGGGAGCGGGAGCGCCATCGTCGCTCTGCAGGGCGATCGGACATCGGGCAAGTTCGAGTTCGCGCGCCAGATCACCCCGGAGATCGCCGGCGCGCCGTACTACGGATTCGCGCGCGAGAACGCGGATTCCACGCGCGGATCGGGGCTGGCGCGGATCACCCAGCAGGTCGGATCGGAGACCGCGGTGGATCTGTTGCTGCAGGGCTCGGCGGGTACCCGCGGCCTGCCCGGGTCCGCGGGAGCGCCGACGCCGAGGTCGCGCCAATCCGATCGAGGAGGCTTGGCCGGCCTGGGGGTGCGCGGCGAAAGCGACGGCCTTGCCTGGTCCGCGCGCGCATCCGGCCGGGTCGACGGGATCGAGGTGCGCGGCCTCCAGGCCTTCGGCGATTGCGAGGACGGGACACCCGACTGTCCGCGACTCCACCAGACTTCCTCGAGCGCCCGCGGCGAAGGCGAGCTGATCGTGCCGGCCGGGAGCTCGCAAAGGGTCAGCCTCCGCCTCTCCGGTGGAGGCGAATGGGTGCGCGGGGGCGACATGGGGGCCCACCGCCGCGAAGTGCTGGCCGCCGCGGCGAGCGCCGACATGGCGCTGCCGCTGGGCTTTTCGCTGCATCCCGCCCTGCGCCTGGACAAGGTCGGCAAGGACGCGGGCGTCAGTCCGGCCCTGGCGGCGCAGTGGAGGCCGGAGCCGGGACATCCTCTGCAGCTCCGCACCGCGTGGGGGCTGTCGTTTCGCGCGCCGACCTTCAGCGAGCTCTACCTCGAGCGCGGGGGGGTCGCGCCGAACCCGGCGCTGCAGCCCGAGCACGCCTGGTCGATCGACGCCGGTGCGGAGTGGCGGACGGCCCTGCTGACGCTCTCCGCCAGCGTGTTCTGGTCGAGCTACCGCGACCTGATCCTCTACCAGCTGTTCCCGCCGGGCCGGGTGAAGCCGCTCAACGTCGGACAGGCCCGCATCGCCGGGCTCGAACTGCAGGTCGTCGTTCCCCTTCCAGGCCGCTTCTTCGGCGAAGTGTCCTACAGCTTCCTCGACGCCGTGAACCGGCGCGACGGGCACAGCCTGCCCTACCGCTCGCCCCATCGGGTGTTCGCGCGTCTCGCACACCGAGGCGACCGCGTCGAAGGTTACGGGGAGATGAGCTTCACCTCCGCGCTGCCGCGGAACGCCTTCGACACCGCCTTCGTCGGCCGCCAGCTGCTCCTCAACGCCGGGGCCGGCGTGCGCGCCGTGGGACCGGTCTGGCTCGACGTCGAGGTGAAAAACCTGCTCGACGACCGCACCCTCGAAGACGTCTTCCAGTACCCGCTTCCTGGCATCTCGATCGCCGTGATCGCCCGCGCCCGTCTTTGACACCATGACCGAGGAGAACACCGTGAAGAGAATTGCCCTGCTCGCCTTGATCGCCGCCTGCGGCGGGAAGTACCAGGCCCCTCCTCCGGTCGCCAGCATCGCGCTGCCCGACGGCAGCCAGCTCAAGCCCTACGATCCGGCCCAGCCGGGCAAGGCGCGACCACAGGGGCTGGCGCAGGCGGCCGGCCGCGTCTACGTCACGCTCTCAAATCAGCGCGACGGGAACCCCTTTCCGGTCAACGCAGGCCCCGGCTTCCTCGCCGCCTTCGTCCCCAGCACCGGCGCGATCACGCGCATCGACCTGGGCGGCGTGGATGGCCACCAATGCCAGAATCCGGGGTCCGTACGCACGTCCGCGGACGGCTACCTGTATTCGGCTTGCTCGGGAGACTTCAGCGGTTCCGACACGGCGCGCGCCATCGTCGAGGTGAACCCGCTCTCGAACACGGTGACCCGTCGCGCCGCCATCCCGGACGGTCGCGTTCCCAACGGCGTCGCGGTCACAGCGAACAAGATCTGGACCGGCGACGTGCGCGCGACAACAACCCCAAGACCCCCAACGGTCTTCAGCATCGACCGCAGCACCTTCATCGCCGATACTGCCGCGCCCGTGCCCGTCGATTGCCAGAAAACGCCCAACGTCGGCTTCTCGTATGTCGCGGATGTGATGACCGTTGGCAGTGACGTCTATGCGCTGTGCGCTTCGGACATCAGCGGCGAGCTCTACCGTCTCGACCCCGACACGGGCACCGTCCAGGCGCACACCACCGTGGGTGCGAATCCGACGGAGCTGGCGGGCCTCGTCGACGGCCGCATCCTGGTCCTCAACGCGGGCGACAACACGCTCTCGCTGGTCACGCCCAGCGGCGCCACGCTGACTTCACAGAAGATCCTCACCTTCGCCAGCGGGACGGCCGCGCTGCAGGACGTCCGCGCATTCGGCCACATCGTCTTTACCGTGGCCTCCGCGAGCAACACCGCGCAGCGCATCGACCTCGACGCCCAGGGCGGCCCCAAGGTGGTGGCCGAGGCGAGCTTCGGGACCGGCGCCGGCCCCTACAACATCCTCCCGCTCGACGACACGCAGGCGATCGTCTCCAACCGGGGCACGAACACCATCGCGGCGGCGAACTGGGTGACGGCGCAGTGATCCTCGCGCTCTCCCTGCTCCTCGCCGCCGGACCGCGGCAGCACCTCGGTCCCCCGCCGCCCGCCCAGGTGCGCCGGGTAGTGACTCTGGCCCCCGCCCTCTCCGAGATCGTCCTCGAGCTCGGGGCGCGGGCCCGGCTCGTCGGCGTCACCCGGTTCGACGACGATCCACGTGCGCGGGAGATCCCGCGCATCGGCGGCTACAACGATCCCCAGCCCGAAGCCGTGCTCGCCCTGCAGCCCGACCTGATCCTGGCGGAGCCAGCGCCGGAGAACCGGGGGCCAGTCGAGACCCTGGCGCGCCTCGGGATCGCGGTGGAAACCTTTCCGCTCTCCAGCATCGCGAACATCGAGGACGCGATCGGCGGGATTGCCCAGCTCCTCGCCGTTCCCGACCGGGGCCGCGCCCTGCGCCACCGGCTCGAGGCCGCGCGCCGCGAAGCCCGCGCCCACGCCTCCGGGCGCCGGAGGGTCCGGGCGCTGCTGGTGTTCGGGCTCGACCCGCTGGTGGTCGCCGGCCCCCGGGGTTTCGCCGGCGAGCTTCTCGAGGACGCCGGAGGCGAGAACGCGGCGGGCGCGAACGACCTGCCGTTCTTCCGGCTCAGCGCCGAGGCGGCCGTCCGCGCCCGCGCCGAAGTGATCGTGCTCTGCGGGGTCGAAGCGCCCGCCGGTCGCGCGCCGATCCCCGGGCTGGAGAAAACTCGCGTGACCTCGCTCCGGTCGACCGCCCTGCTCCATCCCGGGCCCAGGCTGCCGGAGGCGCTCTCCGATCTCGCAGCGGCGCTCGGCGGATGAGGCGTTCGGCCGCAGCGCGCGCCGCTCTCGCCGTCGCCGTCCTGGTCCCCGTCGTCGCACTCGCGGCCCTGGTCGGGCTCTCCACCGGCGCCGGGGCCCTCTCGCTTCGCGACGCTTTGCAAGGTCGCGAGCCGGACGCGACGGTGCTCTTCCGGCTCCGTCTGCCGCGCGTGCTGCTCGCCGCGGAAGTGGGCGCCGCCCTCTCCGTCGCCGGCGTCGCCTTGCAAGCCTTGCTGCGCAACCCGCTGGCCGATCCGTTCGTCTTCGGCCTCTCGGGCGGAGCCGCCATCGGGACCGCGGTGGTGACCGTCGCGTCCGGGTCCGCGATCGGCGCTGCGGCTGCGTCGGCGGCGTCGTTCGCGGGCGTGCTCCCGACCCAACTCGCGGCGGTGGCGGGCGCCATGGCCGCGGCGCTGTTCGTGTTCACCCTGGGCCGGGCGCGCGGCTATCTCGACCCCGCGCGCGCCCTCCTGGTCGGTGTGGTGTTCAACTCCTTCGCTTCCGCCCTGGTGCTCTCGGTGGAGGCGGTGCTGCGCCCCGATCAGCTGCAGGCGGTCTCGCTCTGGCTGGCGGGAACGCTGGGCTACGAGGCGATGCCGCTCCTGGCGGGAGCGGGTATCGCGCTGATCGTGCCTGCGCTGGTGCTGCTGGCACTCGCCGGGCGCCTGAACCTGCTCGCCCTCGGGGACGAGGGAGCCGCGGCGTTGGGCGTGGACGTCGGGCGCACGCGCCTGCTCGCTTTCTTCGCCGCCAGCGCCGCGGTGGGGATCGCGGTCGCGTTCACCGGCCTGGTCGGCTTCGTGGGGCTCATCGTTCCGCACGCCGTCCGGCTGCTCACCGGTCCGGACCACCGGGTGGTGCTGCCCGCCTCCGCGCTGGGCGGAGCGGCGTTCCTGGTGCTCGCCGACGCGCTGGCGCGCGTGCTCTTCCGTGGATTGGGCGCGGAGCCGCCGGTCGGAGCAGTGACCGCGATCGTCGGCGCGCCGCTCTTCGTCCTCTTGATGCGGAGCCGGCAGTGACGCTGCTCGACGCCCGCGATCTGCGCTACCGCCACTCGGCGGGCGCACCCGAGGCGGTGGCCGGCGTCTCCCTCCGCCTCGCGCGGGGCGAAGTGGTCGGCGTCATCGGTCCCAATGCCGCCGGAAAGAGCACGCTGGCGCGGCTCTGCTGCGGGCTCTTGAAGCCGCAGCAGGGCTCGGTGTCGCTGCAGGGTGAGCCGCTCTCGAGGCTCTCCCGGCGCGAGCGCGCCCGCCGGGTCGCCTTCCTCCCGCAGCAGCCGCCCCACGATCTCTCTTTCACCGCCCACGAGGTGGCGCTGATGGGGCGGGCGCCGCACCTGGGGCTCTGGTCGCTCGAAGGGCCACGCGATCTGGACCGCGCGCGCGCGGCGCTGCAGGAGGTCGATGCGCTGGATCTCGGGGATCGGCCCATCTCGCAGCTCTCCGGTGGCGAACGGCAACGGGTGTTTCTGGCCCGCGCGTTCGCCCAGGAAGCGGCCCTGCTGGTCCTCGACGAGCCAACGGCCGCGCTCGACCTCGCCCACCAGGTCCTGCTGGTGAACGCGCTCCGGCGGAGGGCGCGCGAGGGCGGCGGGGCCCTCCTGGTCCTGCACGACCTGGCCCTGGCCGGGGCCGCCTGCGACCGGCTCGCGCTGCTAGACCGCGGACGCGTCGTTGCGGAGGGCACGGTGGGGGAGGTGCTGCGGTCAGCGGTGCTGTCGCCGGTCTACGGGACGGACGTCGAGGTGGTGCCGAATCCAGCGACCGGACAGCCCCTGGTCGCGCCGCGGATCGTCCGCTGACCGCTCTACTGCAAGTAGATGGTCAGCCCGCCCTCGAAGAACTGATCATAGGGCCCTTCCACCCGCCTGCGCCAGACCACTTGGATCCCGCCCTTCTCGGTCACGAGCCCGATGCCCGCTGAGAGCCACCACTGCTTCGCGGCGGTGTCCCGGGTGGCTCCGCCGCGCAGCGCCAGCGCGTCGCCGATCAGGACCTCCGCCCCCGCGGCCAGCCTGCTCTTGACGTTGCTCGTATCGGACAGGTCGGCGCGATAGTCGAACGCGAGATGCCAGTCGCTGTCCGTCCCCCAGGCGACCGCCGCCACTCCCGTGAGCGGGAAGAGGGGAATCTTCTCGGTCGAGATGTTCTGGAGCACGGTGGCGAAGGAAAAGTTCCCGCGTTTCGAGAGGAATCCGACGTCCTGCGCGAATTTATGCACCAGCCCGTCGGGCGTGTGGAACCGGAGGAACTTCGTCTCCCCGCCGAGGAACAGCCCCTGCCCGATGACCCCGGAATAGCCTGCGCCGATGCTCCATCCCTCGCCCCGCCCCGAGGGCTGCCCGCTGGCCCACCGCGACCAGATCAGGCCGCTCGCCACCGGTCCCGAGACCGCGTCCACCAGGCTCGCCATCACGGCCTGGGCGGGAAACCGCGAGTCGTAGAGGCCGTCCATCTCGAAATGGTACCGCCGGACCTGCGAGAGCCCCGCCGGATTGACGGTGAGCGCGTCGTTGCCCGTGGCGATGGCCGCGTGCGCGCCTCCCATCGAGGTCGCCCGCGGCATGTCCACGCTGGCCGGCCACGGGGAGCCGGGATCCTGGACGCGGTTGTCCGCGAGCGCGGCGCCCGTGACGAGCAACAACCCAAGTGCAGATCGCATGCACCCGACAATATAGCGGCTGGCCTGCGTCAGACCCCTTTGCTACCTTGGCCGCCGCCATGAAGCATCCCTTGCGCAAGGTCGTCATCCCCGCCGCCGGCTTGGGGACGCGGTTCCTCCCCGCCACCAAGGCCGTCCCGAAGGAGATGCTCCCCATCGTGGACACCCCCACCATCCAGCTGATCGTGGAGGAGGCGGTGAAGGCCGGCGCCGGGCAGGTGATCGTGGTGAACGGGCGCGGGAAATCGTCGATCGAGGACCACTTCGACCGCAGCCCCGAGCTGGAGGACGCGCTCTCGCGCGGCAACAAGATCGAGCTGCTCAAGAAGACCCGCGCGATCAGCGACATGGTGCGCCTGATCAGCGTGCGCCAGAAGGAGCCGCTGGGGCTGGGCCATGCGGTGCTCGTCGCGAGGCCCGCCGTGGGCGACGAGTGGTTCGGGGTCCTGCTCGGCGACGACCTGATCGATTCGGACGAGCCGGGCATCGGCCAGCTCGCGCGGGTCGCCATGCAGACCGGCAAGGCGGCCGTGGCGCTGATGCCCGTCGCGGAAGACCAGACGCACGTGTACGGGGTGGCCGCCGGAAAGGCGCTGCCCGACGGCAACATCCTCGTCGACCGCATCGTGGAGAAGCCGCCGCGCGGGTCGGCCCCTTCCAACCTGGCAGTGGTCGGCCGCTACCTGCTGCCGCCGGACGTCTTCGCAATCCTCGAGCAGGTGAAGCCCGGCGCCGGCGGGGAGATCCAGCTCACCGACGCGCTGGCCGTGCTCGCCCAACAGGGGCGGCTGATCGGCGTCCGGTTCAAGGGCGAGCGGCACGACGCCGGCGATCGCCTCGGATATCTGATGGCGAACGTCGCCTACGCCTTGAAGCGTCCCGAGCTGCGCGAGGGGCTGCTGGCCTATCTGAAAGCGGTGGTCCAGTGATGCGGGTCTTGCTGGCGCTCCTCCTCGCGTACATCCCTTCCGCGGGGTCGCTGCTGAAGCACACGGCGCAACGCGCCCGGGCGCTGGGCAAGACCCGGGACGTGACCCTCTCCGGCAACCTGTCGGTCGGAAGCGATCCGCAGCGCACTGCCCAGCTGGTCCTGCGCTTCCCGCTGCAGTGCCGGCTGGAGGGGGAGGGCGGCCTTTCGCTCTCCGTCAAGGGCACGGCGCAGAATCCGGAGGGCGTCCCCGAGGGATCCTCCGGGCCGGCGCTGCGGATGTTGCAGCTCTCCTGCGCATTCCTCGCCTACCGCGGCGTTCCCGTCGCCGACGCGCCCCAGACCCTGCAGGCGGCGGCGCGCGCGGCGGGAGCTGACGTCGGCGCCGGCGCCGGGCTATCGAGGCTCTCCGATCAGGCGACGTACGTTCTCGGCGCAAGTCCGCGGGACAGCAGCAGCCCGCAGCTCTGGCTGTACAAGGACAACTGGGCGCCGGCGCGGCTGATCGCGCAGGGAGGCGCCGATCTGCGCCTCCTCCAGTACGGGACTCCCGCCGCCGCCGAGTGGTTCCCGCGGGTCATCGAGCTCTGGAATGGGGGCCAACTCGCTGCCCGGTTCGAGGTGCTCGAGGCCAAGGGCGTGCGCGGCAGGGTCTCCGAAGAGGAAGACGATTCCGCCGAATGAGCTGTACGCGGTCGCGCTGAACGTTCCCGCCGGCGATGGCGTGTTCACCTACCGGATCGCTCCGGAGCTCGGGGCCGCCGAGGCCGGCCGGCGCGTGGTGGTGCCGCTGGGGCGGCGTACCGAGACCGGAATCGTGCTCGGTCCAGGCGCGGCGCAGGGCGAGGTGCGCGATGCGGTGCGACTGCTGGACGATGCGCCGCTGTTGCCCGCGGACGTCGTCGCCCTGGCCCGCTGGGCCGCGGGACACTACCTGTCGCCGCTCGGGCCCGCCCTGAAAGCGACCTTGCCGCCGGGCATGGACATCCGCGATGCCCTGGTGCCCCGCCTGACCGAGGCGGGCCGCGCGTTGCTCGAGACCGGCCAGCTCGATCTTCCCGGCCAGGAAGAAGCCGCGCGGCGGGCGCTGCGAAAAGTGGGTTCGAGCGCGAAGGTTCCGCGGGCGCAGCTCGCCGAGCTGTCGCGCCGCGGGCTGGTGACGCTGGTGCGCGAGGAGGCGCGCCCCCGCGTCGGCCCGCAGCTGGTGGAATCCGCGCAGGCGGCGCCCGGAGCAACGCCCGAGTCCCTGCGGCGGGCGCCCCGGCAGGCGGAGGTGCTCGCCTGGCTCCTCGCGCGCCGCTCGGCGGTCCCTGTCGAGGAAGTGCTCGCGGCCTTCCCCAACGCGCGCTCCCACCTGCGCGCGCTGGCGGCGCGGGGCCTCGCCAGGCTCGACCAGGTTCCGGCCGGTCCGACACCCCTGGCCCAGGCGCCCTGGGGAGAGCAGCGACATGACCCGACTCCCGCGCAGGCGTCGGCGCTCCGCGAGCTCGTCGCCGCCGTCGATGCGCGGGCGTTCGCGCCCTTCCTGCTGCACGGCGTGACCGGCAGCGGCAAGACCTGGGTGTACCTGGAGGCCATCGCGCACGCGCGGTCGCAAGGGCTGGGCGCGATCGCGCTGGTCCCCGAGATCGCGCTGACGCCGCAGCTCGCCGGCCGGTTCCGCGGCCGCTTCGGCGCCGACGTCGCGGTGCTTCATTCGGGTCTCTCGGACCCGGAACGGGTCGCCGAGTGGCAGCGGGTCCGGCAGGGTCTCGCCGGCATCGTGGTGGGAGCGCGAGGGGCCATCTGGGCGCCGGTCGCGCAGCTGGGAATCATCGTCGTCGACGAGGAGCACGAGCCCTCGTACAAGCAGGAGGAGCGGCTCCGGTACCATGCGCGCGATCTGGCGCTGGTCCGCGCGCAGAAGGCGCAGGCCGTCGCCGTCCTCGGCAGCGCCACGCCCTCGTTGGAGACGCTGCGGCGCGCCCAGGAAGGAAAGCTGCGCACGCTGCGCCTGCCGGAGCGCGTCGAGGCGCGGCCCCTGCCGGCGGTCACGGTAGTGAGGCGCCGCGTTTCGGACGAGCTGCTCACGCCCGAGCTGGCCGGCGCACTGCGCGAAACGCTCGCCCGCCGCGAGCAGGCCATCCTGTTCCTCAACCGCCGCGGCCATACGCGCACCCTTCTCTGCGCTTCTTGCGGCGCGGCGGTCGGTTGCCCCAACTGCTCGGTCGCATTGGTGCTGCACCGCGCCGGCAGCGAGCGCCTCCGATGCCATCTCTGCGGGCACGAGGAGGGGCCGCGCCGCGCATGCGCCGGCTGCGGCGGCACGCAGCTGATCGCCTTCGGAGGTGGAACAGAGAAAGTCGAGGAACAGCTGGAATCCGTGGTCCCCAAGGCCCGGGTGGGGCGGCTCGACCGGGATGCCGCGGGCGGACCGGGCCAGGCCGCCGCGCTGCTGGCGCGCTTCGCGCGGCGGGAGCTCGACGTCCTGGTCGGAACGCAGATGGTGGCGAAGGGACACGACTTTCCTGGCGTGACCCTGGTGGGCGTCCTGGACGCGGACGGGCCGTTGCATTTGCCGGATTTCCGCGCGGCGGAGCGCTGCGTGCAGCTTCTCATCCAGGTCGCTGGACGTGCCGGCCGCGGAGATTCGCCCGGGCGCGTCCTGGTCCAGGCCTTCAAGCCGGACGCGATCGCGCTCGACTACGACGCGTTCGCTTCGGCCGAGCTGCGCCGCCGGGAGGAGCTGCACTTTCCTCCCTTCGTCCGGCTGGTGGCGGTCCGCCTGCTCGGCCATTCGGAAGCGCGCGTCCGGGGCGCCGCGGAGCGCGCGGCGGCGCTGGCCCGCCGCTTCAAGTCCGGCGGCGAGCCGGTGGAGGTGCTCGGACCTGCGCCAGCTCCGCTGGCCAAGGTGCGGGGCAAGCACCGGTGGCAACTGCTGCTGCGCGCGCGCGATCACGGGCCGCTCCACCGCCTCGCTCGCGCGCTCCAAGCGTCCCATCGGGTCCCAGGGGTCCAGCTTGCGCTGGACGTAGACCCGGTGGCGCTGCTCTGAGTCGGATACCAGGCTGCGGAATCGATTCTGGCGGCCGCCGGACGCTCTGAATATAATCTCCTGTTCCGCCCGGCCGCACGTCCGAGGAGCGAAGAAGAATGGCGCTGCGCGAAATCCTGATCTGGCCCGACCCCCGCCTCAAGCAGAAGGCCAAGCCCGTGGGCGAGGTCGATGCGAAGATCCGCAAGCTGTGCGACGACATGGCGGAGAGCATGTACGAAGCCAACGGCGTCGGGCTGGCAGCGCCCCAGGTCGGCGTGCACCTGAACGTGATCGCGATGGACGTCGACCAGCGCCCCTCTGCCGAGGGCGAAGAACCGAAGAAGAAAGGCGAAGGGCTGTTCTGGCTGATCGACCCGGTGCTCAAGCTCGGCGAGGGCGAGTTCACCTATACCGAAGGCTGTCTCTCCGTCCCCGACGAGTACGAGGAAATCACCCGATTCGGGCACATCGTGGTGGAGTACACCGACCGCGACGGCAAGCGGAAGCGGAAGGAAGCGACCAACACGCTGCTCTCCGTCTGCGTCCAGCACGAGATGGACCACCTGCAAGGCAAGCTCTTCGTCGACCACCTGAGCGCGCTCAAGCGCGAGCTGATCCGGCGCCGGATGAAGAAGCTGAAGTCCCAGCACGAGGCGGAACGGAAGGGCGAGGCAACCGCTTTCTGAGCCCTCGCGGCGCCGGCGCTTGTCGGTCCGGGAATTGAGTGAGACAACGCGGGCATGGACGACGCCCAGCGCGCCTGCCTCGCCCGGCTCCAGGAGATGGACGCGGCGCTGGCGCGCATGGAGGGCGAGCTGCCCGACGACGTGCGGAGCTTCGGCGCCGAGGCCCGCCGCAAGGTGGCGGCCTGGCGGGAGCGGCTGGAGCGAGACGACCTGGAGCTCTCGCAGCTCAGCGAGGGGCTGCGCGAGATTTCCCGGATGATGGACGCGCTCACCGCGCGCCTGCTGCTGGCGCCCTGGGACGGACCGCCCCGGACGGGCTCGAAGAGCTGAGCGGTGGAGGACCCGAACCGCGCGCACCATCGCACCGATCGCCTGGCTCCCCGGCGCCGGTTCGACGAAGTCGAGTGCACCATCTCGCACCTGCTCCGCTTCCCTCATCCGGCCCTGGGTGGGCGGCGGTACGGCGAGGCGCTCTTGCAAGGCATCGCCGGCCACGGCATCCGGCCCGCGCGCAGCGGCGTCGTCGAGATCGGCGGCGGGGCCGGCCACCTGGCGGAGGCGGCATGGCGTGGCGACGCTGGCCCGTTCACGGGCGCCCGCTGGACCGCCGTGGATCTCTCGCCGGCGCTGATCGCCGCCCAGCGGCGGCGCGCGCTGGAGCCGTCGCAGCCCGGCGGCCGGCACCTGCGCTGGACCGGCGTGCGCGCCGACGCGCTCGAGCTGCCGTTCGCTTCGCGCTCCCTCGACGGCCTGGTGCTCGCCAACGAGGTGATCGCCGACCTTGCGGTCGAAGGAGGCCGCAACACCGGAGCGATCCGCCTGGTCCGCGAGCTTTCCCGCGTGCTCGCACCGGGCGGCGCCGCGGTGCTCACCGAGTTCGGGGGCGACTTCGACCCGGGCCCGGTCCGACTGCTCGCGGCCTTCGGCCAGGGAGAGCACGTCGAATGGTCGATCGACTTCCGCTCCCTCCGCGCGGCCGCGGTCGAGGCCGGGCTGGCGGTAGAGGAGCTTCCCCTGCATGCGCTCCTCGGCGCCGACCTCTCCGTCCGCTGCGCGAGCTACACCGATCTCTGGCGGCTGCGCCGCGTCGCTTCCTGCGAAGTGTTCGCCGCGCCCGAAGCGGAAGTGCGCCGCCGCTTCCCCGTGCTGTCCCGCTTGCTCGCCCTCGAGCTGCCGCCGCTCGGCTCGCCGCGCTGGCCCGACGCCACCGGTCCAGCCGGATTCGCGCAGCTCTTCCGCGCCCTGATCCTGCGCCGGCCCTGAGCGCGCGTTTCCCCACACCGCATTCGCGAGCGCCACATGCGGCGCCGTTGGAGGGGGAATGGCCACCCGTAACTCGTGGCCGTGCCGGCAGTTTTCTCGCTCCTACCTGAGGGGGTTCGCTAGCGTCGGATCGCCCCTTCCGATTGGAGCCGACCATGCGATCGCGCGTTCTCGCCGCCACTGTCCTGATCGCTGCCGCCGCCATTGCGCAGGAGCCGGAGAGCCAGCCGTCGCCCAACGCGGCCGCGGGCAACGGGGCGTTCGGGAATCCTTCGGCGGGGCTGTTCGGCGGCACCCAGGGCGCGTTCGTGGGCCTGGCGGTGACCAACATCGAGGGCGAGGGTTCCTACGCCGCGACCGTGATCAACACCGAGTTCAGCCTGGGACCGGTGGGGCTCGGGCTCTCCGTGCCGCTCAATCTGATGATCTGGAACAACGATCAGTGCTGCGCGGGCGGCTTTACGCGCGAGTCGAAGACGTATGGGGGCCTGATCCGCCGGCGCGACTGGGACGAGCCGCAGGATCTCGCCAGGTTCATCCGCTTCGTCCGCTACGGGAACAAGCGCGAGCCGGTGTACGCGCTTGCCGGCCAGCTCTGGGCGGCCTCGATCGGGCACGGAACGCTGGTGAGCCGGTACTCCAACTCGCTCAGCCTGGATCATCCCAAGGTCGGTCTCGCGTTCGACGTCAACACCGAGTTCGTGGGCCTCGAGACCCTGACCGACTGGGTGGGCAATCCGAGCCTGATGGCGGCGCGCGCCTATATCCGGCCCTTCGGCGACATGCCCGTCCTGCGAGGATGGGCCATCGGCGTGAGCGGGGCCACGGATCGCAGGGCGCCCGTGCGCCTGAGCTGGCCTCTGCAGTCGGATTCCCAGGGCAACCCGATCATCCCCAACCAGCAGGCCGTCACCGCGGTCGGCGTGGACACGGAGTTCGAGGTCGTGCGCAACTCGCTGGTGAGCGTGATCCCGTACGCCGACTTCAACCGGATCGCGGGAGCCGGAAACGGCTTGCACGCGGGCGTGCTGAGCGACGTCCGTCTCCCTGTTCCGCTGCTGGAAATGAGCGTGCAGGCGAAGCTCGAGTACCGCAGGATGCAGCCGGGTTACATCCCGGAGTATTTCGACCAGACCTACGATATCGGGCGCGTGCAGTACGCCGTCCAGCAGGGCGCCAGCACCACCTACATGGCGAAGTACGACGCCGCGCAGGCCGCGCGGACCTCAGACACCTCGTTCAGCCAGGGCGGATTCCACGGGGAGCTCGCGGTCAACCTCGCTGGATTCGTCCAGGTGGGCGGACTGTACGAGGACCGGCAGGGCGATCCGAACGGGGCTTCGCTGGGCCTGTTCGCGATCCTGCCCAAGCTCGACGTGGTCAAGGCGTCCGCCTACTACCTGCGCAAGAACATGAAGAGCGGCTTCGGCGACGCGTTCCGGCTCGACGAGCGGTCGCTCTTGGCCGCATCGCTCGCCTACAAGATGGTGGGGCCGCTCTACTTCCGGGCCGATTTCCGGCGGGAGTGGGTGCTACCGCCGGGCGAGACGCAGATCCGGGCGGTCGACAGCTTCACGGCCGGATTCGCCAGCTTCTTTGAATTCTAAGTACGCTGCACCAGGCAGCCGCTGGTGACATCCGGGGCGTCTTTCCTTATCTTCCCGCCCCCATGGCCACGCCCAGGACCGGCGGCGAGATCCGCGAAGCCTTCCTCCGCTTCTTCGAGGAGCGGGGACACAGGCGAGTGAAGAGCTCCTCGCTCGTTCCCCAGAACGATCCCACGCTGCTCTTCACCAACGCGGGCATGAACCAGTTCAAGGACGTCTTCACCGGCCGCGAGACGCGCGACTACAAGCGCGCGGTCTCCGCGCAGAAGTGCGTGCGCGCGGGCGGAAAGCACAACGATCTCGAGAACGTCGGCTTCACGGCGCGGCACCACACCTTCTTCGAGATGCTGGGGAACTTCTCCTTCGGCGACTACTTCAAGAAGGAGGCGATCTCGTTCGCCTGGGAGTTCATCACCAGGACGCTCGGGCTTCCCGCCGAGCGGCTCGCGGTGACCGTGTTCCGCGACGACGACGAGGCAGAGGAGCTGTGGAAGGCGATCGGCGTGCGCAAGGAGCGGATCTTCCGCCTCGGCGAGAAGGACAACTTCTGGGCGATGGGTCCCACGGGGCCCTGCGGCCCTTGCAGCGAGATCCATCTGTACCGGGGGACGGAGACGGCGCAGGCGCGGATCGACGAGCACGCCCACCGCTTCTTCGCGCTGGACCAGGCGGAGCAGCTCGGCAGCGACTCCTGGATGGAGCTCTGGAACCTCGTCTTCATGCAGTTCGAGCGGAAGGAGCCGGACGGCCCGCTCCATCCCCTGCCCAAGCCGTCGATCGATACGGGCGCCGGCCTCGAGCGCGTGGCGGCCGCGGTGCAAAACGTGCCCTCCAACTACGACACCGATCTGCTGAGACCGCTGATCGACGAGGCGGCGCGGATCTCGGGCATGCGGTACTCGCCGAACGAGGCGCTCGACGCGCGCGGCCCCTCCGCGTCGATGCGGGTGGTAGCGGACCACTCGCGCGCCGCGGCCTTCCTGCTGGCGGACGGCGTGCTGCCCTCGAACGAGGGGCGGGGCTACGTGCTGCGCCGGATCCTGCGCAGGGCCATCCGGCATGCGCAGCGTCTCTCGCCTGACCCGTCGCTCTACGCGCAGGTCTGCGGCAAGGTGATCGACGGCATGGGCAAGGCGTATCCCGAGCTGGCGGATTCGCGCGTCCGGATCCTGGAGACCGTCCAGCACGAGACCGACCTGTTCCTGCGCACGCTCGACCGGGGCAGCGCCATCCTCGCGGACGAGCTCGCGCGCAGCAAGAAGGTCTCAGGGGAGCTCGCGTTCAAGCTGCACGACACCTACGGGTTCCCGGTCGATCTCACGCAGGTGATCGCGGCGGAGAGCGGGGCATCGGTCGACGTCGACGGCTTCGAGAAGCGGATGGAGGAGCAGCGCACGCGCGGGTCCTTCGCGGGGTCGGGAGAAACGGGCATCGCCGATGCGCACAAGTCGCTGGCCAGCGAGATGGGCGAGAACGAGTTCCTCGGCTACGAGCAGGTGGCCTCCCAGGCGACGCTCCAGGCCATCCTCTCCGGCGGCAAGCGCGTGCAGAAGCTCGCGGCGGGACAGGAAGGTGAGATGACCTTCGACTGCACGCCGTTCTACGGGGAGTCCGGCGGGCAACTGGGCGACACGGGATTCGTCACCAGCAGCTCCTCGCGCGCGCAGATCCTGGACACGCAGCGCCCCGTGCACGGGCTGATCGTGCACAAGGTGAAGGTGCTCGAAGGTTCCTTCGCGGCCGGCGAGAAGGTGGAGCTGATCGTCGACACGCAGCGTCGCGCGGGCCTGCGCCGCAACCACAGCGCCACCCACCTGCTCCACCGCGCGCTGCGCGAGGTGCTGGGCGAGGGCGTCAAGCAGGCGGGCTCGGTGGTGGCGCCGGACTACTTGCGCTTCGATTACACCGCCTACCAGCCGCTCAGCGAGGAGCAGCGGATGGAGATCGAGCGGCGCGTCAACCAGCTCGTGTATGAGAACCATGAGGCGCAGACGAAGGTGATGGATCCCGAGTCGGCGGTGAAGTCGGGCGCGCTGGCGTTCTTCGGCGACAAGTACACGCAGCTCGACAAGGTCCGGGTGCTCCAGATCGGGCCGTCGATCGAGCTCTGCGGCGGCACCCACGTGTCGCGGTCGGGCGACATCGGGTTCTTCAAGATCACCAGCGAGGGCGCGATCGCGGCCGGCGTCCGCCGCATCGTGGCGGTGACCGGCCCGGAGGCGGTGAAGCTGGTGCACGACGAGGAGCAGCAGCTGGCGCGCGCGGCGGCGGCGCTGCGGACGGCGCCGAAGGACGTGGCGCTGCGGGCGGAGCAAGCTGCGTCGCGCATCAAGGAGCTGGAGCGCGAGTTGGAGACGCTGCAGCGCAAGCAGGCCGCCGTGAAGTCGAGCGAGCTCGCGCAGGGCGCGCGCGACGTGCGCGGCGTGAAGGTGCTGGCGGCGCGCCATGAGAACGGCGACCCGGAATCGATGCGCGAGCTGGCCGACAAGCTGCGCGATCAGCTCAAGAGCGGCATCGTGGTGCTCGGCGGCGAGAAGGACGGGAAGGCGACGTTGCTGGTGGCGGTCACCAGCGACCTCTCCAGGAAGTACCCGGCGGGAACTCTCGTCAAGGAGCTGTCCAAGACGCTGGGCGGGCGGGGTGGCGGAAAGGCTGAGCTGGCGCAGGCCGGCGGCGGCGATCCCGCGCAGCTCGACGCGGCGCTGGCCCGCGCCTACGACCTGGTCTGAATCCAGCGGGCCAGCACGTTCTCGGCATGGGCGCGGTCGGGCCCCTCGACCCGGACGCGCTTCCTCCGGCCCGTCTCGCCGGCGATCAGCGCGCAGCGGCTGCGCGGCACTCTCAAGGCGTCGGCAAGGAGCTCGAGCAGGGCCTGGTTGGCGGCGCCGTCCACCGGGCGCGCTTGGATCCGGACTTTGACGGCGTCGCCGTGGACTCCCTGAACTTCGCTGCGGCGCGCGCCGGGCTGGGCGTGCACGTTCAGCTCGAGGTCCGCCCCCACCCATCGGTACGCTGACACCGGTCGCATTCTGGCACCCCCCGTCCCGTTCTGGCACCTGCCTTTCCGGACCGTCCTCTCGACAGCCCGCCGGCACGGCCGCTGCAACCGCGGGTCCTGCGCCGCATTCGCGGCCGTTTCGGGGGGAACTCGATGGACGACGACAAGCTCTTCTCCGATCCGCTGCGCCACCTGGACGCGCGGTTCGAGCCCATGGATCCGATCTTCGACGCGGACGAACCGGAATTCCCGCGCTTCCGGCGCAGGAGGCCGCGCGCGCCCGCAACGGCGGCCGCCGCGATCCTGGCTACGCTGGCCTGCTCTGGTGGGGAGCGGCCGGCGATCCACGCCGAGGACTCGATCCTGGTCCAGCTCCAGCGCAATGCGGCGCCGCCCGCTGGCGCCGTGCGGGCCGATGACGGGCCGCCAATCCTGGCCCTTGCTCCGGTCGCGACCGACGATGAGGCGCCGCTGCTCCGGGTGCCCATCGATCCGGGAACCGATCCGGCCTCGGCGGCCGACGCCCTGGCCGGGAGTCCCGGAGTCGCGTTCGCCGAGCCTGTCTACCTCTACCAGCAGGACCGCGTGCCCAACGATCCGCGCTTCAATGACTTGTGGGGGATGGCGAAGATCGAGGCGCCCGCCGCGTGGACGCGCTCAACTGGAGAACGCGCGGTGGTGGTCGCCGTCGTCGACGACGGCGTCGCGCTCGAGCATCCTGATCTCAAGGGGAATCTCTGGCACAACGAGCAGGAGTCCGGGACCGACCGCCAGGACGACGACCTGGATGGGTACGTCGACGACGTGAAGGGGTGGGACTTCGTCGACGATGACAACGATCCTTCGCCCGCGCCGTCGGGAGACGAGCGGTGGCACGGCTCGCACGTGGCGGGAACCATCGGCGCGACAGGCGACAACCGGCTTGGCGTGACCGGCGTGAACTGGAAGGTGTCGCTGATGCCGCTGCGCGCCATCGGACGGCGAGGCGGACGCAGCGATCATCTGGCCAAGGCCATCGACTTCGCCACCGAGCATGGCGCTCGCGTGATCAATGCCTCCTGGGGTGGAGGCGGAACCAGCCTGGTGATTGCGAACGCGATCGCGCGGGCGAGCCGCAAGGGCGTGCTGTTCGTCGCGGCGGCGGGCAACGACTCGGCCCCATCGCCGAGCTTTCCGGCAAATCTAAAATTCGACAACGTCATCTCGGTGGGCGCGTCGACGCCCGACGACCTCCTGGCTCCGTTCTCCGATCGGGGCGCCATGGTCGCCGCGCCCGGCGTGGGTATCCTCTCCACCACCGCGCCCGGACGGTATGAACGCTACGACGGCACGAGCATGGCGGCTCCCCATGTCGCCGGCCTGGCCGCCCTGCTCTGGGCGGTGCACCCGGAGGCCACCCTTGCCCAGGTCCGGAAGGCCATCCTGGCCTCGGCGATCCCGATCCGTGGCGTGCAGAACGGCCGCGTCCATGCCAGCCGCGCGCTCGCGCTGCTCGACGAGGAGACCGGCGCCGGACCTGCCGTGCTGAAGCTCTCGCGCGAAGAGCTGAAGTTCACCGCGCGCCCCGGGCGCGTTCCGCGGCCGCAAGCCGTCTCGGTCCACTCCGAACGGGGAGGAGCAACCGCCGTCAGCCTGGCCGCGGACGCGAGCTGGATCGTCCTCCCGCGCACGCAGGTGGAGACGCCGGCGCGCGTCTCTGTGCGCGTCGATCCCCAGAAGCTCGCGACGGGTACCCACCAAGGCCAGGTGACGTTCACGGCCGAGGGGGGATCCGCCGTCCGGCTGGCCGTGACCGCGCGAGTCGGCGACGCCCCCGCCCTTTCGGTCCAGGGAGACGGCTGCGCGCTGGTGGAGGGCAAGCTGCGCGCTCGCGCAGGCGCGGGCTGCGCACTGGTGGCAGCGGACGCGGACGCGGTCGGCATCCAATGGACGCTTCCCGGCGGGGCCCAGGCGACCGGTTCGCGGATGTACGGGCAATTCGTGCGGCGCGGTGAATTCCAGGTCCTCCTCAGCTCCGAAGAGGGCGCGACGGACACGGTTCCGGTGGTCATCGAGTGAGGCGTTCTGTGCGATGGTGCGCGCGATGCCGGCGCGACAGCTCTGGGCGTTCCTGACCGATGCGGACCTGGGCGAGCTGATCGAGAGGATCGGCGCTCGGGAGCCGGGCCTTGCGGTGTCGCAGGGTCGCTATCTGCGCGGGGATCCAGAGGCGCTGCTGCGGGACCCGACCTCGGTCGAGCGTCGCGAGTCATTGCCGGGCGAGCGGCGGGTCTACCTGCTCCACCGCAAGCACTGCGCGGAGATCGTCACGCACCTCCAGCCCTCGGGCCCGTTCGCGGGGTGGTCGCAGATCGACGAGGAGAGGACCGATTGCATCGTCATCCAGCGGAAGGATGCCCCGGCAGGCGAGCTGGAGCCGGCGCGCGTCTACGCGTACGTCACCTTCTGGCGGGCGGCGGACAAGGTCCGCAAGCGTCCGATGTTCTCCATCTGGGCGAGCCAGACGATGAAGTGGCTGGCCGCGCAGCTGCCTCCGACGTCGGCGAAGATGATCCGGATCGGGCCCGACGCGCTGGCGCACGCGAGGGCGGGCCGGCTGCGCCTCACCTACCTGTACCGTGCGATCGCGCCCTGAGCGGCGAGGTCCTACACGTCGATGGTCAGGTATCCCAGCGGCTTCTCCAGGCGCCGGAGGACCGGGAGAGCCACGTTGAGCACCGGAACGCCACCGCGCGTGGCTCCCTTGAGGGCCCCCCTGTGCGCGTGTCCGTGGATCGCCACGTTCGGGCGCAGCTGATCGATCGGGCCGGACAGCCGGGTGGCCCCGAGAAAGGGGAAGATCTCCAGCGGTTCGCCCTCCAGCGTCTGCCGGCAGGGCGAGTAGTGCAGCAGCGCGACACGATGGCGGGTGCGGAGCTGGAAGAGGGCCTTCTCCAGCTTCAGCTCCTCGGCGATGCAGGCGTCGACGAACGCCTTCATCGCGTCCTCGCCGAAGCGCTGGAGCTGCGCCTGCTCGAACCCGCCGGCGAATCCCTTCACGCCGGCCACGCCCAGGTCGTTGAGCGCCCACGGCTCGCCGTCGAGGACGTGCACGCCCGAGTCGCAGAGGATCTTGCGCACCGCCGCGGCCTGGCCCGCCTCGTAGTCGTGATTCCCCAGGACGGCGCATTTCTCCATCTTGATCTGGGACAACTCCTCCGCCAGCCAGCTCGCCTCCTCGGGCGTCCCGTGGTCGGTCAGATCGCCTGCCAGGAGGAGCACGTCCGACTCCTGGTCCACTCCCCGGAGCGCGACGGCGACGTTGCGCCGGGTGTCCGCGCGACAGTGCAGATCACCGACTGCGGCGATGCGCATCGTCCTTGCCTCGACCGGGATGGGTGACCGGATAGGACTGATCCCCGGTCCAGCCCTGCACCTCGTCCTCCCGCGCATCGCGGTAGCCTTCGACGTTGGTCTCGGGGAGGTACTGCTGGCGGGAGAGCAGCGTCCCGCGGCAGATGCGCTCCTTGGCGGCGGGTTCCGCCTCGCGGCGCTCGAGCCTGCCCACCAGATCGCGCATCACCCGTTCGGGCACCTGGTCCTTGTCGCTCGGGAACGCGAACCGGAACGTGATCAGGTGCACCAGCAGCACCTCCCAGTGCCGCTCGCCGAAGCGCTGGAGGAGGTGCTCCCAGTCCAGCTGTGCGCCCTTGCAGCGGAGGAGGTGGTGGATGTCCGCTCCGTCGAACCGCTCGCGCTCCTGGATGAACGCCTTCTGCCAGATCATCTCCTCGGCCGGAACGATCAGGGCGTCGCGATCGAGCACCTTCCTGGTAGCGGCGCGCCGCAACCAGTGCTCGTCCACGATGGCGATGCCGTTTCCGGAGGAGAAGATCAGGTCGATGAAGTAGGGACCCGAATACGCCTTCGCCAGCCAGAGGGGATCGGTCAGCTCGGTGCGGTACCCGGCGCGGGCCAGTGCCGGCAGCGCGCCAACCACCTGGTCCTTGCGGAGAAAGAGATCCAGGTCCTTGGTGTCGCGCCAGATCCCCGTGTGGGTCTTGAGGGCGTACGCCCCCCCGACCATGGGCTCGAACCCCTGCTCCTGCAGGATCCGGAGGGCCTCACGGTGGGCATCGCGTTCTTCCTGCTCTTCGGGGCTGAACCGCTCCGTCGCCATCTGCACACCGGCAAGGTGGTGACGGACGCAGAGGAGGGCAAACGGCCGGCGACCCTGGCGCTGCCCTACCGGGTCCGGCGCGCCGAGCGCCCGCCCTGAAGGACGCGAAGCCGGCGGGCGGGCGCACGCTGTAGCGATTCGCGGCGAGACGCGGGGACCCGCGCTGCGGTGCGCAACGGGGCGGTCCGCGTCGTCCCGCGCGCACGCCAGCGCGGCTGACAGAAGGGACAGTAGAACGTGCTGCGGCCACCCTGAACGATGCGGCGGATCGGGGTGCTGCAGGTCTTGCACGGCTGGTCTTCGCGGTCGTAGACGAGGAAGACGTTCTCGCCGCCCTCCTCGACGTAGGTGATGGGCTCCGGGCTGTCCTCCTCCCGAAGCGTCGCCCGCAGCGAGTCGCCGATGGCCTCCGCGAGGCGCTCCGTCTCCTCCCGGGTCATGGAGAGGGCGGGTCGCTGTGGGTCGATCTTGGCGCGATGGAGGGACTCGGAGACCTGGATGTTCCCGAGCCCGGAAAGAGTGCGCTGATCCATCAGCGCTTCCTTCATCGTCCGCCGGGTGCGGGCCAGGACGGAATGGAACCGGTCGACGTCGATGCCGTCGAGAGGATCCGGGCCCAGGGCGCGCAGCGCCGCAGACTCCCGCAGCTGCGCCGTCTTGCCGCGGATCAGCCGCCCGAACAGGCGCATGTCGCGGTAGTCCACCGCGTTCCCGTCATCGAGGGTGAGCGAAGCCCGGACGTGCGAGGGCGGCGGATCCCCGGCGCGGCGCCGGATCCACTTGCCGGTCATTCCGAGGTGGGAGACGAGACCCTCGCCGCCGTCGAACGAAAGCAACATCCACTTGCCGAACCGCTCGATGTCGGTGAGCCGGTGTCCCGCCAGGCCCGCGAACCGCGCCGGCGTCTGGCCCCGGATGACGCGCGACTTCCCGGCGCGGGCGGACACCACTCGCCGTCCCTCCAGCCAGGCGCGGAGCTGTCGCGATGCGATCTCCACTTCGGGAAGCTCGGGCATGGCGGTCAAATGTCACGCCGGAGCATCCGGTGCAACCCGATCGCCGAGCCATGCGTCGAGGCCCCGAAGGAGCGAGCGCGCCTCGCGCCCGGACAGGCGCGCGCCCCCCCAGCGGGCCCTGGCGTACGCGGCGGCGATCTCTCCAGCCCCTGGGGCCTTGCGCGCCAGCTCGCTCGCGGTGCTGCTTGGAGAGGCATGGATGCCCGCGCGGCGGAGGCGCGCTCTCGCCGTGCGCCACAAGCGCAGCGCCCGCCTCTGATCGGCGGTGAGCGCCGGCGGCCGGCCGGACCGACCCCGCCGCCGGAGGCGCCGGACACCGAAGCCGAGCGCGCCGGCAAAGAGGAGGATCACCAGGGTCCCCGCCACCAGGCGCAGGCGCCCCGCCGCGCCGCCCTTCCCCGACAACCTGCGCCCCGTCTCGGTCAGCAGCTGACCCACCCTGCGCATGGACTGGGCCTGCGAGATCAGGTCGTACTCGACCACCAGCGCGCGCCACCGCTGCTCCAGGGCGTCCCAGAACAGCACCATGCGTGCCCAGACGCTTTCCTGAAGGCTGCCGCTGCCGCGCGCCGACGGCGGCGTGGGATCGAAGCGCACGAATCCCGCCTCGGGGAAGTACACTTCAACCCAGCTGTGTGCGTCGCCGGCGCGCACGGCGTAATAACCGGCATCGGTGCTCCGCCCGCCGAAGTAACCCGTCACGTTGCGGGCCGGGATTCCCAGGACGCGGAGCATGAGCACCATCGCGCTCGAGAACAGCTCGCAGTGTCCGGCGCGCCGGACGAAGAGGAAGTCGGCGATCGGATCCTTCACCTCGCCCGGAAGCTCACGCGTGTACCGGAGCGCCGCCTCCAGCCAGCGCTCGATGGCGGCGGCCGCGTCGGCCGGGTCCTTGCCCTCGCCGAGCCGCCGCGCCAGCGCCCGCACGCGCGCATCGAGCTCCGGCGGCACCGCGAGATCGGGAGCGAGCCAGGCTGAATAGCGCTGCCCGCGCCCACGCAGGACGCGCAGGTCCGGCACCTCCCGGTCGACTGCCACCACGTAGCGCAGGTCGTTGCCGTCCACGGGCTGGTAGAAAAGGTCCCCCGCGGCGTTGCGGTAGAGCCGCTGCGGCGCGGGCCGGGCAGGGCCCGGCCGGCGAAAGTCCACGCTGAGGGGCCACCCCTCGGGCGTGAAGACGATCCCGTCCCCGAACGTTCCGACCACCTCGATGTCCGCTGAGAGAAGCGCCGGGGGACGGCCGAGGTGGGGCCGCGGGGGAAGGCGCGTTGCCGGGATGATGCCGCCCTCCTGGGCTTGCCAGCCTTGACCCGTCCAGCGGGAGAGGGACCGCGCGCGCCAGTGCATCGCCAGATCGCGCGGCTCCCCCGGCGGCGGCGGATCGAGTCTCACCCGCAGGGCGACGCGCGGATCGTCGGCGACGGTGCCCGCCCGGGAGAGATCGACACGGTCGCCCAACCCGGCGACCGGCGAAGCACGCGAGGCCCTCCGCAGCCCTCCGATGGTCACGCGCGGAAAGATGAAGAACACCACGGCCGCGCCCGCGATGCCGAGGGTGGCTAGCGCCGCAAGGCCGCCGAGCAGCGCCGGCGTGGCGACCCGGCGCGAGTTGAGCAGGGCTGCCGATCCCGCCGGCCCCCGCCCCGCTTCGATCTCGAATCGCAGGTGCGTCAGGGCCATCGCCCAGGTGCCGCTCACCGCGAAGCCGATGAATGCAAAACCAAACGAAAGCTCCGCCGCCAGCGCGGCGCCTGCGCAGAGTAGCAGGAGCGAGAGCAGCAGGAGCAGCAGCTCGTCCCGCTCCGAACGGCGGTGCCAGAGCCGGTGGATGCAGAGCAGCTCGGCGAATCGGGCCGCCCCGAGGACGATGTCGAGCTGACCCGCGCCCACCTGCACGGCGAAGAGAAGCAGCGCTGCCCCGAGGAGCGCCGTCCAGGCCCATTCCGCCTTGCCCTGTACCCCGTGTCCCAGGAAGAGGGAGCCGGCCAGCGCGAGCGGGAAGAGCGCCACCATGGGGGGACCCAGCTCGCCGGAGACGGCGCAGGCCGTGAAGGCGAAGGTGGCGGTCAGCGCGCCCGCTGCCTGCTGCGCCTGGAGGAGCGTCGGGCCGCGGGCCGCGACCAGGCTCATGGGCGCACCTCGAGGATCGAGGCCTCGCGATCCGGCTGGGGTGAAGACAAGCCGGCACCGGGCTGCACGAGCGCCAGCATCCGCAAAGCGGCGTGACGGTGCGCCTCCCCGCTAGCGGCAGGAAGGAATTGGCCCGCAAGGGCAACCGAGACTTCCGCGCCGCCCTCCAGCTCGCGCGTGACCAGTGCGGCGGCCAGCTCGACCGCGCGCTCCAGCGGCTCGCCCTGGAGCGGCCGCTGGTCGAGCATCACGCAGACCCGCTTGCGCCGCTCCTGCTCGCGGTCGACGCCGATCAGCCGGCCGGCGCGAGCGCTGGACTTCCAATGGATGCTCCGCGAGTCCTCGCCGGCCCGGTGATCGCGCAGGGAATGCACCTCGAGACCGAGCCCGATCCGGTCCTGGGGGCGCTCCCCCTCGCGGGCCAAGGCGCCCGAGCTCGACGGCGGCGCCGGCACCTGCCGCGGGAAGACCACCAGCTCGGCCGGGGCGTCGACCGGCCGGGACTTCTCGAAGAGGCCGAACGGCGCGCGCGTCGCCACTTCGATCTGCTCGAAGCGGTGCACGCCCCGGCGCTGGGGAAGGAACCGGTAGGCCACCTCGGCAGCCTGACGGGCGGGGAGCAGGATGAGGAACCCGCGGCCCGCGACATCGCCGCGCGCCTCGCGGATCTCCAGCGAGAACGAGGGCGCGCGCCCTTTTCCGTTGCGCGCGAACAGGCCGATCAGCGCCGGCTGTCCGGCCGTGGCCACCGCCGGCAGCCGTCTCTCCACCCGCACCCCTTTGAGGCTCTGCTCGGAGAGGATGCCGGAGACCACGATGGACGCGAGCAACAGCCCGAGAACGAGGAAGAGCAGGTTGTTTCCGGTGTTGGTGGCGGCGAGTCCGATCGCGATGGTCAGCCCGGTGTACCAGCGGCCCATCCGGGTGAACGCAAGCCTGCGCTTCCAGGCCGGCGTCACTCCGGCACCGGCACCTGCTCGACCAGATCGCGGATCACCCGCTCGGCCGCGAGCCGCTCCAACTCGCCTCCTCCCGGCCCCCGTCCCGCCAGAACGATCCGGTGCGCAAGGACGGGAATGCAGAGCTCCTTCACGTCATCGGGCTCGACGTGGCCGCGTCCGCGGAGGAGCGCCCGCGCGCGCGCCACTCCAAGCAGCGCGATGGCCCCGCGCGGGGAGGCGCCGAGCGAGACCAGGGGGGTGCTGCGCGTCGCGGCCACGATGGCGAGGACGTAGTCGGCGACCTCCGGGGCCACGGTCACCAGCGGGACGGCCGCCTGGAGCCTGCGCACCTCCTGGGCGGACGCGACGGGATGCAGGTGCGTCAGCTCGACCTGCGTTCCTCCTCCCAGGAGCAGCTCGCGCTCGACGTCCGCCGGCGGATAGCCCAGCGAGAGCCGCAACAGGAAGCGATCGAGCTGGGATTCGGGAAGTGGATAGGTCCCGGCGTGCTCGTGCGGGTTCTGGGTGGCGAGCACCATGAACGGCGCCGGAAGCGGGCGCGGTGCTCCGTCGACGGAGACCTGGCCCTCCGCCATCGCTTCCAAGAGGCAGCTCTGGGTCCGCGGGGTCGTGCGGTTGATCTCGTCGGCCAGGACCAGGTTGGCGAAGAGCGGCCCCGGCTTGAAGACGAAGCTGGCGCGGCCCTGGTCGTAGACGGAGACGCCGGTGATGTCGCCCGGAAGCAGGTCGCTGGTGAATTGCACTCGGGCGAACGAGAGGTCGAGCGACCGCGCCAGCGCCTGCGCCAGGGTGGTCTTGCCCACTCCGGGAACGTCTTCGAGCAACAGGTGCCCGCCTGCGGCCAGCGCCGCCAGCGCGATCTCGACGATCTCCTGCTTGCCCTTGAGCGCGCGGGCGATGTTCCTCTCCAGGGCCGAGGCCACGCGGCGCGCTTCCTGCGACGTGAGCGGCGCACCGATCGGCGTGATCCTGGCGGGGGCGGCGCCGTCCTCGGGCGTCATCACGGCAGATTAACCCATGCGTCAAGCACGCGCCCGTGCCAGACTGCGCACCCTTCCATGCAACCGCCCACAGTCAAGGTGACCCAGAAAGGGGCCGCGCGAGCGCGGGCTGGACATCCCTGGATTTTCCGAGCCGACGTGCCGGAGCCGCCGGACGGGCTCACCTCCGGCGCGGAGGTGCGGATGGCGGATGCGCGGGGGAACTTCGTCGCGCGCGGCTTCTGGGCGGCGAAGAGCCCCATCGCGCTGCGCGTGCTCTCCCGGCAGGACATGGAGTTGGACGAGGAACTGCTCGCGACCCGGCTCCGCCGCGCCTGGGACCGGCGCCGGGCGATCTTTCCCCGCGCCGACGCGTTCCGGCTGGCGCACGGCGAGGCGGACCTCCTGCCCGGCTACTTCGTCGACGTCTACGGCGGTGTCGCGGCGGTGCAGCACCTCGCGGAGTGGACCGAGGCGCGGCGCGAGCAGCTGGCGCGGATGGTGGTCGAGCTGACCGGCGTCCGGGCGGTGGTCGCGCGCGACGACGGCTCGGCGCGTGAGTTCGAGCACCTGCCCCGCCGCGTCGACGCGCTCTTCGGCAGCGACTTCCGCGCCCGCTACCACGAAGGGGACGTCGCGCTCGAAGTGGATCTGCTGGCCGATCACAAGACCGGCGGGTACCTCGACCAGGCGGAGAACCACCTGCGCGCAGGCGAGCTGGCGCGCGGAGAAGCGCTGGATGCCTTCTGCTACCACGGGGGCTTTTCGCTGCAACTGGCGCGGAAGGCGGACCAGGTGATCGCCATCGACCAGGACGCGGCCGCCGTGCAGCGCACCCGCGAGAACGCTGAGCGCAACGGCCTGCGCAACCTTGAGGCGCGGGCCCAGAATGCCGTCGAGGCGCTGCGCGGCTTCGACAAGGAAGGCCGCAAGTTCGACACCATCGTGCTCGACCCTCCCGCCTTCGCGAAGCGGAAGGAGGGTGTCGAAGGCGCGCTGCGCGCCTACCGGGAGATCAACTATCGCGCCGTCCGGCTGCTCAAGCCTGGCGGTCTTCTCGTCACCTGCTCCTGCTCGGGACGGGTCACGCCGGATCTCTTCGGGGAAGTGGTGGCCTGGGCGTCGCAGGAGGCGAAGCGCCCGCTGCAGCTTCTGGAGAGGCGCGGAGCCTCGCGCGACCACCCGCCGCTCGTCGGAGTGCCGGAGACCGAATACCTCAAGGCCTGGTTCCTGCTTGCCCCTTGAATGTCACCCAGAGCAGTCGATCACGCGATCTTCACGTCGGGCACTGCGGCGACAGGCGGCTGCGAGATGGGCTGCTTCTGCTTGCTGGCCGCCTCGAGGATCTGCTCGAACACGCGCTTGGGCGGGTTCCAGCCCCACTCTTGCTCCAGGAGCGAGATCTTTTCCACGTCGTGGCGGATCCGCAGCCATTCCTCTTCCGGAATGGAGCAGAATGCCTGGACGCCCTGGGGGTCGAGCTGCGTTCCAGCGACCCGCTGCATCTCGGTGAGCGCGGCGGCGTGCGGCTGCGCCTTGCGGTAGGGACGATCGCTGGTGATGGCGTCGTAGGTGTCCGCCACCGCGAAGAGCCGCGCCCCGAGGACGATCTGCTCGCCCTTCAGGCCCGTCGGATAGCCGCGGCCGTCGTACCGCTCCTGGTGCTGGAGCACGATCACGCTGGCGTCGCGCAGGAACTCGATGCGCTGGAGCAGCGCCCAGCCCAGGTGCGGGTGCTCGCGCATCTCGTGCCACTCGTCCTGGTCGAGCGGTCCCGGCTTGAGCAGCACCGCGTCGCGGACGCCGATCTTGCCGATGTCGTGCAGGAGCGCTCCCATCTCGATGGTGCGCAGCTCGTTCGCGTCCCGGATCCCCAGCTGCTCGGCGATCCGGCGGGTGAAGCGGGAGACGCGGCGCGAGTGCCACTGCGTCTCCGTGTCCCGGTAGTCGAGCACCGCCACCATTCCGTCGAGCAGGTTGGTGGTGCGCTCCTCGACCAGCCGCTCCAGGCCCTTGTTCAGCGCGGCGAGCTCGGCGTTCTGCGATTGCACGATCGCGGTCAGCTGCCGGTTCTTCTCGCGCAGGGAATAGGTGTCGAACGCCTGGCGCACGGTGCCGAGCAACTCCACGCGGTTCCAGGGTTTGGCCAGGATGCGGAAGATCTCGCCGTTGTTCACGGCGTCGACGGCGGCGCTGAAGTCGTGCGCCGCGGTGAGCAGGATGCGGATGGTCTCGGGCTGCAGCGCCTTGGCCTGCGCGAGGAACTCCGCCCCGGTCATGCCCGGCATCATGTAGTCCGCCGAGAGCACCTGGAACGGCTTCTCCCGCAACCTGTCGAGCGCCTCGGCCGGGTCGGCGCAGGCAATGACCTCGTATCCCGCAGCCTCGAAGGTGCGCTGCAACGCGTGCAGGATGGGCGCCTCGTCGTCCACGACGAGCAGGCGTTCGACCTCTGGCATTGGCTCCCGCTCCGTCCCCCAAACCACCTTAGCAGCAATGGACGGATTCACGCTCCTATCGCTTGCAGGCCCGGCGCGGTGCAAGATGCGCACATGTCGGACATTCCCCTCCTGGTGGATCCACAGTGGGTGCAGTCCCATCCGGAAGCCCGGCTCGTCGATCTGCGCTGGTCGGCGAGAGGCCCTGCCGGAAGGGAGCAGTACGACCAGGGCCATCTCCCGGGCGCCGCGTTCGCCGATCTCGATCGCGACCTCTCCCGTCCCGGGGGCCCAGGCAGGCATCCCTTTCCCTCCGAGGAGCAGTTCGCCGGAGTGCTGTCCCGGCTGGGCATCGGACCGGACACCCAGGTGGTGGTGTACGACGAAGGCCATTCGTCGGTGGCGGCACGGTTGTGGTTCATGCTCCGCGCCTTCGGTCATCAGCACGTGTCGGTGCTCGACGGCGGCCTGCGAGCGTGGACCGAGGCTGGGCTGCCGCTCACCCGCGAGGAGCCGCGGATCGCCCCCGCGCCAGTGCGCAGGCTCAGGCTGGACCGCTCACGGCTGGTGGAGGTGGGTGAGGTGCAGGCACGGAGCGCGCCGGTCCTCGACGCGCGAGCGCCCGAGCGCTACCGCGGCGAGATCGAGCCGATCGATCGCAGGGCCGGGCACATCCCGGGAGCCTTGAATGCTCCGTTTGCGGCGAACCTGACCCCCGGGCAGAGGTTCAAACCGCCGGAAGAGCTGCGCCGGCTCTACGAGCGGCACGGCCCCGACGTGATCGTGTCCTGCGGCAGCGGAGTGACCGCGTGCCATGACGCGCTCGCCATCGAGCTCGCGGGGCTGCCGCCTGCCCGCCTATATGTCGGATCGTTCAGCGGCTGGATCGAGGATCCGAATCGGCCCGTTGCAACCGGGCCCGAGCCGGGTTAGCAGAGCGCGCCATGGTCCTTTCCCTCGCTTTGCTCCTCGCCGTACTCCCGCAGGCCGCGGAGCGCGCCGCCTCCAGCCGCATCACCGCCGCCGAGATCTCCGGCCACGTCCGCTTCCTGTCCGACGACCTGCTCGAGGGACGAAAGCCGGGCCAGCCCGGTGACGAGCTGGCGATCAAGTACCTCGCCTCGCAGCTCGAGGCATACGGCTACAAGCCAGGAGGCGACAACGGCACCTTCCTCCAGGCAGTGCCGCTGATCGAGCTGCACGTGGACGTGCCTCGCGAGGTCCACTTGAAGGCCGGCGACAAGGATATGACGCTGCACGCGCTGGGCGGCACGGCGGCGGACCTGATCCTCGAGCCCAACGCGCACATCGACCGGGCGACGCTGAAGGACGCGCCGCTCGTGTTCGTCGGCTACGGCATCACCGCCCCCGAGTACGGCTGGGACGACTACAAGGACGTGGACATTCGCGGCAAGGTCGTGGTGGTGATGAACTTCAACCCGCCCTTCAAGGGGGCCGGCGTCCGGCTCTGGTACGGCCGCTGGGACTACAAGTACATCAATGCCGCCAAGCACGGCGCCGCCGGCGCTCTGGTGATCCACACCACTCCCAGCGCGGGCTATCCCTGGCAGGTGCTCGCCAATCGCGCCGACGGGACACACCAGGATCTGCCGCCGACCGATGACGAGCCCCGGACCATGCAGTTCCAGGGCTGGATCTCCGACCCGGCAGCGATCAAGCTCGCACAGGAGAGCGGGCAAGACCTCGATGGGCTCCGCAAGGCCGCCGAGTCCCGCGACTTCCGGCCCCGGGCGCTGGGAGCCACGCTGGCGCTGGACATGGCCGTAGATCGACACGAGATCCGCAGCGCGAACGTGATCGGCATCCTGCCCGGAAGAGATCCGAGGCTGTCGCAGGAAGCGGTGCTGTACACCGCGCACCACGATCATCTCGGAAAGGGCCCGCCGCCGCCGGGAACGAGCGACGGCATCTACAACGGCGCGCTCGACAATGCGTCAGGGTGCGCTACCGTCCTCACCATCGCCCATGCGGCCACGGTAGCCGCGCCCAAGCGCTCGCTCATCGTCGCCTTCGTCACCGCGGAGGAGCAGGGCCTGCTCGGGTCGAAGTGGCTGGCGCAACATCCGCCCATCCCCGCCAACCGGATCGCCGCGGACATCAACCTGGACAGCGTGAACCGGTGGGGCCGGACCACGGATCTCGGCGTGCTGGGGCTGGGCAAGTCCACCGCCGACGACGTCGTCCGCAAGGTGGCGGCCGAGCAGGGCCGGACCGTGCACGGTGACCCGTTTCCGGACCGCGGGGCGTTCTACCGGTCGGACATGTTCCCGCTCGCGCGCGTCGGAGTCCCGCCGGTGGCGGTGAAGGGCGGCCCCGACTTCGAGGGACGCCCCAAGGGCTGGGGGGAGGAGCAGCAGATCGAGTACGAGCGCAAGCACTACCATCAGCCGTCCGACGAGTACCACGGCGACTGGGACCTCTCCGGCGACGTGCAGGACGCACAGCTCCAGCTCCTGGTCGGACTGCGCCTCGCCAACGCGCCGCAGCTGCCGACCTGGACGCCGGGAGACGAATTCGAGGCGGCGAGAAAATCCGCCTCACGCTAGCCCCGTGGTGTGTTCGATTCGTCCGCGTCAACGGCGGGATGGTCTGAGGAAGGAGATAGCGGGGCTCCTTCCGGATGGTCGCGTCTCGGGCATGAAAACCAGGAGGATGCCGAACCCGACCGCGGCAACCGCAGCCAGGAAGAGGAAGCCGGCGTGGTAGCCGAAGCGTTCGACGATGGCCCCGGCGACGGTCTGGCTGAGAGCGGCGCCAAGTCCCACGGCGGTGAAGATCGCTCCTTGCGTGACGTTGAACCGGCCGGTCCCCCGTGTGAGGTCGGCTATCACGAGGACGGCCACGACGTTGAAGATCGCTGCGCCGACGCCATCGAGGATCTGGATCGAGACGAGCGGGTACGTGCCCTGGGTGAGCGTGTAGAGCACGCCACGAATGGGCAGGACGCCGAAACCGACCAGGAGGACCGGCTTCCGTCCCCACGACCCAGCCAGCCGTCCCGCGGGCCAGGCCAGAAGAGTGATCACCGCCTGCGTCGTCGCCACGCAGAGCATCATGAGGAGTGGAGCCCTTTTCGCGTCGCCCTGCGAGAGCATCTCGCCCAGGAGCGGTAGCATCGCCGCGTTGGCACAGTGAAACAGCACGGCGCAGGCCAGAAAGATCAGCAAGGGGTAATCTTTGAGGAGCGGCTTCGATCCCACCTTCGCCGCGTCCGCTCCATCGTCGGCGCCACGGGCCGCTTCGTAATCGATCTCGTCCGGGTGGATCAGCAGTAACGACAGCAAAGCCGGGATCGCAAAGCCGACCACGAGGTAGAAGATCCACCGCGGTCCGACATATGTTCCGATCAATCCCATTGCCACGGCAGCGGCAAGGTTCCCCGCGGAGTTCCAGGACTGGTTGCGGCCCTGTCTCCGGTCGAAGAGCTGCCGCCCGACCAGCCCGAGCGCGATGGCGGCGATGGTGGGGTTGAAGATGCTGGACATGCCGCCGATCAGTACCTGGGCGGTCATGACTGAGAGGACAGACGGCCGCAACGCGATCATCAGGGATCCCGCGCAGAGGGCGGCGACGCCGACGGCGATCAGCGTCCGCTTGGCGTGGAGCCTGTCGACGAGCCAGCCCGCCGGCGTCTGCGTCACGATTCCCGCGATCCCGCCGGCGGTCAGCGCGATCCCGACGTGCTCCGGGTCCCAGTGATTCTGCGCGAGGTAGATCGCGAGGAACGGCCCGACGCCGGTCTGCACGTCGGCCAGGAAGAAGTTGAGCCAATCCAGCCCGCGCACGTGCACGGCCATCAGCCGCCTCGAGGATCCACACCGTTCAGATGACGAGCCGAAGGACGGATAAACGCGGTCCTGTCGCCTCGCCCTCCTCCCAACTTCACCGCGATCAGCCTAGCAGAGCGCCGCGAAGCGTTGCGGCCGCGGTGGCGACGGATCCTCGGAAGGTCTGCCCAAATCAATTGGCGTGTTGACCTCGTCGCCGGCCCAATCATGGGCGGCGCGCCAACTCGTTCCGGAACGAGTTCAACTGTCAACACCAAGTTCACCCGGTTGAACCAGGTTCATTCGGGTGTGCTCGTCCCGGCGATCCGGCGAGTTGGGGACGCCGGCATCCGTCTTGTGCGCGCTACCTCGGGAAGCTCCGCACGATCGCCGTGTCGGCTCCTGCGAACGGGGCCAGCACTCAAGCCGCTTGGCCGCCCCACGAAGAGCTGGCTACGGGATCGGCAATGCGACCACAAAGAGCGGCGACTCGCGCCTCGAGCGAACTGCCTCGCCGCCTCAGGGTTCCTGCGGCGCGTTCCCCGGCACGTCGGCCTCGATGAACACGCGCAACAGGTCCGGGTCCAGCTCGCCGCGCTTCGCCTCGTCAAGCAGGATGTCGTAGGCCTTCTGCTTCGGCACGGCGCGCTTGTACGGGCGGTCGCTGGCGGTCAGCGCGTCGTAGATGTCGCTGATCGTCATCATGCGCGTGGGCAGCGCGATCTCCGACTCCTTCAGCGAGCGCGGATATCCCTTGCCGGTGAGCTTCTCGTGGTGGCCGTAGGCGATGTCCGGAACGCGCTTGAGGGTGCGAGTCCAGGGGATCTGCGTCAGGAACCGGTAGGTGTGCGTGACGTGTGACTCGATCTCGCGGCGCTCGTCCTCGGTGAGCGAGCCCTTGCGGATCGAGAGCTTCACCACTTCGTTGTGCGAGAGGAACGGCCGCGGGTCGCCGGAGAACGGACCGAGATAGGTGGCCTTGGCGATGTCGTGCAGCTTGTCGAAGGTCCCTTCGGGCAGGATCGTGGGCCGGTTGCAGGAAACGACGAACTCGAACATGGCGGAGAGCTCCCGCTTGCGGCTGGCAAGCCGGGAATCGATCTCCGCGATGCGCTGCCGCGCGTCCTCGCTGGGAGAGCGGAGCAGGATCTCCACCTTCTGCCTCTCCGCCTGCAGCTCTTCCTGCACGTAGACGGTCTCGAACCGGCCGCGCAGGTTCTCCAGCTCGAGCGGTTCCAGCTTGTTCGCCTTGACCAGCACGTTCTCGCGCACGCCGACCTTGCCGAAGTCGTGAAGCATCGCCGCGTAGCGCAGCTCCTGCCGCTCCTGCGCCGAGAGCGAGGCCCCCTTCCAGCGGCCGGCGGCCGCGCCCGCGCGGGGCAGCACGTCCCCGAGTCCAACCGAAAGGCGCGCCACCCGGCCCGAATGGCCGGCGGTGGTCGGGTCCCGCGCCTCGATGGCCACCACGCTGGCGCGTACGAAGCCCTCGAAGAGCTGCTCGATCTCGTGGTGCAGCAGCGCGTTGTTCACCGCGGCCGCGGCCTGGCCGCCCAGCGCCGAGAGCAGCTCCTCGTCCTCGGCGGTGAATGCCTTCCCGTCCTGCTTGTTCAGCGCCTGGACCACGCCGACCACGTCGCCTTCGACGGATCGCATGGGCACGCAGAGGATGGTCTTGGTCTTGTACCCGGTCTGCTTGTCGACGTTCTGGTTGAAGCGCGGATCCTTGTACGCGTCGGGAATGTTGATCGACGAGTTGGTGGTGGCGACCGCGCCGGCGATGCCGCGGTCCATGGGGATGCGGATCTCCTTCATCCCGCCCAGTCCTTGCGCCACCTTGGTCCACAGCTCGCCGCGCTCGCGGTCGACGAGGAACAGCGAGCAGCGGTCGGCTTCGACGACGCGCGCGCTGGCGTTGATGATCAGCTTGAGCAGCCGGTCGAGGTCCCGCTCGGCGACGAGGGCTTTGGCGACTTCGAGAATGCCGCCGAGCTTTTCGACGCGTTGCTGGAGCCGGTTCACGCGCGGAGCATAGCATCCGCTCCGTTGGCGGGGTATGTGCGACCGCTCACTCCAAAGTGAGAAGCCGGCGCGCTTCGTCCCACCTCTCCGGCTCGACGTACAAGCGCGCCAGCGTCGCCGCTTCCGCGTAGCGCTCGTAGAGCGGCGTGTACTCGCCGATCGGCACCTCGCCTCGCGGCGACTTCACCCAAAGCGTCGCTTCCTTCCCATAGTGCGAGAGCACGCCGCGGCTGACCGTGACGAACGCGTCGACGCCGGCCGGCTCGAGCTGGCGCTGCATCCGATGCAACAGCTGCGCTCCTTCGCCGGGCGCGTTCTCCATCAGCACACGGTACCCTTGCCGGCGCACGATGCGGCGGGCCCACGGATTGCTGGAGGCGCGCAGCGCTCCGAGCAGGGCGACGTCGTCGTGCTGCAAGTACTCGTCGACGTCCGCCGGGAGGGCGTACTCCCCGCTCTCGCACCACCTCTGGAGCAGCACCTCGTAACCGACCGAGGTGGAGTGAAAGTAGACGGAGAGGAACATGTGGTAGCGGGAGAGGAGGAAGTCCTCGAACGCGAACACGGCCCGGTGCTGCAAGCCCAGATAGACGCGGTCGTCCCGCTGCACGGCGGCGAGGTTCTGCACGATCCAGTCCGCGTCGAACTTCCCGTAGTTCACGCCCGTGAAGAACGAGTCCCGCTGCAGGTAGTCCATCCGGTCCGCATCCAGCTCGCCGGAGACCACCTGGCGAAGGACAGGGAGGAGGTCCCGCCCGCCGCTGCGGTACGGATACGCGCCGGGAGGCGGCCTGCCGCAGATCAGCCCCGCGATGTGCTCGGGCTCGATCCCGCCGGAAGAGAATCGCCGCCGGATCTCCGCGGCCAGGGCGGAGTCCAGCACCAGCTTCAGCGTGTAGTCCTCATGGCCGGCGCGGCGGGTCCCGGACTCGCGCGCCCACTCCGGCACCCGGAGGTCGGCGACGGGTGGCATGATCGCTTCGGTCGCGTGCGAGAGGGGCGCGTGGCCCAGGTCGTGAAACAGGACCGCCAGGCGCAGCGTCTGGCGGAAGCGCGCCCGGTCGTCCGCATCCAGCGCGAGCTGCGGCGCCACCGCGTCGAACACCTTGGTGGCCATCGCCATGGCGCCGAGGCCATGGGCGTAACGGGTGTGCGTGGCTCCGGGGAACGCCAGGTCCGCGAACCCGAGCTGCTTCACGTTCCGGAGCCGCTGGTATTGCGGGCTGTCGACCAGCGCCCTCTCGTCGGGCGTCAGCTCGATCGCTCCGTGGATGGGGTCGCGGATGTGCATGGCCTGGGGCTCTCAAGCCCCGGCTTCGATCCGCGCTTCGTCGTCCGGCAGGCCCTGGTACCTGTCGCGAGGGTACGTCTGGAACACGAAGTCCCAGATCGGCGTAGTGATTCCGTAGCGGCGATCCGGCGTCTGGAAGTGGTGAACCAGGTGGTACTTGCGCAGCCACTTGCCCGCCGCGGTCGTGGGCGCCGCGTGGTGGAGGTAGTAGTGCGTCAGGTCGTACCAGATGTACCCGGCCACCGTGCCGGCAAACCAGGCGTACTCCGCGGTACCCATCCAGCGGAAACCGACCCAGACCAGGACGGCGATCACGGCGGTGACCGTCGGCGGCATGACCAGGCGGTCGCGGTCCCAGGGATAGTCGTGGTGGATCCCGTGGATCAGGAACGAGGCGTCCCGCTGGAGGTCCGAAGCCGGATCCGGCTCGAAGTGGAAGACCCAGCGGTGCAGGAGGTACTCGAGCAGCGTCCAGGACAACACGCCCAGCGCCGTCCAGCCGGCGATGGCCAGGGCGCCCAGGTGCTCGGACGCGCGGTACAACATGTACAGTGTGAACGGGCCCCAGATGGCGACCACGTGCCACGGCCGCACCCGCGACAGGTACTTCTCGATCCACGGAACCCTGAACATCAGCGGGCTGCCGCGGCGAGGGCGGTCGAGCTTCGGGTGCGGGGCGAGGTAGAACATCGGTCCCGATGTAAGGGATCATGCAGATTCGTGCAAGGGAGACGATCGACGTGACGAGCGTAAGACCGGCCGCCTCCGTGGTCCTGGTCCGCGAGGACGCGGCGGTCCTCTGGGTCCGGAGAGGCGATCAGCTGAAGTTCGCCGGCGGGTTCTACGCCTTTCCCGGTGGGCGTGTCGACGTGCAGGACTCGGCGGTGCCCCTGGACGGCGGCGAAGCGCTCGGAGCGGCGGAGGCGCCCTGCGTCGTCGCTGCGGCCCGCGAGCTGTTCGAGGAAACCGGGGTCCTGGCGGTTCCGGGCGCTCGCGGCGTATCCAGCCAGGAGCGCAAGGCCATGCGCGAGGCCCTGCTCCGGCGGCCGGAGCCCGGCGAACGCGCGGCATCGTTCGGCGAGTTTCTCGCCAGGCACCAGCTCAGGCTCGACGCGCGCTGGTTCGCGCCGGCGGGACGCTGGGTCACGCCCCCGTCGATGCCCATCCGCTTCGACGCCCGCTTCTATCTGGTGGATCTCCCGCCGGGCGAAGTTGCCGAGGTCTGGCCCGGCGAGCTGGCCGACGGCGAATGGATCCAGCCGCAGGAGGCATTGCGGCGGTGGGAAGCGGGTTCGGCGCTGCTGCATCCGCCTGCGTGGCACACGCTCAAGGCGCTGGCCTGGGCCGGCGGGCGCTCGCGCGAGGCGCTGCCTCTGCTGACGCATCCGGAGAAAGCGCCGTGGAAGCTGCCGATCCGCGAGCACGTGGTGGAGCGGATCGAGTTCCAGCGCGGGCTGATCATGGTTCCGCTGCGCACGCCCACCTTGCCGCCTGCCACGCACACGAACTGCCTCCTCCTCGGCGACGAGGAGCTCTGGGTGGTGGATCCGGGCTCCCCGTGGCCTGAAGAGCAGGCGATCCTTCGCGAGACCCTGGACAAGCTGGCCCAGGAGGGGCGCAAGGCAGTCGGAGTCCTGCTCACGCACCACCATCAAGACCACACGGGCGGCGCACGCGCGCTCGGGCTTCCCATCGCCGCGACGCGCGAAACGGCCGCGAAGCTCGACTTCCCCATCGATCGCGCCGTGGAGGACGGCGAACGGTTCGAAGTGGGCCCCCGTGGCTGGCGCGCACTCCACCTGCCCGGGCACACGCGCGGCCACCTCTGCCTGGTGGAAGAAGGCAGCGGCGCGGTGGTCGCGGGCGACCTGGTCGCGGGAGTGGGCACGGTGATCATCGACCCTCCCGAGGGCGACATGAAAGACTATCTGGCCTCGCTGGATCGGCTGCTCGGCGAGAAGCCCGGTTCCATCTACCCCGCGCACGGCCCGGTGGTGCCCGGGGGCGTCGCGAAGCTCGAGGAGTATCGGTCGCACCGGCAGAAGCGCGAGCAGCTCGTCCTGGGCTCACTGCGGAAGGCGGCCAGGCCGGCCACGCCTGCGGAGCTGGTCCCTTTGGCCTACCCTGACGTGAAGCCGGATCTGTACGCGCTGGCCGAACGCAGCCTTCTCGCGCACCTGTACAAGCTGGTGCGCGAGGGCCGCGCCCTGGAGCGCGACGGCCGTTTCAGCGCGACCGGCGGGTGAAGGCTCAGAGGCCGGGCAGCCGCAGCTGGTGGTGCTCGCGGACCGCGACGGCCTCGATTCCCTGTCGCCGCAGCGCCTGGGCCAGGTCCTCGGCGTGTCCGTCGGTGGCGAGCACGCGCCGGGCCGAGGAAGCGCGCGCATAGGCCATCAGCTCGTCGAAGCCGGCGTGATCCGCGAGCGGCAGCGCCTCGTCGGCGCCGGCGATCCCGTCCACCGCGCGCCCGGAGAGAACGCACACCCGATGCGCCCCCAGCTTGAGCCGCGCGAGGCGGACCGTGGGGGGAACGACGACCACGTCACCCTCTTCCTCGATTCGCACGAACCCCTTCAAGGGAACGCCCTGCGCGGCGTACACCTCGCAGGCGCGGAACGCCGTCGGGTGCAGGCGCAGGGTCCGGTGGGGCCCGAGGAGGTGCACCACCTCCTGCGTCACGCCCAGCGCGGCGGCGACGAAGACCGGCGTCTTGCCGTCCCGCAAGGAGCGCTCGACGAAATCCTTCACCCCCTGCAGCACCTCCCCCCGGGGCGGGAACACGTAGCGCGGGTGTCCGTACACGGCCCGCATCGCCAGGGTCTCGCAGGTGAGCTGCTCGAGCGGCTCGGCGGTCAGCGAGGCACGCCGGCCCATGCCGCCGATGTCGCCCGCGTACACCAGATCGAGCCCATCGGCTTCGCAGCGGACCTGCGCGCTGCCCAGGACGTGCCCGGCAGGATGGAAGGTGAGCTGCAGCGACCCCAGCGAAAAGGTCTGGCCGTATGCGGCTGGCAGGGCGGCGGTGCGGCGCAACGCGCGCGGCTGCGCGGCCTCGAGCAGCTTGATGGTCGGCGCGGTGGCCACCATGCGTTCCGGCAGCACCGGCGGTGCGCCGCGGGCATGGCACAGGATGCCCACCGGCGGCCTGCCTCGATGCTGCAGATACAGGGCGTGCCCGCGCACGCGGAGCCCGTTGGCCGCGCGCTCCACCTCGGGCGTCTCGACGTTCGCCCCCACTCGCTGCATGTAACAGCGCCACGCACGTCGGGGAAGCTTGTTTCAACCGGTGACGCGCGTTCTGGCCTGCAGGGCCGCTCCGGCCTCGCCGACGGCCACTCCGAGCACGATCAACGCGCCACCCGTCAGCTCGCGAAGGGTCAGCCGCTCCCCGATGAGCAGGGCCGCCCAGAGGGCCGCGAAGACGGGCTCGAGCGCCGAGATGAGGGCGACCCGGACGGGTGGCAGGATCTTCTGGGCCCAGGTCTGGATTCCAAACGCGAGGAGGGTCGCGAACACGGCCAGGTAGAGCAGCGCCAGCCAGAGGCGTGGGGTGCCGGAGAACTGCTGCGCGTCGACCACTGGCCCGGCGAGAGCGGCCAGGGCCCCGATCGTCGCGAGCTGCAGGAACAACAGCGGCAGCACCGGGTGCCTCGGCGCGATCCGCCCGAGCGCGACGATCTGCGCCGCGAAGACCAGCGCGCAAGCCAGGGTGAGCGCGTCGCCGGCCGCCGTGGCGCTGGAGGTGTTCGACCAGGGGGCGGAGAGCACCGTCATGCCCACGAATGCCAGCAGCACGCCGATGGCGGCCGGCAATGCCGGGCGCTTGCGAAACACGGCGAGCTCGATCAGCGGCACGAGCACCACCAGGGTGCCGGTGAGAAAGCCGCTTCGCGACGCGGTGGTCCGCTGGAGACCCTCGATCTGCATCACGAAGCCGATCCCCAGCAGGGCGCCGACGAAGACGCCGTCGCGCAAGAGCTCGCCGCGCAGGCTCCGGAGCTGCGCGCGACCCTTGGAGGAGGCGGCCATGAATCCGAGGAGCAGAGCTGAGGCCACCGCCATCCGGACCGCGACCAGCGCCAGCGGCGAGGCGGCCCCATCCCCGAGCAGCGAACGGAGGATGGCGAAGCTGCTTCCCCAGACCGCCATGATCAGCGTGAGCGCGAGGTCAGCCAACGAAGAAGAACCCCAGGCCGAGCACAGCGTACACGGCGAGCAGGAACGCTCCCTCCAGCCAGTTCGTCTCCCCGTCCAGCGCGATCAGGGCGAGCGCGATCACCGAGATCCCGAGCGCGACCACCTCGAAGCGCGTGAAGGCGAGATCCATCGGCGCGCCCAGCAGGATTCCGACGAACACCAGGACGGGCGCGACCAGGAGCGCGATCTGCTTCGACGATTCCCAGGCGATCCCCAGCGCCACGTCCATGTCGCCCCGGTGCGCGAAGAGGAGCGCGGTGGAATGCTCGGCCGCGTTCCCGACGATGGCGACGATCACCACGCCCACGAACGCCTCCGGCAAGTGCAGGGTGGTGACGGCGCCGTTGAGCGCGTCGACCAACAGCTCGCTGGCGATGGCGGTCGCGGCGGCGGCCACCAGCAGCCTGCCCGGATCGTACCAGACCGGGTGCTGGTGCGCCGTCCCGGCCCGTTTCGCCGGCTCGGGCGGCCCGTCGTCCACGGCGGCCATGTGCTCGCGGTGCGTGCGCAGCCCGAACCAGAGCGAGAGCCCGTACATGGCGATCAGGACGGCGGAGATCTCCTCGGACAGCAGCGCCGGTTCGTAGCGCGGGTTGCGGCCGAGCGAAAGCAAGGTGGGCACAGCCATCGCCACCACCGCGAGGAACAGCGTCGAGACGCTGGAGGAAGCGGCGAGGCGGTTGAAGCGGAGCTGGCTGAAGCGGACTCCGCCGGTGACGATGCTGCCGCCTCCGACGAGCAGGAGATTGGCCAGGATCGATCCGGTGATGCTGCCCTTGACCAGATCGACGTGCCCGTGGCGCAGGGCCGCGACGCCGAGAATCAGCTCGGCGGCGTTCCCGAAAGTGGCGTTCAGCAGGCTCCCGACCGCGGGGCCCATGCGCTCGGCAAGGCCTTCGGTGGCGTCGCCCATCGCCTTGGCGAGGGGGATCAGGGATGCGCAGGCGACGAAGAAGACGATCGCGTCGTCATGAACGAATCGGTGAAGGAGCCATGCAACGGGGAGCAGAAGCCAGCCCGCCCGCCAGACCCATCGCGAGATCACGGGCGCAGATTACACGGCTTCGAAGCGGATGCAGCCTCCACGTTCGGTGCGCGCGACGCGGCCCCGGGCCTCCAGCACCTCGAGGTTCCCCAGCACTTCCGAGAGCGTCAGGTAGAGCTGGTGCTCGCGCGCGTGCGGGAACACCAGCGGCGCCAGCGCGGCCGGCGTGCGAGGACCCTGCCCGAGCAGCTCGAGGATCCGCTGCTGGCGCTTGTCGTAGAAGCCCAGCAGACGGTCGATGATCGCGGCGTGGCCGGAGAACGGCTCTGCATGCCCCGGAGCGATCACCTCGGCCGGCAAGGCCCGCGCCCTTCGCGCGGATTCCAGGTACGCCAGCAGCGCCTTGTGCGTCGGTTCGGCCTGGCCCTCCAGATCGAGCAGCGGATTGGGCGAGATCCGCTCGAGCAGGTGATCGTCCGAGAAGAGCACCCGGGCCTGCGCGGCCCAGAGGCACACCAGCCCCGGCGTATGCCCTGGCAGATGGAGCACCTCGGCGGAAAAGCGCTTGAAGCGGAGGACCGAGCCGGCGGGAAGCGGTTCCACCTGCTCGAGTGGCCGCGCCATGCGGAGCGCATCCTGCCAGTGGACCCGGACGTGGTCGAGCAAGTGGGCCGGCGCGCCCAGCCGGGTCAGGTACGCCGCATAGAGCTCCGCGCGCTTGTGGGTGCGGTCCCGGCCGGTGAGCTTGTCGTGGTCGCGAACGTGCGCATGGACTGGAGCGCCGGAGGCCTCCTGTGCGGCGCGGGCGTAGCCGTAGTGATCGACGTGCCCGTGGCTGACGAAGATGCGCCGGACGTCCCCCAGAGAGATCGCCAGCTGGTCGAAGCCGGCGTGCAGCGCGGCGCGGCCATCCTTCGTTCCGATGCCGGCGTCGAACAGGGCGACTCCGCCGCCCTCCTCCTCGATCACGTACACGTTCGCCGGTCCTCCCGCCTCGGGGAACGGAACCGGAACCGGGATCCGGTGCACGCCGAGGCGGGTCAGGGCCGCGGTCATTGCTTGAGCTTCTTCACCTCTTCGGCGAGCTCGGGCAGCGCCTTGAACAGGTCGCCCACCAGGCCGTAGTCGGCCACCTGGAAGATGGGCGCCTCTGGGTCCTTGTTGATGGCCACGATGGTCTTGCTTCCCTTCATTCCCGCCAGGTGCTGGATGGCGCCGGAGATCCCCGCGGCGACGTAGAGCTTGGGAGCGACCACCTTGCCGGTCTGTCCAACTTGAAGATCGTTGGGTTGCCAGCCCGCGTCGACCACTGCGCGGGAGGCGCCCACCGCGGCGCCGAGCGCGTCCGCGAGCGCTTCGATCGGCTTGAAGTCGCCCTTGGTTCCGCGCCCGCCGGAGACCACGACCGACGCTTCCGTCAGCTCCGGCCGCGCGCTCTTCACTTCGTTGAACTCGACGAACTTCGTCTTCGGCGACGCCGCCTGAACGCTGAGCTGCTGGACGGCGCCCGCGGAACCGGCCTTCTGCGCCGCGGCGAACTCGGTGGCGCGCACGCTGACCACCTTCACGGGCGTGGTCACCTCGACTGTCGCGATGGCATTGCCCGCCCACATGGCCCGCTTGAACTGGTTCGCGCTCACCACGCTGAGGATGTCCGAGGCGATCCCGGCGCCGAGCCTCGCTGCGATCCGCGGCGCGATGTCCTTCCCGTATGCCGTCGCCGCGATCACCACCTCCGTGGCTCCCAGCTTCTTTGCCGCTTCCACCGCCGCCGCGGAATGGGTCTCGGCCAGAGCGTGCTCGAGCCCTTTGCCCTCGACCGAATGGACGGTGCCCAGGTAGCTCGAAAGCTCCTGCGCCGCCTGCGCCGCTCCCGCGCCGATCAAGAGGCCCTGGATCTGTCCGCCGTTCTTCTGGGCCAGCTGTTGTGCCGCGGTGAGCGCCGAGAGCGTGGCCTTCTTGAGGTGCCCGTGGGCCTGCTCGCCAATCACCAGGATTGTCGCCATGATCAAACCACCTTCGCTTCTTCGTGGAGCTTCTTCACCAGCGTGGCCACGTCCGGGACCTTCACGCCCGCTGCCCGCGCCGGCGGCGCCTCCACCCGGACGACCTTCACCTTGGGGGCCACGTCGACCCCCAACCCCGCGGGCGCGAGCTCCTCGATGGGTTTCTTCTTGGCCTTCATGATGTTGGGCAGGCTCGCGTACCGGGGGACGTTGAGGCGCAGATCCACGGTCACGATCGCGGGAAGCTGCACCTCCAGGACCTCGAGGCCGCCGTCCACCTCGCGCGCCACCTGCAGGCTCTTCTTGTCCGCGCCCAGCTTGAGGCCGGGCTTCTTGGCCTTCTCCTCCGGCGACTCGAGCGACTCCTTCTTCGAAGCGAACGTCGCCTGGCCCCACCCGAGGTACTCGGCGAGCAGCTGCCCGGTGACGTTGTCGTCCACGTCCACCGCCTGCTTGCCCATCAGCACCAGGTCGGGCTTCTCCTTCTCGATCACTTTCTGGAGCAGGCGGGCCACGGCGTCGCTGTCGAGGAATCCGTCGTGCTTCACCAGGATCCCCCGGTCCGCGCCCATCGCCAGCGCGGAGCGGATCTCCGCTTGCGCGGCGCCGCTGCCGATGCTGACCGCCACCACTTCGGAGGGCGCGTTCGAGTCGCGCAGCCGCAGCGCTTCCTCCACCGCGATCTCGTCGAAGGGATTGGCGCGATAGTTCACGCCTTCGGTGACGATCCAGGAATTGTCCGGCTTCACCTTGATCTTGGACTCGTAGTCCTCGACTCGTTTGACCGTGACCAGGATCTTCAAGACGTTCCTCCCTGTGGGGGCAGAAGGCCCCGCACCAGCCATTCCGCGACCTCGCTCGCGGTCTTCTTCAAAGGCGTCCGGCGGCCCCCCAGGAGCCAGCCCAGGGCCAGCTCGTCGAGCGCGCCAAACAGGGCCCGCTTCACCGTCGCGGGCGAGATGTTTCCGTCCAACTCCCCGCTCTCTTGTCCGGCCCTGACCACTTCCGCGATCAGATCGACGTACGCCGCCAGCTTCTGCCGGTCCGCCGCCTTGAGGAACTGCGCGCTTTGGCGCAGCTCGACGATCAGGACCGACGCCAGATCGGGGTTCCGCTCGACCAGCGCAAGGTGGAGCTGGATGAACCGTCTCAGCTTGTCGGGAGCGGTGTGCTCGCGCGCCACCGCCGCCTTCGCGTCCGCGAGAAGCTCGGTCATCTTCTCGTCGAAAAGCCGGAGGAGCAGGTCGTCTTTTCCCTTGAAATACAGGTAGATGGTGCCGTCGGCCACGCCGGCCACCCGGGCGATCTCCGCCACGGTCGCGCTGTGGAACCCGCGCTCGGCGAACACCTTGATCGCCGCATCGAGGATGCGGGCGCGCTTGTCGTTGGTCCGGGTGTCGCGCGCCTGCACCGTGGCCGATCTCCAGGCTGGCCGGGTCCCCGGTGCGTGCGGGCCCGGCTGAATGAGGGCTCATTCAGATAGGGCCTCGGCTGCGCCGCGTCAAGGCCTGTTTTGAACTCGATTGCGGCGAATTGGGACGCGGTCAGCGAGACGTGGTACTGACCGCGCGCGACCGCGATGGCGACCCGACGACGATTGACCAGCCTGCCAAAGGCGCCCCTCAAGCAGGACATCGTCGATTATGCCCGTGAGGTGATCCGCGCCGAGGCCGATGCCGTGGCCCAGCTCGGCGCGCGCTTGAACGGCGCGTTCGCGCGCGCGGTGGAGATGGTGCTCGCCTGCCCCGGCCGTGTGGTGGTGACCGGCATGGGAAAGCCGGGATTCATCGCGCAGAAGATCTCCGCCACCTTCGCTTCCACCGGGACGCCGTCGCTCTACCTGCACCCGGCGGAGGCGCTGCACGGCGACCTGGGCCGCCTGGTCCCCGGGGACCTGGTCCTCGCCCTGTCGAACAGCGGCGAGACCGACGAGATCGTCCGGCTGCTGCCCGCCATCCGGCGGCTCGGCGCGCCCATCGTGGCGATGACCTCCGGACCGCGGAACTCGCTCGCGGATCGCGCGGACGCGGTGCTGGAGATCGGACCGGTGCCCGAGGCCTGCCCCCTGGGGCTGGCACCGACCGCGTCCACCGTGGCACTGCTGGCCATGGGTGACGCCCTGGCCATGGCGGTCCAGCACCGCCGCGGGTTCTCTCCCGAGCAGTTCGCCTCGCTGCATCCGGGCGGCGCGCTGGGACGGCAGCTGCTCCGCGTGCGGGACGTGATGCGGACGGGTTCGCGCAATCCGACCGTGCTCTGGGAGGCATCGCTGCGCGAGACCGCTGCGGTAATGACGCGCACGGAAGGCCGGCCGGGCGCCGCCAGCGTGGTGGACGCGCAGGGGAAGCTGGTGGGTATCTTCACGGACGGCGACCTGCGGCGCCTGGTGCAGTCTGGAGAAGTCGATTTCACACGGCCCGTCTCGGCCGTGATGGGAAAGAGCCCCCGCACCGTTGGCCCCGATAGCCTGGCGACCGCGGCAGCCGAGATGATGCGCGACACGCAGGTGGACCAGCTGCCCGTGGTGGACGGGGATGGGCGCCCGGTAGGACTGCTCGACGTCCAGGACCTCCTCGCGGCGCACCTGCTCGGATGAAACGGGTAGCCTGGCAGAACCGATGAAGGGCTTGAACCTCGCGCTGGACCAGGTGCTCCCTTGAACCGCGGAAGCGTGGTGAGGAAGGTCTTCACCCATCCGCTGGGTATCCGCGCGCTGCTCTGGAGCAAGCTCCCCCTGGCCGCGTTCGCGGGGCTGCGCGTCGCGCGACTCGACGAGAGCGGCGCGGAGGTGACGCTTCCGGCCGGTTGGAAGACGCAGAACCCGTTCGGGTCCACCTACTTTGCCGCGCAAGCAATGGCGGCCGAGATGTCCACCGGCGCTCCGGCGCTGTGGTTCATCGAGCAGAGCGGCGCAGCCGTGTCCTCGCTGGTGACGGCCATCTCCGCCCGGTTCACCAAGAAGGCAACTTCGAAGGCGAGCTTCGTCTTCTCCGACGGCGCCGGCATGCGCGCGGCGATCGATCAGGCGGTGAGGACGGGGGAGCCGGTCGTCTTCACCGCCCGGTCGATCGGAACGCAACGGGACGGCACGCAGGTGGCCGAGTTCGCCGTCGAGTGGAGCTTCAAGAAGCGCGCCTGATCAGGCGTTCGCGTCCGGTCCAACGCGGCGCGAGAGCCGCTCCACGCCGTCGCGCACCATGTCCTTGGCCCGATCCATCACGGCAGCCATGGTCCCCGCTACCAGGTTCCCTGGCGGTTCGTCCGGGGCCCGCGGGTGCGGGCGGGTCGGGGCGATCTTCTTCGCCTTCTCGATCCTGTCCCCCAGCTCGAACAGGAGGTCGTCGCCGAGCAGCCGCCTCGCCTTGGGGAACAAGTCTTCATGTTCCTCCTCGACGTGATGGCGCACGCTCTCCATCAGGACCTGGACCTTGGCGTCGTACCGCTCGTCCTCCGGCTTCATCTTCTCCAGCTCGGAGAGCGTCCATTTCACCACGTGGTGCTCCTCGAGCGACTCGAGGACCGTGTCCGCTGCTTCCTTGAGCGCGCGCACGTTGGCCTTCAGCGCCGCCGTCCTCACCGCCGGGTAGAAGAGCATCTCCTCCACCGCCGCGTGGATGGCGAGCTCCCGGATGATCTTCATGACGATCTTCTGCTTCGACCTGTGCGCGCGGTCCGTCAGCTTCTCGAATTGACGGAAGAGCCGTTCGACTTCCTCGTGGTCGCGCTTCAGGACTGCGATGGCGTCCATTCTGGAAACCTCCTGGACGCAGAGTGTGCATCCGGAGCTTGACGCGCCCGCCCGCCCGCTAGCCCTTCCGCTAGCCCGGGACTACTCCCGCGCTGGAGGCTCGTCATCGCTCTCCGGTTCAGGGAGCGGGCGACGGATCGGGCGGTAGGGCAGGACACCGGCGAGCTGATCGGCAGAAAGCCGGTCCCGCAGCTGGGTGGCGGTGAGCGAAGAACCCGGGAGCACCACGCCCGGGGCGATCTCGGCCAGCGGCACCAGGGCGAACGCACGGGCCGCGAGCAGCGGATGCGGGATCTGGAGTCCGGTCTCTTCCACCACCCGGCCGCCGTACAGCAGGAGATCGAGGTCGATCTCGCGCGATCCCCAGCGCTCACGACGGACCCGTCCCATGCCCTCCTCGATGGCCTGCAGCCGCTGCAGCGTCGCGCGCGGCGACAATAGCGTGCCGATCTCCGCCACGGCATTCAGGTAGCGCGGCTGGGGCGGCCCGATGGGCTCGCTCTCGTAGGACAGCGAGACCTGGCGGAGCGTGAACCCGGGCTCCCGCGCCAGCAGCCCGACGGCCGTCGCCAGGTTCGCGAGCCGATCGCCGAGATTGGAGCCGAGGCCCACGAACGCCTCGTTCACGGCACCGCCTCGCGCAGGAACCGCTCCAGCATCGCGTGGGCGCGCTCCAGCGCCGGCTCGGGGCAGCTCTCTCCGCCCTGGTGGGCTTGCGCCTGCTCCCCGGGGCCGAAGTTGGCCGCGGGAATTCCCACCCGGGCGAGCTGCGCCACGTCGGTCCAGGCTTGCTTGGCCTCGATCGGCGCTGCGGTGGCCGCGCGGAACTCCTGCAGGAGCGGATTGTCCAGGATGGCGGGTCCGGACGGCGCGCGGTCGGTGACCGCCGCCGTTGCCCCGAAACGCTGCGCGAGGGCCATCAGCTCGCGTTCGGCGTCCTCGACGGTCCGCCCCGGCGCGAAGCGGAAGTTCAGGTTGAGGTCGCAGCGCGCGGGCACGACGTTGCGCCCGGTGAACCCCTCGATTCGCGTGGCGCTCATCACCTCCCGATAGAGCAGCTCTCCGACGCGCACCTCTCGGGGCGCCTGGGCAGCGAGGTGCGAGAGCAGCGCGCCGGCCTTGTGGATCGCGTTTTCGCCTTGCCAGGGCCGCGCGGAATGAGCGCTCCGCCCGAGAAAGCTCAAGGTGGCGTGCATCGAACCGCAGCAGCCGAGCTGCAGGCCGAGATCGGTCGGCTCGAGACAGAGCGCCAGCGACGCCCTCTTCAGATCGGGACGCCGCTCGAGGACCGGCAAGAGGCCGTTCTGCGCGATCGGCCCTTCCTCCCGGTCGTAGAAGAGCAACACCAGCTCGAGCGGCAGCGCGCCTCGATCGAGCCGCCGCCAGAGCTCGATCATCACCGCCAGCGCGCCCTTCATGTCGCTCGCTCCGCGCCCGAAGACGCGGCCGTTCTCGCGGCGGGCCGGGAAGTCGCCTTCCTGGATGGGCACGGTGTCGAGGTGCCCCGCGAGCAGCACGGCGGGCCGCGCGCCGCTCACGCCCCCGCACACGACCGCGTTGCCGATCCGCTGCCCGGAAGTCTCGCGAGCCACGTACGCGGCGATCTCCGCCTCTTCCCCGATGGGGCTGCGGATCTGGCAGAGTTGGAGCGTGCGCTCCGCGAGATCCATCAGACCGGGACCCCGAAGTCGCGGAGCGCGGAGTTGAGCGAGGTCTTCCGGTCCGTGCTCTCCTTGCGGGTGCCGATGATCAGGGCGCAAGGAGTGAGGTACTCGCCCGCGGGGAACTTGCGCGGCCGCATGCCGGGGATCACCACGCTGCGCGCCGGTACCGCGCCCTTGAGCAGCTTCTCCTGGGCAGAGGTCACGTCGTAGATCGGGGTGCTGGCGGTCAGCACTACCCCCGCGCCCAGCACCGCCTCCTCCTCGACCAGCACACCCTCGACGACGATGCAGCGGCTGCCGATGAACGCGCCGTCCTCGACGATCACCGGCCGCGCGCCGGGCGGCTCGAGCACGCCGCCCAGGCCGACACCGCCGGAGAGGTGCACGCCGCGCCCGACCTGCGCGCAGGAACCGACCGTGGCCCAGGTGTCGACCATGCTGCCGGCGCCGACGCGCGCGCCGATGTTCACGTATCCTGGCATCACGATCGCGCCCTTTTCCACGTGCGCACCGTAACGGACCACACCGGGCGGGACTACCCGGAAGTCGCCGAGATCTTGCTTGGGCGGGACCTTGTCGAAGAACTTCAGGTCGCCGGCCGCATAGAGCTCGCTCTGCGCCAAGCCGAAGAAGAGATTGATGGCTTGCTGGATCCAGCCGTGGATCTCCCAGCCCTTGCGTCCCTTCTCCGCGACGCGCAGGGTACCCTGGTCCAGCCGGTACACCACCTCACGGATCGCGTTCGCCTGGCGCCCGAGCGATCCGCGGTCCCGTTGCGCTTCCTCCACGGCCGCACGAAGAGCGTCGGGGGAGGCGTCGGGCCATCTCAGCTCTTCCGCCGCGGGGTTCTGCATCCGCGCGCACGCTAGCACAGCTACGACGCCGGCAATTCCGCCGCGCCCGCCCGCGCCGGAGCCACCGAGCCACCCGCCCGCGGCAGCGGCGGATGGCGTCTGGGCAGGCGAACCGTGAGCGTCGTGCCGAGCTCCAGATCCGAGTGCACCTCGACGGCGCCGCCATGAGCGCGGGCGATCTCGCGGACGATGAACAGTCCCAACCCGAGGCCGCGCGGGTGCGAGCTCTCCGCACCCTTCCCCCTGCGATACGGCTCGAACAGGTGCTGCTGGACCTCCGCCGGCATCGCAGGGCCGTGATTGTGGACCCGGACCTCCAGGGACCCTTGAGCGTCGCCGGACAAGGAGACCGTGATCGGCCGGCCGGCCTCGCCGTACTGGAGGGCATTCGAGACCAGGTTCGAGATCAACTGCGAGACGCGATCGCCGTCCCACTGGCCATGGATCGCCGGCTGCGCGCTTTCGATCCGGATTTCCCGCCCAGGGTGGGACGTGCGCAGCTCGTCCACCGCGCGCTCGGCGACCGTGCGCGCGTCCATGGCGGCCGGAGTGGCCGGGATGCCCTTGCCGAGGCGGGCGTAAGTGAAATCGATCAGCAGCCCGGCCAGCGCGTCGATGCGCGAGGCGCTCCTCAGGATCCGCTCCACGGCGTTCACCTGGCCCGGCCGCAAGTCCTCCTTCCTCTGCAGCATCATCTGGGCGGAGACCAGCACGGCGGTGAGTGGATTGCGCAGGTCGTGGCCGACGATCGCGATCAGGCGCTGCTGGTATTCCAGGACGCGCGCGCGCTCGAAGGCCTGTTCTTCGCGGCGCCGCAAGTCGCCTCGCACGGCCAGCGCCGCGACCCCCACCAGCATCAGCAGCAGCGCGGCTCCGCCGCTCGCGACCCCAGCCGACCACCGATCGGCGCGCGCCAGCCGCCCGAGACGCTCTTGCAGGAGCGCCGTCTCCTCGTCCCGCATTTCGGCGAGCAGGCGGCGCACTTGCTGCATGGTCTCGCCCGCTTCGCCCGACGAAACCCCGGCAAACGCCGATGGGTCTCCTCTTCTCCGTAGGGAAATGGCCCGCCGGAGCGCGTCCGCCTTCCCGCGCAGCAGCGGCCGGAGCGCGGCGAGGCGCTGGAGCTGGCGGGGATTGTCACGGCTCAACGAGGCCAGCCGGTCGAGCTGCTCGCCGACACCAGCGACGGCCCCCTCGAACGGCTCGAGGTACTGCTCCCGCCCGGTGAGCAGGAACCCGCGCTGGGTGGCCTCCTGATCCGTGGAGAGCGCAAGCACCCGCTCCACCGCGAAGCGGACATCCTGCGTTCGCGTGACCCATGCCGTCCAGTCGCGCCGCGCGGCCAGCGAGCGGAGCGACGCTGCCGTGACGCCCACGATCGCCAGTACGGCCGCGGCGAACGCGGCGATGAGTCGCATGCGCGGATGCTGCGCGACTTGCCCCGCCCCTGCAAGCGAAGATCGCCGCGACCGAGCGCTTGCGAACGTCAGGTCGGCCAGAGCTCCGTGGCGGCGCGGCAGTCCTCGAGCTTGGGAACCATCGCCAGCCGGATGAATCCGGTGCCTTCCTGGCCGAACTGCGTCCCGGGCACCACCAGGATGTTGCGCTCCGCCAGGCGGGCTGCGTAGCCCTCGCTGGTCTCCCCGGCAGGGACGCGAACCCAGAGGTAGAACGCGCCTTCGCCACCGACCTCCAGCCCGAGCCGGCGCAGGTGCGCGAGCAGGACCTGGCGTTTCTCCGCGAACGTGCGGCGGCGCTCCTCCACGTGCGCGTCGTCGCTCCAGGCGGCGATCGCCGCCTGCTGGATGAACGCCTGCGAGGCCACGCCGAAGTTGGCTCGCGCTTCGCGCAGCCAGCGGATGATCCAGGGATCGCCGGCGATGAATCCGCTCCGGTAGCCGGTCATGCCGCTCCGCTTGGAAAGGCTGTGGATGGCGATCAGGTTCTCCCGCGAGACCTGCAGCGCCGAGTGCGGCGGATCCCCGACGTAGAGATCGACGTACGGCTCGTCGCAGACCACCAGGAAGCCATGCTCCTTCGCCAGCCGCGCCAGCTTCTCGTGGTGGGCGCGGGGCGCGCCGGCCCCCGTGGGATTGTGCGGGTAGCAGTCGAACCAGAGGCTCGTCCGCCGCCAATCCTCGGCAGCGATGGCATCGAGGTCCGGCAGGAAGCCCCGCTCGACGCGCAGCGGGTAGGTCCGGGGCGTCGCGGCGGCGAAGAGGATGGCGCGCTCGTAGACCGGGTAGGCCGGATCCGGATACCAGCAGAGCGGCCGATCCGGGCTGGCGGCGCAGAGCGGAAGATGGAAGAGCGCTTCCTTTGCGCCTGCGCAGGGAAGGATTTCGGAGTCTGGATCGAGCGCCAGCGCGAACCGGCGCTGGAGGTACCCGGCCACCGCGCTGCGCAGAGCGGGCGCCCCCCCGATCGACGGATACTGGGACACCTCGGGCACCGCGTCGCGGAGCGCCTTGCGGATGAACCCTGGCGTGGGCTCGCGCGGATCGCCGATCCCGAAATCATAGACGGGCTTGCCCGACCGCAGCGCGGCCTCTCGAAGCGCGTTCGCCTTCTCCTGCATGTACCCGGCAAGCCTGGGCAGCAGCGGATTCAGGGCAGGGCGCATTCAGGACCCCGGACCGAGCCTGGCGGCGGAGGCGCTTGGCTTCACTCGGCGCGGACCTCGTTGCGCAACACACCCACGCCTTCCACTTCGACTTCGACGACGTCGCCCGCCCGGATGGGCCCGACGCCGGCGGGCGTCCCGGTGGTGACCACGTCTCCGGGCTCGAGGGTCATGCCGGCGGAGATGAACGCCAGCAGGCGCGGTACCGGGAACACCTGGTCCTTGGTGCGCCCGTCCTGCTTCACCACGCCATTCACGCGGCATTGCACGCGCAGGTTCGACCAGTCCAGGCCGGCGGTGACCCAGGGCCCGACCGGGCAGAAGGTGTCGAACCCCTTCGCCCGCGTCCATTGCCCTTCCGCGCGCTGGATGTCGCGGGCCGTCACGTCGTTGAGGCAGGTCACGCCCGCCACGGCCCGGGAGCACTCCGCTTCGGAGGCGCGCTTGAGGCGCTTGCCGATGATCACGGCCAGCTCGGACTCGTGGTGGACCTCGCGCGAGACCGACTGCGGCGGAAGCACGATGGGCTGCCCGTGCCCGATCAACGCGCTGGTCGGCTTGATCAGGAGCAGCGGCTCCTTCGGGACCTCGCTGGCCAGCTCCTTGGCGTGGTCCACGTAGTTCTTCCCCACGCCCACGATCTTGCGGGCGAGGCCCCAAGGCAGGAGCTGCACCTCGGCGAGCTTGCGGCGGACTCCGAGCCGCCGGCCCCCGTGGAGCATGGTGTCGAGGCCGGAGATCTCCTCGATCTCGTCGCCCTGCACCACGCCCTCGAGAATCTCCCCATCCTGCCCCAGATAGCGCGCGATCTGGATCATGTCCGCAACCCGAGGACGTCCTGCATGTCGTAGAACCCCGGCTTCCTGCCCGCGAGCCAGCGGGCGGCCCTCACTGCCCCACGAGCGAAGTTCTCGCGGCTGGTGGCGCGGTGGGTCAATTCCAGTCGCTCGCCGTCCGCCAGGAAGTGCACGGTGTGCTCGCCCACCACGTCGCCGCCGCGCAGTGTCGAGAGGCCGATGGTGCCGCTCTTGCGCGCGCCCACCTCGCCATGCCGCTCGTAGACGAAGGCGTCGTTTTGAGGCAGGCCCAGGGCGCCGGCGGCGACCTCGGCAAGGCGCAGCGCCGTCCCGCTGGGCGCGTCGCGCTTCATGCGGTGGTGCAGCTCCACGATCTCGACCTCGTAGGCCGGGCCCAGCGCGCGGGCGGCGTCCGCGACCAGCCGGAAGAGCACGTTCACGCCGACGCTCATGTTCGGCGCCAGCAAGAGCGGGACGCGCCGCGACGCCGCGCGCAGGCCGCCCTTCTGCTCCTCGGCGAATCCGGTGGTGCCGATCACCAGCGCCACTCCCCGGTCCGCGCAAACGGCCGCGTGGTGCAGGGACGCCAGGGGGGTGGTGAAGTCGATCACCACGTCCGCGCCCTTCTCCAGCGCGGGCTCGATCCCGGAGGAGATCTCGACGCCCGAAGCATCGCTGCCGATCTTCTCGTTCTCCGCGCGCTCGAATGCGCCGGTCACCGCGAAGTCCTTCTCCTCGCGCAGCGCGGCCAGGATCTGCGAGCCCATCCTGCCGGCGGCGCCCGCGACCACGGCGCGGATCACAGCAGCCCGCCGAACGCGCGCAGCGCCGCGTCCACCCTGGCTGCCCCGGCCTCGGAGATGGGCACGAGCGGGAGGCGAAGCTCGGGCGTGATCCTGCCCATCCGCCCGAGCGCGTGCTTCACGGGGAGGGGGTTGGTCTCCCAGAACAACGCCTTGACCAGGTTGGCGAACCTGGTCTGCGCCCGCTGCGCCTTGCCCAGGTCCCCGGCGAAGAAGGCGTCGCAGAGCCCCGCCATCTCCGCAGGCGCGACATTGGCCACCACGCTGATCACGCCGTGCCCGCCCATGGCCAGCGTGGGAAGCGTGAACATGTCGTCGCCGGCGACGATGGAGAAGTCGTCCGGCACCCCCGCCGCCTGGATCTCCGCGACCCGGACGACGTTGCCGCTCGCTTCCTTGATCCCGATGATTCCCGGGACCTTCGCGCAGCGGGCCACGGTGTCGGCCAGCATGTCCACCGAAGTCCGGCTCGGCACGTTGTAGAGGACGACGGGAAGGCCGCCCTGCCGGGCCACGGCCTCGAAATGGCGGAAGAGGCCTTCGGGCGTGGGCTTGTTGTAATAGGGCGTCACCACCAGCGCGGAATCCGCCCCGGCTTCCCGAGCGCGCTGGACGTTCTCGATCGTCTTCCGCGTGTCGTTGCTGCCGCAGCCGGCGATCACCGGCACCCGCCCGCGCGCCTCTTCGACGCAGCAGCGGATCACCAGGTCGTGCTCGCGGTTGGAGAGCGTCGCGCCCTCGCCGGTGGTGCCGCAGGGCACCAGCGCGTCCGTGCCCTTCTCGATCTGCCAGCGCGCCAGCGCGCGCAGCGCGGTCTCGTCCACCGCGCCGTCGCGGAACGGCGTGACCAGGGCAACCATGGAACCGCGCGGCCTGCTCATGGCTTGCTCCTCACGGCGACTCGCCGCGGATGAGGTCTTTATAACCCTCCCGCGCCCGGATGATCCGCCAGGATCGCCCGTCCACCAGGACTTCGGGCGGGCGCGGGCGGGCATTGTACTGCGAGGCCATCGCCATCCCGTAGGCGCCTGCGGTGCGCAGGACGATCAAGTCGCCGCCGGCGAGCGGCGGAAGGCGGCGGCGCTTCGCGAGCACGTCGGCGCTCTCGCAGACCGGTCCGACCACGTCCACCACCTCGGCGCCCTTGCGGGGTCGGGCGACCGGCTCGAGGTGGTGATGCGCCTGGTACAGGGCCGGCCGGAGGAGATCGTTCATCCCGGCATCGATCACCACGAACCTGCGCGCCCCCTGGCCCTGCTTGCGCAGCAGCACCCGCGAGAGCAGCACTCCCGCGTTGGCCACCAGCAGGCGCCCGGGCTCCACCAGTACCTTGACATCCAGGCCACGGAGGGCGCGCACCAGGGCCTCCCCGTACTGGCGGGGGGAGGCGGGCTCCGGGCCGTCGCCGTAGGGCACCCCCAGGCCGCCCCCCATGTCCAGGCGGAGGATGTCGTGCCCGTCGGATCGGAGCTGTTGCACCAGTCCGCGCATTTTCGTGGCGGCCTCCACGAACGGCCTCACCGACGCGATCTGCGAGCCGATGTGGCAGGCCACGCCGACCACCTGGATCCCCGGCAGCGACGCGGCGAGCCGGTACGCCTTCCGCGCGCGGGCGCTGGGGACGCCGAACTTGCTGGACGACAGCGCGGTGGCCACGTGAGGGTGGGTGCGCGCGTCCACGTCGGGGTTCACCCGGAGCGCAACGGGCGCGACGAGCTTGCGCCGCGCGGCGACTTCCGAGAGCTGCCGCAGCTCCTCCTCGCTCTCGCAGTTGAACTGGAAGATGCCCGCGTCGAGCGCCGCCTCCATCTCGTCCTGCCGCTTGCCCACCCCGGAAAAGACGATCTTGCAGGGGTCTCCGCCGGCTTGCAGGGCCCGGAAGAGCTCCCCGCCCGAGACGATGTCGAAGCCGTAGCCCTCCCGCGCGAACAGGGAGAGCAGGGCGAGATTCGGAGCGGCCTTCACCGCGAAGCAGGCGAGGACGTCGAGACCGCGAAGCGCGGACCGGAACACCCGCGCGTGCCGGAGCAACGTCGCCGTCGAGTACACGTAGGCCGGGGTCCCCACTTCCGCGGCCAACTCCGACAGCGGCACCTCCTCGCAGTACAGCTCGCCCCGGCGCCGCTGGAAGTGGTTCATCTCGCCCCCCCGTCCGCCGGACCCGCGTCCGGAGCGTCCGAAGGGGGCGGCCGCGGCGGCCCCTTCACGCCGCAGACGACCAGCGTCGAGGTGGCGAGAACGATCAGCGCCCGGAACAAGCGCTTCATCGTCTAGAAAGGGATGGCGAGGATCATGCGCAGGGCGTGCGCCACGCTCGGGCTGAGCGAAGGCAGCGTGTTCCGGAGCCCGTCGAACGGCACCAGCAGCCCATAGGCCAGCCCGGCGTGGAGCCGGTCGGAGGTGTCGTAGGTGATCCCGGCGTTGAACTCGAGCCCCAGCGCCTTGGCCAGGCCCGGCGTGTTCTCCGGGTACCACGCCTGCGAGTAGATCGCCGCGAACAGGATCTCGAATCCGGTGTCGTCGCCGCCCCCCGTCTTGCGACCGGTCGGGCGGTACCGGATCGACGGCTTCAGGTACCAGGCGCTGGTCACGGAGGTGACCAGGTTGCGGAACAGGATCATGTCCACGTTGAAGGAGCGGTTGAACATGAAGTTGTTGATGCGGCCATGACCGCCGTTCGGCGAAGAGAAGTCCAGATGGCCGCCGTCGATGTCGCCGCGCCCGGCAGTGTTCCAGGGCTGCTGCCCTGGAGCGACCGGCTGGGCCGCGCCAGAACCGTTGCGCCAGGGGCGCGCCCCGAAGCCGTAAGCGCCCTTGTCGCCCGACGCCGCCCCGAACTCGAGGCCGAAGAGGAGCGCATCGGCCGACAGCAGCGCGACGTCGGTCTGCAGCGCGCCGCCGACCTGGAAGAAATTGACCGGCTTGGTGAGCAGGCTGGCCACCTCCGCCGTGACGGTCGTGGGATCGAACTCGGTCTGCTGGTGCGTGCCCACGCTGCCGATGTTGAACGCCACCTCGAGATCGAGCCGCCACTTCTTCCGCTTCAGCGAAAGGAAGCCGTCGGGCTGGTAGAACTTCCCCTGCCGCTGGACCACCTGCGAGCGGAGCGAGCCGCCGGTGTTGAGGGGCACCACCGTATCCCAGGGTTGCGTGCGGTAGTCCCCGACCACCCCGTAGTTGATCACCCACTGGTTGGAGTCGAGCTTGCGCTTGATCTCCTCCGGCGTATCGACGTGGGTGATCTCCAACCCCAGCCGGTAACCGTCGTCGAGCGTGTCGAGGTCGACGCTCCGGCCCAGCTCACCCTTCTCGCCGGTCGTGAACGCGCCCTTCGCGATGAGGTCGAACATCAGCGAGAAGCGATGCCCCTTGATCTCGCGCGGAGAGAAGGCGATGCGGTCGTAGGTGTCGCCGAAGTCGCAGTCGAGGCAGTTGCCGTCGTTGTGCAGGACGCCGAGCCCCCAGTGGTAGCCCATGCGCCCGAACACCAGCTCGCCCAGCTGCGTGTTCACCTTCGCCCAGACGCGCTTCACGTCGACCGTGCCGGCGCCACGCCGCGCCGCCAGCAGCGAGATGGGGGTGAAGGGGTCCAGGTACGCGTCCGTGGCCGGGCTGCTCCCGAGCAGGATGTTGTCGAGGATGTCGGCCTGGAAGTAGATGGACAGGTCCTCGCTGACCGCGAGCGTCGGCTCGAAGCGAAAGCGGAAGTTCACGTCCGACTGGCTCTTGTTGTCGCCCGTCCCGATGAAGGGGCCCGGGAAGAGCTGGAAGCCGGCCGGATCGGCGCCCCGCGAGAGGCGCATGTTGTAGAAGAACTCGGGGCGCATGCGCACGTACCCGTGCGGCTGGAACAGGTTCACGCGCTGCTTGAGCGAATCGACCGCCTCGCTGTCCTGCACGCGCGCCTGCGAGTCCTGCTCGACCCAAGCGGTCTCCTGCTTCACCTCGTCCTTCATCTTCTGCAGCTCGCGGCGGACTTCTTCCATCACCTGCCGCCGGAATTCGTCCTGATCGAGCGCGCGGGGAGCCTGGGTAGGCCCTGATGCCGCCGCGGGCGGCGAGGGAGAAGTGGAGCTTCCTGCCGCCGGCGTGTCCGCCTGCGCGGGAGCGGCTATCGTTCCCTGCTCGCCAATCTTGGTCGAGGTCGGCGGCGCCGCCGGCTGCGGGGGCGGCTTCTTCTTCGTCTGCGTCTTCTTGGCGGGCGCGGTCTGGGCGAGGGCGCTGCCTGCGGCGAGGCTGAGCAAGGCGGCAAGGCACAGCGAGCGAAGCATCCGTTCCACTCCGGGAAAAGCGCGAGGGACGCGGGCGAGTAGCATGCGCCGCGCCGCGGGGTCAAGAAGATGAAACCTTTGCAAACGCCGCGGCCGCGCGTTGAATGGGAGCATGAACCTCGTCTTCGTGCTGCTGCTGGTGGCGGCGGCGATCGCGGGCGCCGTCCGCGGCGACATCAAGGCCGTGGGCCAGGGCGCGTTCGACGGCGCGTCCCAGGGAGTGACGCTCGCCATCGGCCTGATCGGCGTGATGGCGCTCTGGCTCGGGCTGATGCGCATCGCCGAGAAAGCGGGGCTGGTGGAGAAGCTCGCTCGCGCTGCCCGCCCCATCTTCCGTCCGCTCTTTCCCAGCATCCCCGACGGCCACCCGGCGATCTCGGCGATGCTGCTCAACATCGCCGCCAACATGATGGGCCTGGGAAACGCCGCCACCCCGTTCGGGATCAAGGCGATGGAGGAGCTGGAGAAGCTGAATCCGACACCTGGCACGGCGACGAACGCGCAGGTGCTGTTCCTCGCCATCAACACGGCTTCGCTGCAGCTGGTGCCGACCACGGTGATCGCCCTGCGCGCGTCAGCGAGATCGACGGATCCCGCGGGCATCCTGGTGCCGACGCTGGCGGCAACCTTCTGCGCGCTCACCGTCGCCATCGTCTCCGCCAAGCTGCTCGAGCGGGTGTGGAAATGAGACACGCCGTCGAGATCGCCTCGAGCTGGATCCTGATCGGGCTGCTGGTCGGGATCCCGCTCTATGGCTGGGTCAAGGGCGTGAAGGTCTACGAGGCGTTCGTGGAGGGCGCGAAGGAGGGCTTCAACGTCGCCGTCCGCATCATCCCGTTCCTGGTGGCGATCCTCGCCGCCGTCGGCGCTTTCCGCGGCGCCGGCGCGATGGACGCGCTGGCCAAGGTGCTCGCGCCGATCACTGGTCCCTTGGGCTTGCCGGCCGAGGTGCTGCCGATGGCGCTGGTCCGCCCCCTCTCGGGATCCGGCGCCCTCGGGCTGCTGGGCAACATCTTCGCCACCCCGGGCCTCGGTCCGGACTCTTATGCGGGCAGGCTGGGGTCCGTGCTGCAGGGATCGACCGAGACGACCTTCTACGTGCTCTCGGTCTACTGCGGGTCGGTCGGCGTGGTGCGGTACCGGCATGCGCTGGCCGCCGGGCTCCTGGCGGACTTCACCGGCCTGACCGCCTCTGTCGTGATCGCGCGGATGCTCTGGGCATAGGTCCATCCTTCCGGTTAAGGTTCGCGCCCCATGCGCCGCACCATCCTGGCCGCCGTCCTGCTTCTAGCCTCCTCCTGCAAGCGCAGCGAGGACGAGGCCGCCCGGGCGCGCATGTTCTCGCCCGAGCAGCCGGTCGGCGAGCTTCCGCAGGCCAAGGAGAAGATCGACGCCGCGCGGCTCGCCGACGACCCTGCCCTCGCCCGCCGCGTCCTGCACATGCGCCGAGCGGAGATCGAGCAGCGCCTGGGCCCGCACAAGGCGCAGCAGCGGGTACAGTTCGCCTGGTTCCGCGGGCCCGGGCTGCCCGACGGCGGGTCCGAGGTGTCGCTGGCGGAGGAGACCACGCTCGTGCAAGCGCCCGGTGGTGACTTCTCGGCGCGCCTGGTGAACGATCACAACCAGGGATTCGAGCTGCTGTGGGTGAAGGGCGAGGTGTTCGTCAAGAGCCTCTACGGCTCGTTCCACAAGCGCCGCACCGATCGCACCGATCCGGGGCGCATCCGCGAGCAGGCGCTGTCCGGGCTCGCCACTTTCGATCGGCTCGCGCACGGACTGAAGCTGCGGAGCGCGGGCGAGACGACCAGCGAGGGGCGGCGCGTGGCGCGGTACACGGTCACAGGCTTCGGCGCCCGCGACGGCGACGTCGACAAGAGCGACCTGCCGGCGGTGCAGTACCCGGAGAACAAGGTCGATCCGGACACGGCGCGGCGGCTCGAGCTCTGGGAGAAGGAGGAGCCGGTTCGCGTGTCGGGCACGCTGGTCATCGATGCGCAGACCGCGGTGCCGCTCGGCTGCGATCTGCGAGGCCACTTCAAGGTCGCGGGGAACGGAGAGGGGCCAGCGGCGGAGCTGGATCTCCATTCCGTGCTCGTGACCTCGAGCGTGGGCAAGGATCCGGGGCTGAAGACGCCGCAGTACGAGCCCGAGACGAGCGTGCCCCACGCGGTGAAGGATCCGCTGCGCTTCCTGGGGAAGACCGCGGCGCCTGCGCCTGCGCCTCCGGCGCCCGAGGAAGCGGACGACGAGGAAGAAGAAGCCGCTCCGCAGCGCTGAACGGCGCTCGCGCCGGATCGGGGGGCATGCGCGCTTTCCTATGGAAACGTGATCCGCGCCAATGCTGCGAGAAAGCAGGATCTTTCCGCATAGGTGCGCACATTTGCGCCAAAAGGTTGATCTGCTGCGAATCCCGTGTTTCTGTGCGGGCGTAGAGGCGCGATTCCGTAGAAAAATTGGATCTCCCAGGAGCGGGGGGTAGGGTGCAAATGGATACCGCGACGACCCGTAGAGGTGACCGCGTAATGACCAACAAGTCCTCCTCGACCACGATCACCAGCGCGGAAGTCCGTCAGCTGCTCCGCACTGCCGCGCGCCAGCTCAGCGCTCGCGAGGAGAAGACGGTCCGGATGCGGTCGGGGATGTCGCTAGGCAGGAACGAGGTCCTGCCGCGCCGGGGGCAGGACAATCCGGAAGCGCGCGCCGAGCTGCTTGCCCTGGAGATCGAGCTGAAGCAGAAGCTCGCTGCGCGCAGCGTGGGGACGAAGGGTGCGGCCCCCACCGTGCGCACCAAGGAAAAGGACAAGATCATTCGCGCCTTGCGCCGCCTGAAGTAGCGCATGTGGCTGCCGCTGTTGCTCGCGGCGCAACTGTACGGTCCACAGCAGCTGCCGCCCGTGGCGGACGCGGATGACCCCCTGGTCGATGCGGCAGTCGTGGTTCCGGCGCTGATCGTCGATCTCGCGTACGCCACGCCCGACAACATCGTGGGGCGCGCCCTGTACCCGGCCGATTCGAAGTGCCTGCTGCGCGGCAGCGTGGCGCAGCGGCTTGCCACGGCGGCTGACGCGCTGCGCAAGCGCGGCTTCCGGCTGGTCGCCCGCGACTGCACCCGGTCGCTCGCCGCGCAGAAGGCGCTCTTCGCGGCGCATCCGCACCCGGGCTCGGTCGCGGATCCCGCGCGCGGCAGCCTGCATGCGCGGGGCGTCGCCGTCGACCTCGAGCTGGCGGACCTTTCAGGCGCGCGGCTCGCGATGCCGACCGCGTTCGACGCTTTCGGCCCGGACGCCGCCGCCGAAGCGCCTCTCCCGGACGGCCCCGCCAAGGACCATCGCGAGGCCCTGAAAGCCGCGATGCACGCCGCCGGCTTCCGGGTGAACCCGAAGGAGTGGTGGCACTACAGCCGGCTCTACGGCTGGCGCTGGCCGGTCGCGGCCACGCCCTGAGCGCAAGGGCAGTCGCTGGCGTGCTCGAGCTCCTCGACCAATGCCCAGCGGGCGGCCGCGGCTGCGAGCAACGTGCGATAGCCCGGCGACTGCTCGATGACCTCGATGCCGGTCTCGCGCGATCCGGCCCACACCACGCGCCCGCGCAGCTCGGCGGGCGCGAGATGGCCTTCGGGCGAAAGCAGGGTGGCGGACAGCTCATCTCCGCGGATCCCGATCTCGAATCCGGTCGCGATGCGAAGCCCGCCCTCGCTCAGGTCCAGGGCGCGGCAGAGCCAGGGCGCGCCGCCCTGCGGTTGAACCTCGACGAAAAGCTCGCAGGCCAGCCGCCGGTGCTTCCGCCGCGGACCGTTCGGATCGGGTTCCCAGCGGGCCGCGGGGCGCGCGGAAGGGACGTCGAGCCAGACGCCGTCGTGGACCCGCTCGCGCACGCGCCCGTGGAGGAGCGGCCCATCCGAGGTCTCGGGCACCGCGATCTCGACGATCACGCGCGAGCCCGGCCCGCCCGGCATGTCGGGGTCGGGCAGGAAGAAGCCGCCGCCGAGCCGGAGGTGGCGCTGCAGCGCGCGCAGCGACTCGAACCGGTACCGGACCGGCCAGCTCTCATCGGCCACCGGCCACGGGGCTCCTCGTCGGATCATGGGGATCCCTCGCAGCCAGAGGGCCGCCCGGCCGTCCCTGAATCTGAGGGCTTGCAGCGTTCCACCAGCAAAAGTCTCCCGTAGAGTGGACCTTCCTCTGCGAGCATTGTTAACGGCTGCTCGCGGAAAGTTCGATCAACAACGGACCGGCGGACGGCTCACCGCCCATCTCCGACCACAATTCGGCATAGTTGGGACGACCGCCGCGTCCCCAAATCTCCCGCAGGGAGACCACGCTGCGCGGGTTGCGCCACCAATCCTCGTCATGGAGGTCGCGCAGGAACGTGCGGGCGCGCTCGGCCAGCGCCCTGCCCTGCAATTCCGCCAGCGGGTCGATCCAGGGATCCAGATCGCAGAGGGCCATGCCGGCTGGAAGCTCCGCTCCGGTTGCGCGCGCGTAGAGCTCCCGGTGGACGCCGGCGGCGCGCGAGCCCAGGCCGGACTCATGCGCCTGCAGCGCGGCGAGGATGCGGGCGCCCGCCACCCGGGCATCGAACACGGTGGCGATCGCAATCGCCCGCTCGTCGTCGCGAGACAGCTCGGCTCTGGCGCAGCGCCGCAACCATCCGCGGTCGCGCACGAAACCCTCGAGCAGCGCGGCGCAGGCGTGCAGCACCGCGGGATCGCCGAGCCAGAGATCCTCCGGCGGCGCGTCCGCGGGCGGACCCAGGCGCAGGAGCGCCGCTCCGATCCCGCCCAGGAGCGCTCCGAGCGCGCGCGGCCCCTCCGCCGGAAGAAACGTGAGGGCCGCCTCGTACGGCGGATCGAGAGGGTCCGCGCGCGCGCCGGGCCACTTGAGCGGGCGATCCTCGTCGTCGAGCTTCACGCCCGACAGGTCCAGGCGCAGCATGTCCACCCAGCGCCGCACCGTCCGCTGCATCTCGCCCGCCGGGAAGGCTCCCGCGCAATGGGGGGCGTGCAGGAGGTGGAGGACGTCGTGCCGTGCCGCGACCCCAGGCTTGGCACCCGTGTGGCGCTCGAGGAGCCAGCCTCCCAGGTCCTTCGCCAACGCGTCGGTGCCGTCGAGCACCTTCTCCGCCCATGCCGCTGCATCCTGCGGGATCGGGATGCCGGCCTCCTCCCGGGCTTGCTGGGCCGCTTCCCACGCCGCGCTCCTGGTCGCATCCGCAGGCTGCAGGGCGGCCGAAAGCGCCGCCTCCATCTCCGCGCGCTTGTCGCGCGAGCGGATGAACGGCAGTTGGCGGAACACCGCCACGGCGGGCAGCGCGCCCTGCAGGCCAGCGTCGCCCGGCGGCCGCACCAGCGGACGCTGCGGCAAGTCGAACAACTCCTGCGCCGCCCCGGGCTCGATGGCGAGGGCCCGGGCGCGCGCGAGGAAGTCGCGCAAGGAGGAGAGCCGCGCGATGCGTCCCGGCCGACGCGGATCCTCGGCCTGCGCGTTCTGCAGCGCCTCGCTTACCTCTGCCAACCCGTCGCTGCTCGCCGCGAGCTTGTGTGTCCGGAGGATTTCACGCAGCGAGGTGTCCAGGGGCAGCCCCGCGGCGCGGCGATGGCGCGCGCGCGCCAGCGCTGCCGCCAGGCGCGCGGCGTCCTCCCGGAGATCGGGCAGCTCGCGAAGCACGAGCCGCTGTTTACTTGATCAGCCGCGCCTCGCAAGCCCGCCAGTCGAGGTTCTTGAAGTACGCGTCCACGTACTTGCTCCGCTCGGTGGGCTTGTAGTCGGGAACGAAGGCGTGCTCCCAGGCGTCCATCACCACGATGGGTTTGAAGCCCGGCGGGTGGCCGTCCTCGTGGAGCGTGATCCAGTGGTTCGACACCTGCCGGTTCTCCGGGTTCTGATAGGCGATGGCCCAGCCCACCCCGCGCATGCCGGCGATGGCCTTGAAGTCGTCCAGCCAGGCCTCGAAGCTGCCGAAACCCTGCGCCAGCGCTTGCGCGAGCGCCCCCGTCTTGTTCAGCGGATCCGGCTCCGGCCGGACATTCCCGAAGTAGAGCTCGTGCAGCACCATCCCGCCGTACTCGAACCCGAGACGGCGGGTCATCTCCGCAAAGGCCGGATTGGTGGCTTTTGCTTTTCCTTCCTTCAGGATCTCGTCCAGCTGTCCCGTGAGCTCGTTCACGTTCTTCACGTAGCCCTCGTACAGCTTGAAGTGATCCTGCAGCAGCGTGTCCGAAATGCCCGAGAGACCCTTCAGCCTGGGAAACTGCTTCGGTTCGTACCGTTTCATACCGCGCAAGATGCGCACGGATTGGAAAGTGTGCGGCGGGCGCTTGCCCCCTTCGTCGGATCTCGCTCGACGGAGCGATCCCGGAACGCTAGTGTGCGCGCGGGGAAATTCCCCAGGGAGGGTGGGATGGACCCGAACGTCTCCGAGTGGCTGAACCTCGTCTTCCGTTGGATCCATGTGTTGGCCGGCGTCATGTGGATCGGCCACCTCTGGTTCTTCAACTTCGTCAACGCGCAGGTGGCGAAAACGTATGATCCCGACTCGCGGAAGAAGGTGGTCCCGGAGCTGATGCCTCGCGCGTTGTATTGGTTCCGCTGGGGCGCTGCCTACACCTGGGTGACGGGCATCCTGCTGCTCTGGGTCGTGTACTGGGCCGGCAACGCGATGGGCAGCGAGCGGATGAGCAGCTACGGCTCGGGCGGCATCGCGCTCCTGATCGTGCTGGTCGCGTTCGCCGTCTATGACGTGCTCTGGAAGAGCATGAAGAACGAGACCACGGGCATGATCGTCTCCCTGGTCCTGTTCGCGGTCCTGGTCTTCATCTTCCACCTCTTCATGGGCGGGCGCGCGCTCTTCATCTACGCGGGCGCGCTGTTCGGCACCATCATGGCGGCCAACGTCTGGATGCGGATCTGGCCGAACCAGCGCAAGATCATCGCCGGGGTGAAAGGCACCGGGCCGGCGGCGGACCCGTCGATCCCCGCCTTGGCCGCCCTGCGCAGCAAGCACAACACGTACATGTCGGTCCCCCTCATCTTCTTCATGGTCTCGAACCATTTTCCCGGCGTGTACGGAAGCGACTATGCCTGGGTGCTGGCGATCGTGTTCGTGATCCTGGGCTGGGGAATCACCAAGTTCCTCTTCAACAAGGCCGCCACTCCGGCGCCGGCGCAATTCTAGAAAGGAACGCGGTGCAGAGCGTCAACCTCATCACCGACGCGCGCTACACGGACGACAGGGCGAACGTGCTGCACGCGGTGAAGACCGACCAGCTCCTCGTCGACGGCGTCTATCTGAAGCCGGGCCAGAAGACGGGATGGAAGAAGTATCCCGAGGGCGACCGCGCGTTCATCTGCGTGCAGGGCTCCGGCGAGCTGGTCCTGGAGACGATCGCGGCCGGGAACGAGCTGCGCATTCCGCTCGGTCCCGGCGCTGTCGCCCTCGCGCCGCGCGGGGTATTCCACGATCTCTTGGCCGGGTCCCATGGAATGGTCTGCTCCGCGTTGAGCAAGTTCCCCGTCCGGGTGGTCGAAAAGGGATAGCGGCGCCGCGATGCGCTCCCGGCGGCCGCCCTCGCGCCTGCGGCTGGTCGCCGACCGCGACGAACCGCTGGTCCAGCTCCTGATCCGCCGCGGCGCGATTTCCCAGGAGCTGGCCCGGGCAGCCACCGCGCGGGGCGGCGCGTTCGTGCGCGGCCGGCGCGTGCGGGATCCGGAGTCCCTGGTCCGCCCGGGCGACCGCGTGGAGGTGACGCTTTCCGCGTCCGAGGTGCCGGCGCTGGAGCGGGAGCGCATCCTCCACCTGGACGAGTTGGTGCTCGCCGTGGACAAACCGGCGGGCGTCGCTGCCCAGGAAGACCTGGCCGGAGGCCCGGCGCTCCCCGAGCTCTGCAGCGCGCTCTTGCGCGAGACCGGCGAGCGGCAGACCCAGGCGCTGCTCGTGCACCGCCTCGACCGGGGCACCACGGGCGTCACCGTCCTCGCCCGGGCGCGGCGCGCGCAAGCCGCGCTCCTCGCCGAGTTTCGCGCCCACCGCGTTCGCAAGGAGTATCGGGCGCTGGTCGCGCCGGCGCCCTCCGCCGACGACGGCGTCGCGGACGCTCCCGTGGAGTCGCGGCCCGCGCTCACGCGCTGGCGGGTGCTGGAGCGCTTCCAGGGCGCGGCCGCCGTGGCAGCGATGCCGGAGACGGGGCGCACGCACCAGATCCGCCTGCACATGGCGGCGCTGGGATCCCCGTTGCTGGGCGACAAGGTGCACGGCGGAGCGGCGCTCCTCACGCGAGCCGGCGGGGCCCGACACGATTTCTCACGGCCGATGCTGCACGCGCTTTCGCTGGAGCTCCGACACCCGCTCGGCGGAGAGCTGCGGGTGGCGGCGCCGCTTCCCGAGGACTTCCGGCTGGCGAGGGACTTCCTCGCCCGATGACGGGTTTGGACGCCCGGGTCGTTGAAAGCAGGCGGGGCGTCTGCTAGAGCACCGCGCCATGGGCGAGAACACCGAGGGAAAGAAGGATCCGGGCCTGTTGATCGTGCAGAGCAAGGTTCGCGATCTGATTCGTGAAAGAGAGATGCGCACCTCGGACGAGTTCATCACGGCGCTCTCGGAGCACGTCCGGGCCGCGGTCGAGAAGGCCGTATCGCGGGCCAAGGAGAATGGGCGCAGCACGCTGCGCCCCGCGGATCTGTAAGGCGGTGCAGGAGATTGCGCTCGCGCTGATGCGCGGCCTGGCCGAGCGCGGAGCGCGCGTCGGATGGGCCGCATCGGTCGCTGGACCTCTGCGCTACGCGGTGCGCGGCAGGTCCAGCGCGCGCGCTGTGCTGCTGCTTCACGGCCTGGGAGATTCGCTGGCGGGGTGGGCGCAGGTGGCCGGTCCGCTCGCGCGCGAGTTCCAGGTCCACCTCCTCGACCTCCCGGGTCACGGCCTCTCCGGAAAACCACCCAACTGGCGCCTGCAGACGCTGGCCGATGCGGTCGCCCAATATGCCCGGCAGCTGCGCGACCCGGTGCTGGTGGGTCACTCGCTTGGCGGCTGGCTCGCGCTGCGGCTCGCATTGTCGGGCGCGGTGCGCCCCTCCGCAATCGCGCTCGTCAACCCCGGTGGCGCGATGCTCACGCCGGAGCGGTGGGCCCCGTTCCGCGAGCTCGTCTCCGCGCGCGACCGGGCTGGAGCAGCGCGCTATCTGAAGTCCGCGTTCCACCGCCCCCCAGTGGCGCTGCGGCTGTTTCCGGACGAGGTGGTCAGGGCCATGTCCGCTCCGGCCTGCAGCGGAATCCTCGAGGCGCTCTCCGAGCCGGACTTCCTGCGCGAGGCCGAGCTGACCGGGCTGAGGACGCCGCTGCGGCTGGTGTGGGGGGCGTGCGATCGGCTGCTGCCGGAGGGCACGCTGGATTTCTTCCGGCGGGCGCTGCCGCGGGCGGACGTGGTGCTGCT